>CAYXUN010000012.1:0-15428 GCA_964468165.1 uncultured Novosphingobium sp. | reverse complement strand
GCGTTTTTTTTTGGGGGGGCCCCGCCCCGGCCCCGCGCCCCCCCCCCCCCCCCCACCTATCTTCCCCTTGGGGTGGTGGGGGGGGGGCGCGGGCTGGTGCCGGGATACCGGGAACTACGGCAAAGCCGTAGTTCCCGGTCAGACATCAACGACCCGTGCGCCAGCCTTCGGCGTAGGCTTCGCGGGCGACGCGGCTGTACGGCACGGGCGAGACGATCGCGCGCACTTCCAGCTGCTTGTGCGGTTCGACCGTGGTCTTCTTGGTGCCGCCGTTTTCTTCGCCCCAAACCACGCGCACTTCGGTGCCGACCGGGATTTCCGGGTCGATCGTGGCAAGGCTCAGCGCCTGCTTCTCGTTGTAGGAATAGCCGGTGAACATCGACAGGCCCACGGTCTTGCCGCCGGCATCGACCACGCGGTCATAGTTCGACGAGGCGTAGTTGGCGAGCGGCACGTCGAAGAACTTGTACTGGTCACCATCGGGGTTGAACAGCGAGGCCATGATCTTGGCCATGTCTTCGGGATGCCAGGCCAGCGTGACCTTCTTGCGCTGTTCGGCCGGGTTCAGCGCCTGGAGCGCTTCCTTCCCGTGGAACTCGTGGTCGAACTTCACGAACGAGCCATAGCCCAGTTCCCACGGGTTGAGGTAATAGTCCTCAATGTTGTCCGACACGAACGAACCACCGATCGAGCCGGTCGCTTCATAGCTGTCGGCACCGAGCCATTCGCGGAAACCCTTGAGCTTTTCACCGGTGTAGATCGCCGGCAGCGGGGAGGGAATCCAGCCCGATTCCAGCGTGTTCGACGGATAGGCGCGGCTGCCGCAGGCGATCAGGCCGAATTCCTTGCCGGCTTCCAGAATGGCGGCGCGGATTTCGTCCTGCTCTTCATAGGGGCCCCAGATTTCCAGGCCCGGCGCGCCCGACATGCCGTGGCGCAGCGTGCGCACGGTCTTGCCGGCAATGTTCATCGTGCTCATGTTGAAGAACTTGAGCTGTTCGAGCGGGCCGCCGTGCAGCTTTTCGATCACGGCCCAGGCATTGGGGCCCTGGATCTGGAAGCGCCATTCCTTGCGCTTGGCCGGCTTGCCCATCAGGCGCATCGGCGAGCGGTCATCCAGCTCGATTTCCACGTCATAGCCACCGGTCGCGGCGTGATAGCGCAGCCAGTTCGAGGCCGGCGCGCGGCCGACATAGGTGAAGCTCTGCTCTTCTTCCCAGAAGATGATGCCGTCACCGATCACGTGGCCATAGGGGGTGGTGGGCACATACTGCTTGGCCTTGTTCACCGCCCAGCCCTTGGGGCTGTTGATCATGGTGTCGGAGAGCAGCTTGAGCGCGTCCTTGCCGCGGATGTAGAGGTTCACCATGTGGTGCGACTGGTCGAACAGCACGGCAGAGTGCTGCCAGGCCCACTGTTCCGAACGCCAGTTGGAAAATTCCGGTGCCACCACCGGATAGACATAGGCACCCAGCTGCGAGTTGCGCAGCATGCCGACGATGTCGCCATTTTGCTGCAGCAGCTGGTCAAGGTTGGTCGCGGCCATGCAATCTTCTCCCGACTAAAAATGCTTGGTTGAAATTTGTATGCAACACATACAATATCAAATCAGATTCGCAATGGCAAAATCGACAGGCCGGCGCGAGACAACGACGGGAGAGACACTGACCATGGCCGCACCGCTGATTCTCACCATTTCCTGCACCGACGTGCCGGGGATCGTTGCCCGCGTATCGGGCACGCTGTTCGAACAGGGCGCCAACGTGCTGGAGGCGCAGCAGTTCGACGACCAGGAAACCGGCCGCGTTTTCAATCACGTGGTGTTTTATCCCCGCCCAAACAGCGCGGAAATGCTGCGCGATGCGATCGCGCCGGTGGCGCAGCAATATGACATGGACTGGAACCTGCGCGACACCGCGCAAAAGCGCCGCGTGGTGATGATGGTGTCCAAGTTCGACCACTGCCTGGGCGATCTGCTCTATCGCGCGCGAATCGGCGAACTGCCGATGGAAGTGGTCGCCATCCTGGGCAACCATCCCAAGGAAGCGCTGTCGATCTCGCTGATCGGCGACATCCCCTATTACCACCTGCCGATCACCAAGGACACCAAGCCGCAGCAAGAAGCGGAAGTGAAGCGCATCGTCACCGAAACCGGCGCCGAACTGGTGGTGCTGGCCCGCTACATGCAGATCCTGTCGGACGACCTGGCCAAGTTCCTGTCGGGCCGCTGCATCAACATCCACCACTCGTTCCTGCCCAGCTTCAAGGGCGCCAAGCCCTATCACCAGGCCCATGCGCGCGGCGTGAAGATGATCGGCGCGACCGGCCATTATGTGACGGCAGACCTCGACGAAGGCCCCATCATCCATCAGGATGTGGAAACCGTGACTCATGCCGATCGGCCAGACGACCTGGTGCGCAAGGGCCGCGATATCGAACGCCGCGTGCTGGCCGAAGCCGTGCGGCTGCATCTGGAAGACCGCGCGCTGCTCAACGGCAACAAGACGGTCGTGTTCAAGAGCTGACGGGAAAGGAAGCGCCATGCAGGTCAACGCCCTCGATCACGTGAACATCATCACCGACCGCCTGGGCGAAACCTGCGCTTTCTATGTCGCGCTGCTCGGCCTTGAGCAGCGCGACGCGCCCCCGCCCTTGACCCCGCAAAACGCACAGTGGCTCTATGACAAGGGCGGGCGGGCCGTGCTGCACATAAACAGCACCGATTGCCCGCGCACCTATGACCGCGCGGTGGAGCCCGGCCACGTCACCGGCGCGATCCACCATGTCGCGCTCAACTGTTCCGGGCATGACACGGTCAGCGCGCGGATCGCGGCCATGGGGCTGGAGGCCAAGACCAACTTCGTCGCGGCGATCGGCCTGCGCCAGATTTTCGTGGCCGATCCCAACAACGTGCTGCTGGAATTGAATTTCTTCGCCGATTGATCCTCCCCGTAGCTGGGAGGATCAGATCGCCGCTTCCAGCGCGTCGGCCAGTGCCTCTGGCATCGACAGGTAGGGGCTGTGGTCCGCCTCCAGCGTGATGACCTGCGCCCCGGGCGACATGGCAATCATGCGGCGCTGGCTGTCGATCGGGATCGTGCGATCCTGCGTGCACTCGATATAGGTGCGCGGCTTGCTGCCCCAGCGCTCCGGCGTGACGACGATCTTCTGGCGGCGCGGCTCGCTCGGCTCTGCCATCAGGCGGGGCAGCACAGCGGCCACCGCATCTGGGGGAGACAGCTGCGCAAACACATCGCCCGCCCCGTCGAGCGGATCGATCACCGTGGCAATGCTGCCATGCAACGGCTTGATGATCGCCTCGAACGGCGCATTGGGGCCAACGATTTCCTTGAATTCCGCGCGCGACAGGCCAGCGGGCAGCATCATCGCGCAGATATAGGCCAGGCTGTCCATCGCTTCGGGATGGCGTTCGGCCGCCGTGCTCACCACCAAGCCGCCACGGCTGTGCCCGCCCAGCACCACCGGCGCGCCACCCAGGCGGGCCTTGAGATCGGCGCAATGCTGCGCGGCGAAATCGCCCCAGTCCTCCAGCGTCACCGCCGCCATTTCCTCGGCCGTGCCACCCATGCCCGGCAGCGTCGGCGCCACCACGGTATGCCCGCGCGCGGCCAGGATCGCGGCCACGGTGTCAAAGCACCAGCCACCATGCCACGATCCATGGATCAGAACGAAACCGGCCATTTGTCTGCAGTCCTCTCTTAACGCGCGTGCCCGGTCCAGGTGCGCAGGCCGGGCGCGGTGCGATCTTCGCCCGCCAGCGCGGCGGCCACGGCGGGCCGTGCGGTCATGCGATCACGCCAGGCCACCAGGCGCGGCGCGCGCACGGCGATATCCAGTTCGGGGAACATCCGCTCCACCATCATCCCGCAATGGGCATAAAAGTTGATGTCGGCAAGCGTGTAGTTGTCACCGGCGAGCCAGGCGGTTTCGCCCAGTTGGCGTTCCACCTTGTCCACCGCATAGGTGATCTTGTCCAAGGCGTGGGCCAGGTCGCGTTCGGAAAAGCCCGATCGTGCCGTCGCCCATTTCTTGCGCTGATCGGGCAGCGGAATGTTTTCCAGCAGCTTTTCGAATTCGCCGTTCTCGATGTTGCGCGCGATGATCCCGACCATGCGGTGCCAGCCATGCATCGACACGTGGTTCATCACGTGCTCGTCAACGAACTTGTTCCAATAGCGCATCCGCGCCGCGCCCACGGGATCGCGCGGGCGCAGCGGGCCATCGGCCGGCTGGGCATCGGGAAAGGCATCTTCCAGGTATTCGTTGATCACGGTGGTGTGCGTGATGATCGTGCCATCATGATCGAGCACGGGCACCTGGCCTTCGGGATTGATCGCGGTGAACCAGGGCTGGTGCTGCTCGAACTTGTGCAGATCGACATAGCGACTGGTATAGTCCAGCCCCTTTTCCTTGAGCGGAATCATCGATTTGAGCGAGTTTGCCGCAGGTTCGGCGTGGTAATAGGTCAAGGCCATGGTCGCACTCCGTTACAGCGACAGGGTTCCCAAAAGGCCGCCATCCACGGCCCAGCTTTGCGCGGTGACATGGGCTGCGGCATCCGACAGCAGAAAGGCGGCCACCGCGGCCAGTTCGTCGGGGCTGCCGGTGCGCCCCTGCGGCACGCGGGCGGCCATCGCCGTGGCGGCATCAGGCGGCAGGGCATCGAGCATCGGGGTTTCGATGAAGCCGGGCACCACGCAATTGCAGCGCACGCCGAACGGCGCCAGTTCCAGCGCCACCGCGCGCGACAGGCCCAGCACCGCATGCTTTGACGCGACATAGCCCGCGTTCATTGCCATGCCGCGCTCGCTCGCCAGGCTGCCGGTCACCAGGATCGCGCCACGCCGGCGCTGCTTCATCGCCGGAACGACATGGGCGATGGCGTGGAACACAGCCGTGACATTGACAGCCATGACCGCCGCGAACGCGGCATCGTCATAGTCTTCCACCACGGCAAACGTGCCGCCGATGCCGGCGTTGCAGAACAGCCCGTCGATGGCGCCGCGCGCGGCCAAGCCCGCGTCCAGCGCGGCGAGCAGTTGCGCCTTGTCGGCCACGTCGGCCACGGCCCAGCCGGCGTTGGGGCCAAGCGCTGCCACCGCCTCTTCCAGCAAGGCGGCGCGCCGCGCGATCAGGGTTACCGTGCCGCCGCCGGCCACCACGCGCTGTGCCGTGGCGAGGCCGATCCCGCTGGAAGCCCCGGTGATCACCACATGGCGGCCGGCAAAATCCGTCATGCCCGCCCGCCTGCAATGAACGCGGCCCAGACCTGCGCCTCGGGCCGGTCAGACCCTTCGGGCATCCATTGCCGGGCCATCAGCGCGCGCGCCTGCCCCTCGCCCATGCCGGCCACCTCGCGGTGCCAGCGATAGAAGAACGCCGCCACCCGCCAGTTCATGATGCAATGCACGTGCACCGGGCGCGGCGCTTCGTCCAATGCGACACGGAACGCAGCAAAATGCCCGTCATCGGGTGCGTCGAACGGCACGGGGATATGGGTATAGCCGATGCCCGCCGCCGCCAGCCGCGCGCCCTCTTCGGGCAAGGCTTCGGGATGGGTTTCCAGCGCCAGGTTGATCACGTGGGCCACGCCCAGCCCGGCCAGCCGCGCCACGTCGCGCGGCTCCAGCCGGCCCGAGGTGGTGACATCGGCGCCCAGCCGCTGCCAGGCGCGGATATCGACCGGGTCGGCCGTCATTCCAGGCCCAGCAACCGCACGGCGTTGTCCTTCATGATGCCCGGCAGCACATCGTCGCGGAAGCCGACCTGGCGCGCGGCATCGAGCCACTTGTCCGGGCGGATCAGCGGGAAATCGCTGCCGAACAGCATCTTCTTGCGCAGCTGGGTATTGGCATACTGGATGATCTGCGGCTGGAAATACTTGGGGCTCCAGCCCGACAGGTCGATGAACACGTTGTCCTTGTGCAGCGCCATCGACAGGCTTTCATCCACCCACGGCCACGACGGGTGCGCCAGGATGATCTTCATGTCGGGGAAATCCACCGCCACATCATCGACCAGCATCGGCTGCCCATATTTCAGGCGGATGCCCCCGCCCCCGCGCATGCCGGTGCCCATGCCGGAATGCCCGGTGTGGAAGATCGCCGGCAGCTTGTAGTGGTTGATCACCTCGTAGATGGCATAGCCGACCTGCTCGGCCGGGTGGATGTTCTGGCAGATGTGGTGGAACTTGAAGCCTTTGACGCCATAGTTCTCGATCAGGTCACGCGCCTCGCGCGCGCCGTACTTGCCCTTGTGCGGATCGATCGAGGCAAAGGGGATGCACACGTCATCGTTTTGCGCGGCAAATTCGGCGATTTCATAGTTGGACACGCGCTTGGCGCCGATCCCGCTCTCGCAGTCCACCGTGAACAGGCAGAACGCGATGTTCTGGTCGCGATAGATCTGCGCGATCTCAGGCATCTTGGGCCGCTCGCGCGGGGCCTTGAAATAGCTCGATGCCGCATCGAAAAACTTGCCCATCACCGGATCTTCGGGATCGTGGCACGATACTTCGGCATGCACGTGCACGTCGATGGCGGTGATCTTGGACAGGTCTATGGGCATCAATGCAGTCCTTGCGATTTGCGCCTCATCTTTCGTCACCCCGGACTTGATCCCGGGTCCCGCGTTGCACCAAAACCCGCACAGCGGCACGAACAAGCGCCACCCCCGGTCGAGCCCGGGGTGACGAAGAGAAAAAAGAGCGCTTTAAGTCAGCGCCTTACAGCTGGATAATCACGGTCTTGGTTTCGAGATAGGCTTCCACGCCCTGGCGGCCCTGCTCGCGGCCCAGGCCCGATTCCTTGTAGCCGCCGAACGGCAGCGCGGTGTCGATCATGGCGTGGCAGTTGCCCCAGACGGTGCCCGATTTGATCTTGGCCGCCAACTTGTGCATCGTCGCCACGTCCTTGGTCCAGATGCCGGCGCCCAGGCCAAAGCAGGTGTCGTTGGCCATGCGCGCCACTTCATCCAGGTCTTCAAAGCGCTGCGCCACCACGACCGGCCCAAAGATTTCCTCGCGCACCACGCTCATCTGCGGGTTCACGTTGGCCAGGATCGTGGGGTTGACGTAATAGCCGCCATCGCTGGCCGGCACGTCGCCACCCATCACCACGCTGGCACCATCGCGCTTGCCCGCCTCGATATAGCCCATCACCCGCTCATGCTGTTCCTTGCTGACCAGCGGCCCCATGTGCGCCTCGGGATCGAGGCTGGGACGCGGGCTCCAGAACGGGGCGGTGGCGGCCATGCCCTCGAGAACCTGGTCGAACACCGACTTGTGCGCGAACAGGCGCGAGCCTGCCACACAGACCTGGCCCGAATTGAAGAAGATCGCCCCCGCTGCGCCGGGTGCTGCCTGCGCCACGTCGACATCGGGCATCACCACCACCGGGCTCTTGCCGCCCAGTTCCAGCGTCACGCGCTTCATGCTGGCGGTGGCGTTGCGGTTGATCAGCTTGCCGATCTCGGTCGATCCGGTGAAGGCCACCTTGTCGACATCGGGGTGCTTGACCATGCGATCGCCGGCGGTGTGGCCATTGCCGGTGATGATGTTGATCACGCCGGCGGGGAAGCCGGCTTCCACCACCAGGTCCGCCAGCTTGAGCGCGGTGAGCGAGGTCTGCTCGGCCGGCTTCAACACCAGCGTGCAGCCCGCCGCCAGGGCCGGCGCGATCTTGAGCGAGGCCATCAGCAGCGGGAAATTCCACGGCACGATCTGCGCGCAGACGCCCACCGGCTCGCGCACGGTATAGCTGAACACCTGCCCGCCGGGCATGGTATAGGGCTGCGTGGTTTCGCCCGAAATCTTGCTGGCCCAGCCGGCCATGAAGCGCAACTGGCTGATCGCGCCGGGAATATCGATGGCGCCGGCCATGGTCTTGGGCTTGCCGTTGTCGATCGCTTCAAGTTCGGCAAAGAGATCGGCATTGGCCTCGAGCAGGTCGGCCAGGCGGTTCATGGTGCGATCACGCACCATCGGCGGCAGGCCAGACCAGCGGCCATCATCGAACGCGGCGCGCGCGGCGGCCACGGCGCGATCCACATCCTTGTCCGATGCATCGACGACATGGCCCACGATCTTGCCGCTCGACGGGTCTTCCACGTCAATCACAGCATCGTGGCTGCTGTCCACCCATTCGTTGTTGATGAACAGCTGCGGCTTGCGCGCCAGAAAGGCCGACGCGTGCGGGGAATAGGCGCGCTGCTCGCGCGAAATCGTCGTCATCTCGTTCATGGCCGACTCCTCTCCATTATCTGTAATGTATCATAACAGTTTCGCCGGGCCAAGCGTGCGTCAATTGCGCGCCGTGCCCTTGCCGATGCGCTGGCCGGTCTTGGCCTCCAGCGCCTTGTCCTGGTTGGCGCGGGCGATCAGGTACTGGCGGATCGCCTCGGCATCGTCGGCGGTCAGCACGCTCTTGAACGAGACCATTCCGGCCTCGTGCAGCGCGCCATCGAGCACGACCATCTTGATGCCCTCGGCCGAACCGATCGCGCCGGAATGGCGCAGATCCGGGTTCACCCCGCCGGCCACCGCGGCATCGCCATGGCAGACGTTGCAATAGCGGCCATAGAGCATGCCGCCATGGGCGACCTGCTCGGGCGTGGCGGTCAGCGGCGGCGGATCGAGCGGGCCGGCGTTGCTGGGCGGCGGCGGCGGCAACTGCCCCTTGGCGCCCAGCTTGAACACCAGCAGGCGGCTGATGTTGCGCGATGCCCCGCCCTTGTGCGCCAGGATGCCGGTGGCCACGTCCCACACGCCGCCCCAGCCGACCATCACCGCCACATATTGCTCGCCACCGATGGCATAGGTCATCGGCGCGGCAACGATGCCGCTCTGCGCCGGGAACGACCACAGCTTCTGGCCCTTGTCGGCGCTGTAGGCGACGAACTGCCCCTGGGCATTGCCCTGGAACACCAAGTTGCCGGCGGTCGAGAGGATGCCGCCGTTCCACGGCGAAACCTGGTCCACCCGCCAGGCCACCTTGCGATTGGCCACGTCCCACGCGATCAGCGCGCCGGTCGTGCCGGCCAACGCGCCGGCCTGCGCCTTGGGATCTGCTGGCATCGCCGTGGTATAGCCATCGATCCCGGTCTGGAAGCCCATGCCGCTGGGCTTCCAGACCTTGGCCGCGAAATAGGGGAAGCCGGCCACGTTGGCCGGGATATACAAGAGGTTGGTCTTGGGGCTGAAGCTTTGCGGCTGCCACGAATGGGCCCCGCCCGCACCCGGCAGGCCGATGAACGGCTTGCCGGTCTTTTCATAGCGCGCCTCGGGGTTGATCGTCGGGCGGCCGGTCTTGGGATCGATCCCGGTGTTCCAGTTCACCGGCACGAACGGCGTCGCCGACAGGAACTGCCCGGTCTGCGCATCGAGCACATAGACATGGCCGTTCTTGGGCGCATGCAGCGCGACGTGGCGCGGCTTGCCCTCGATCGTCATGTCGGCCAGCGTGATCTGCGCGTCGGAATCGAAGTCCCAGCGATCCTCGGGCGTTTCCTGATAGTGCCAGGCATAGGCGCCGGTATCGGCATTCACCGCCACGATCGACGAGGTGTAGAGCGAATCCCCGCTGCGCCCGGCGGGCGCCGGGTTCCATGGCTCGGCATTGCCGGTGCCGAACAGGATCAGGTTGGTCTTGGGATCATAGGTGATCGAATCCCACACCGTGCCGCCACCGCCCAGCGTCCACCAATCGCCGGTCCAGGTCTTGGCGGCGGCTTCCATCGCCTTGTTCTCGAACCCGTCCTTGGGGTTGCCGGGCACGGTGTTGAACTTCCACACCTGCGCCCCGGTCTGCGCATCATAGGCGGCGATATAGCCGCGCGCGCGGTATTCCCCGCCGCCCGAACCAATGACGATGCGCCCCTTCACCACGCGCGGCGCGCCGGTGATGGCATAGTTCTTGGGATCGGGCACGACGACCTTGTCGAACACGACATGGCCGGTCTTCTGGTCGAGCGCGATCAGCCGCCCGTCGAGCGTGCCGACATAGATCTTGTCGCCATAGAGCGCCGCCCCGCGGTTGACCGCGTCGCAGCAGGCGGAAACCAGGGTTTCGCGCGGCACCTTGGGATCATACTCCCAGATCACCTTGCCGGTGCGCGCGTCATAGGCCTTGACCATCGACCAGGCGGTGGTGGTGTAGAGCACGCCATCGTGCATCAGCGGCGTGGCTTCCTGCCCGCGCGCGGTATCGAGATCGACCGACCAGGCCAGGCCGAGTTGCCCGACATTGCCGGCGTTGATCTTGTCGAGCGGCGAGAAGCGCTGCTCGCCGTAATCGCGCCCATAGCTGAGCCATTCGTCCTGCGGGGCGGCGGCAATCAGGGCATCGGTCACCCCGCTTGGCGCCGCGCCTGCCGGCGTATCACCCACCGCCTTGCCACACCCTGCCAGCGCCAGCGCCGCCAGCGATGCGAGGCCCAACCCAGCCACGAACCCGTTCCGCATCACTCTCTCCATGTCACGTCGTTCTTGCGCCTGATTTTTCAGGTCAGTTCACTGCGTTCAGTTCACCATGCGCTGGGCATTGCCCCAGTATTTCGTGCGCAGGGCCTTCTTGTCCATCTTGCCGGCCGCCGTGCGGGGAATGGCGTCGACAAACTCCACCGACTTGGGCGCCTTCACCCCACCGAGGCGCGCCTTGGCAAAGCTGATGATGTCCGCCTCGCTCACCCCCTGGGCCACGACCACGGCGTGCACCTGCTCGCCCCACTTTTCGTGCGGGATGCCAAACACGCAGGCCTCGCGCACCTGGGGCAGTTCGGTCACGGCCGCCTCGACCTCGGCGGTGAACACGTTGAACCCGCCCGAGACCACCATGTCCTTCTTGCGATCGACGATATAGAGATAGCCGTCCTGGTCGAGCTTGCCGACGTCACCGGTGTGGTGCCAGCCGAACTTGCGGATCTCGGCAGTTTCCTCGGGCTTTTCGAAATAGCTGTGCGTGACGAGCGCGCCGCGCGCGCAGATTTCGCCAGCCTCGCCCAAGGCGACCTGCTGGCCATCGTCATCGAGCAGCGCCACCTTGATCGAGCGGGTCGGCTTGCCGCAGGCGGCCAGCTTTTCGGGCGCCTCCCGGGCAAAGCGGGCCACGTCTTCGGGCGGGAACCAGGCCACGATCATCGGGCATTCCACCTGGCCATAGGCCTGGCACATGCACGGGCCAAAGATTTCCACCGCCTGGCGCAGCTTTTCGGGCGAGCAGGGAGACCCCACCAGGATGAAGATCTTCAGGCTCGAATAATCATGCGCGCCGATCTGCGGCGAGGCCATCAGCTGGTACAGCGCCGTGGGCGGCAGGTACATGTGGGTGACCTTGTGCTCCTCGATCGCAGAAAGCACGGCTTCGGCGTCAAAGCCCGGCAGGATCACCTGCGTCGCGCCCAGGCTGAGCGTCGACAGCGCAATCGGCCCGGCGGCGTGGGTGATCGGGGCAGACACCAGCGCCACGGGATCGGCCGTGCGCCCGCCCATGGCATCAGCGGCGGTCTCGATCATCGTGCCCCAGCCCAGGTTGGTGACATTGGCGCCCTTCGACGGGCCGGTGGTGCCGCCGGTGGGAAAGATGCCGACCATGTCGAACAGGTTGCCGAATGCGTCGATCTCGGGCTCGACGAAATCCTGCGCGGTCACCCCGGCTATGAACTCTTCCAGGCTCGGATCATCGCCCATGCGCCGGTCGAGGCAGACAAAGTGCTGCATCACCGGGCACAGCGCCTTCAACTGCGCCACTTCATCGGCCTTGCTGGAATGATAGACCAGCCACTTGCAGCGCACATAGTTGATATAGGCGGCATTGGCATCGATGGCATTGCGGGTGTTGACCGGGATCCACTTGCCATTGGCGCGCCACATCGCCAGCAGCACGACCAGGAGCATGCCATCGTTGGGGCCATAAAGACCCAGCAGATCCTGGTTTTCAAAGCCGTGGCGTTGCAGCGCGGCGGCGATCTGCTCGCTCAATTGCTTGGTTTGGGCAAAGGTCAGCTTCAGGCCGGTTTGCGTATCGACAACTGCCAGCCGCGCGGGATCGCGGTCATGGCCCCGGTCGAAGTAATCAATCGCACGCATGGCTTCTCCTCATCCGCATATCGACGGAACCGGGAAGCGCCAGGCTGGCGGGCAAAAACCACAGGCGAACACGCAGCTATGGCATCGACTCTCCCGATTCCGGTTACCCCGGTATTTGTTAGTGTTGCATACTAAATGCGGATTGCCGGCGGTCAAGCCGCCATCTGCGTGCGTTTCACGTTTGCTGCCTCAAAGGGCAGATCAGCTGCGCGCCGCCATGCTCCAGCGGAACAGGTGCCGCTTGCCCGACAGCGGTGCCGCCACCGCGCGCTCGGCCGTGGCGCGCAAACCCTGCCCGCGCGCGGCACCGCGCAGCATGACCCAGTCGCTCCACCCCGTCAGCCCTTCGACGCGTCCCTGGTCCAGCGTGGCCAGGCGGCGGCGCAGCGCCAGGGGGCCGAGCGCCAGATCGTGGCGCGCGGCCAGCGCAAAGCCGGCGGCAAAGGCGCGGCTTTCCGCCACGCGGCTGTCAAACACCACCAGCGCAGGCGCCACCAGGGCCTGGGCACCGGCCGGCAGCCCCACGCCCGCAGCCCCCAGCGCGCCGCTGCGCAGCAGGGTGCGGCGATCGATCGCCCCGCGCATCAGCCCGCCTTCCCCAGGTACTTTGCCACGGCATCGAGTTCGGCATCGGTGATATCGACGCGGGTCTGCGTGGGCATGGCGCCCTTGCCGCCGCGCACCACGGCCTTGACGTAATCGGCGGTAAGATCGGTGCGGTTGGCCAGCAGGCCCTGGTCGGGCGTGCGGCCCATCATCATCTGCTGCTTGGTCACCAGGTTGGTGCCCATGCCCCCGGCCAGGTGGCAATAGCCGCAGTGCGCCTCGAACAGCACCTTGCCATTGCCGCCGGCCGCAGTGCGATCGCCCGCCGGATAGGCCGGGCGCAGCTGATAGGGTGGCGGCGGGCCCATGTGGGGCGGAGCCGGCGGCGCCCCAACCTGCGCCCCAGCCTGCGCTAGCGCCACCGAGGCGCCCAGAACGATCGCCGCAACGGCGAGAATGGTGCGCGTCATGCCTTGCCTCCCTTGGTCGCGGTATCCTGCGGCGCGGAATGGCGCTGCGCGGCATAGGCGGCGGGCCACACCCCCTGCTTGCCCGGGGCAATGATGCCGTTGGGATCGAGCGCGTTCTTCACCCGCTCGTCGAACCGGCGCAGCGCGTGGTTGTTATAATCGAACGTGTCCATCACCGGGTCCATCCAGCCCAGGTGCGTGCGGTATTCGCCATAGCCGGCCTTGGCCGTCTCGCTGATCAGCGCGTTGAACAGCGCCTTCATGTTCGAAACCATCGCGGCATCGTCGCGATCGTACATCAGCATGTTGATGTTGTTGGCAAAGCGCCCGCCGATGGTGAAGCTGGCATAGAAATCCACGTCGTGATCGGCGATGATCTTGCGGCTGCGCTTGAGTTGCCCCAGCACATGCTCGCTGCTTGCCGGCACCACCGGGGAAAAGCCCATGTGCGCGCCGCGCCCGCCGATCCAGTCAGACATCTGCAGCGGCACGGCCGAGGGCACGCCCATGGTGATCTCGTACTGGCCGATGGCGTCGCCCTGCCGCCACCAGTTTTCCTGCGGCGGCGCGGCCAGGTGGCGCTTCATCGCTGCCTTGACGATCTCGGCCTTGGCCTTGATCACGCTTTCTTCGCCATAGAGGCGCAGCGCCACCTGCCAATAGCCCAGCTTGTACTGCTTGAGCAGCTCGGCCACGCGCCATTCGGGAATGGCGCCGGGCTTGTCCCAGAAATCGTGGCGCTGGCCTTTCAGCACCATCTTGCCCAGCCAGCTGGGGATGAAAACGTTCTGTTCGATCAGCCCGGAAATCTTGAGCGGGGCGATGGTATCGACCACCCAGCCGATATCGCCCTCTTCGGGAATGTCGAAGATCAGTTCCAGCGAGGCTTCGGGCGCGGGTTGCAGCCACAGCCCGGCCTTGGTGACCACGCCCAGGTTGGACTGGGTGAACGCCAGGTCGTAGGTCGGGCCATAGCTGAACGGAAACAGGTGCCAGGCCGGGTTGCCGGTCATCGCCCCCATGCCGGTGCGCAGCAGATCGCCATCGGGCAGCACCACTTCCAGCCCGCACAGGTTGCGGGCATGCAGGCCATAGGGCGTGTAACCGATGCCGTGATCGAGCGCGTTGCCGATCACCGAGCCCCAGCCATTGCCCGGCACGCTCATCCACAAGGGGTGGTTGCCGCGCAGGATCGCATCATGCAAGTCAAAGAACCCCACGCCCGGCTCCACCACGCAGGTGGCCAGCTTGGGATCGATGTCGATGATCTTGTTCATGCGTCCCAGATCGAGCACGATCGAACCGGCCATGCGCGGCGCGGCCGTGCCATAGCCCAGGTTCTTGCCACGCGCGACCGGCCACAGCGGGGTCTTGTGTTCGTTGGCAAGGCGCAGGCACGCCTGCACTTCTTCCACATTGGCCGGCGCCACCGCGGCACTGGCGGCCCATTGCTCGGCATCGCCAGGCGCATAGATATCGGAATAGGCGTCACGGTCGCTTTCGCTGGCCATGACCCAGTCCTTGCCCACCACGCCTTCATAGGCCTTGAGCGCGGCGGCAAAGCCCTGGGGGCTGACGCGGGGCGGCAGGTGCAGTTTCACCGGCAGATCTCTCCCATCACGGTCCCGCAGCCGGGACTCATTTTCTAACAATTGTTATTGTTCTGCCTGCAATCCCGCGGCCGGTCAAGCCGCCATCACATGATTTGTATCGCCAAGCCGCCCAGCCCCGGCTATCATCGCGGGCGGGGACCAGGACTTTGCAGCGAGCCAAGCACCTGGCATGAAGACCAAGCTTTTCGTCACCATCGCCCTCGCCACGGCCGTGTTGGCCGGCACCACCGGCTGCAGCCGGCTGTCGCGGCTGTTTTCGCACGATGCCGACACGCCCGATATCGCCGGCACGCTCGATGCCGATCCGGCCGGCGCCAGCAGCCAGGCCGGCATTTTCTCGGCGGCGACACCCGATGATCCCACCGAATTTCTCAAGGCGATGTTTGCCGACGATGGCCTGGGCGGCGCGGTTTCAACCGTGGGCGACTTGCGCCACCGCTATTTCTCCGAGGAAATGGCCGGGATGCTGGCCGATACCACCCGCGGTACCGGCTCGTCGCTGGCGGGCAATCCGCTCTGCCTGTGCAACAATCCCACCGATCTGCAGCAGACCATCGTGATCACCCATGCCGATGCCCACAAGGCCCTGGCCCACGTCACCGTGACCCGCAGCGGCGTGGCCGATGGCCCCACCGTGCACCAGGTGATCGCCATGGCCCGCAAGGAGGAAGGCTGGAAAATCACCGACATCCGCTA
>CAYXUN010000011.1:72033-72268 GCA_964468165.1 uncultured Novosphingobium sp. | reverse complement strand
GGAAGGCGGCGCGCACCAGTCGATCAACACCCCGCTGATCGGCATGGGGCAGCCCAACCTGACCTATTTCGAGCCGGCCTATGCCGATGAACTGGCCGCGATGATGGCTTTCGCGTTCGATCACATGCAGCAGGTCGATGGCGGCTCGGTCTATCTGCGCCTGACGACGCCGGCGGGGCCCCCCGACACCCGCCGCGGTGATAACAGGCGGGGCGAACCCCGGGAGGGGGCCGGC
>CAYXUN010000011.1:0-72023 GCA_964468165.1 uncultured Novosphingobium sp. | reverse complement strand
GGAAGACGCCTTGAAGGGCGGCTACTGGCTGCGCCGCCCGGCCGAAGGCGCGGATGCGGCGATCGTGTTCACCGGCGTGGTGGTCACCGAAGCGCTCGCGGCCTGGGAACAGCTGGTCGATGACATCCCTGGCCTGGGCCTGCTCAACGTAACCTCGCCCGACCTCTTGCATCGCGGCTGGTCGGAGCGCCACGCGGCACGTTGGACCGCCGGATCGCCAGCGCCCTGCCATGCCGAAGCCCTGCTGGCGCCGCTTGCACCGGGCGCCGGCCTGGTAACGCTGATCGACGGCTCACCCGGCGCGCTGTCGTGGCTTGGCGGCGTGAAAGGCATGCGCGTCAGCCCGCTCGGCACCGACCGGTTTGGCCAGACCGGCGATCTGCCCGATCTCTACCGCGCATATCGGCTGGACAGCGAGGCCGTCATCGATGCCGCAGCAGAACTTTTCCTGGAGCCATGACGTTGCAAGCGAGAGGCCGTTGGCCGCGGCGCTAGATTGGAAGGGAGGTCTTGTAGACCACGGGCCGCAATGCAAAGCTGGTGGTGACCTGCGAGACCCCCTCGATGCGCGTCAGCTTCTGTCGCAGGAAATCCTCGAAGGCGCCCAGTGAGTCGAAGAGGGCGCGCAGCTGGTAGTCACAATCGCCCGACATCAGGTAGCATTCCATGACTTCGGGAAACGAGGCCACCGCCGCTTCGAACTGCGCCAGATGGCGGTCATCCTGCCGATCCAGCCGCACGCGAATGAACGCGGTGACCGGCAGGCCAACCGAGATGGGATCGACCAGCGCGACATAGCGGAAGATCACGCCCTCGCTTTCCAGGGCGCGCAAACGGCGCAGGCACGGAGAGGGCGAGAGGCCAACCTGCTCGGACAGATCCTGGTTGGTCATCCGACCGTCGCTTTGCAGGGCGTTCAGAATGCGGCGATCGATCTGGTCCATGATTGTAGCTCCATGCGCGGCCCGCGATTGAGCATGGATGTTCCAAAAATTGGCCTGAACGGCAAGATGCTGCCGCACTTTTGATATTTCGGGCTATTACCTGGAAGCCCCCTCCCCCTTTCCGGCAGCGACGGCTTGATGATCGCGATCGGTTGGGGGGATGGACTGCGGGGCTGGCCAGCCGAAACGCCTTGCGGCCCGTGCTGCAGGAATGCCAGCCACGCAATCCAGGATGTTTAGTCCAGTTCGGCCTTCAACAGGGCGCTCACCCGCCGACGCGCGAGCACGGCTGACTTGTCGATCGGCAGCAGCAGGGGCTTCATGTCGAACAGTTCGCGCCCCTTCATGCGCCCCTGGATATCCGCGATCATCGGCTCGTCCTCGTTCCTGAACGCGCCTTCGACGCCCAGCCGGAATCCTTCGGAAACAGCCGGCACGCCCTGCAGCTGGTTGCGGCCACCCGCCCAGAAATAGTGCGTCGTGGTTTCGGTCTCTGGCGTCAGCAGATGGCAGAACGGAACCTGCACATGGGCATTGGCCATGTCGGCGTGTCGGGCAACGTCAAAGCAATTGCTTTGCACGAGGTTGGCCGGTGCCTGCCAGCGCATGACGGACAGCAGGCTGATCACCTCGGGCGCGTCGTTCCACAGGCCTGCGACCAGCGGGGTGCGATTGCACTGCGGGCGGTTGTACTGCGAAACGACCTGCTCCCCTTCTTCATGACACGTCACTTCCGTGGGGAACGTGTCCGACGGGTCTGCAAGGAATGGATGCAGAAACTCGACATGGGTCAGGTCCAGCAGGTTGTCGATGACGAGTTGGTAATTGCCTTCGACATGAAGATAGCCCTCCACCCAGTCAAACTGCGCGTCTTCGCGCGCTGACAGTACGGGAATTTGCGCAGGGTCGGCATTTTCCGCCTGCCCCATCCAGATCCACACCATGCCATGGCGTTCGACCAGGCTGTATGAACGCACCCGGATTGCACCCGTCGCCGATCCATGCGGATTGTGCACACAGCGCCCGTCCGGGCCAAACCGCAAGCCATGGTAGGGGCAGGCGATGGCATCGCCATGCAGCTTGCCCTTGGCCAGGGCGGCAAACCGGTGGGGGCAGATATTGGACAAGGCGACCGCCGTGCCTTGGCTATCGCGATAGAGCACCACCTCCTCGCCCAGGAACGTGCGGGCAACCGGCTCTGCCCCGAGCGACGACGACCAGCTTGCCGGATACCAACTCTCGCGGATGAACGGCATTATCCTGCTCCCTTGCTGTCCGGGCACGGCGTGATCACGCGCCAGACGATTTTCGTTGCCTCGAGCCTAAATCCTTCGGATGCTGGGCGTGATGGTCACGCGTACGAAAAAACGGCTGCTCCGTCCGGATTTTGCAGCACCTTCGATCACCAGCAGCCTGCTTGCAGATTTCCGGCTGGTGGGCGCCTCGCTGGCCCGGTTCACGCTGCGCGCGCGGAAGGGTTTCGTCATGAGTGGCATGCCCTACATGTTCATCGTGGCAGAGGGGCATTGCCGCGTTGGCCTTCCCGATGGGCGGACGATCAAGCTGGAGCCAGGCGATGCCGTGATGGCACTGGGTGGCGCCCCCACCCGGCTGGCTGTGGGCGGCCGAGTGGCCAGCTACACGGACATGGGCGAAGTCTGGGATGCCAATGCCGGACCGCCGACCTCGCTCGAGGGCTATGAACGCCCGGTCGATATTGCCTGGGGCGATGGGCCCGTCGGTTGCGTGCTCATAGGCAGCGCCATGACCCTGTCGCACCGCGCGGGAACGCCACCCGTGCAGAAAACGCTGCCCGCCGTGCTGCTCGCGCGCGACAGTGCGACGCGGCTGCGTTTTTGGACCACGGCCCTTGTGCAGATGCTCGATGCAGAAAGTGCCGAACCGTCAGACGGATTTGCCGCGATCAGCACGATGACCTCGCAATTTCTCATGGCGCAGATCCTGCGCACCCACCTTGCCGCCAATGCCCCGGCGTTGAGCGACATCCTCGACAAGGGCCGCTCCCGCGCGCGCGCCAGCCTGATGCGCCGGCTGCAACGTCATCCCGAAACCGCCTGGACACTGGCCGACATGGCCAAGGCGGCCGGCATGTCTCGTACCGCCTTTGCCGACGTGTTTGCCCGCGCAACGGGCACGACACCTTTTCGCTATCTCACCGGGTGCCGCATCAATGCTGCGGCCGATCTGTTGCGCAACACCGATCTGCCCATAACCGAGGTGGCCGATCGCTGTGGCTATCGTTCGGAACGGGCGTTTCGCGAAGCGTTCATCCAGGCACACAGCATGCGCCCGCTCGCCTTTCGCAAGGCACAGCGGGCCCAGCACGATGCACGTGCATGAACGCGAGCGACGCCGTGCCAATCAGAAGCCATGGCAGCGACGCGAACGACCTTGCCGTCTCGGCAATAATCATATCAAGGCATGCCGCCGCTCAGCGCAATCCGAACAGCTTGCCACGCAGTTGGAGCGGGTGCTCGCGCATCAAGGTCTCGACACTGGCAGGTTCTTGAGAGCGGATGGCGTCAACCACTTGGGCGAGTTCGCTGTCGGTATCGCAGCACAGCGGACCGGGCGTGGCGATGGCGGCCCGTTTTGGCCGGGGCAATCAGCCACCATTGGCCCTGCTCGTATCGCTCCGGGTGCCGGAAGACGCGCTGGCCAGTGGACTGTTCCACCGCGATTACAGCTATTTCCTGTTCACCCGCGAGGTGGAAATTCTGGCGCCGCGAACGGATCAACAGGCGCGATCCGATCGGCCACCGCGCAAATCCGGGCGGGGACATTCCGCGCGGGGAAAGGGCGCGCGAATGCGATCGCTGCCCCTCCCTGTTTGCCACGGTTGCGTCCCCTGCCATTCCACGGCTAGACCAGCGGTCCTATGCCGCCCTCCCCCGCACCAGATGCTCTGCCGCGTTCCGAATTGGTCGCCCTTCTGCTGGCCGCGGCGGATGGCGACGAGCCGAGCTTCTCGGAACTCTATCGCCGCACCAGCGCGAAACTATTCGGCGTGGTCCTGCGTATCTGCCCTGATCGGGGGATCGCGGAGGACGTATTGGTTGATGTCTATCTGACCATCTGGCGCCGTGCCGGCGCGTTCGATCCGGGCCGGGCCAGCCCGATCACCTGGATGGCGACGATTGCGCGCAACCGGGCGATCGACGCCGTGCGCCGCCAGCCGCGGGTTGCGCCAGTCGCGATCGACATCGTCCCCGAGATGGCCGATTGTGCCACGCTGGCAGAAGCCGCCCTGATCGAGGCGGAAGGCGATGCCCGCCTGCACCTGTGCGTCGAGCGGTTGGGCGAACCGCAGTCTGGCGCCATCCGCGCGGCCTTTTTCCACGGGCTGACCTATGCGCAACTGGCGACCACCATGGCCGTGCCGCTTGGCACGATGAAAAGCTGGATTCGACGGAGTCTTGCCCGGCTGAAGGAGTGCCTCCATGCCGAGGACTGATCCCGTATTGTCCGAAGAGGATGTGGTGCTGGCCGGCGAACTGGCGCTCGGCGTGCTGGAAGGCGATGCCTTGGCCGCGGCGCGGCGCAGGCTGATTGCCGAACCGGCGTTTGCCCGCGAAGTGGAACTTTGGCGCGATCACTTTGCCGCGGTTTCCGCGCGGGGACCGGCCGTGGAGCCGCCAGCCGCCGTGGCCGGCCGCGTTCAGCAGGCGCTGCGCGCAGAGCAGGGCAGCGGCACTCTGGCAAGCCTGTCGCAGCGGGCAGTGGCACGCTGGCGCGCGGCAGCCATCGGCTTGGGCGCGCTGGGCCTGGGCGCGGCGGCTGCGCTGGCCCTGGTATTGCTTCGTCCCGCCACCGTGGACCATGCGACCAGCGACAGCGTGCTGGTCGCTGCGCTCGATGTTCCTGCGACGCATGCCACGCTGTTGGCGCGGATCAAGCCCGGGCGGCTGCATGTCACCGGCGCGCTGCCCATTCCCGACCAGCATGACGCGCAGGCGTGGGTGATCGATGCCTCGGGCACGCCGCGTTCGCTCGGCGTGTTGCAACGAACCGGCGGCCAGGCACTCGAAACGGTGCCACAACGCGCGCTCGCGCCGGGGCAGACGCTGGCGATCAGCATCGAGCCGATGGGCGGCGCTCCTGGTCCACTGCCGACCGGGCCCGTCGTGGCCACGGGGACGATCGAGACAATCTGAGCACGATCAGCGGCGGGGGCGCAACGACTGTTTCGCTCCCGCCAGCCTGACAGGAGCGAAACGGGCGCGAACCGGATCGCTGCCTCGCTGTGCGCGCCATCTGCGCAAGCATTCGCCCTGCCCAAAAAATTTTTTCAGCGCACGTGCATCCAAGCGCCAGGCCGCTTGCGTAGCTGCGGCATCGGCGGGGGCAGCAAGCCATCCACTATCCCAGCCCCTGCCGAAATGAATGCAGCATTCGTCCGCATCGCCTGTGGTTATGCGGAAACCCAGAAGGAACAAGATCATGAAGCTTTTCAAGATCCTCACCACCCTTGTTGCTGCCAGCACGCTGCCCATCGGCGCAACCGCGCTCTACGCCGCAGCCGCTCCGGTCACCGTTGGTGGTGCGCCGATGTATCCCACCAAGAACATCATCCAGAACGCGGTCAATTCCAAGGACCACACCACCCTGGTCGCGGCCGTGAAGGCGGCCGGGCTGGTCGATACGCTGCAAGGGCCTGGGCCGTTCACCGTGTTTGCGCCGACCGATGCGGCCTTTGCCAAGCTGCCGGCCGGCACCGTGCCCACGTTGCTCAAGCCGGAAAACAAGAACCAGCTGACCGCAGTGCTGACCTACCATGTCGTGCCCGGCAGGCTCAGCGCGATGGCGCTGCGCCGGAAGGTGATGCAAGGCCACGGCAAGGCGATGCTCAAGACCGTACAGGGCGAGGATCTGACCGTTACCGCCATGGGCCGCAAGCTGATGATCACCGACAGCAAGGGCGGCGTGGCCACGGTCACCATTCCCGACGTCAACCAGAGCAATGGCGTGATCCACGTCATCGACGCCGTTCTGTTGCCCTGAGGGTCGCACACCAGGCGGGCATCAAGGGGCGGGGGAAACCTGCGCGTTTCCCCCAAACCTGACAGCAGACCAGGGGCAAGAACATGCGCGCCCCTCCCCGCCGGCCACGCGCACACGCCGTATCTGATGCAACGCAGGACGAATGATCCTGCACTTTCAGTGGAGTAGAACAACATGAGGTTCAACGATGTTCCGCGGGCTGCGATGGCGGCTCTGGCGGGAGCGGCTATCTGCGCGCTCAGCGCCCCCGCGTTCGCCGAGACGGCACCGGGTGACGCCGAGACCGCCGCACCGGCCGATAGCGGTGGCGGCGACACCCAATCACCCGGCGACGCGTCGCACGAGCTGGTGCCATTTCGCAATGGCGGGCGCCTGCTCCTGACCGGCGGCGTCTCGACGATCGAGGGTGCCGGCGGCGGCGGCCTGGTGCCCTGGGCGCTGATCGGCGGCTATGGCACGCGCGACGAGTTCGGCATCCAGTCTTACGTCACCGGCGTGAAATCCGAAGATTTCGCGCTGGTCGCCTTCGGCGCCTCAGCCAACATCAAGAACCGGTTGGAGATTTCGCTCGGCCGCCAGAATTTCCATTTGCGCGATGTCGGCAAGGCGCTCGGGCTGGGCAACGATTTCATCATCAGCCAGACCATCATCGGCGCCAAGATCCGCCTGATCGGCGATGCGGTGCTCGACCAGAACACGCTGGTGCCGCAAATCTCGGTGGGCGTGCAGCACAAGATCAATGACGACAGGACCGTGGTGGGCGGCGCGCTCGGCCTGCGCCGATCGAGCACCGATTTCTACATCGCCGCCACCAAGCTGTTCCTGGACAAGAACCTGCTCGTCAACACCACCGTGCGGCTGACCAAGGCGAACCAGTACGGCATTCTCGGCTTTGGCGGGCTTGGCGGCAAGGACCAGGCCTACAAGCCGACCTTCGAAGCCTCGGCGGCTTACCTGCTCACCCGCAAGCTGGCCTTCGGCGCCGAAGTGCGCACCAAATCAAACCGCCTGCAAGGCGCGCTGGGAGGGGATTCCTTCCGCGAGGACGCCGCCTACGACATCTTTGGCGCCTATGCCCTGGGCCGCAACCTGTCGCTGACGGCGGCCTATGTCGATCTTGGCCATATCGCGCTCAAGAACCAGCACGCCGCCTATCTTTCGCTGCAAGTCGGCTTCTGACGCTGCCATTCTTCCGGAGACATTCCCGATGATCACCATGCTTCTCGCCGCCGGCCTGATGGCCGCCCAACCTGCTGCGGCCGAACCGCCCGTCGCTGATCCGGCGGTCAAGCCGCACTACCCGACCCTGCCGGTCATCACCCAGAACGAGCATCTCTATGAAACGTTTGGCGGCAAGGAAGGCCTGACCGCGCTGATGGATGATGCCATGAACCGTTGGCTGGCCAATCCGCGCACACGGCCGTTCTTTGCCAATGCCGATCAGGCCCGCATCAAGGATCTGCTGGTCAAGCAGTTCTGCGTGATCATGCACGGCCCCTGCACCTACGACGGGCGGACCATGGCCGAGGCCCACCGCGGCATGAATGTTTCCGAAGGCAGCTTCTATGCGCTGGTAGAGGAACTGCAGGTGGCGATGAACAAGCGCCACATTCCCTTCAACGCCCAGAACCGGCTGATCGCAGCGCTCGCCCCGATGCACCGCGACATCATCAACAACAACAAGTGATGCAGATGACCATGCGCCATGCCATCACGGTTGCGCGCATCGGCCATTGTGGCGGCGGCATTCTCCCCTGTGGCCGCCGCCACATCCCACCTACGGCCCGCGCTTGCACACCGTTATAATGGCCGCCGGAAGCAGCCGAGAGCGTGATCGTCGACAATGCCGACCGCCTGCATCCAGGCATAGGTGATCGTCGGGCCGACAAATTTGAAGCCACGCCGCTTGAGTTCCTTGGACATCGTCTCGGACAGGGGCGTGCTGGCAACCCAATTCTCGCCACTGCCAAGGATCGGCGCGCCGCCGGTAAACGACCAGCAGAATGCGGCAAAGTCCTCCCCCCGGTCCTGCATGTCCCGATAAATCTGCGCGCCTTTTATGGTTGCTTCGATCTTGGCCCGCGCCCGCACGATGCCGGCATCGGCCATCAGTCGGTCGACATCGGCCTGGTTGAAAGCGGCGACCTTGATCGGATCGAAATTGGCGAAGGCGGCCCGAAAGGCTTCACGCTTGCGCAAGATGGTGATCCAGGCGAGGCCCGCCTGAAATCCCTCCAGCATCAGCATTTCCCACAGCATGCGCGGATCGCGCTGCGGCACGCCCCATTCGGTATCGTGATAGTCCTGCATCAGCGGATCGCTCTGCGCCCAGGTGCAGCGTTCGCGGGATGAAATGTCCACCATAGATCAGACCCAGTCATTCAAGCGCCGCAGGTCGGCCAGGCCACATTGCATAACGCAAGCCACGACGGCCATATCAACTGTCGCAATCGGCGCATGATGGCGGGGGCGGTCCACTGCCAAGACACAAGTGAATGCGTCGGGATCGAAGCCCAGCGCTTCCAGCAAAAGCGCAGTGTAGAACTCGACGTTCGTTTGCAACGAACGCTCTGGCTTGCGCTGGCGCAGAATCTCCAGTGCAGCAACCTCCACGGCGTCCGCATGAGCCAGCCGACCAGCATCCGCCCCCAGATTGCGAACAGCCTTGTCAAGGCGTGTGCACGCGGATCGCGAACGCGGTAAATGCCATGACCAACGCCCATCAATCTGTCGCCTAGGTCGATGGCCTGTTCGATCCGGGCCGGGCTTTGCTGGGATCGCCAATTGCATCGAGCAGCGCGATCACCAGGCCGGGTACATCGCCGTGGAGTTGCCCCTTCAAGGGCTTGAGCCGCGACAGCTTCGGCTGCCGGCATCACACCCTTGGTCATCCGCAGCATGTCTGTAGCGTGAGCCAGCACAGGACTGGGCGAGACCAGACGCTTTCCTCGCCGCGCGCGGTCAACTGCGGCCGTGAACACCGACACGCCCGCCAGCCACAGCATGGCGGTACGCAAGTCATCCCCATCGGGTAGCCATGCGACCGACGCGCGAACAGCCTCAAACGGGTTCAAGTCCGCTAGGATTGGGTAGGCCGCATTCGCATATTCGAAAATATCGGATTTCGAAAAACGCCTGTTTTTCCGTGCCTAGCGTCGGATTTTAGGGCGGCCCGCGGTGCTACCGGAGGGGGCAATGGCGGAGCGGGAGGCCGCCTGAACATGACCGAAAAGGCACGCTATTCCGCCATTTTTATCGGTTCAAGCAGGCGGGATACCCCCAGATATACCCCCAATTTCAGGCCGCGCGGTTGTAGCCGGTCGGCTCTGCCATCCAGGCCGCGACCTCGCTTTCGCGCCAGGCAACGGCGTTGGGACCAAGGCGGACATGCGCCGGGAACTGACCAGCCTTTTCCTTCCGGCGCAAGGTCGATTCCGACAGGCCGGTCAGGGCGATCACCTCGGGGAGGCGAATGAAGCGGTCGATAGTCATGCTGCCTCCGTCTCAAATTTGTCAGCTTCCAGCCCCCAGGCATCCCACCCCGGCCGGCTCGTACGGGCGAACAGCTCCGCGCGCGGCACGTCGCCGAACAGCCGCACGATGTCCTCGGCGACGCGATCAGGCTTGCGGCTGTGCTGGCGGATGGGCTCGACCACCAGTTGGCGCACCGCCGCGCTCTTACGCTCCATGCTGCCGGTGATCCCCAGCAGGCAGGTTTCGGGATTGGCCCGCGTGTAATAGCCGGTGCCCATGTGCCAAGCCTTCGCCGTCCGCGTGCGCTTCGCCCAGGTGAACGCCACGGTGCGGTATTCGAAGCCCCAGGCGCGCAGCACGTCAAAGGCTCGATCGAGCAGCGGATCGACGCACCAGAGGAAGCACGCGCAATCCTGCGCCGCCAGGTGGCCCACCGGCAGGGCCGCAATGCGGTCCCAGGTCATGGTGGCATAGTGCTGGCTGGCGTTGCGCCCCTCGCCCTTCTCGGACCAGTTCTCGAACGCCCAAGGCGGGTCGATGTGCAGCACGTTGTAGCCGAACATGCGCAGGTTGCCGAAGGGCCAGGTCATCGCGCAGCCTCCCTGGCATCATGCCAATCGACATTCGCCTTGAAGTCGCGCGACATTTCGGGGTCGCGCCCGTGCTCTATGCGGAATGCTGCCACGCCGCCGTAATGGAAGCTGATGTTCGTGGTCAGCCGGCTATCGGCGCGCGCTGGCCATATCTTCCATTGCTGGTGGAACCATTCGCGGGTTTCGCTGTCCCCGGCGGCATAACAGTATTGGCCAATCGCCCGGTTGTCCTCAGACATTGGCCGGCCCTCCCAGCATCCCAGCCACCGGGCTCGGCAGACCCGTCCGATATTCTTCAGCCAAGGACTTCGCGATGCGCTCGTGAACGGTCCGGTTCCCGACGGTGACCACATTCGCCAAGAACGCCTGCTCGACCGTCTCGATTCCGCTTTCGATGCTCTCGATCTTGGCCTTGATCACCAGCAGCAGCGCTCGGCCGCGCTGGCGGTTGCGCTGCTCCAGCACCTTGGCGCCATTGATCGCGCGCCCGTTGCCCGATTTGGTCGGCCCGTCGTATCGAGTTTGCAGCGGAAGGCGGAACCGGATCTGACGTTCGGCCAGCGTGAACTGGATCATGAACTCGTCGTTGCCTTCTGCCTGGATGATCTGCACTGCGCCGGCCTTGCGCACAATGCCCACGATCTCCGACATTGACCGTTCGAACGGCACGATTGTGGTTTCAGCATAGGCCATGGTCAGCCCTCCCCATCGATGTTGCCGCGCGCCACGGTGAAGCTCACTGCGACGATCCAAGGGTTGTCGGCCCAGCGCGTGCCGGGTTCGGTGTGGAGGCTGTCCCAGAGGTCGCCATAGGCGCTGTCGGGATAGATACGGGGTTCCAGGTCTGGAGCACCACGGTATGCAGGCAGCAGGCTGCCGATACACACCTGTTCCAAACCCTCGGCCTTTGCATCTCGCTCGCTGATCGAGCGCACCCGCTCGACGCGCACCTCGGTGACGGTCAGCGTCAGGCGCGAGGCGGCGCGCGGCATGAAGCGGCCCAGGCGCTTGTACCAGCGGGGCGCGCTGAGGAATGCCTTGCTCCTGCTCTTCAGGAAATCAGCGGGCTGGTCGAACGTCACCATCGATTTGGTGCCGACAAATGCCCACTTGTCCTTGCCGCCTTTGGTTTTGGCGCCGTCGACGCGCTCCCAATGGCCGAACTGGAAATAGGCCTCCCTGACATAGAGCTTATCGCCAACGGCATATCCGGTTTCGGCGAAGCCCAGCGCGCCCATGGCGGCATCGCATTGGGCCTGTGCCTGGTGCGGACAATCGCCGGTCGGGCAGCCATAGTATTCGGGGTTGCGCAGAAGCCGCCGAGTCTGGGTCTTGGTGCCAGCGAGAAGAGCGGCCACCATCGGCGCGCTGAAAATGATGGGGCGATCAGCCATTACCACGACCCTTTCCAGTTTGCTTGGCGCGCCCGGTGCCTTTGCAATATTGGCACTGGCGCTTGACCATATGGGCTTGGCCGGTGCGGCCTCGGACCCAGCGGAAGCCCTTGCCGGCGCAGGGGATGCATTTGGGCTCAGCCATGGCGCACCTCCGGCATTCCGTTGTGCTCGATGCCGTCCAGGAGGCGGCCGGCCTTCTGCTTGCCAACATGATAAAGATGCGGGCCAGATTCCCCCCAGAACCCTGTGCACGTTCCTGGCAAAACAATGTCTTCCGGCGATTGATCTTCGCTGACCCATGCCCCCCACTGCTTGAAGTGGAACGGCACCTCAGCATCGTCGCACTGGTCACGCAGCGCCCGCACCCAATCCGGGTGCATTGGGTGGGCGCCGGGGCCGCTTTCGCCGCCGGCGATCACCCAATCGATGCGACCATTGATACCTTCCGGACCCTCGCAGCATCCGGGACAGTAGATTGAGCCGTTCAGCACATCGACAGTCGGTGCAGATTGAACGCAATCGCAACGCCCCCATTGATGCGGTAACGGCAGGTTGCCAAGATCCACCGGACCCAGCAGCGGCTCGCACGAGAGAAAGCGCACGGCGACTTCGGGCGCCGGGCGAAAGCGACATCAGCGCTGCACGGCGTGAACTGATAGATCGATCCGCCGCCGAGCAGGATCGGGCCAAGCATCACATCGCCAAACAGTGGTTCGACCTGCAGCAGCTTTGTCCCGAACCGTTCGATCTCGCTGACACGACCGATCAAAGTGCGGTGGCCCAGCGCTTCGACAATTGCATAATCGCCCTCAGGCATCGCGCCGGCAGCGATCGGTGTTGATTCAGCCATGATCAAACAACCTCATATTCGCGGATTTCAAATGGGTGCGCCGGGCGGGATATTGCCCATTGCGTCGAGGGCTTTCCGCCGCCGGCCGGCCAAGGATCATCACCCTCGGCCCGGCTGTCGTAGTCGTTGAACAAACGGACATGGACTTTGCGGAAGCCGATGACGTTGCCGTCCTCATCGAGCACCAGGGCATCGCGGGGAATGCGGCCAGGGTTCTGTTTCCAGGCCACATCACGATGCCTCGGGGCCGATTTCAGCCAGCACCTGCACGACCTGAAACACGTCCTGCGGCTGCAGGCGGTTCAGGCGCTCGGCCTCGGTGACCGCAGAAGCCAGGGTGGCGTGCCGGCGGCGCGGCAGCTTCTGGGCTGGACTGTCCACGGTCTTGCCGGGCGCGCGGCGGCGCCAGACGTAGAAGGCGGCGGTGGCAGCCATCAGTCGCACCCCGACAGCAGCGCAGCGACGGCAAAGATCACCACGCCGATCAGGAACAGGCTGCCCAGCGCCACCGGCACAACCAGCAGCGGCGACAGCACCCACCACCATGACCAAGTGATATAGCCGGTCAGCTTGAGCGCGATGAACACGATGGTCAGCAGGCCAAGAAAGCCGAAGCCGCCCTGTTGTGCTTGGTCTTTGGTGTTGCTCATGAAATTGTCGGCGCCGTTTGTTGGACTGACGCGCCGTCCCTGGCGAATGGTCAAAACGGGATTTCAGTGCGCGGCCGGCGATAGCCGGTGCGCTGAAACAGCCCGGCGCGCTGCGCGATTTCCTTGACGGTCTTGTGGGCCAGGCCGAACCGCTGGGCGGTTTCCCAGCGGTCGGCGCCCGCACGCAGGGCTCTGATCACCTCACCGCGGCGACGGGCACGCGCGGCATGGCTCAGGGGTTCGGCGGCGGGCATCGGTCAGGCCCCCTTCACGCGGCGGCGGGCGGCGGCGATGCGCTTTTGCAGATCGTCGGCCACATCATCCGGCAGCCCGGCGGCGTTCTTCACGAACACGTCATCGGCGGCCTTGATCGCGGCGTTCGTGGTGGCGGCGTCGAGGTTGGCCTTGAGGCCTTCGACCAGGTTCCACCAGGCGGGCAGTTCGCTGTCGCTGTTGGCCTCGCCCATGTCTTCGTCGGCGCGGCCTTCGGGTTCGTGGGCGGGCGGGATGTGGTCGGCGTCGAGCGCGCGGGCGGTTTCCTCGTCCACCTCGGTCATGCCGGTAGCGGGATCGCGCGGCAGAACCTCGCCTGTGCTGGGATCATGGGCTTCGCTTGCCTGCTGGACCTCGGCCGCGAAATCGACGGCGCTGGGCAGCACCATCGCATCCGAACCCGTCATCGTGGCGCCAGCATTGATGTCGTCGATGCCTTCGACGCCAAGCGGGATGCCAAGTCCGAGGCGCACCGTCTGGCAGAAACAGCGCACATCAAGCATGTGGTGCGGGGAATTGTTCCACGGCTCGGTGTTGCGCTTGAATTCCTTGAGGTAGACCAGCTTCTTGGTCGGGTGGCTGCGATCCTTGCGGTGCAGGATGCCCTCGATCGCCTTGAGGTTGCCGTTGCCATCCTCGATATGATCGGCTTCGAAGCCGTCGTACTGGGGATGATTGTTGGCGATCTTGATCCAGCCATCGTAGCCAACGATCGCCTGGATACCGCCGCCCTTCTTGGGGAAAGCATAGATTTCGCGCAGCAGCGGGTTCAGATTGTAGGTGTTCGAGACGATCACCAGGGCGATGAATTCGGCCTGCGAGCAGCCCTTGAACGCGGTCTGCATCAAGGTCTGCTGCAGCGAGCCAGGACTGACGTCGAGGCGGGCGGACAGCGATTCCAGCGCGGTCATCTTGCGCGGCTGCGGATTGTCGCGCGCCGCGCGGGCGGCGATAGCGCGCTGGGTGCTGGCTTCGATTTCGGCATTTTGGCGCGCAATAGCGGCGGCACGGACGGACATGGGGTATTCTCCTGTCAAAATGGGATATCGTCTTCTTCGATTTCGGCTGTGGCGTTGCGCTGGCGCTCACGGTGCAGACGGGCCAAGCGCTTGCGGCGCTGCTCGCTCTCGTGTTCGCGCTGGGGCAGCGCGCCGATCTGGCGCAGTTCGAAGTCGATCAGGTTCTGCACGGTCGATCGCGTCGGCTCGGGCAGGATGTAGACCAGAGCCCAAAGACTGCGCATCCGGAACACCCGGAAGTTCCGCTCGGTCGCCGCCTTCTGTTTCTCGGTGCGGTTATCCTCGCGGTCCGGGTCCCATGGCCTGGGCTGGAAAGGGCGGCGGAGCGGAATCATCAGAACGTGCCCTGCTCGTCTTCGGCGGCCGCAGGTTCTTCGGGTTCGGCAAGACCCAGGACAGGCTTGCACGCGAACGGGGGCGCCTCGTCGCTGATCGACACGACCTCGACGCGCTTCCAGCCATCGCTGCGGGCATCGGCGACCTTCACCATGTCGCCGGGCTTCAAAGGCTCGCCGTCGTGTACATAGGTGTAGGTTCGGGTGTCGGTGGGGCGGAAACGGCAGGCCACGTATTGGGGCATGGGAATCTCCTTGATCTACGGAATGGTCAGCGGGCCACGGCCTGCTGGGTCGGCCACACGCGGCAGCCGGGAATTTCGCGCGAGCCGGCGCGGACAAGGCGCGCGACGGCGGCCTCGATCGCCTCCTTGACCTTCGGGTCGGACTTCACCGCCTTGAAGGCCTTGGCGTGGTCATCGACGGCGCTGTTCCAGACCGTCTTGGTCGAAACCGTGGCGCCGTCGTCGCTGCGGATCGGCTCGACCTTCGCGACCGGCGCCGGGGCCAGGGCTGCGGCGGACATCGCGCTTTCGGCAGCCTGGCGCGCAGCCTCGGCGGCCTGCTCTGCGGCTTCACGCTCGGCGGCGCTGGTGGCCTCGCGGGCGGCTCGGGCAGCGGCAGCTTCTGCGGCCAGGCGATCGCGCTCAGCGCGCATGGCGGCTTCGGCGGCGGCGCGCTGTTCTGCAGCGATGCGTTCACGCTCGGCGCGCGCCTCGGCTTCCTTCTTGGCGGCGTAATCGTTGAGCTGCCCCTGCACCTTGTTGCGCGCCGTCATCAGCTTGGCAGCGAGGTCATTTTTCTGGGCATCGACCACGCGGCCGCCGGTCAGATAAGGAGTCTTGGCCACCTTGTGGGCGACATCGACGTGGTCGAGCGCGGCGCGGACCAGCTTGATATAGCTGCCGCCGCGAGCATAACTGTCGTCATCGGCGACATTGGCGCGATCGGCGCCGGCAATGATGTCCTCGACCTTCTGCTCGAAGTCCGGCCGATCGGCCAGCAACGCTTCGCGGAACGCGGCACGCGCTTCCTCTTCGACCGGGGGCTTGTTGTGCCCGGCAACGGCGCGGGCAGCGGTGGGCTGCTCGGGCCAGGGCGCAACATCGTCGAAAACGGGCTTGGGCTGGGCAATGGGCATAGTTGCCTCCTCAGAAGGGCAAAGGGGTGGATCGGCTCAGGGGATCAATGCGCCGGCCGCGTTGAGCCCAGGCGCTGTCGGGTGCATGCTCGCGCGCCCAGGTCTGTCGGGCGCAGTAGTGGCGGTATTCGGCTTCGGTGATCGGATCGCCGGCGCAGACCGGCCAGACCTGATCCAGTTCGATCGGCTCGCCATTGGCTTGGGCCTGCCAGCGCCAGGACCGGTCCATTTCCTCGCCGGTTACCGGATCAAGCGGGGCGCCGTACCAGATGCGCACGCCGACATAGACGGCGCCTGCGCGGGGCTTGTGGCGGTAGTATCCCTCTGCCGGTTGGCGCACATCCACACCGGCCGCCATGGGCATGGTGCTGGCGGCGCCGCCGTAGGATAGAGGGGCGCGGCTCACTGCCCTTCCCCGCCCTTGTCAGCACCGGCCTCGACAGCGCTGATGGGAGACGGGCGCGCACCGACAGGGGAAACCGGCGAGGCTGCGCGTGGGGAGAGGATGCGGGCCAGCCAGCCACGCCGCCGGGCTTCGCGCTGGGCCTTCCATTCATCCATGGTCAGCGCGCGGGTGCCATCGGGCAGCGGCGGAAGGGCGGTGCCGGCTTTCGACGTGCCGGAGACGCGGACAGCGGCCATGATCAATACCCCAGGATCAGCCCGGCCGCGCCGAAAAGCGCGAACAGCAGGGCGGTTGCGAGTATGGTGATGCCGGTTCCGATCACGGCCATGGTGGGCGTGATGCCGGCTTGGGTGAGGAGGGCGCGCCAGGTCATGCCGGCACCTTCGCGGTGCGCTTTGCCACGGCCAGCGCCACCTTCTCGGCGACGCTAAGGTGCCCGGCCTCCTGGTTGCAGGAAGCATGCGCGCAGACCAAATTGCTGATGTGGTTCGGGCCGCCGTGGGCTATCGGCACCAAGTGCTCGAGCGTCACGTCGTCGGCCAGCGGGTCGCCGCAGAAAAAGCAATCGCCACCATCGCGATCAAGAATACGCAGAACGGCGGAACGACGTTGCGCATGCCCTGCTCGGTTGACCACGACCACAGGCGCAATGGAGCCCTTCTTGGCCTTGATGTGCTCTTGGGCCATCTCGGCTTCGGGGTTCCAGGTCTGCTTGCCCTTGGCGTTCCGGTAGATGATGCCGACGCCATAGAGGGTACGAAACCGCGCAACCTCATAGGGGTTCGTGGGGGCCAAGCGTTCGCCGCCGGCCGCGACGATCGCGGTCAGCAGCTTTTCGATGGTCTGGTCCGGGGTTGGTTTGGCCATGATCAGCCTTCCCCGCGCGCGGCGGCAAGGGCGGTGCGGGCGAGCTCTATGTCTTCGCCGCGAATGCTGTTTTCGACATAGCCGTCTGGCATCGTATCGCCACATACAGCGAGTATGCCCTCCAACGCCTCCACAAGCTGTGCGATCAGGGCGGATTGCGAGGGGGCTGGATGCTCCGTGGTGACGGCGTTGGCCACGTTCCGCGTCGCGCGCACAATCGCGCACCCATTGGCTCGACAGTCATCGCTTGAACAGCAGCACGCCTGCGCCGATGCCATCAACACGGGCTGAGCAGCGAGAGAGGCCGGGACTGCACCCTCCACCACCGCAGCCACGCTCTCGTCGTGCGGCCCGATGTGAGGCGGGATATGGTCGGGGGTCACAGCACGATCTCCCGCGCCGGCGCGCCAACCGCATCAGCCCCAGGCGTCCACTGCCAAGCCTCGACCGGTGCGAAGTCCTCGACAGCCAGCTCCACGATCAGATCGGCGCGCAGCTGATGCACCTTCACCGCGTGGGCAAAGCCGGGCTTGCGGGCCCACATCTCCTTGCCCTGCTTGATCTGGTAGATCCGCAGCGTCTGCTTGCCGCCGGCGCTTTCCAGCACCACGAACTGGTCCTTGTGGGCGCAGGATTCCTGGGCCTCGGTCACGGCGTTGCCGAGCGTGCTGGCTTCGATCCGCAGCGGGTAGTGGACGCCGTTGTGCAGCTTCCATGCGCGATAGGTGGGGGTCATGGGGACGGGGCGCATGGCTCAGGCCTCCCCGTTGATGCGGCGGTTGATCATTGCGATTGCCTCGCGCGGATCATCATCCGTCATCATAAAGTCTTCGTCGGGAAGGCCGGGGCGACGCACCAATACGGCGATCTTCGCGCCCGGCTTGAACACCTGAAGGATTTCATCCATCAGGGCGGCCACATTCTGCTGTGCAATTTGCAGCTTAGGAGACATCGCTCAGGCCTCCTTGGCTTCGCGCGCCTTGCGCAGGCGTTCGGCGGCGGCGGCGCGCTGCTCGTCCGACATCTCGCGCTTGGCGCGGAACGGGTTCTTGCCCATGCGGAAGGGGTGAAGGGCGCAGGTCGTGATGTGGCAATCGGCCACCAGCGACGGGTGATCAGCACAGCAATCCAGGCACTTGGCGCGGATCGCCTTGAGGACGGGAATCGGTTCCATGGTCATGCAGCTTTCACAGCAGCGGCACGCGCGCATTCGGCCTGCCAGATGGTGTTGAGGCGGTGCCAGTCGCGGAGCCCCCAGGCGGCGGCGAACGCTTCGGGGTCGCCGAAGCGGGCGTTCAGCAGGTCAGCGACGGTGGCGAAATTTTCGGCGACCGCGGCGAACTGGCGGCGTTCCGCGCTGTTGCGGGCCTCGTGGAAGGTGAACCCGACGGCATCGGCCACGGCGGCGTCGCGCAGCGCTTCGATCGCGCGGCGCTCGTCTTCGTCCATGGCCCAGACCAGCGTGACCGGTCCGACGACGGGCGTATGGCGGATAATGGTGAGGGTTTCGGGCGCGATGGCCGCGACGATCGCGGCGGCGCCGGGAATTTCGAGGGTGGTGGTGCCAAGGGGCATCTGCCGTCTCCGTTGCCGCGTCGTGCGGCGTTGGAGACATTCGTACGTTAGTGACGTACGTGCGTCAACACAAAACGTACGTCACGTACAAAAAGTTTGGCCGGCGTGATCGTACGGTGCATAAACGCCCACGAAAAAGGCGCCGCGTGGGCGCCTGGTGGAGGTTGGTATGGGCAAAGTGGCGGCGCCGCGCGGGCGGCGGTTCGAATACTGGATTTACCAGAACGTGCCGCCGCGCTGGCTCAATCGCGGCCCGCTGGCGTGGCTGGCGACGAAGATGCGGCAGCTTTCGACCATCCTGGCCGCGCCCGACGAGGTTCGGATCAAGCGCATTTTCAGCGATGGCGCCTCTAGCTTTGCGCAGTACAACGTCTGGAACTGGCCGCACGAAGAGGAGGCGGCGACTGCTGTTCTGGCCGCTGAATTGGGCATCAGCGAGGCAGAAATTCGGGCGCGGGATTGATGGCCAACCTGATGACCTCAGGTGGCGATCAGTGGCCCAAACGGCACGATCTCCAAGGCATAGTTGGAGCCGCGCGCGAACGTGACGGTTTCCCGGCCGCCGTGGAACCGGACATGGAAGTAGCGGCCCGTCAAATGGCGAAGGCCATCGTCCACGCCGGTTCGGTAGTAGACGGCGACGCGCAGGACCACCTTGGCATCAAACTGGTCAAGCGTGGGATCGCCGAACGCGGCGAAGACGTCTTCAATCTCGTCCCTCACAGCGGCATTCGCAGTGCATCGCGGGAATACCGCGCGCTCGGGGTGCGGTGGGACGCTGGAGAGATCGAGCGTGCCGATCGGCGGCAGGGCATCGTCATCGACATCGTGCAGGCTCAAGGCGGCGGAAATCAGATAATCGACCGCCGGCATGTTGCCCTGGTTGGCGACTTGAAGCGTGGCGTCGAGGATCAGCGCCTGCCCGTCAAAGCTGACGCCCTGATTGCCGACACCAAAGTCAATCCACGCGCGCTCAATCCTGGCATTTATCTTAGCTTGGCGAGTTGCTTGCCGCACCGAAATTGCGGAAAACCATACTGCCGCAACAGTTAGAATTGCGACAATTCCTGAAATTATCACACCCAAAAGGGAGTAACGACCTTGATCTACGGTGGCCTTATTAGCTGCGATACCGCAGTCCATCTCTATCCTATCATAGACGCAGCTTGCTTTCTGCTGCCCATCATTTTGGGTATCATCGGGATAGCGTTTTTCATTTTGTCGCTGTTGTGGCTCTGGCGGCTGCGCAGGGATGTTGATGCCACCCTTGATTTCTACGGGTGGTTCATGCTGGTAGTTGTCAACGTCGTATTCGCCGCTGGAGGCGTCGCGTTCATTCTGTTTTGGCTGTGGCACAATTCCAACGGCCAATGCCCCTGACGGCGCAAAGGCTGCCAACGCGAGCGCCAGGCCCGCAATCATCCATCGCCCCATCTTTGCCCCCTAGATTAACAACTCACTGAACGGCAGAACCCGGTCGATGCGAAGGACCGCGCCAGATGCGATCTTGAAGGTCATCGCCGGGTTGAACTGCTCAAGCTCGACATATTCAGCGGTGCGCCGCACCAACCGCTTGACGAGAACCCCGGACGAGCGATGGCCGTCATCCTCCTCTAGGTCTCGCATGTAAACGACCACATCATCCCCGATTTTGGGTGGCCGCGCGTATTGGCTGTCCGCCACGATGATGGTCTCGCCATGGTCATAGCGCGGCCACATCGAAGATCCTTGCACGTAGAGCCCGTAAACATGTGCTTGGCCATGCAATACCGGCGGCCGTCGGATGTATTCGATGACTGCGCCAGTGTTCAGCATGGTCTGTTCGACTGCGATTCCGTTGAAATCTCTCGGCGCGCCCAGCGATGTTCCATAGACCGGTAGATCATGCGTCGGCTTGATGGAGCTGGCCCCCTCAAACCGAACGGGAATGCCGTTGGCCTGCAGCACGCCTGTCAGCGCCAGCAGCTCCTCGCGCTGGATCGGGGGCGAGCCCTTTCCAGCCAGGGCAATCGCCAGCTTTTGTGCAACCTCGCTGTCGAGCAGCTTTTCGTAGGACGGGCTGAAAAAGACCTGGACGGATGACCGGCCAGCATATCCGGCGGCACGGGCGATTGCATCCAGCGACATGCCGGCGCGCCGCTTAAGATCCTGTAGGATTTCGCCAGTTTTCTGTTCGGACATGCGTCCGGTATCCGATTTGCCGCGTACCTTATCAACGTCGTTGACGTACGTATGTTGATGGCGTACGTAACGTACATGACCACACCCCAAAGCATCATCGCTAAGCGCGGCGGCATCCGCCCCCTCGCGCGTGCCCTGGGCCATCGCAACCACACCACGGTGCAAGGGTGGTGGAAGCGGAACTCCATTCCCGAGCATCATCTGGAGGCCGTGTTGGCGGTTGAAGAGGTGGCGCCGGCTGCCGCAGAGGAGCGCGCGGCATGATCGCCGGCTTCATCGTCGATACCGTCGACCTCTTCGCCGTGGCTTGGCCGCGCCTGCTGCTGTTCGCGATGAGCCTGAGCCTGGCCGTGATCGCGGCCGAAACGTTGGCTGACGTCGGGAGGCGCTGAGCGATGGCCTTCCACGAAGTCATCATCGGCCGCGCCATCCATAACGCTGATCGGAGGCAATAAGCCATGAGCGACTATACCCCGGAATCCTGCCGCGAAACCTTGCTCAACGCTGCGGGCGGCATGGAGCGCATTCGTAGCTGGTACAGCAATCGCACGTTCCGCGTCGAAGCTCAGGCCGAAGCTGCCGTGGCTGATTATGGCCGCATCATGGCCGACGTGATTGCAGAACTGCGCATGTTCGGCGCCGATGATGACACCGTAGCCACGTGGGCTGCGGGCTACGTCAAGAAGTGGCTGGCTTATCAGCACGCAGGTTCGCGCACGCTTAACTGGGCGATTACCGGCCCCGCTCGCTTCCCGGTCGCGCAAAATGAAAAGCGGATGCAGACCGAACGCAAGCGCGGCGATGAACTGGACGATTACGCGCGCCGAGCCGTCTCGTGGCTCCAGCGTCGGCAGAATGCAGCCAAGCGCGCGGCCATCAGCGCTGCGGCCAAGGAAGCTGATGTACAGCACGAGGAACGCGAAGTCGCAGGTGTCCGCCTGGTCAAGAACACGGCGTTGGATCGCGTGCAACTGGTGTTCCCAGGCAAGCCTGATCCCGAGACCATCAAGGATTTGAAGCGGTCTGCTTTCCGCTGGTCGCCGCGCGAGGGCGCATGGCAGCGACAGCTCACCCGCAACGGCATTTGGGCAGCCGAAGGCATCCTTGCAGGGCTGAGCGCCGATCGCGCAGCCTGACACACCGATAGCTCGTCGGGTCGCACCACGAGCGCTGGGGCGGTGGTTCCTCCACCCACACCCGCCATCGCCCCGGCAAATGTTTCCAATCCTGCTCATGCGAAGGGATTTAGTGCAGTGCAGCACCGCCAATCCACCGGACGAATGCCGTCCCTTTCCGCTTCCGGCTTGCTTGATGCGCTTGCTGGCGCGCTGTCGCAGATCAAGCGCGAGGACGGCCTGACCTATGCCGACTTGGGCGCTGCGCTGGGCCGCAGCGAGGACCAGGCCGCGAAATACTGCGAAGGCACAGCCACCATGGACGCGATCACCCTGGCGCGCGGCAAGCGGGCATGGGGTTCGCGCTTCACCGGTCCCTATGACCGGCTGTGCCAGGGCATCATCGCCGAGGCGCAGGAAGACCTGGCGTGCATGACGCGGGTTTCCAAGGTGCTCCATGCCGTGGCCAGCGCGCTGGAGAACGATGGCGTGCTCGATGCAGCCTTTGCCGTGGAGCACCGCAGCGACCTGGAAAACGCCGCAGACGCGATCGCCGCTGTTCTGCGCAAGGCCGGGCCGAAGGCAGCATGAGCGCGCGCGACACCGTCCTCGCCATGCTCGAGGAAGCGGCCAAGGCCGGCCTGCCCTGCCCGACCAACGCCGAAATCACCGAGGCGCTGGGCCTCTCGTCGATGTCGACTGCACCCGACGTTATCGGCCGCCTGGAGCGCGACGGCGTGATCACCGTGGAGCGGGGCATCCGCAGCCGCGTCGTCACCATCGTCGCCACGGGCGCCCAGACGGCGGGCAAGATCACAACGGTGCACTGGACCGCTATGGGCCAGACGGCGCGCGAGGCATCCAATGCTTATCGCATGGCGGTGGTGGACATGATGGTGCGCGCCGCCGATGCCGGGGCCGCGCCGCCGGAATATGCTGCGATCGGGGCCGAGTTGGGCATCAGCAAGCCCTACGCCAACAAGATCGTGCTGTGGCTGATCGAGCATGGGATGCTGCGCCGCACCGAGCCCGGCCTGCACCAGTTCGAGATCGTCGGCACCGGCAAGGTCACGGCGGCGGGAAAGCGGAACGGCTCCGCGCCGGACGGGCTCCGCGACCGGCAGCGCGAAATCCTGGATTACCTGCGCAGCTTCATCGGGCGCCAGATTCCGGCAAACCCGGTCATCGCCGAAGCCATTCGTGGCCTGCATCCGGCAACCATCAGTTCGGTGCTGTCGTCGCTGGAAACCGCCGGCAAGATCAAGATCCGGCGCGAGGGTCAGGTGCGCATCCTGGTCGCGATCGAGCGCAAGCCCGGGGCGCTGACCGAAGACACCCTGCGCCACGTCGACAGCCGGGTCTGCGGCTATTGCGGCACCCGCGCCGCGGCGCATGAGCAGTTCGGTTGTCGCCGGAGCATGGCGGCATGACGCGCTACACCATGTTTTCCGCCGGGCAGGGTTCATTCCGTGCAGCGATGATCGACCGTCGCCGGCACCCCAGCGCGGAATTCGGCCTGGTCTTTACAGACACCCTTTATGAGGATGCCGATGCATATCGCTTCCTCATTGAGGGTGCGGCGATGGTGACCGGCCGTCGGCTCAACTGGACGGTCAAGGCTGGCGACTTCCCAGACTATCGCGTGCCAGACGACGTTCCGATTGAGGAATATCGCGGCAACCCAGAATGGCGTGCATTTCTTGCGGATCTGCGCGCCCGAACGATCGACGCCATCCCTGAGTTGGTTTGGCTGGTCGAGGGCCGCGACCCGTGGGAGGTGTTCCGCGATAAGCGCTTCCTCGGCAATAGCAGTGTTGATCCGTGCTCGATGTACCTCAAGCGCGAGATCAACGACGCATGGAAGATGGGCGCTTGCTGGCGCACCGGCGAATTGTTCGGTGACGCCGACGTGTTCGTCTACGGCATCGGTGAACACGAAACTCACCGCTTTGACGATGGGAAAGGCGGCGGTCTTCGCCCCAGACTTGCTGCGAAAGGATGGCAGGCTGATGCCCCGCTGATCGAAATCAACGATGCCCTGATGCGTGGTGAGAATGTGCCTGGCGAAATATTGAGCCTGATGGTGGCGCCACTGCCAGAATTCGGGATTGCCGAGCCACGACTCTACGAGATGGGCTATCCCCACAACAACTGCGGTGGATTTTGCTGCAAGGCCGGGCAGGCACATTGGGCCAACCGCTTCCGCGTCCAGCCTGACCGATACGCCTATGACGCACTGATGGAGCGCAAGCTGCGCGTCTACCTGGGCGCTGATGTTGCGATGATGACCGATCGGCGCGGCGGGGATAAAAAGCCCCTCACGCTTGACGCCTTCGCAGAGCGGCTGCGCGCAGAGCCGGGTCGCAAGTATGAATATCAGCCTGGCGACAGCGGCTGTGCATGCTTTGCAGGTGTCGCATGACGCGCGCGGACGTCGAAAGGCGCACCAGCGGCGTGGTGACGTCCGCCATTCGCGCGCCTGAACCGGGTGTGCAGCCGCGCGCCATCATCGCCCTGATCTGCGGCTCGCTGGGCCTGAGCGTGGATACCGTGCTCGGCCCGCGTCGCGACCCGCACATCGTGGGCGCCCGCAAGTGCGCATGCGCGGTGCTGCGCGGCAAGGGCCTGACCCTTTCCGGCATCGGCCGGCGCCTGGGCATCGATCATTCCAGCGTCAGTTGGCACGTCAGCACGTTCGACAGGTTCTGCGCCGACTGGCCCGAACTGCGCATCCTCGCCGATGTGCTGTTGCCGGCGCGACCGGCCAAGGCCGCCGCCGCGGCGCTGGCTATCCGGCAGCCGGAAATCTCGGCCCTGATCGATGCCCGGCGCGCCGCCAAACTGGCCCGCATCGAGGCCCAGCGCCTTGCGGAAAAGCGGGCTCGCCTGCTGCGCCGCATCGCCCTCGCACCGCTCAACAATGCCCGTGACGCCGCCGATGCGGCGCTCAAGCTGGAGATGCTGTCATGCGCCTGAGCCTGTTTCGCCGCCAGCCCGATGCCGTTCCGCCTGTGCCCACCGCCAGCGATCATGCCCGCGCGCTTGGCCAGATCGGCCGCGACAACCAGCGCGCCCGCATCCGCGCCATGGCCCGTGAGGTCGCGCGCTGCTCGGGCCAGCCCATCCCCGCCATTCTCAACGACAAGGAAGCCTGACATGGCACAGAGAGCTTATCCCACCGCCACTCACATCCATGTCGAGGCCGAGCCGCGATACTGGGAAGATGCGAGCGTCAACGGTGCGAACGAAGATGACGACGCGCCGACGATCCCACTGCGCGAAGGCAAGCTGTGGGTTCCGCGTATCCGCTTGGCTGACGGCAAGATCGAAGGGTGGCCGGAAGGCACCACAGCCAATGTTCACTACAAAGTCTGCGATCAGGGCGAATACTGGCTGGCAGACGAAGCTGGCGAGCGCATCGCGAAGTGGCGCGGGTACTACGTGCCGGACGAATTCCTTTGCCACGGCGACGATGGGTTCGGCGACTACATCATCCTCACAATTTGCGCAGATGGCGTGATCCAGAACTGGACCACCCCCGAAATCAGCGATCAAGACTGGAAGGACGCCTGACCATGGCCAATGCAACCGATGATCGCCTGCGCCTCTTGATCGAGCGCATCGAACGCCTGGAAGAAGAAAAGAAGGGCATCGCGGACGATATCAAGGACGTCTACGCCGAAGCAAAGGCAGTCGGTTACGACGCCAAGATCATGCGCCAGATCATTCGCCTGCGGAAGATGACAGTCGAAGATCGACGCGAGCAGCAGGCGTTGCTGGACGTCTACAAGGCATCGCTGGGGATGCTCGACGGCACCCCGCTCGGCCGGTGGGCTATCGAGCGCATCACCAAGAAGGATCGGGCACCGCAGGACGAGATCGACGCCACCGATTCCGTCGACGACGCAGGCGATGCTCCTGCCGAGCAATCCCGCGAACCCGAACCGGATGTCGATCAGGCGCGCGCCCTCGGCGCTGCGGCAGCGCGCGAAGGCAAGCCGGTCACCGCGAACCCCTTCCCAGCGCGCGATTTGCGTCGTGCAGCGTGGGACGAAGCGTGGTGCCAGGCCCTTGGCAGCGACGGCATGGACATTCCGGACGCGTGGCGCCCTACCAAGAAGGCCCCCGAGAAGGCCTCTGAGAAGGAAGCGGCAGAATGACGCGCCGCGCCTATGAGATGAAGCCGACGCCACTGGACGAAATGCGAAAGCCCGAAGAAGAACTTGAGCGGCGTTTCGGCCGGTTCGGCTACGTCGTGATGCCGCACGACTCTGAGCCGCCGATCCTGACTTCTTCGGTACGCGCTGCGCTCCATCAGTGGCTCAATGAGATGAACGCGGTGTCTGAGCTGGAGGTCGTCGGCCTCAAGCCACGCACGCGCGCCATTCTGTCCGGGCCTCCCGGCTGTGGCAAAACCACGCTGGCGCACCATATCTCGGCCCGCATCGGACTGCCGCTGGTCGTGGTGCAATCGCAACAGGTCGTCTCGTCTTCGCTTGGAGGATCGGGCAACAACATCGCCAATCTTTTCAAGGAAGTGCGGCACACCGACGACGAAGTCGCGATCTTCTTCGACGAGTTCGATGCGCTCGCAAAAGCACGTCGATCTGTTCAGCAAGCCTGCGATGCCGAGACCAACAACATCACGATTGCGTTGTTGCAAGAGTTTGATCGCTTCGAAGGCCTCCTCTTCGCCGCGACCAACATGGCTGACGGGATCGACGCCGCGATCTGGCGCAGGTTCCAGATCCAGATTGAGATCGGCTTTCCGGGCGAAGAGGAACGCTTCGCAATCGTGAAACGCTATCTCGCGCCCTACAGGGTCGCGGACGAAACGGTCGCCGGCATCGCCAATGTGCTTGCCAAAGCATCGCCCGCCCTGATCCGCGAAGCCTGCGAAGGCATGAAGCGTTCGCTTGTTCTCGGCGCCCGGATGGGACTCGACAACTCGCTCGAGGGCATCATGGCCCGATTTGCGGCGAGTTCCGCCCCCGCCGAGGACATGCCCGTCCCGCCCCTTTGGGAAGGGACACGGAAGGCACTCGCCGACTTGGCTGCGCTTCCTTGGTCTCCGGAAGCCTGACGGATGATCACGCTGCCCTTTCCCCCGTCGAGCCTGTCCGGGCACGCCAAAGGCAACTGGCACGGCAAGTCCGGCGTCACTGCCAAGTGGCGCGCCTGGGCCAAGGCCGCTGCACTCGAGGCCAAGGTCAAGGCGCCCGCCGCTGGCGACATCGTCGTGCGCGTGCGTTTCGTGCCGCCGAACCGGCGGGGGGACCGGGTCAACTTCCCGAACCGGTGCAAGCCCATCTTCGACGGCCTGGCCGATGCCATGCGCGTGAACGATAGCCGGTTTCTCCCGGCCTTCGAGTTTGCCGAGCCGGAAGCGCCGGGGCGACTCGAAATCGTGATCGGGGGTGGCGCGTGACCGTGGCCATCTATCGCGTCCAACAGCGCGCCGCCAATGATGCCTTTGCCGCGCACAAGGCGCTGGTGCTGATGGAATTGCGCTCGCCCGACCTGGTCGAAAACCCTGCGTGGATCGCCGCGCGCCGGGAGGCCTTTACCCTATTCATCGCCGCGTTCGAGCGCATCGGGGAGATTGCCGCGTGACCTGGGCAGCCGAAGTGGAAAAATCGGTGCCAACCGACCCTTTGATCAATCCCGATGCCGAAGCGCAGCTGATCAGTGCGATCATGCTGGACCGCAAGCGCATCGATGCCGTGGTCGACACGATTCGGCCGGAAGACTTCGGGGTGGCGCTGTTCGGCCGCATGTTTGCGACGATTGTCCATGAGGCAACGATCGGGCGCACGCTATCGCCGGCGCTGCTGCGCAGCCATTTCGTGGACGATGCCGATTTGCAGGCGCTGGGTGGCAACCGCTTCATCGCGCAGCTTACCGCGGACACCTATGCACTGATCCTGGACCCGGTGGACCTCGCGCGCCAGTTGGTGGACCTTGCCCAGCGCCGCGAAATGCGGGCCGGTCTGGAAGCAGCCGCCGCCGCGTGCGTGGACCTCAAGACACCGGCAGCCGAAATCGTCTCCATGGCCGACGCCGCGATCGCCCAGCGCGCCGCATCGACCGTGATCGAAAGCGATAGCGCCGATACGATGCGAGCTTTTCTGGCCCAGATGGAGAACGGGAACACCGGCGTTCTGTGCCACCGCATTCCCTCGCTCGACGGCGTGCTGGGCAAGTTGCGGCCCAAATCGCTCAACATTCTTGCCGGCCGCCCAGGCATGGGCAAGACCTGTGTCGTCTCCAGCTATGCCCTGGGCGCCGCCGATGCCGGCCATGGCGTGCTGTTCGTCTCGCTGGAAATGAGCCGGGAGGAATTGGCGGGGCGCCAGATCGCCGACTGGTCTTACGACGATGAGCGCGCCCGCGTGCCCTATTTCGCGATCGAGACAGAAGACCTGAACGCGTGGCAGACCCAGCGCGTGTTGCAGATTTCCGGCGAGATCGGCAGGCTACCCCTGACCGTGATCGACGCCGGGTCATTGACCATAGGCCGCCTGGAAATGCTGGTGCGCCGGCAGAAGCGCCGCTTTGCCGCCAAGGGCGTGAACCTCGACCTTGTGATCGTCGATTACCTGCAGTTGCTGCACGCCGACCGCAAGGGCCTGAGCCCCTATGAAGCGACGTCCGAGATCAGCAAGCGCCTCAAGGGCCTTGCCAAGGATCATGATGTGGCCGTGATCGCCCTCGCCCAGCTTTCACGCTCGGTCGAGCAGCGGCAGGACAAGAAGCCCATGCTGTCCGACCTGCGCGACAGCGGCCAGATCGAGCAGGATGCGGACAGCGTGACCTTCCTGCTGCGCCAGGAATACTACGAGAAGCAGAACGAGCCCGATGCGCCCGGCGAGAAGCACGACGCCTGGGAGGCGCGCATGGAGCGCGTGCGCGGCACGATCGACTTCATCGTCGCCAAGAAGCGCAAGGGCAGCACCGGCACGGCGACCGGGCGCTTCTATGGCATTTACCAGGCGGTGCGGTCATGAGCGCCGAACCCTGGATGAAGTTCTATCCGCAGGACTGGCGGGCCGATGAAAAGCTGCGCATGTGCGGCTTGGCAGCGCGCGGCCTGTGGATCGAAATGCTCGCGATCATGCATCGATCGGAGCGATACGGCCAACTCCTGATCGGCGGACGCGTCCCGACAGACGCCCAACTCGCCGTGCAAGTAGGGGCGTCCCCAAGCGAGGTCACAGCATTGCTGGCTGAACTCGACGGCGCGGGCGTTTTCTCACGCGCGGCCAGCGGGGCCATCTACTCGCGACGAATGACCCGCGATCACAAGAAGGCCGAAAATGCTCGCAAAAACGGGCGGAAAGGCGGCAATCCGAAGCTGCGGGCAAGTGCCCAAAACAAAACGGAAAAAGATGCATCGGATAAGGGGCAGGATAACCCATCGGATAAGGGGGGGGATAAAGCCCAGAAGCCAGAAGCCAGATACCAGAAAGAAGAAAACCCCCCTACCCCCCAACAACCACGCGACGATGGAGCGGGGGGAGGACAGGAGGGGTATGCCTATCGGGGCAAGACCATTCGGCTGACCCGCAAGGACTTCGACCAATGGGAGGCGGCGTTCCACACGATCGCCGACCTGAAAGCCGAACTGATCGCGCTGGATGCCTGGCTGCAAGGCCCGGACGTGAAGGATGCGACCCGCAAGAAGTGGTTCATGGCCGTGTCCGGTGCCCTGAACAAGAAACACCAGGAGAACCTGGCGCGCGGCTCTGCCCAGCCTGCGCCCCGCAACCGACAGGAAGCCGATGAGGCGGAAGCCCAGCGCGCATTCGAGCACCGCTACCCGCTGCGCAAGATCACGCTGGCCGAGGCTGAGGGCATGATGGCCGGCGCCGAACTTGAGCGCTGGAAGGCAAGGAACCTGCACTCATGACCGCCGCTAACCCCCTTCAATTAAATTCAACGCTGTTCAATTCGGGAGGCATCGAGCAATGACCACGACCGCAACGAGGGCCAAACCCGATCCCAGGGCCAAGCGCCGCGACGAGACCCACGCCCAGTGGCAGGCCAGGCTCGATGCCATGCTGCCCTACGAGCGGGAGACCGGCGAACCGGTGCTGACGCCCGAAGCGCTGGCGCAAGGCGACTTCGAGCCGGCGTTCGTGCCAGACCACGAGACCGGCCAGGTGACCAAGACCCTGCGGCGCAAGTCGGCGTCGAGCATGGCCCGGCTGCACGACAACGGCCAGATCACCAGCGACCAGTGGGCGGCGTCACAGGAGATCGCGCTGGTGGCCGAGATGATCGAGCGCTCGGTCTCGGTGCGCGGGGCCAGCTTGGAAGCGCGGGTGGATGGTTCCGGCTCGGCGCGTGATGTCTTGGTCGAGCGGCTGCACCTGGTGCGCATGGAGCGGGCCTACACCGCCTGGCGCCAGCACCTGCCGATGCCGCGGCGCATGGTGATCGACATGGTGCTGGGCGATCGCGAACTGTACGTGACGGCGCGCTCGCACAACGTGGGCTGGCCACGGGCCCGGCGCCTGCTGCTCGGCGCGCTCGATCGCTGGATCGACATCCGGGAGCGAATCTGGCGCGACGTGGACGAGCGGGACGTGCTGGCCCGCTATGCGCGGTTGGGGTGTGGGGAGTTGGCGTGATGTGCCAAATTTTGCGCTCAGGGGTGGTTTCTAGCGCGAAGGTGGCTTTCCACGCTACCCGTGTATGGTCGGGGCACGTCTTCGCGCTCCTTGGCCGGTCTGAGCCGAAATCGCTTCAAGGCGAAAGAGAGCATCTGGCCATGCTGCTGCGCGATAGCTGGGTCACCCGCGACGAGATGCGGCGCGCGGCCGATTTGATGGAGGTGGAGTGATGACCAAAGCCAGGACACACAGGCAAGCCAAGGCCATTGCGGTCCGTCAGGCCAAGGCGGCTCGACGTTGGGCGATCGTGCGCGATGCGTCCGCAGCCGGCAAGTCTAAGTTTGAGGCTGCCGCAATGGCTGGCCTGACCGTGGGCGGATTGGCGAGCTTGCTGGCCCGTGAGGTGGGTGACAGGGGCTGGCCGATCTCCAGCGAAAGGGAGGAGTGAGATGGCAGAGCATGTCGTTCGCGTAAGATTTGAGTGGGGCCAGCAGGACTTCACGTTTCCATTTGAACATGAGGCAATAGCGTTTCGCGATGCTGTGCTGATGAGCCGAGAGTGCGTTGCCGCGCGTTACAGAAAGGCCACCCATGACCCAGCCTGACACCCCCGCGCCGTGCCCATTTGCCGAAGCGCTTGCGAACCCCAACAGCGAAGCTCATGCCATCTATGATACTGGCCAGATATGCGCTGAATGTGGGATTTCGCTTTATACCTCGATTGATGGGCTGGTCTGCGGCAATGGCCATTACGCCCGCCGCCCCGAACCCGCAGCCGATTTGAGCATGATCACGATGCTTAAGGCCCTTGCTGTCAGGATAGCTGCTGGCGAGGAAATGAGCGAAGGCCTGCGCAACTATGCGAAGCAGGCGCTTGACGCCGATGCCGGTGAACCCGCAGCCGGGCCTTCGATCACCATGCGGTATGGCAACAGCTTGCCTGAAGGCGTCAGGCCGCAGGAAGAACCCACAGCCGATGCTGAAGATGGCTGGGAAGCAACCCTTCGATATTGCGAGCGCGAATGGCAGCAGGAGCGAGCGCATATGTGCCGCCAGATTGCCGAACTGCGGGCAGCCCTAAAGCAGCGCGAACCCGCAGCCGATGCGGTGGAGGCTGTGAAGATCGGCATGAAGAACGCTGTGCTGTGGACAGACGCAGACGGCAAAATGACGCTTGAGCATTACCACCTAGATGACGCAGCAATCGAAGCACTCGCCCGCGCCGCCATCGCCGCTATGCCGGGGGTGGGGTGATGGGGGAACGTCCCGAATGGTGGGTGCGCAAAGATGGCATCGCTGGGATCAAGCGCTTCGTGTCCGATCACGTTATGCGCGCTTGGGAGGCGAGAAAATCGCGGGCCACCCAGCACTATGTGCCGGCATGCAGCCGGTGCCCTACGGTCGAAGCTGCCACCGAGATCGAGCGGCTGCGGGCGGCGTTGGCAGATGCCGAACTAGCCCACGAAACCTACTGCAAAAGCTGGGACATGCGAAAGCAGATGGACCGAATGAAGGGCGCGCTGGAACGCATCGCGAATGAGCCTCACACGCCGCACGAAATGAAGTTCATCGCCCGCGCCGCGCTCCCGTACAACTGAACGCAACGGAAATTCAAGCCAAGCTAGCGTTGGCGCGGGCGCAAAAAGCGTAAGGACCAAATCATGCGAATAGTGATCTACGACGACGAAACAATGGAGCCGATCACCGTAGTGGACGTGCGCGGCCTCACCGAACGTCATATTGATGATTTGGGCGGCAGGCCATTATTTCTTCCCATTAAGCATCAAACCAACTTTATGGATGCAACACCGCGATCAATGAAGCGACCGTACATTGTCACGATTTGGTTCGAAAAATTCGTCAGAAATGACATGGTGACGCACATGTGTTTTACCAACCAGGCCGAGTTGGCCATGCTGTTAGGTCCGAGTTTCCTGCCTGGGCAGCAGCGCCGCATCAACGAAATGCAGGACCATATTCGTGGTCTCACCAAGCTTTGCGAGATGCTGGAAACCGCCTTGGGACTGTGAAGCCACCACCCCCTTGCGCGTGAGTGGCAACTAGCGTAACTTCCCATCATTCAGAACTGCGCCCCGAGGTCAAAACCGGCCTGCGGGGCGTTTCTCGTTTCAGGGCCTGACGCGCCCTGGCCCGGCCCGAGAGGCCCAGCACCAAGCGGAAAGGAGGCGATCTGTGCATCTCCCACGACGCGGGCAGCTGGCGCCACCGGCGTGCCCCGCGCCGTGCGGTCTAGGGGCCTGATCCAAGGAAATCACCATGGCCTATAGCCAGCGCGGCCGCGATACGCAGATGCGCGCCGACTTCGTGCGCCACTACCTCGCCGACCCCGCGATGAATGCGACCGAAGCGGCGCTGGCTGCGGGATACGGCGGCAAGAACAAAAATCGTCGCAGTGCAGCGCGCGTCGCTCACGAATTGCTCAAGCGCGAGGACGTCAAGGCCCATCTCGCCGAGGCGATGGCGGCGCGATCGGCCCGGACCGAAATCACCGCCGATATGGTGGTGGAACGGCTTTGGGCCATCGCCACCGCCGATCCGAACGAACTGATGCAGCATCGCCGCACGGCCTGCCGCTATTGCCATGGCATGGGCCATGCGTATCAGTGGATCGACGAGGCGGAATGGCTCTTTGCTTGCCAGCGCGCTGAAAAGCGGCACCAGCCCAAGCCCAGCGACGCCGGGGGCTACGGTTTCAGCGAGCATGCCGAGATCAACCCGCATTGCCCGCGCTGCAACGGCGAGGGGCACGGCCACACGTTCTTCGCCGACACGCGCCGCATCAAGGGCCCGGCTCGGCTGCTCTACGCCGGGGTCAAGGATGGCCGCGACGGGATGGAGGTCAAGACCCACGACCAAGTGGCGGCCATGCGGGACGTGGCCAAGCTGCTGGGCTTCTTCAAGGACAAGGTCGAACTGACCGGAAAGGACGGCGGCCCGGTGGAGATCGAAACCAAGGGTGGCGTCTCCGGCCTGCTAGCGGCGGCCCGCCAGGCTCGCCCTGATGCTGACCGAGGCTGACCTAGCGGGCTACCAGCAGCTTCGCGGCATCTGGCGCCGGGATATTCTGCTCTACGCCAAGCAGCGGCTCGGGCTGAACCCGACGACGCAGCAGGCGGACCTGCTCAAGGCGATCGAACCGGAGGGCGCGAAGGTTTCGGCCAGGGCTGGGCACGGCGTCGGCAAGTCCGGCTCGGTGTCCGCTGCGATCTGGTGGATGCTGGAGTGCTTCGACTTCCCGAAGATCCCATGCACCGCGCCAAGCGCCAGCCAGCTGCGCGACGTGCTGTGGTCGGAATTGGGGAAATGGGCGCGCAAGTCGGACGCAATGAGCCATGCGCAGGGCCTGCCTCAGGAACTGTGGCTGTCGAACCTATTCACGATCAACCAGGACCGGATCGCGGACAAGGGCAGCCCAGACCAATGGTTCGCGGTGGCCCGCACGGCTCGCAAGGAAAACCCGGACGCGCTGCAAGGCTTTCACGCCAGCGGGGTGAGGATCAGCGACGACGGCACGACGGTCGAGCAAGTCTCTCACGCCGAGGGCTCGATCATGTTCGTGGTCGAAGAAGCGTCGGGCGTTGACGACAAAATTTTCGAAGTGGCCGAAGGCGCGCTGTCATCGCATGGCGCCCGGCTGCTCATGGTCGGAAACCCGACCCGCAACACAGGCTATTTCGCCCGATCGCACAAGCAGGACCGGGCCGACTTCACCGCGTTGCACTTCAAGTGCGGCGATAGCCCGCTGGTCGATCCGACGTACCGGCCAAAGCTGGTCCGCAAGTTCGGCGAAGGGTCGAATGTTGTCCGGGTTCGCGCCGATGGCGAGTTCCCGAAGCAAGACGACGACACGCTGATCAGCATCGACGATGTCGAGGCCGCGATCAGCCGGAATGAGCCAGTGGCCACCGGTAGCGATCGCCGCCTCGGCGTCGATGTTGCCAGGTTCGGTGATGACCGGACGGTGTTCATCCTGCGCGCCGGCAACGTCATCGAGAAGTGCAAGATCGTGGCCAAGCAGGACACGATGACCACTGCCGGCATGGCCAAGAAGCTGCGGCAGGAATGGGCGGCTGACGAGATCTACGTCGATGCCAACGGCGTCGGTGCCGGCGTGGTAGATCGCCTGACCGAAATGGGCGAACCTGTGGTCGGTGTTATGGTATCGGAATCGGCGCCAGAACGCGACCAGTGGTCTGAAATCGATGGGCAGCCCTTCAAACTGCGCGACCATCTCTGGATGGCAGTGGCGCAGTGGGTCCGCACCGAGGAGCCAAGTTTCGGTCAACTCGACAAGGATGTTGCGGATGATCTGGCCGGGGAATTGGCCTCCCCGCGCTACCGCATCGATAGTTCCGGCCGCATTGTGGTCGAGAGCAAGGCCGACATGAAAAAGCGGGGCCTGCGCTCCCCGGATATCGCCGACGCCCTGGGCCTGACCTTCGCGCCCAAGGAGTTCGACCTCAACACCTACCTCAAGGCCTACGGATGAGCCGACGATCACAGCGCCGCGCCCGTGGCCGCAGCCAGGCCGCGCCTCGGCCGCAGATGGACCGGGCCACGGCCGACAGCTTCCAGAACATGCAGGCGCGGCTCGGGGTCGGCGCCGGCAACATGAGCGATGCCAACGCTTACGTGTTGTCCAACCTGCTCACCCGGCAGCCGCGCACGCTGGAAGCGATGTACCGCGGCTCATGGGTGGTCGGTGCCGTGGTCGATGCCGTCGCCGAGGACATGACGCGTGAGGGTGTCGATTTCGGTTCGAGCGTGCCGCCAGACCAAATCGAAAGCCTTCGCGCCGCCGAGGACGACTTGCAGATCTGGCAGTCGCTGCAAGAGGTGATCCAGTGGTCGCGGCTCTACGGCGGTGCGATCGGCGTAATCGACATCGATGGTCAAGACGTCTCAACCGAGTTGAACGTCAACACCATCGGGCGCGGGCAGTTCCGTGGCATCGTGGCAATGAACCGGTGGGAGTTGCTGCCGATCACCAGCGATTCCATGCCGATCAATGGCACTGTCGTTGGCCGTCCGGAGATTTACAAGGTCGGGCCGCAGGCATCGGCCTACCAACTGGAGGACATCCACCACAGTCGCGTCATCCGCATGGAAGGGCTGAAACTGCCCTACTTCCAGCGGATCGCGGAAGCAGGCTGGGGCATGTCGGTGGTCGAGCGGATGTATGACCGGCTCGTCGCCTACGACAGTGCCAGCCAGGGTTCGGCGCAGCTGATCTACAAGGCCTATCTGCGCACGCTCAAGATCAAGAGCTTGCGCAGCATCCTGGCCGCCGGCGGCGCAGCAGAAACGGCAGTCGAAAAGCACGTCGAGGCAATTCGCCGGTTTCAGTCCAGTGAAGGTCTGACGCTGCTGGACGCCGAGGACGATTTCGAGACGCACACCTACAGCTTTTCCGGCCTCAATGACCTGTTGCTCGGGTTCGGCCAGCAGCTGTCGGGCGCGACGCAAATCCCGCTGGTGCGCCTGTTCGGGCAGTCGCCGGCCGGGCTCAACAGCACCGGGGAAAGTGATCTCCGGAACTACTACGACGCCATCCGCGCCAAGCAGCAGAAAGACCTGCGCGAGCCGGTCAACAAGGTGATGTCGATCCTGTTCCGGTCGGTGATCGGCGACGCACCGCCGCAGGGTTTCCGCTCCACGTTCAATCCGCTCTGGCAGATGTCCGACACCGAAAAGGGCACGCTGGCCAAGACCATTGTCGATGCTGTTGGCGCCGCATCGGAACTGGGCCTGATCAGTGCGCCATCGGCCATGCGCGAACTCAAGCAGAGCGCAGACCAGACCGGGGTGTTCTCGAACATCACCGACGAAGATATCAAGGAGGCCGAGCTTGCCCCACCTCGCCCGACCGAGCTTGATCCCGACGCTGACACGCCTGCCGGTGATGGACCGGGCCCGGGCATCGTCGCGCCTGGTCCAGACAGCGAAGGTGGAGAGGCAATACGCCAGCCAGCTGCGTAAGATCGCCAGCCATATCGGTGAACTGATCAACACGATCTGGGTGCCAGAGGATCCGGCGGTTGCGGACCGGATCGGTACCGCGCTGGAACGCTACGCCCAGATCATTGAGCCCTGGGCCCGCGTGGTTGGTCGCCGGATGGTCGAGGAGATCGATGCCCGCAATCGGCGGGCCTGGCGCGAGCATTCGGCGGACATGTCGCGCCTGATGCAAGCGCAGCTGAACAGCACCGACGTCGGCGCCCTGACACGGCAGCGCCTGGCCGACCAGGTGCAGCTGATCACCAGCCTGCCGCGCGATGCCGCCGAGCGCGTGCATAAGCTGACGCTCGAGGGTCTCACACAGGGCACGCGGGCCAAGGAAATCTCGGCTGAGATCATGCGGTCGGGCCAGGTCAGCAAGAGCCGAGCCGACCTGATCGCGCGAACCGAGGTGTCGCGGACGTCGACAGAATTTACCCGGGCGCGCGCCGAAGACATCGGCTCGACCCACTTCATCTGGCGGACGTCGCGCGACAGCGATGTGCGGCCAGGCCACAAGGCCCTGGATGGCAAGACGTTCCGCTGGGACGAACCGCCGGAATGCGATCCTGGGCACCACGCACTGCCGGGGGCAATCTGGAACTGCCGGTGTTTTCCTGAGCCCGTATTCTGAGGTTTTGAAATGGCTACGGTGCACATCCACATCCATGACGGATGGGTGGAGAGCGATCACCCGCGCGCAGAAGACGGAAAGTTTGGTTCCGGCGGAAAGAAAACGGCCAAGCTGACAGCGCGAGAAAAAATGGAATTGGACCGGTATTCAGGCGACGAATTCCTGCGGATCAACAACGAACTCCGCAAAGGCAATACAAGCGATCCATCAATTCAGCACATTGATGCGGCAATAGAGAAATCGACCATTCCGCAAGGGAAGATTCTCTATCGCGGCATGACGCGAGAGGCTGCGAAGAAGTTGTTTGGCAGCCACGTCAATGTCGGCGCCGAAATTTCCGATCCGGCTTACGCGTCTACGTCAACCAATCGGTCAATTGCTGGAATGCGGGCCATCGGTGGTGTGATGCTGCGGATTGAAACCGGCCCAAGCGCCAAAGGCCTTGATATGTCTACAATTTCAAGAAATCCGGCGGAGAAAGAGGTTTTGCTACCGCGTGACGCAAAGTTGAAAATAACCGGTATCACCGCACCAAAATCTGCTGGCGATCCGGTCATTGTTCGAGCGTCGTATGGCTAAAGTAATTCGGCACATCCACGTCCAACTGCGCGACAGCGGCGCGGATATCGTACGGGCCGCCGGCGTCATGTGCGTCGCCCCCGATGGCCGCATGCTGTTCCTGCGCCGCAGCGCCGACACCGCAAGCCACCCGGAAACATGGTGCTGGCCCGGCGGGAAGATTGAGGATGGGGAATCGCCAGCAACGGCTGCCCGGCGCGAGGCGATGGAAGAAGCCGGGTGCAATGCGAATTGGCCGCTGCGACTGATCGACAGCCGATCAGGCTTTGCGACCTATCGCGCAGACCTGCGCCAGCCTTTCGAGCCGGTGCTGAACCCTGAGCATACCCAGGCCGTCTGGGCTCACCCGAAAGACGCACCATCGCCGCTGCACCCCGGTGTCGCCGCGACCCTCAAGCACGTCGGCGCCATCTGAGCGCCACAGAAAGGACCGTTCATGTCGTCGATCAAAATCCTGGCCGAAGCGGCTCAGGCCAAGCGCGCCAGTGCGCAGGCCCACATTGCGGAATCGGAAAAGCTGCTGGCCCATGCCGAAGAAAAGCAGGCGCTGGCCGATGCTGACAACGCCGAAGCCGAAAAGATCGAGGACGATATTCGCTTGCTCGAAAACGGTGGTGGCGAACCGAAGCCGCGCGTGTTCGCCGGCAAGGGCGCCAAGGCGGCCTAACGGGCCAGAATCCATTTCGAGTGATCCAGCGCCTCGCGCGCCAGTTCGACCGGGTCGCCGTCCCCATCTCGGATGCGGGTCAGATAGCCCCAGAGATATTCGATGTAATCGGCGGCATCGAACTCGACGAGATCCTCGGCCGCCAGGTCGGGAAGCTCGACACCGTCCAGTTCGGCAATCGCTCGCAACTGATCGACGATGTCTTCCGGTGCATGCCTCATAGAGAAGGAACATATCACAATGCCGCTTCCCGCCTATGTCCGTAAGGGCAAAAAGTTCATCGCCACGCTCGATGTCGCCAAGCTGCTGCTGAGCGGTTCGGATGTCTCGCAGGGCCTGACCCATTCGACGGTGTCTGGCGCGACCTCGTTGATCGCGACCGGCATCACTGCCAGCGCGACGCAAACCCTTGCCGGCGCAACGAAGCTGACCGCGAAGATCAACGTGGTGTCGACGTCGGCGGCTTCCGGGAACGCCGTTGCGCTCCCCGCGATGCAGCCGGGCCAGTCGGTGACGGTGTTCAACGACGGCGCGAACCCGATCAGCGTTTTCCCTGCTGCCGGAACCGTGGCGATCGATGGCGGCTCGGCCGGCGCATCGGTGGCGCTCGCCAACGCCAAGCGCTGCACGTTCTACTGCCTCAGCGCGACCGTCATCAAGTCGGCCCAGCTCGGCGTTGCCAGCGCCTGACCATGACGGTGCATCGTGACAGGGCTATGGTCATCGACCGCAGCCCGCAGGCGACCTATGCGCCCGAACAGCTTGGCCGTACCCAGGCACTGACGCCCGAAGGCTATCTGCTGTGCAGCGGCGTCCGCATCGCGCGGACCGGGGCCATGCTGTACCTGCCGTCCGAAGTGCCCGAGGTTCGCCCGGCGCCGAATGGCCAGATGATCGTCGTCACCCGCGACGCCGACGTGCTGTTCGATCCCGAGGCACTGGCCAGCTTCAACGGCAAGCCGGTCACCGATGACCATCCTCCCGCCCTGGTCGGCAAGGACGATGCCAAGAAATACCAGGTCGGCGTCACGCTGAACCCGCGTCGCGGCGAAGGCGTCGATTCCGAATACCTCGTCGCTGACCTGCTGATCACCGATGCCCCGATGATCGCCAAGATCCTGGCGAAGAAGAAGCGCGAAATCAGCCTCGGCTACGATGCCGAGGTCGAAGAGGTGAAGCCCGGCCTCGGGCGCCAGGCGCGCATTATCGGCAACCATACCGCCATCGTCGACCGCGGTCGCGCTGGCTCCACCTGCGCCATCACTGACAAGGAGACTGACATGGCGAAGCGCAAGATGTCCCTGATGGACCGCGTCCGCGCGGCCTTCCGGGACAATGACGAAACGGCCCTGGAAAGCGCGCTCGCCGACGCTTCCGAGGTTCTCGGCACCGGCGAACCCGATGGCGATGAGGGCGGTGTTCACGTCCACATCCACAACGGCACCCGCGAAGAACCGGCGCCGGCTGCCGTGACCACCGACGAAGCCGATCCCAACGAAGCCCGCTTCAAGGCGCTGGAAGACAGCGTCGGCGGCATCATGGCGCGCCTCGACGAGATGGCCGCCGCCAAGGCCGAGCCCGCCGCCTGCGTCGTCGAAACCACCGACGAGGATGCCGAGGAAGAAACCGAGGCCGAGCGCTCCGAAGTCATGGACGCCCAGGCCAAGGCCGAAATCATCTTCCCCGGCTTCAAGCCCGGCACCATGGATGCCGCACCCAAGCGCCGCGCCTTGACCGACATGCGCCGCGACGTCCTCGCCCGCGCGTTCAACGACAGCGCCCGCCGCGCCGCCGTTGAGCCGATCCTGGCCGGTGTGGACCTGGCGAAGTCGAAGCCGGCGCATCTGCGTGTGCTGTTCGATGCCGCCGCCGCCGTGGCCAAGGTGCACAACACGCGCCCGCGCGCCGTCACCGCCATCCCGCAGGGCCCGATGACGGCCGCCAAGCTGCAGGAACAGATCGCCGCTCGCCGCCAGGCCAAGCGCTGATTACCCCACCAACCCACCCAAGCGAAAGGAAGCCGACATGACGGCGATTACCACGCGGATGAACGTTGCCATTCCCGGCGCCGTCAGCCGTTCTTTCCCTGGCCAGGTGATCTCGCAGGAGGTCATCGACAGCGCCAATCCGCCCACCGCCTATGGCCAGCCCGTCAAGCTGGTCAATGGCAAGGTCCGCACGCTCGCCAGCGGTGATGCCGCGGGCGTGATCTATGGCTTCACCGTGCGGCCCTATCCCACCCAGGACGCCACTGGCGCCACCTCGGGTTACGGCGGCGGCACGCCCCCGGCATCCGGCATCATTGATGTCATGAAGGTCGGCTTCCTCGGGGCGACCCTTGCCAACGGCACCGCCGCCAAGGGCGCGCAGGCCTATGTCCGCACCACCGTCAACGGCGGCCTCGCTATCGGCGGCGTCGAGGACAACACCACGTCGACCGGTCTGGTCGCGCCCAGCCTGCTCGCCTTCACCGGCCCGGCTGACGCGGCGGGCAATGTCGAGCTCTCGATCGGCATTCCGTACTGATCAACCCTCTGGCCTGCGGTCGTGATTGGCCGGGCCGTTCTCCTTGGGAGACCACAGACATGAATACCCTCCGTATGCGGGAGAGCGGTCCCGCCATCATCGTGCCGTCGATCGCGCTCGCCGCGTCGGCGGCCGCACCCGCCATTGCCACCGCGCTGGCATGGGGCGACAACCGCAAGGCTACGCGCTACCTGCGCGATGCGTTCCAGACCTTCGACCAGGCCACCATCGACAGCGCCGGCGCGTTCCTGGTGGGCGAACTCGAACGCCTGGATCCGATGATCCACGAGCCCCTGGTCGATACGACCTGGAGCCGCGACATCGACCTGCGCACCGACGTGACCATGGGCGACGAAAACTCGTCCTACACCACGTCCACCTTCGCCTCGACCGGCGGCCCCTCGTCCAGCGGCATCAGTTGGGCCGGGCGCGAAACGACCACGATCTCGCGGATCAACGTCGATATCGCCAAGATCGTGAACCCGCTGACGCTCTGGACCGAGACGGTCAGCTACACGATCACCGAACTGCTGAGCGCCCAGCAGCTTGGCCGCCCGATCGATTCCCAGATGCTGGCCGGGCTCAACCTCAAGCACCAGATGGACACCGACCAGATGGTCTATATCGGTGATCCCTCCATCAGCGCCACCGGCCTGATCAATGCTTCGCTCGTGACCAACACCGGCAACGTTGCCGCCGGCGCCGCATCGGGCCTGCCGTTCATCACGAAGTCGCCGGACGAAATCACCGCCGACTTCAACGAACTGCTGACCTCGGTCTGGGCGGCGTCGGGTTACAAGGCCCCGCCGAAGAACGTGCTGCTCTCGCCCAGCGCGTTCGGCTACATCGCGACCACCAAGGTCTCGGAAGCCGGCAACATCAGCATTCTGGAATACGTGAAGCAGAACAACGTCTTCACGGCCCAGAAGAACATCGACCTGGAAATCTACCCGGTGAAGTGGCTCGACAAGGCCAATCTCAACGGGCCGGGCGGTGCGGCGGCGACCTATGGCCGCATGGTGGCCTACAGCCGCTATGAACCCTATGTGCGCTTTGCAATGGTGCCGCTCCAGTCAATGCAGCCGCAATATCGCGGCATCTGGATCGACGTGCCCTACTATGGCCGCCTGGGCCGCGTGGAGACCGTCTATCCCGAGACGCTGGGCTATCGCGACGGCGTCGACTGATCCCGTCCTGATCGCTGGTTGAACGAGGCGCTTTCTGGCGCCTTTTCTTTTGCCTGGGGAGGGCTGCATGGCATTCGCCTATTCGGATTTCATTGCCGCCTTCCCCGAGTTTTCGGACCAGACCCAATACCCCGAGGCCAGCTTCACGTTCTGGCAGGGCATTGCCGCACTGCGCCTGCGCGCCGATCGGTGGTGCGAGCTGCTCGACCACGGTTCCATGCTGTTCATCGCCCACAACATGGCGGTGCAGCGCAAGAATGCCATCGCCGCAGCCAAGGGCGGTGCCGTCGGCGCCATTGACGGCCCGACCACGGCCAAGTCGATCGACAAGCTGTCCAAGAGCCAGGACGTCTCGGCGGTGACGCTGGAAGGTTCCGGCGACTGGAATTCCACCACCTATGGCGTGCAGTTCTGGCAACTGGCGCTGATGGTCGGATCGGGCGGGCGGCAACTGTGAGCAATGGAACGACCGTCACAAAGGACCGGACCGCCGCCGTCAAAGCTGCACTCAAGGCGCTTGTCAAAGACCGCGTGCTGGTGGGCATCCCTTCGGAAAAGGCCTTTCGCGATCCCGAGCCGGATGAACCCCGCCCAGCGCTGAACAACGCCGAGATCGGCTATCTCCAAGAATTCGGATCGCCCGAGGCCAACATCCCGGCCCGCCCCCATCTGGTGCCGGGCACGCAGAAGGCACTGCCTGAAGTGGAAAAGATATACCGAGAAGTTGCTCCGAAGGTGCTGGATGGCAACGTCTCTCTGATCCGTGACGCCCACAAAAAGGTCGGTCACACGGTCGCATCGTCTGTCAAAAACTTGATCACCGATGGCATCGATCCACCGCTGGCTGAGCGCACCATCAAGGAACGCCAACGCCGGGGCCGCGAAGGCACAACGCCGTTGCTCGATAAAGGGCAATACCGCCGCAACATCGACTCCGTCGTTCGCCCGGCCGGCACGAAGAAGGGCAAGCGCTGATGTTGGACATGGATGATCTGATCGGCGATCCCGACTTCTTTCAGCCCATGACCATCTGGCGCCGACAGATCACCTATGGCGGCAATGGCGTCGAAACCGCGGCGCCGGCCCTGATCAACCCGGCCCCGCTGGGATCGATCCAGTCCGGTGCGAACCCTGAAATGCTGCGCCAGGCCGACCTGACCAGCGTCGAGAACCTGATCACGATCTACACCGATTTCCGGCTCTATGCCGAGGGCGCGTCGACCAGCGCGACGCCGCCGCTGCCGTTCGGCCCGGTGCAGACCGACCTCTACGGCAACGCCGTGATCCCGACCGACCTGGTGCAGTTCAAGTCCGACATCGTGGTGTTCTTGGGCGACGTCTACGAGGTGTTCCTGGTGCAGGATTGGACGACCTATGGAGCCGGCTTCATCGCGGCGCTGGCTCGCAAGGTCAGTCGCGGCCAGGTGGCGCAATGAGCCGGGATAGCAGCGAAAGCGGCTTCCTGCTGCCGACCAGCCCCCTGCCGGTCAATGACGAAGCGCTTGATGACCTGTTCCGTGTCACGATTGCCGGCATCACCGGGCTGGATCCGCGCCGCGTCGTCCGCCGGTTCAATCCCGAGCCCGCCACGGCACCGCAGTTCGATGGAACCTGGGCCAGCGTCGGCGTCATGGCGATCGATGACGACGATTTCGCCCAGCAGGGCATGCGCGCCGAGGGCGATTACAAGCTGGTGCAGCATGAGCGTCTCGATGTCATGGCCAGCTTCTACGGCGACAAGGCCCAGCAGGCGGCGCGCATGGCCCGCAACGGCATCCAGATCGAGCAGAACCGCGAGGTGCTGGCGTCTGCCGGCATCGCCCTGATGTATGCCGAAAAGCCTGTCAAGGCACCGGTCCTGATCAACAACCGCTGGTCCAACCGGATCGACGTCACCTTCGTTTTCCGCCGCGCCATCGTCGATGTCTACCCGATCCTGAGCATCGAGGGTGTCGACGGCGACGCCACCACAGATGCGGGCCTGGCCCGAACCATTTCCGTCACCACCGACGACTGACCGGAGAGTCCCCCATGACCACTGGCTTGCCGACCTCGCGCCTGATCAAGGCGTCGTGGTCCCTGACGGCTGCGGCCGCCAGCTATGCGAACATCAACACCCTGCTGATCCTGGGCGATAGCGACGTCATCGACGTGACGGAACGGATGCGCACCTATGAAGGCGCGGCCGACGTCGCAGCGGACTTCGGCACCTCGGCACCGGAATATGCGGCGGCTCTGATCTTCTTCAGCCAGAAGCCGGCGCCCGCCAGCCTGTTCATCGGGCGCTGGGCGCGCACCGCTACGGCCGGGCTGCTCAAGGGCGCGATCCTGACTTCGGCCCAGCAGGCCCTGTCCAATTTCACGGCAGTGACCAGCGGCGGATTCAAGATCGCCGTCGATGGCGCCAGCTCGCCGGTCAACGTCAGCGGCATCAACCTCTCGGCGGCCACCAGCCTTTCCAACGTGGCGACCATCATCAGTGCGGCACTCACCAGCGCATCGGTGGGCGCGACCTGCACTTGGGATGGCACCCGGTTCGTGTTCAAGTCGGCGACCACCGGCACGTCGTCGGCCGTTGCGTTCCTGACCGCGCCGAACAGCGGCACCAGCCTGGCCGGACTGCTCGGCGGCCTCTCCACCAGCGGCGGCTATGTCGTGGCCGGGATCGCGGCTGAAACGGCCCTGGCCGCCGTCACCCTGTTCGATGACCTGCCGACCTATTGGTGGGGCCTGATGTTCGCGGCCTCGACCATGCCGAACGACAGCGACCACCAGGCCATCGCCGCCTACATCGAAACCGGCATCCACGCCTATGGCATCACGGTTTCGGCGACGACGGCGATCGACGGCAACAGTTCGGCCGATATCGGCTCGCTGCTCAAGCAGGCCGGCTATCAGCGCACGTTCGGGATCTACTTGACGACCTCGCCCTATGCCGTGGCCGGCATCTTCGGCTCGCTGCTGACGACCGATTTCAGCGGCTCCAACACGATGCCGACCGTGGCATGGAAGACGATCATCGGCATCGCGGCGGAATCGCTGCGGTCGAGCCAGGCCAACGCGCTGGACAACAAGCGCTACAACTATTTCGCCACCTTCGACAACGAGGCGAGCATCACGGTCAACGGCACCTGCTTCGGCGATGCATACCTCGACGAAATTTACGGGCTCGATTGGCTGGTGAACCGCGTCCAGACCGACCAGTTCAACAAGCTGGCCGCCAGCCCGAAGGTTGCGCAGACCGATCGAGGCCTCACCGAGTTGCAGACCGTCATGGCCGCATCACTGGGTGTTGGCGTCACCAATGGCCTGTTGGGTGTGGGCCTTACCTGGCTGGGGGCGGGCTTCGGCTCGCTAATGGATGGCTTTGTGCGGCCTATGGGCTTCTACATCTACATCCCGCGCCTCTCCAGCCAGAGCGCGGCCGACCGCAAGAAGCGCGTCACGCCGCCGATCCAGGTCGCGGTCAAGCTCGCTGGCGCCGTCCACAGCGTGGATGCGCTGCTCACCATCAACCGCTGATCCGGGGTTCTGACCGATGGCATATACCTATTCGTTTCTCGACGTCTCGGCGGCGATCTATGGCCCCAACGGCTCGTTCTCGCTCTCCAACGGCAACTCCGAAGGCGGCATCACGGTCGCCCGGCGTGGCGACAAGAACACACTGACGATCGGCGCCGACGGCACGCCGATGAACAGCCTCCACGCTGACAATTCCGGCACGATCACGGTGCGCCTGCTCAAGACGTCGGGCACCAATGCCTTGCTCCAGAGCATGTACGATGCCGATCGTGCGGATTCGTCGGCCTGGGGGAACAACACCATCGTGATCCGCGACACCAATCTCGGCGACAGCCATGATGCGATTGCGGTGGCCTTCACCAAGTTCCCGGACACCGTCTATGACAAGGAAGGCCCGGCGCTCGAATGGACCTTCACGGCGGGCCGTATCGACAGCGTTCTCGGCGCGGGAGCGGCCTGACCATGGCTGAAATCGAATTCGAAGGCGCGACCTATCGCCTTGCCAGTCTCGACCCGATGACGCAGTTCCACATCACCCGGCGGATTGCCCCGGCGATGGCGGCGTTTCAGAAGGGCGTGGCGGAAATCGGCGACGGGGAAGCCGGCGGCGCGATCATGGCCAGCATCATGTCGGCGCTGAACGAACTGTCCGATGCCGATGCCGAATACGTGATCGGCAAGTGCCTGGCCGAATGCCGGCGCAAGAACGGCGAGGCCTGGGCCAAGGTCTGGGCCGGCGGCCGGCTCATGTTCGACGATATCCAGATGCCCGGCATGATCCGGCTCACGTTCGAGACGATCCGGGAGAACATGGCCGATTTTTTTCCCGGCCGCAGCTTGAGTTCTCCAGCAGCACAGGGGTAGCCTTCGAGCGAGCGCGCAGCCCCGAAGAAGGCATGGACTGGCTGATGCAGCCGGTGCTTGAGGGCTTGATCACCTATGACAAGCTGCTCGACCCGGCGCTAGGCCTTGCCGACATCGCGCGAATGAACGACGCGATCGCGGTCAGGCAGGAGAACCAGCGCAGGTTTGAGGCTTCGGTGAGGCGGGGTCAGTAGGAATCGCGAAACGTGGCGGTATCGAGTTGAATATGGATTGGGACACTGGAGAGTGAGCGATTGCGAAAATCATCAATGGTAATGGTATAAATATCGCGGCCATCATCCCATTGAAAAAGGGAATTGCAATCTGGGTTATAAGGGAATTGCAGCACCGTTCCTGAAAATTCAATGTTTTGCCCTGATTTCATGAGCAATGCTTTGCTTTTCGCGTCGTCTGTCGGTTCCATCCCCAGAATGGCTACAACCTTATGATTGGACTTCTTCAACGGATCCAGGTCTATAAGAACAGAATAATCCGACCTGACGTCTAAAATATGCCCTTGCCAGTTTTTTGCAAACTTCAAGCTCCCCATAAAGCTGCAAAGTTCATTCAACCCTTCAGACCGAGCGTTACTTCGAGCCAAACTGGTCTCTGCATTCAGGAAACTTTTCCTGTATTTAGAGACAATTTCAATTAGTTTAGCTTGGTCATTGGGAGTAACCACGTCTGGTTCTGGGCTGCTGATAGCCGAAGACGATGGGTCAATATCCACGGTCTCGGCATTAGGGCTTTCGTGGCGCGCCGCGTTCACAGCCATCACTGCGACCACAAAGCCGACGAAAAGCAGAACCTTTTTGACCATTGCCGCCCCCTTGCCAGGGCGGCAGGCTTACCCGTCGCCGTGCTAGAGTCCACACCAATTAATCATCCATATTGTTGAGGATGTTAACGAACTCGTCGATTTTTTCATCGCGGAGAGCTTCGAGCACCGCGATGAAGTTGCCGCGAAGACTTCCTAGCTTCTGCTGCACATCCTCCAATTGCGCGGCCAAGTCGGCAGGTCCGGAGCGGTTGAGGGACTCCTCCAGGCGGGCAACGACCTCGGCATTCACGGAGCGCCCATGGAGTTTTGCCAGTTCTGACAACTGATCGCGCATCCCATCTGGCAAGCGGATCATGATTCGGTCGGCGGTACGGCTCGGCGGAAGATTTGTCATAGCAGGTGTATAACATGCCCACTGGACAAAAAAATAATGCCCACTGGACAAAAACATTTGACCACCCTTTCGATGTTGTCCATATGTGTCACATGGACAACATCGAAAGGAGGCCAATTTGACCGCGCCCAGCAGAGAGTTGGACCGGGCATTGATCAGGTTGCCGCAGGGCCTCAAGCCCAAGCTGCAAGAGCTTGCCCAGTCCAACTACCGATCCATGAATGCCGAAATCGTCGCTCGGCTCCAGCGCGACATTGACCGCGAAGCCAACGAAAAAGGCGCCTGAGCACCGGCCTAGGAAACCAGCTCAGACGCCTTTCGAAACCCCAACCCACCAAGAGGTGATGTATGGATAGCTCATCCCTTATACCATTTTCGTTCGAGGGCCAAGCCGTTCGCGTGATCGAACGTGGCGGCGATCCGTGGTTCATCCACGCCGATGCCTGCGCCGTCCTCTCGCTGGCAAATCCGCGGCAGGTCGCGAGCCGCCTGGATGACGACGAAAAGGGCGTCCTTACTGTGGACACCCTCGGAGGTCCTCAGGAAATGACCGTCATCAACGAGTCCGGCCTCTGGTCCCTCGTGCTGACCAGTCGCAAGCCGGAAGCCAAGCGGTTCAAGAAGTGGATCACGTCCGAGGTGATCCCGGCGATCCGCAAGACTGGCGGCTATATTGTCGCAACGCAGGATGAGACGCCGGAGGAACTGGCGCTGAGGGCCTTGCAGGTCTTGCAGGCGACGGTCGAGCGTCAGAAGGCGATTATCGCTGAGGCACAGCCCAAGGTGGCATTTGCCGAACAGGTCGCGGTCGCGCCCGACGCTATCGGCCTTGGTCAAGCGGCAAAAATTCTCGGGACCGGGCGCAACCGGCTGTCGTCGAAGCTGAAAGAGCTTGGTTGGCTGACGCGGTTCGGCGAGCCCTACCAGGACAAAATCAATCAAGGACTGCTCGACGTGAAGATCGGGCAGTGGGAGCATCCCGACAAGGGGTTGCAGCGCAGCGTCACGGCGCTGGTGACCGGCAAAGGCCTGTCCAAGCTGCACACACTGATCGGCACCACGCACTAAGCGCCAACACGGAAGGCGCCGTCGCGCGCCACCCACATTCAGGAGGATCGCATGTTCGATTCCGCCAAGCATTCCGCTCGCCTTCCTTCCGACCGCCGTTCGTTTCTTGCTGCGGGCCTCGGAACCATCGTCGCCGTCGGCGCCACCGCCATTCCCGTTGCCACCCTGGCCCAGCCCGCAACCAATCGCGCGGCATGGGATGCGGCGGTGGCCGAATACAACAGCGCCAAGCGCGCCATGGACCGTGAAGACGGCGACGCCGTGGTCGGGCGTTTCATCGACGCCGAAAAGGCTATGCTCGACACCCGCACCCCGGACATGCGCGCTCTGCGGTGGAAGATGGAGCGCATGCGCGACATCTCCGATTGCAGCGTGATCGAGCCGAAGGATTTCGACCAGCTTCTGGCCGACATCACTCGCCTGCTGGGAGACGCATGATGGACCGCCGCTCGTTTCTGGTGGCAAGCGCTGCTGTTCTGGCAGCGGCGTCCGCACACGGCGCACCTGGCGGCAGCGGCGCATCCAACCTGGCTCAACAGGTCAAGATGATGCCGGAATTCTCCAGCATTCCCGATGACGACCACCGCGCCGCAGTCGTCGCGCCGGGCCTCGCCGCCATGGTGGATACCAGCAATCGGATCCCGGAAGCCGGCGCGCTCATGTATGTGCTGGATTACGGCGCGTCGCCCAGGCTGGTCTGTGCCAGCGAATGCAGCCGCCCTGGCCGGAAAATCCTTGGCCGGGCTGTTGGGCGCTATCGCGTGCCGGAAACGGCGCCGTTCGACCTGCTCCGGCGAGCATGAGCGAAAGTTGAGCCACTTTGCGATTCGCAGTCTGACCTTCGAAATCGGTTTGCGTTACGACGGTGTAATCCGGGAAGAATTGGACACAGGGCTTCGGCCCTCATGTTTCCCCCCTGGGAAGGGGAAAGCGGCGCTCCCAAGCGTCGTGGACGGACGGGATCGGTGTTGCTTGTCGAGGGCGCCCGATCCCGCCCGCCGCATCCTCGGCACGCGTCAGGCCGAAGTCTGGCGCACACCAAGAAAGGCATCGTCTCATGCCTCCTACCTCCGATACTCCGAAAAGCAGCGTTGTCGCCATTGATTTTCACGGCGACCAGATTCTGACCTGCCAGCATGGTGGTGAACCACGTGTCGCCATGAGGCGCATTGTCGAAAATCTTGAGATGAGTTGGGGCAGTCAGTACACAAAGCTGATGGCCTGCGCGGAAAAGTTCAACTGTTTCGAAATCGAAACGGTTGGCGCTGATGGCAAGGTCCGCGACATGCTGACCATGCCGGTGGCCAAGCTGCCGCTGTGGCTGGCCACGATCAATCCCGCGCATATCAAAAATGCGGTGAAGCGGGCGAAGATCGAACTCTACCAAGCCGAATCCGCCATCGTCCTGCATGACTACTGGACGAAGGGCGTGGCGGTGCGCGGCGATATGGAAGGCGTGGTCACTAGCCTTGATCGTTCCGTGATGAATGCGATCGGCGGCATGGTGAAGAGCATCATGACCAAGCAGCTTGCCGAACTGGTGCCCGCGCTGGTCGAGCGCGAAGTGCTGGCCGGGCGCTATGGCATCGTCCAGGGCGTCTGCGCGCTGCAAGTGGCGGAAATGGCCGGCTACACCAAGGGCCGGCGCCCGCGCGGCGCGACGCAGTTCATTTCGCGTCGCCTTGGCCGCTACCACGAAGATCGCGCCGTGCCGATCCGGCGGTCTGAACATGGTTCGGGCCGGGTGCGCCTGTTCGACGAAACGACGGCGCGCCGCTGGCTGGCTGATGGCGGCAAGACCGAAATCGACCATTATATCGCCGGGCGTTCCGGCCAGGGGTCGCTGCGGCTTATCCGCTGACAGGCCAATAGATCAGGTGGGGCGGTCCTTCGGGGCCGCCCTTTCCTATTGCCCTCGCGTGAGTAGCAGCGTAGGTTCCTGACCATTCCTCGAAATTCGCCCGCGCCGCCGGGCATGCACAGGCTGCCCCTCACCGGGCGGCCTTTTTTGTTGCGAGAACCCCATGGTCGACGATGGCGTGATCAAGTCCTTTCTGGTCTCGCTCGGCTTCAAGGTCGAGGGCCAGGACAAGTTCGACAAGGGGCTGGACGCCGCCACCGCCAAGGCCGTGGCGATGGGCGAGGCAATCTACGACCTCGCCAAGCAGGTGGCCGAGGCGATGGCCCGCATCCTGCCCGATCTGGACCAGCTTTACTGGCAGACGCAGCGGCTCGGGTCGTCTGCGGCCGATATCAAGGCCTATGGCTATGCGATGTCGCAGCTTGGCGGCTCGGCCAAGGGTGCCAGCGCTGCGCTGGAGAACATTGCCGAGTTCATTCGATCTAACCCAAGCGCGCCGGGCTGGCTCACCCAAAGCTTGGGCGTAAGCCCGCAGCATCTGAATGATGCGGAGAAGGTCGCGCAAGACCTATCCAAAACATTTCAGAAAATGCCCTACTGGCTGGCAAAGCAATACGCCCAAGAAATCAGGATCGATCCGCTCCAGTTGCAGGCCATGACGCGCGACACCGGCGTGTTTGAGGACCAGTATCGCCAGATGGCGCAGCGCCTGGGCATCGACCTCGACAGCCTGGCTGGCAAATCGAACGACGCCATGACGCGGGTGCGCGAACTCAAGGAGGAAATGGGTCTCGCGTTCGATGTCGCCGAATACAAAGCGCTGGAAATTCTGGTGCCGCTGCTTGAGCGCTTTTCCCGCTGGGTGAATGAAATCTATTCTGGCAAAAAATTGACAGGTATTGGCGGGCAACTCCAGCAGCTTACTCATGATGTTTTGGAATTGCTTCGTGCCTTGGGCATTCTGGCAACGGAAAGCTACATCTCCAATTTTGCTCAGAAAATGGGCGATGCAATCAGTCACACTTTGAAGTCGCTAAGCGCCATGGTCCGCATGGTGACCTATCTGCTAAAGGGCGATTTCGCCTCAGCCTACAAAGAGGCTGTTAGCGGATACATGCAGACGGCATTCGCACTCGACAGCGCGGGGCGCGGAGTATTGGGTCTGGGTTCGATTCAATACGAGCCAGGGCAGTCCGCGCCGCAAGGGGGCGGCGTGGCTGCGCCGGTTTCATCTCCGACTGGTTCTGCCGGAGGTGGACCAGGCCGGGGCGGAACGCGTGCTGACCGGAACAATAACCCGGGCAACATTCAGGCCGTAAATAAGGGCAGGCTGATTGAATGGGTTGCAAGCCTGCCGGGGTACATGGGCCACGACGGACGGTTCGCGATATTTTCTACGCCTGATGCCGGCATGAATGCTCAGTTGGCGTTGCTCAGAAAGTACATGCGCAGGGGTTGGGATACCATCGGTGAAATCGTTTCGCATTGGGCCCCCTCCAGCGAAAACAACACAAGGGCTTACATCGGCCGCGTATCACAAATGGTCGGGATCAACCCAAATACTCCACTGATGGCAACCGACCTGTCCCGGATCGCATCGGCAATGGCGGCAGTTGAGGGCTACAGAGGCGGACGCGCGCATGGCGGCGTGACGATCAACCAGCACAACCAGTTCCATGCCCACGGCGGCAACAGCCGGGACGTGACGCAGGGCGTGATGTCGCAGCAGGAAGCGGCTAACCAGCGCCTGGTATCGTCGGCCGGCGTGTTCGCCTACTGACATGGCCCAGGCTGTCATCCGCGCAATCGGCGGCTTCATCGCTGACGTCACGGTCAAGGAGACCCACAAAGACGATCTGACGATCACCACGCACCCGGTAGAGCGCGGCGCGGCGATTACCGATCACGCCTTCAAGAACCCGGCGCAGTTGACGGTGCAGGCCGGGACAAAGGGCGCCGGGCTCTCGCTTTCCGATGCCTATGCCTCGCTGCTGGACCTGCAAGCCTCAGCCGAGTTGCTGGAGGTGCAGACCGGCAAGCGGCTGTACCAGAACATGCTGATCCGCTCGCTGGCTGTCGAAACCGATGCCGCTACCGAGAACGTGCTGATGATCACGGTCCAGTTGCAGGAAGTGATCCTGGTCGAGACGCTCGAAACCGCGATGCCCAAGAACGCCGTGCGCCAGTCGCCGCAGTCGGCATCGGGCGTGGCCAACACTGGCTCCAAGCGGGTCACCAGCTATTCCGGCGCGACGCCGAGCGATTGAGGCGACCATGGCAGCCTATGAAATCCCGCTGACCGGGCAGGCCGAGACGTTCTCGATCGCGCTCAACGGCGCGACCTATCAGTTGACCCTGCAATACCGCGACCATGACGAAGGCGGCTGGGTGCTGGACATCGCCGATGCATCGGGCGTGGCCATCGTGTCGGGCATTCCGCTGCTGACCGGCGCCAACCTGCTGGAGCAATACGCCTATCTCGGGATTGCGGGTGGTGCCGCGCTTTACGTCACCGATACCGCCGGCGGCGACGCGGCGCCAACGTTCAGCAATCTCGGGACCGACACGCATCTGGTGCTGGTGACGCCGTGACTACGCAATACCTGCGCCGGGCAACCCTGCTGATCGGCGACGATGAAACCGGCATCGATATGTCGGACTTGCAGTTCTCGTTCTCGGTGCGCCAAGCGGACTTGCGCACCCCACAATATACCAACATCCGCATCTACAACGTGGCGCGCAGCACGGCGGAAAAGATCAAGGCCAACGAATACACCCGCGTCGTCTTGCAGGCCGGGTATCAGGGCGGGAACTTCGGGCTGATCTTTGACGGCCAGATGATCCAGGCACGCCTGGGCCGGGAAAGCGCGGTAGACAGCTATCTTGATGTGCTGGCCGCCGAGGGCTACGAAGCCAATCAGGCCGTGGTCAATACCACGCTGGCGGCCGGGGCAACCGAGCAAGATGTGGCGAATGCTGCCGGTGCAGCTATGGGCCAGTCGATCCACTTCAACAACTACAATCCCACGGTAAGGCTCCCGCGCGGCCGGGTGCTCTACGGCATGGCGCGCACGGCCCTGCGCAAGGCTGCGGCGACGGCGGGCTACGGGTATTTCTACGACCGAGGCGGCATCAGTTGGGTTCCCCTCCAGGGCTACAAGGATGGTGCTGCGGTCGTGCTGAACGCCGCGACCGGCATGATCGGCTGGCCGGAGCAGACGCAGGAAGGCGTGAAGGTTCGATGCCTGTTGAATCCTCTGCTCAGCGTTGGTGCCCTTCTGCAAATTGACAACGCCTCAATTCAGCGAGCGCAACCCGCACCTGATATTAATTACCTAAAAAACCTTGGGAAAATTCCGTCTGTGGATGCCGATGGCCTTTATCGAATCTACGTCATTGAACACAGCGGCGATACGCGCGCCCAGGCTTGGTATTCGGACATCATCTGCCTGACTGTTGATAGGGTTGAGGCGGGTAAGAGTAGCCTCGTGCAAAAGGGCCAGTTCTGATGGACCCCAGGCAGCGCCTTGGCGACCTCTCCACCTCGATCGACATGGCGGTTCGCGGCAACCAAGCGGAGATGTGGACTGCCCTTCCCGGCATCATCCAGTCGTTCAACGCCAGCGCCATGACCTGCGAGGTGCAGCCGGCCTTGCAAGGCGTGCTGTCCGACCCGAAGACCGGGCAAGCCAGCAACACCAACCTCCCCCTGCTGGTGGACTGCCCGGTCTGCTTCCCTGGCTGGGGCGGTGTCTCGCTGACCTTCCCGATCGCGAAAGGCGACGAGTGCCTGGTGGTGTTTGCCTCGCGCTGCATCGATGCCTGGTGGCAAAGTGGCGGCGTGCAGCCGCAGATGGCCTACCGCATGCACGACCTGTCCGATGGGTTCGTGGTGGCCGGTGTCCGGTCGAAACCGCGTGTGCTGAGCGGGATCAGCGCCACGGCGGCCCAGCTTCGCAGCGATGATGGCGAGACGATGATTGAATTGGACCCCGCCGCGCAGAAGCTGCGCCTGGTGGCTCCGGGCGGCATTGAGTTCGTCGGGCCCGTCGATCTTGGTGGCACTGGCGGCCTGGGCGTGGCGCGGATCGGCGATACCGTGAGTGGTGGGGTGATCACCTCTGGCTCGAGCGAAGTGAAGGCGGTCTGATGCGCGTCCGGAAGCAAGACGGCGACGGCGACATGACGTTCGGCCAGGGCGGCGCCGACTATTTCGTCGACGAACCCAGCGCGGTGGGCCAGCGCATCATGACGCGGCTGGGCCTGATCATGGGCGAATGGTTCCTCGACACCACCGCCGGCACTGCCTGGGGCAAGATCGTCGGCCGCAACAACGCCGCGACCTATGATGCCGAGATCAAGCGCGTGATCCTGGGCACGCAGGGCGTCGCCTCGATCGTGAGCTATGCCAGCGACCTGACCGCCGCGCGCAAGCTGACCATCACCGCAACCGTGGCGACGACCTACGGCACGACCGAAACCGTGACGATCTCAAAGACCCTGGCCGTTCGCACCGCCTGACATGCCCGCCATCGCCGCCCTGCCTGATCTGCTTTCCGCAGAGGACCGCCCGTGACCAGCTACCCCCTCGCCACCTTGGCATGCACGATCGACGCGAACGGCATCTCGGCGCCCAGCTATGACGACATCTACCTGTCGCTGTGCGCTAGCTTCCGCGCGATCTACGGCAGCGATGTGGTGCTCGACGCAGACACCCAGGACGGCCAATGGCTGGCGATCCTTGCGCAGGGCTTTGCCGATACCAACGCGGCGACGATTGCAGCCTATAACGCCCGGTCGCCATCCAGCGCGCAAGGCGCCGGCCTGGCATCGGTGGTCAAGATCAACGGCCTGACCAAGCAGGCAGCGACCTATTCGACCTGCGACGTCACGATCACCGGCACTGCTGGGACCATCATCGCGAACGGCACGGTCAAGGATGCAGATGGGGCCTATACCTGGGCGCTCCCGGCCAGCGTCACGATTCCGTCGAGCAATTCGATCACCGTCACCGCGACCTGCACGACCGCCGGGGCGATCTCGGCCGCGATCGGCGCCCTGACCAAGATCGGCACGCCGACGCTGGGCTGGATCTCCGTGACCAACGCCGTGGCCGCATCGCCCGGCACCGCGCAGGAAAGCGATGCCAAGCTGCGTCAGCGCCAGTCGCGCTCCACAGCGCTTGGTGCGACGTCGCCCATGGAGACGCTGGCCGCCGCCATTGAGGATGTCGCGGGCGTGACCCGCGTGACCTATGACGAGAACACGACCGACGCGACCAACGACAATGGCACACCCAGCCACAGCGTGGCCTTGGTAGTCGAAGGCGGCGATGCGGATGCCATCGCGCAGACCATTGCCCGGTCGAAAATCCCTGGCGGCGGGACGGCCGGCACAATCAGCAAGATTGTGATCGACAGCCGGGGCATGCCATCGACAATCAGGTTCAGCACGCCGACCTATCGCCGCATCATCGTCAATGCCTCGATCAAGGCCCTGACCGGCTATACCGTGACGATCGGCAACGCGCTGGTTGCGGCCATCGCCAACTACATCAACGACCTGCCGCTGGGCGAGAGCGTCTACCTCACGCAGGTGATCTCGGCCGGCATCCAAGGCAGCGGCGGGATCGGCACCTTCAACCTGCTGGGCCTCCAGATTGCGATCTATGGCAATAGCCCGGCGGCGGCGGATATTCCCATCGCGTTCAACGAGTCCGCGACCTGCGTGGCCGGTGACGTGTCGCTGAGCCTGGTATCGTGAGTGGAGACGTCACGTCCTATACCGGGCGGATCACCTCTGAACACGCCAACAAGCCTAAGTTCGTCGCGACCATCGCCGCATGCCTGCAACCGCTGGCCGACCAGATTGCTGTGCTCGATGCCATGGCCGGCAAGTTCGACATCGACGATGCCGTTGGCGCCCAGCTTGACGTCATCGGCGAATGGGTGGGCGTCTCGCGGAATGTGCGAACGCCGCTGGAAGGGGTTTATTTTTCGTTCGACACCGAAGGGCTGGGCTTTGAGCAAGGTGTGATCTGGGCGCCGGGCGAGCCGACTACCGGCCTGATCGCGCTGCCGGACGACATCTACAAGCTACTGCTGCGCGCCAAGATCATCGCCAACCAGTGGGATGGCACGATCCCCGGCGCCTATGAGGCCTGGGACACGCTGCTGGCGCCCTATGGCTTCACGATCCTGATCCAAGACAACGGCAACATGACGATGACACTGGCCTTGGCCTCGTCGTCGATCAACCCGACATTTCAGGAACTTTTCACTGGCGGCTATCTCGATCTGCGGCCGGCCACGGTCCTGATCGACGGCTACCTTTACCCGTCCGTCGATGCCGCGCCGTTCTTCGGTTTCGACGTCGAGAACGATGTGATCTCCGGCTTCGACGTGGGTGCTCTCGCCTCGGCGTCGCCGGCATCCGTCTACCGCCTGACCGACGAATATGGCGCCAGCCTCCTGACCGAAGCCGGTATCCCGATCAGCATCACGTGAGGTGAAATGCCTACCATTGCGAACCTCCCCAGCGGAACCACGCCGCTGTCGGGCCCCGAAGTCGTGCCTTTCGTCCAGGGCGGGCAAACGCGTCGCGCCACGGCGGCAGACATTGCGGCGCTCGCCCTGGCGCAAGGCTTCACGCAGACCGGAACCTATGGCGCAGGCAGCACTGGCGCCAAGCTGCAACGCTTGATCTTCGCCACCGACGCACCGTTCAGCTGCAAGACCGATGGCAGCGACAGCACGACGGCCTGGGCGGCGCTGGTTGCGTTCGTCAACGACACCAGCAAGTGCCCCTACGGCGCCCTCATCTGGCTGCCACCGGGCGTGATCAAGATCACCGGCACGCACACCTTCACCAACTCGGTCACGTTCATCGGCCACGGTCCGACCGTCTCGCGCATCCTGTGCTCAAGCAACGCGCGGATCATGCTGACCGGCTCGCGGCAACTGCCTTTCAACACGGCGTTCACGCTGGAAGGCTTCGCGGTCCTGACCGACAATGTGCACACGTCCAGCCCGCTGCATGTGGACTATTCGGCGGCCTATACCGGCGACGGTGCACTGTCGCAGACGCTGACCATGCGGAATGTGCTGGTGGCCGGGCAGAACACGTCCTGCGGGTTCAACATCGGCTTGGAACTGGTCAACTGCCCGTGGCCGCGTCTCGAAAACGTGGTGTTTCGCGGCGACAACGCGCGGGCGAGCGCCTACGGGATCAAGTATACCGGGACCGATGGATCGCCCACCTTCCGCTCTGTCCGCGCCTACTTCATGCAGGATGCGATCTACTGCGAAGGCGAGATGGAGGGCTACGTCTTCGATGACCTTGAAATCGTCTCTGTTCAGCGCGGCGTTACGGCCAGGGACACGACGAACGGCCTGCAACCGCGCTTCGTCATGCGGTCGAGCCACATCAACGCCGAGGAATGCTGCATCAAGACGGTCGGAATCGACCTGGTGCACATCGACGAGAGCAACGACCTTTACGGGCAGGTTGCCTCTGGAATCTCGGCGACCTGGACTGCCGTGGACGTGACGCCGACGCTTGCAACCGGTTCCAGCAACACGATCATTTGCAGCGCGGACATTCGGCCCAGCGTCAACGGCGACGGTGCTTATGCCGCCACCAAGATCGGAGTGCGCATCCGTGGCGCCGATGTGAGCCTGGAGGATTACGTGATCGGCGGCCTGTATCGCGGGCTGACCACCGGCGTGCAGTTGGACGCGAACACGAATGGGATCACCATCGACGCAGACACCACCTTCCGCAACTGCACTACGTCGGTCTCGGACAACGGCGGGAACAACATCCGCCTGCAGAAAGTCAAGTCTGGCTACACGGTCGGCGCCACCGATTCCAGCGGTCAGATCACGATCAGCTTCGGCTCGCTAGTGCAGTTCAGTGGCACCCCTGTCGTGGTGGCTTGCAGCGGGAACGGCGGGAACGAGACCTACGCCGTCGTCGCTTCGACCGTGACCGGCTCTGGCTGCAAGGTGCTTGTGTCCAACAGTTCTGGGCCATTGGCATCCGGCCAGACCCGCACCGTCAATTGGGTTGCCACGGGGAACGCACCATGAGCCACTTCGAAAGACTGCTGGCCTGCATTCGCTCGGGCCAACTGACCGACGCGCAGATCGCCGCTGCGCTGCGTGACCCACAATTCGCCGCCTACTGGCGCCAGCAATCTGCCTTGTCGGAGTCTGACCTGTGACCGCATTGAATGACTTCCTGCCCTTTGCCACGGCATCGGGCGCCAACGTCGTGGACAACGCCACCTGGTCTGGCCTTGCCGCGCGATCGGCCGGGTTTTCGTCGGGCCTTGCCTCATCCGCGCAGTTCAACAAGGCGCTGCGCCAGGCGACATTCATTGCCGCCGCGCTGGCCGGATGGGTGGCCGCCGAAGCCAACGACGATGTTAAGGATGATGGTGTCCTTGACAATTTCCAGGGCCAACTCACCGCCGCGCTGACCGCGTTCGTGGCAACCTTGGGCTATGCGCCGATGAACAAGGTTCTGGGCGGCTCTGCCCAGACGATGCAGAACGTGACCTCGAGCCGCGCGCTTGGGACGACCTATACCAACAACACCGGGCGCCCGATCTGGATCAGCGTCAACGCCAGTTCGTCGTCGGGCAACGCCTTCACCGCGATCACAATCACGCAAGGCACTTCGCCGGCCGTTACGGTGCAGGGATCGGGTAGCAGTTCGTCCGCGATTGCCACGGTCTGCACCGCCATCATCCCGGACGGCGCGACCTATTCGGCGAACGTGAACATCGGCACCGGCACGCTGGGCAACTGGGTCGAGCTTCGCTGACTCCTTTCACACCGACCTGACCCGACCTCGCTCCGGCGGGGTTTTTCTTTGCCCGCAAGGATCGCGCCATGGCCCAAGACTCCGGCCTCGACATCAAGATCACGACCGACTGGCAGGACATTACCGAAAGCGCACCGGCGCTGGCCGGGCAATATGCCTGGGTCTGCAATCAGGGCTGGTCTCCTGTTCTGGTGGCGTTTTCATCGTCGGCTGATGCGCCCACCGGCGGCGGCTATTACCTGGTCGCAGGCGAAACTGCGCAGGGCACGGCTACCCACATCTGGGTCAGGGGCGTGTCTGGCACCGCAGATGTTTCAGCCGGCCTGGGCGATGTGTGGTCGAGCGGCGGGGTAAGCACGATCGCTGCGCCCAATGGCGCCGACGTGACGCAGGGCGCGGTGGCGGACCCGGCTGCGACGAATGCCAGCGGTTCGTGGACCGTCGTGTCCTTGCTCAAGGGCCTGTTCACCCAACTGGCCGGCGTGTTGAAGGTGCAGCCAACGCTGGGCGGCGCGGCGGTTTCCAGCGCCAACCCACTGGCCGTTTCCGCGACCGCGCTACCACTGCCCACTGGCGCCGCCTCTGGTGCGCTCCAAGCCGTTGCCAACGGCCTGCTGGGCCAGATCCAAGCGCAGTTGCCCGACGCGCTCGGCCCGCAGGCGTCGGCGGGATCGCTCTCCGTGGCGCTCGCCAGCGATCAGGTCGTGCCAATCTCGTCTGCCGTTACCAGCTTCCCGCCTCTGGTGCCCGGCACCACCCACGACTTCACCCGCTACGGCGTGATCCGCATTCAGGTCACGGGCCTGTCGGGAGGCGATTCCATCAGCTTCGGCGGTGCCATGGCGCAGACCGATACCCCGCAGCCGCTTGAGGTCATGTCGGTTTCCGGCAGCAACCCCGGCACGCTGTCGGCAAGCATCACGGCGAACGGGCTCTACGTCATTTTCGGCGCCGGCGGTCTGTGGATCACCACCACCCAGACCGGCACGGCCTCGACCCCCACCATCATCGCCAACGCCAACCAGTAAGGGCAGATCATGGCCGAAGACATCATTGCTCAACTGCTGGCGCGCAACGCCCAGCAGGCGGCGATCACTGCCCAGAATTCCGCCACGGCCAAAGCAGGTGAAGCCGCCGCGTCAGCATCGGCAGCGGCAGGAAGTGCCTCGGCGGCGAGCGGCTCGGCGGCCGCGGCTGCGGGCAGCGCGAGTTCCGCTTCTGGTTCGGCGACTGCGGCCGCCGGCAGCGCGTCGGCTGCATCTGGCAGTGCTGCAACAGCCACCACGCAAGCTGCCCTCGCCACCGCCCAAGCCACCGCATCCCAGACCAGCGCTCAAGCCGCCCAAGGAGCCGCCGCATCGGTAGGCTTCCTGAACGCTGTTGTCAGCGCTGGTGGTTCGCCGCCTTATACCATCACGGGCGTGTCGGGCGGCATCGGTACGGGTGTGGGTGGCCTGGCAAATTCCGAGTGGCTGCTCACCCCATCCAGTGCCAGCTACACGGGCGCCGAGGTCTATGGCCAGATCGGCTCCGATGGCAAGGTTTCCGGCTACCGCACGGCTCGCGGCGGCTTGTCCACGTCCAGCACGCCGCCTGCCTTCGCCTGGCCGAGCGGTGCAGGCTTCACGACCGCGCCGACCGCGCCGACCGTTGCTGTTGGCCTGATCCCGGTCAACCGGCCGTTCTACGCGCCGTCGAGCGATGGCCTGTCGAAACTCGGATGGATCAACAGCGGTGGCACGCTGGCCGCCTGGAAGCCGGATGGCACGAACCAGGCACAGGAATACACCAAGGGCGGTGTGGACTCCACCATCTCCGCGCTGGGCTTTGTCAAAAAGATCGGCGCTGCCACGTTCGCGTTTGTCTATTCAGATAACTCTATCTGGGGCCTGATTTCGCCCACCAAACTGCTGCACCCAGTGATCGATGGACTTTCGTCTGCCGTGTCGGCCCTGCAATCACTGGTTAACGGGGTGATCGCACCGGCACAGAAGCTGGTTAGCAAGCCCGGTGTCGATGGCCTGTATCTCGTCGGCGCCGATGGCCAGGTATTTTCAAGCATCACGCGCACCGCGATCAACCACCCCGACTATGCCAGCACAAAGGCACAGGTTTCCAGCCTTGTGACCAACGGCGTCAACAGCAGCTATATGGTGCGGGACAGCAAGTGGGACAGCATCCAGCTGATTGGCGAAGTCGCGCATTTTGAAGGCTATGGTCAGAGTCTTGCGCAAGGCTATCCCGGCGGACTTTACGATACCGGATCGCTGGCATCTGCCCTGATGTTCTCGGGCGGCGTGCGGCCCGATGACCTTTCGACCAGTGTCGGGACGATCTACGCAAGCCTTGTGCCGCTGCAAGAACGCTATCTGACCGGCGGAATGGCAGACACAAGTGCCAATGACAGCGGCTCTGTCGGTGAAACGCCGATGTATGGCGCCATGCAGATGCTGGCCCAGTTGATGGTCAGCGACGCAGGCACTGATCCGACGACGAACGGCCAAAAGTGCATGGCGTCGGTTTCTGCGCGTGGTGGTGCATCTGCCGCTTTGCTCACAAAAGCGAACGGCACCCGCTACCCACGGCTGCTGGCCAACCTTCAAAATGGCCCGCTGGCAGCCGCCGCGATCGGCAAGAGCTATGCATCTGGCGGCCTGTTCTACACGCAGGGCGAAGCGGACAGTTCTGCCAAGACTGATCCAACGACCTGGACGAATACCGTTTTGGGCATCTTGGCATCGGTGCAGTCTGATTGGCAGGCTGCCGCCGGAAACGCGCGGCCGGTGCCGATGTTCCTTTACCAGAGCAGCGGCGTGGCTGGATACTATGCTGGCGCCCAACCTGACATTCCGATCGCTCAACTGCAAATGGCGCTCGAAAACGATTACGTGTGCCATGTCGGGCCGTCGTGGTTCATGTCGTATCGCAACAACGACGTGCACATGACGCCGGCGGGCTATAAATGGCTTGGCGCCTATTATGGCTGGTGCGCTTACCAGTGGCTCTACAAGGGCTATAAGCCAGTCCCCCTTCGCCCCGTGATCCGTGCCGAAGGGTCGCGGATCATCGCGCGCTATCCGGTTCTCCCGGGCCGCAAACTGGTGATCGACACGAACTATCTGGAACTGATGCCAAACTTCGGCATGCGCGCCTTCAATGCCGCCGGCACGGAGAAGACGCTCAGCAACCCGCGTGTGGTCGGCCGTGATTGCGTGGTCTGGGACGCCAGCGAGACTCCTGCGGATGCCTGGACCTTTGGCTACGCATGGAATGCGCAGACTGCCGCCAACAAGACCACTCTGTTTGGCGGCAATATCCGTGATGACAATCCGCTGATCTTCGACCCGGCCGGCCTGAATGTGCCCATGTACCGCTGGGCGCCGATCGACAAAATCACCCTGACCGCCTGAGGGAGTCCCTGCCATGACCATGTTTGCTATCAATTTCACCGGCTCTGGCGGCCAGTATGGCAAGCTCGAAACCCTGCCGTCGTTCAACGGTTTGGGGTATTCGGCCTTCCTGTTCGGTTCGTCGTTCAATTCAGCGCCAGCCACCAACGTGTTTGATGCTTCCACGGCGGGGAATGCCACGCTCTATGGCACGGTGGGATCGCTTGGCGTTTCGTTGTCAGGGTCGAATTTCACCGCCGCAATTTCCGGCGGCGTGCTGACCGTTTCGGCGTTCACCAGCGGAACCCCGCTGGCGGTCGGCCATGTCATCTATAACAACAACGGCCAGCAACTCGGCGTGATTGCGTCGCTGGGCACCGGCACTGGTGGAACGGGAACCTACAACCTAGCTGCCGGGTCAACCACTACGGCATCGTCGGCGCTGAACGCCGTCGCGAATGTGGTCGATCTGCCTGGCTACAGCGCGTCGGTTTACAATGGTGCAGCGTTCACCGCCGATATCACGTCTGGCGTCCTGACGGTTTCCGCATTCCCCAGCGGCGGCACGGGCACGCCGCTTGCGGTTGGCGATTCCATCTACAGCGCCGGCGGCGTAATCATTGGCGTGATTGCGTCTCTTGGGACCGGCACTGGCGGGACGGGCACCTATAATCTGGCTGCCGGGTGGATCGCCACTGCATCGACCACCATGTACCGCGGCAATGCCAATGCGGTTGGCGGTATGACTACCTTCGCCGTCGCCAAGGGCACTGCGGGCGGCTTGGTAAGCGATTATGTCGGCACCGCTTCTGCATCGATGGCTATGCTGCTCAACAGCGGGGGCAGTAACATGCTGTCCATCGTTCGCGGTTCCACCACCGTCAACAGTGCTGTGGCACAGGGTTCGTCGCCCGCAAGCACATGGACCATGTATGTCAGCCAGTTCACGGCCACCACCGTGCAGGCAATGTCTTGGCGGACGGCCGCCGGTCTTGTCACCGCGAGCGCCACAGCAGTGCCGACCACGGGCGCAGTTGGCTCGACCGTGAACCGCATGCAGGTGGGCCGTCCCTACGGCACCCCAGATACGACTGTGTTCGGCACAGCTGTCTATCAAGGCGCGCTGACGCAGGCCCAGATCAAAGCCGTCGGTGCCAAGTTCTCTGCCATTTTGGCCGACGCTGGCCAGACGCTCTAACCCCCACCACCAAGGAGACTGACCATGCCCGCCAAGTCCATCGCTCGCCTGGCCGAAATCGGCAAACGCAAGGTCGCGCTCACCGACCAGCTCGCCAAGCTGCATGCGGAAGAATGCAGCCTGCTGACCGACCTGCTCGCCACCCATGGCCCGGCCGCTGGCGTGGACGCGGCCACCGTGACCGCCGCTAGCCAGCCCAAGACGCAGTAAGGGGTCCAGCGCATGGAAACCGTCATCGTCTACGCCGCGCACGCCGCTCTGTGGGCGATGGCGGCCCGGCGCGTAGGCATCCGCCCGGTCGTGGTGATCTTGGGCGCCAGCACCGTTGCATCGTGGGCCGTGGGCGCGATCTACTCAGGCAACGACCAGACCGTCATGATGATGATGATCGACCTCTGCACCATTCTAGCGCTGCGGGCGACGGGGCAAGGTGCGCGTGATCGCATGGTGGCCGCGGTATCGCTTTGCCTGATCCCTTGGCGCTGCGCACACATCGCTGATGGCGGCCAGTATATCGATTATTGGACCTATGCGGCGGCCGTAAACCTCGCCAGCGCTTTGCAATTCCTGATCGGCGGGGGCGTGGTCGATGTCGTCGGACGTGGCATTGATGATTGGGTCGGCCGCGTTTCTGGTCGGCTCCAGCGCGCTCTGCGCGTGGTGGCGTGCTGATGGTTACGCCGCCCGAAAGCGTCGGAATCGGCGCTGATACCGCGCAGATGCTGGGTGGCGGGGTGTTCGGCGCCGCCGCGCGCGAATACCTGCGACCCGCCACGCTCTGGAAGCAACGCCTCTTGGCCACTGGCTTGTGCATCGGCGGCTCCTATCTGTTCGGGCCGTTCGTCCAGAAGCTGGTGCACGGCGTCACCAGCGCAGAAATCCCCTCCACCGTGGCCGGCGCCGTCGCTGGCCTGGCCTGCATCGGGGTGGCCGAGGGCATCCTGACCGCCGCCGATCGGCTCGACCTCTCGCTGTGGTCGCCGTTCACGCGTCATGCCGCCCCGGCGGTCGTGTCGCCGCCGATCACGCCAACGCCTGTCCCGCCCATCGTCGCGCCCACCGTGCCGACGCCACCGGAGCATCACCCATGATCGACATCGCAAAATTCATCGCGGGCTACATCAAAGACCACGAAGGCGGTCTGTCGATGGACCCGGCGGATAATGGTAATTGGTTTGATCCCGTCAGCTACGCGGCGAACATCCCGCAACAGCGCAACGTCGGGAAGCTGATCGGCTCCAAGTTCGGCGTCACCGGCTATGCCCTGGCGCAGTATCGCAAGGTCGGCATCGTCACACGGGCGGACATTGCCAACCTGACCATGGATGAAGCCGTCGCGATCGGCGTGCGCCTCTATTACAAGGTGCCCGGCTTCGACAAGCTGCTGGTCAATCGCGTCACGCTCTCGATCATCGACATGGCCTGGGGTGCCGGGCCGGATCGCGCTATCCGGCTGATGCAGAAGATGATCGGCGCAGCGGTTGATGGCAATCTCGGCCCTGCCACGGCGCGTGCCTATGCGACCTGGTTCAACAGCCTCGGCGAAGCGAAAGCCGCGCAGGCATGGGCCGACGTGCGGAACGCATTCTACCAGCGGATTGCCAGTAACGAGGGGCCGAACGATCCCGACCGGCGCTTCCTGCGTGGCTGGATCAACCGCAGCAACAGCTTTCTTCCCGGAACCTCTTGGTGGAGTGCGTGGGCATGAACATCACGCAAGCCCTGAAAGGCATCGGTGGCGAATTTGAACTCAACCGCGTGATCGGCGCAACCGGCGCGCTGGCCTACATAATTGCGGCCAACGCCTTCGAAGCCTGGGAAGTGCTGGGCGCTGGCAAGTCGTTCGACCTCGCCACCTATTGCGTTGCCTTCCCCGCCGGCTTGGGCGTCGTCGTGGGTGCTGTCTCGGGGGCTGTGGCGCTCAAGGATCGGCAGGTTGCCAAGGCCAAGGGAGACACGCCATGATCCCGCTCGCCACCCTCTTGCCCATCCTGCGCCGGATCTGGTCCTATGCGCTGGCCGTGGCGCTCGCTCTGGGGCTTTGGCACTACCGGGGCGAATGGCAGGCCGAGAAGGCCGGCCGCGCATCTGACAAGGCGCTCTACACCACAGCCCAGCAAGTGGCTGACGCCGAATGGAGCGCCAAGCTCGCCAAGGCCAAGGCCGACTATGACGCCAAGGCCGCGCAAGGAGACAAGGACCATGAACAGCTATCGCGCGATTATGCTGCTCTTGCTGCTGACTATAAGCAGCGGATGCGCATCCAAGCCCCTAAAGGTTATGCCGGACACGTCCAAGCCATTGCCGACAGTCACGGTGCCAGCGTTCCTCAAGCAGCCCCCGCCGCGCCCCTCGTGGCTATCACAGACGCAGACATTGACGCCTGCACGGCAGCGGTAGCCTATGGCGATGCCGCTCATGCTTGGGCGCTTTCGCTGGATGGGGTGAGGTAGCTGCGGGCCGGGCTTGATACCGGCTCTAAGCTGTCGCTGGCGGTAATATGCTCAATAGCTTTCTCGCCACTCGTGCACCTATCCGGCAAATTGCGGAACGACGCTTAGACTTATGGCTATGCGCTTCCATCAGCGCCGCCGCAGCCCGCGCACCATAGCACAGATCGCGCGCGGGGGAATCCCCCCGGCGCCTTGCAGAATCGTTCCGCATCCGTTCTACACAGCGCATGGCCAAACATGCCGGCATTCTGCGGGCCTTCACCCGCGATCTTGATGCGATGATCGAGGCAAACGCACACATCCGCGCCTGGTGCGAGGGCTGCAAGGAATGGCGTGACCTCGACCTGCTGGCCTTGCGGGATAAGGTCGGCGGCTCGTACTCGCTGCTCAATCGCCGGTGCCGCTGCAGGCTCACACCCGGGTGCACGGGGTGGAACCGGTTCATGTACCTCGCTGGCGTGATGCGGCATCTGGCTGATGAAGAGACGCTGTTGCGGTGGGAGAATGAGCGTTGATCATACGCGCCGGCGCCCAGGCAGCAGATCGGCCGCGGGCGGCAACCCATCCATCAGCAAATCTGCCCACTCGATCGCGATTGCCCGGCGCCGCGGCATGAACTGTGCCCGGTTGTAGGCGCTCTCCACCTTGTTCTCTGGCGTGTGCGCCAGCATCAGGTCGATGACCGCCCGATCGTCTGCTATGCCCGCTGCTTTGGCCCGCTCGTTCATGATCGTCGAAAATGCCGCGCGCCAGCCATGCGGAACGTGCCTGCGATGCCACCCGGCGCGGTTGTAGAGGAAGCCGATCCCGTTCTCTGATAGCGGGATGTGCGCATGGCGCTGACCCGGAAACACCAGCGCGCCCCGGCCGGATAACACACGGGCCGCGCGCAACACCTCCACGGCTTTCGGCGCCAGGGGCACGATGTGGTCGAATTCCGCTTCCTCCTTGCGCTCGGCCGACAACTTCATCTGGTCGGCCGGGATATGCCATATCGCGTCCGGCGCGGGCTCATTGCTATCCCATTCGATCCCCTTCATATCGGCCCACTCGGCGCGCCGCACGGTGCCTGGACGCTGAGCGGTCAACGCCAGGAAGCGCGAGGCCAACAGCGTCACTGGGTAGGCCCCGCTGGCCTCGGTCACCGTCAGCAGCTTGCGCAGCTCGGCAAGATCAACCACCGCCGGCTGCTTCTTGGCCTTCTTCTTCGGCAACAGCGCATGCTCGAGCATAGCCGCCGGGTTGTCTTTGGTCAGGTGCTGCGAAATCGCCAGCACGAACACGCCGCTGATGCGCTGGCGCAAGCGCTTGGCTGTCTCGATCGCACCGCGCCGTTCGACCTTACGCAGCACGTCGAGAATGTCGCTGGCGGTGATGTCCGCGATCGGCCTCGGCCCCAGCTTGGGGAAAATATCGCGCTCCAGCGAATGAATCACGTCGTACTGATGGACCGGCACCCAGCGGTCCTTGTTCAGGCCATGCCATTCCCGCGCCACGCTCTCGAAGGTATGCGCCACCTTCGCTTTCTCTGCCTGCGCGGCCCGGCGCTTCTCTTGCATCGGATCGATCCCGGCGGCGATCTTCTTGCGCGCCTCGTCTCGCAACTCGCGCGCTGCCGCCAAGCTCACGTCGGGATAGCTGCCCAGTGCCAGCAGCTTCTCCTTACCGGCGATGCGGTATTTGAGCCGCCAGAGCTTGCCGCCCGCCGGGCGCACCAGCAGGTAGAGCCCCTTCTCATCGGCCAGCTTGTAATCCTTTTCGGCCGGCGCGGCCTTGCGGATTCTCGTGTCGTTCAGCACCGCCATACCCCCACTTGGGGGTACACGGCGCCGCCACCAGCATCCTTACCCCCAGACATACCCCCGCGCGGCGCGGCTTTCGGTGACAGGCGATGACGGCCCGTGACAGGCGAGAATCGCTGAAAACGCGACGGCGGGTGACGCCTTATGGATGTTGGTGGGTGCTGGTGAAAGAGGCAAATGGCGGAGCGGGAGGGATTCGAACCCTCGATACGCTTTTGACGTATACTCACTTTCCAGGCGAGCGCCTTCGACCACTCGGCCACCGCTCCGCATGCACTGGAAGGCGCCCCCTAGCCGTCCGTGTGGGGTTGCGCAAGGGCGGTTTGGTGATCACAACGGCAAAATGTTGATCCGTCCTGCCGCTTCGCTGATCCTGGCCATTACGGCCGCAAGTTATGCACAGGCGCAGCCGCCTGCGCCCCCGGCTGCGCCCAGCCCGACGGAGATCGTGGGCGCGGCGCCGGCGGCCGATTGGGTGGCGATCGCGCCCGAAGATCTGCTGGTTATGGACCTGGCGCCGGCGGCCGATGGCAGCGCGCGGCAGGTGGTGATCCAGTTGCTGCCGGCGCCCTGGTCGCAAGGCTGGGTGGGCAATATCCGCAAGCTGGCCACCGCGCACTGGTGGGATGGCACGGCGATCACCCGCGTGCAGGATGGCTATGTCGTGCAATGGGGCGATCCCGATGCGGAGGACAAGGCCAAGGCCCGACCCCTGCCCCCGTCGCTGCTGAGCGTGTCGCAGGGCGCCTATACCCTCACCGCCGGGGCCGCGCCGGCGCTGGAAGGGCCGCGCATTGCCGATGGCATCTATGCCGCGCAGGCGCGGTTCTATCATGGCTGGCCGATCGCCACCGGCCCGGGCGAGGCGCCAGAAACCTGGCCGGTGCATTGCTATGGCACGGTGGGCGTGGGGCGCGACATGCCGCCCGACGCCGGCAGCGGTGCCGAGCTTTATGCCGTGATCGGCGATGCGCCGCGCCAGCTCGATCGCAACATCGCGGTGGTCGGCCGGGTGATTGCCGGCATGGAATGGCTATCCAGCCTGCCGCGCGGCAAGGGTGACATGGGGTTCTATCGCCAGACGGCCGAGCGCACGCCGATCCTGCGCGTGCGGCTGGGCGATGCGGTGCCCGGCCTGCCGACGTGGCAATATCTGTCCACCGCCAGCGCCAGCTTTGCCCGCTATGCCGATGCCCGCGCCAACCGGCGCGACCCGTTCTACGTGCGCCCGGCCGGCGGGGTGGACATCTGCAACGTGCCGGTGCCCATCCGCCAAAAGCCCTGACGCGCTTTTATATCCGGTCGGCCTGGGCTACCGCATCGCTGGCGCGCAGGGCGCTGACGATGCGGGTAAGGTGCGCCAGATCGCGCACTTCCAGATCGACCAGATAGGTGTGGAACGGGTTTTCGCGCTGGGTCATTTCCAGGTTGACCACGTTGGCATGGTTCTTGGCAAAGATCCCCGCCATTTCGGCCAGTGTACCAGGGCGGTTATACAGCTCGGCGCGCAGGCGGCCGACCGCGCCATCGGTGCGCTTGTCCCACGACAGGTCGATCCAATCGGCATCGACGCCATCGGCCAGCCGCTCGCAATCGATGGCGTGCACTTCCACGCCCTTGCCCGGGCGACGCAGGCCGACGATGCGATCGCCCGGCACCGGGTGGCAGCATTCGGCCAGCTTGAAGGCCATGCCCGGCGTCAGGCCGCGCACGGCGATGGCGCGCTGTTGGCGCGGCCAATCCTCTGGGTTGGGCAGGTTGGCAGTGCTGCCGGGCACCAGCGCCTCCATCACCTGGCGATCGTCCAGCTTGGCCGAGCCGATCGCCACCATGAGGTCTTCCTCACTGTTGAATTTCAGGCGCTTGACCGCATCGGCCAGGGCCTTCTTGCCCACCTGGGTGGGCAGCCGCTCGGTGATTTCCTCATAGAGCTTGCGGCCGATCAGGGCCACTTCGGCGCGTTCCTTCTGGCGCACGGCGCGGCGGATCGCGGCGCGCGCCTTGCCGGTCACGGCAAAGCCCAGCCACGATAGCTGCGGCTCGGAATTGCGGCTCTTGATGATTTCCACCACGTCGCCATTGCCCAGCGGCGTGCGCAGCGGCACGTGGCGGCCGTTGATCTTGGCCCCCACCGCCTGCGCGCCAAGATTGGTGTGCACGGCAAAGGCAAAGTCGATCGGCGTGGCACCCTTGGGCAGCTGGAACAGCGCGCCCTTGGGGGTGAAGGCAAAGATGCGATCCTGGTAGATCGCCATCTTGGTGTTTTCCAGCAGCTCGTCAGGATCGTGGCTGGCGTCGAGAATTTCGACGAGGTCGCGCAGCCAGCCGACCTGGCCATCGGGCTCCCCGCCCTGCTTGTAGGCCCAGTGCGCGGCCAGGCCGTATTCGTTGCGATGGTGCATCTCGCGCGTCTTGAGCTGCACCTCCACCCGGCGCGCATTGTTGTAGATCAGCGAGGTATGCAGGCTTTTATAGCCATTGATCTTGGGCGTGGAGATATAGTCCTTGAACCGCCCGGGGATCATCTGCCACGTCTGGTGCAGCACGCCCAGCGCCTTGTAGCAATCGCCCACATCGTCAACCAGCACGCGAAATGCCATGATGTCGGAAATCTGTTCGAACGACACGTGCCGCTCGGCCATCTTCTTCCAGATCGAATAGGGATGCTTTTCGCGGCCGGCCACTTCCACGCGCAGGCCGGCCTCGGCCAGCGCCTGCTTGATCGACAGGGCAATGTCCCCCACCTCGCCCCCGCCCTCGCTGCGGATGGCGGCCAGGCGGCCGGTGATCGTGGCATAGGCCTCGGGCTCCAGTTGCTCGAACGCGAGCAGCTGCATTTCCCGCATATATTCATACATGCCCACGCGCTGGGCGAGCGGGGCATAGATTTCCATCGTCTCGCGCGCGATGCGGCGGCGCTTTTCCTCGCTCTTGATGAAGTGCAAGGTGCGCATGTTGTGCAGCCGGTCGGCCAGCTTGACCAGCAGCACGCGCAAATCCTCGCTCATCGCGAGGAGGAACTTGCGCAGGTTTTCGGCCGCGCGCTCGCTTTCCGTCATCGTCTCGATCTTGGAAAGCTTGGTCACGCCATCGACCAGCCGCGCCACATCGGGCCCGAACAGCCGCTCGATCTCGTCCACCGTGGCGAGCGTATCCTCCACCGTATCGTGGAGCAGCGCGGTAACGATGGTTTCCTGATCGAGCTTGAGCTCGGTCATCAGGCCCGCCACCTCCACCGGATGGGAGAAATAGGGATCGCCGCTGGCACGCTTCTGCGTCCCGTGCTTCTGCACGGTATAGACATAGGCACGGTTGAGCATGGCCTCGTCCGCCTGGGGAGCGTAGGCCAGCACACGTTCGACAAGTTCATATTGGCGGAGCATTACCCGCCCTAAATGGGGGAAAAATGCGGCCTAGGGCAAGGGGAAAGGCTGGGGAATTTTGGCGATGAGTGTGATCGGGGGGAGTGCCGAAGCGCTTGAACAGGCGGACGGAGCCGACAATAGCGAGGTGTCCGGGGGCTAAGCGTGCCTTCCTTGCAGTTCCATACCAGAATGAGCCAATCACCCGTTTGACAAATATTCATCAAAAACCAAAATAAATCAAAATTTCTAACAAATAATTTCAATTGAAATACATCCAAAACGCAATCAATATTAATTCAAATTATTTATTCAATATGTTTGAATTTTATAATATTTTAGACGAATATTTGTTCTTAATTCTCTCAATCCGATACCTAAGAGTCGGATTCGAAACTAATTTGTTGAATGACAGTGTCTTGCGGCACGCCG
>CAYXUN010000010.1:5872-73831 GCA_964468165.1 uncultured Novosphingobium sp. | reverse complement strand
AACCCCATACGTGCCATGCCTTAAAACAACTGAGGGGGGTGGGGCGCCCCCACACCCACCGGGGCCCGAGCGCGCCCCACACCACCGCCAAGGCCTTTGCCAAGGCCGGAGTGCAGGTGATCGTGGGCGATTGGACGCGGGCCGACCCAGCGATCACCACCTTCCTGACAGCCCAGGGCGCGGCGGGCGTGCCGCTCTACCTGTGGTACGCGCCGGGCGCCGCAACCCCCACCAAGCTGCCCCAGGTGCTGACCCCGCAGACCCTGCCAGACCTTGCCGCAGGCGCCAAACAAGACGGTTGACCGCCCCGCCCCCCTGTGGCAATCGCGCCGCACCCGAGCGGGTGTAGCTCAATGGTAGAGCAGCAGCTTCCCAAGCTGAATACGAGGGTTCGATTCCCTTCACCCGCTCCAAGTTTTTCAGTGGTTTAGTCTGAAATTTCGCCAAACCTTCCAACATCGTTCCAACAATCATTCCAACAAAAACGGCCGGCAGGTCACCCCACCGGCCGCTTTGCCATGATCGCCGGAGCCTTAGGCCGCTGGCGAGAAATCCACGTAGAACTTCTGGCCGGGCTCGAACGTGTCGAACAGCGCCGGGTTGGCGATGTGGATCTGCAGCGCCGCACTGGGCGAGTATCGGGCAAACGTGTTGTCCTCGTCGGCCCCATCCGTGTCGGCGTAGCCCTGCGCGCGAGCCACGCCGTGCATGTGGAGCATTTCGCCCACCTTGTTCTTTTCGTGATCGAACAGCGGCAAAACCGCACCAACCTGCAGTTTGGCGCGCATCCGGGTATTGGATTTCGGCATAGACTTTCTCCTGTTCAAATCGATCCAGTCAGGCGCCACCCTCACCGGAAACAGAACCATCCTGTTGGCTGGGCGGCTGCCCCCCCTCGGGACTTGGTGCGCCGTCGCCCTGCGCGGCCGTGTCAGGCGCGCCAGCGCCTTCGCCCTGACCTTCACCGCTCGAAGGCGGCGTATCGCTGGGCGGGGCCTCGGAGGGCATTTCCGGCTCGGGCAGATCATACTCCACCGGCGGCAGCACGATGCCCAGCTCGGCCGCCTCGGCCAACGCTGCTTCATCGTGGTTGGTCAGCACCGCCAGCGCCGGGCCCAGGGCCTCGCCAGCGTCGTTCGCTTCATCGCTCATGTGCACCTCACTGTTGGTTGGGCTGGTCGACAAGCCAGTTGTGTAGCGCTACGGCGTAGGCCGCGCTGTCGGAGCAGGCTTGCACGTCCCCGGCGGATACCACGACGGAACCGTCGGGCACGCTTTCGCGAACTCCGGGATCGCCAGGCGCGGGGGCGCTGGCGGCGTCGACGGCATCACGGCGAGCTGGCGCGGCGCACACGCGGTGAGCATCAGCATAGGCAGCACCAGCAGCGCGGGCTGCAGCCACTTCTTTTCCATGTTCGGTTTCTCCCACGGCCGCCGCCATGCGCGAGGCCGCTTCCTGGTGTTGCACCGCGTCCTGCCACTGCTTGGTGGCCGTCGCCTGCGCGTCCTTCACATCCTGCACGTTCTTGCGCGCCGTCGCGATTTCAGCCTTCAGGCCATCGATATGGATCGGCCAGATGCTGATGCCCTCGATGCGCACCGTCTGGATGATGAGCAGCCCCACCACCACGCCGGCGATCGCCGGCAGCACAGGCGCCAGCACCTTGCGCAGCCATGCCAGGGCTATGCCGACCCACAGGCCGTTCATGTCGTCACCTGCGGCGTGCGAGGGCGGAACGTGCCGATCACGCCGATCAGGCCCGTTACCGCCGCACCGATGCCCAGCGCCTCGGCATTCTTGCCCTGCCCGGCCATCCAGGCGCCCACCAGCACCAGGATCACGATCGCAGCCAGCGTCGCCAGGAACGCGATAAGGCTGTGCTGTTCGTTCATGCCATCCCACCCTTCAGCCAGGCCGACACGTCGAACGACGGGCAGGCCTTCTTGACGTTCGGCCATTCACGGTGGCCGCGAACAATGATGCCCGGGTGCTCGCGCTGATAGCGTTGCACCAGCTCGCGCAGCGCAGCGCGCTGGGCCGGCGTGCGCGTGTCCTTGGGATTGCCCGCCTTGTCGACGCCGCCGACATAGCAGACGCCCACGTTGCCGGTATTCGCCCCACCGACGTGCGCGCCCTTGATCGTGTCGGGCAAGGTAGCGTGCACGCTGCCATCAAGCTCGATGACGTAGTGGTAAGACGTCTGCCCGAACCGGGCGATATCCCACTGGCTGATCGTATCCGCCTTCACGTCGCGCCCCTCGGGCGTGGCCGCGGAATGGATCGTCAGGAACTTGATAGGCCCCAAAGGTTGCATCTCAATGCCCTCCAAAAATGGCCGCGCCGAACTTGGCGATCAGCCCACCCACAAAGCCGCTGAACACCATCAGCGCCGCCAGCGCGCCCTTGCGCTGGTTTTCCTTCGCCTCGAGCGCATCGAGCCGTTCGCCCACGCTTTTAAACCCGTCGGTGACAGCCTTTTCGATCCGCGCCACGCTGTCTTTCACCGCGCCCATTTCCCCCTCCACGCGGCCCAGGGCGCGGCTTAGATCTTGGCTGTTTGGTTGGGTCACCAGGCAACCATCACAGTTTGATCAGCGAGACGGGCACAGCCGCTTTGGCCAAGGTAGCCCCTGCGACGTTAGGATGCGTCCCATCCGCCCAGCAGTTGATCAGGCAGTAACCGCCCGTGCCAATTGTTTGCTGGCCGTTGCTGTCCAGCACGATCGGCGTGGCCGTCGTGCCGTCCCAATTCCGCTCAAGCTGCACGCATGGATCAAAGATCGCAGCTACCGACCCAGCACCGCTGCCCATATTTGCATTCAGATAGGCAAAAGCGCCGCTGCTACTCTTGTCGCGCAGCCAGTTGTTGATTTGCACCCGCAGATTTTCGGTAGATAGCTTGGTCTGGTTGGCATAGGTGGCGTTCGCGTCGGTGGTCATGACCCTAGGCAGGATTGTCGAGAGCAAGATCTTGCGACCCACGTTGCCTAGCGCCTTGCACATGCGCAAATACTGGGTTTGAAACCATTGCGCAGGCTGTGGTGCATCCAGGTGGACGCCAGCATTGGCTACGTTCTTCAGGCCGAACGATAATGAAACCATGCTCATGGCGCGTTACCCGCAACGATCCAGTTGACGCGTCGCGTCTGGCCGCTGGCCAACGGCCCAGAACTGTTCGCAACCAGCACGTTGCAGCCTGCGGCGGTCACGCTTGATTGCACAACGGTATAGGTTTCGTTGCCCCCATCGCCGCCGGCCGCGATCACGATCGGCGTCCCGGAGAACTGTATGAGAGAGCCGAAACTGATGGCGATCAAACCACCGGTTGCCGTCGTTCCAACCGTCGTCCCGGCCTTCGTTTTTTGCAGGCGGATATTGTTGCCGCCGCCGTCGGATACCGAAGTGGTGCAATTCCGAAACAACGTGTCAGCGTCGATCGTGACACCGTTGGTGTTGGTGCCCAACTGAATGCCGGTCGTGCAGCCGCGATACATGCCGCCCAGCACGTAATCTTCCAGGCTCACATCTGCGCCTCGCACACGCACGCCGATCTTGGTTGCGGCATAGGCCCCGTCGGCGTTGACCGTTGGCCGAATATCTGCGCTACAAACAATCGTGTTGCTGGTGCCGGTGGCGAGTGTCGGGGTAACGTCCACGGCAGTCCAAGTCGTGGACGTGCCAGCAGCAACCTGGCCGTAAAGGTCGTTGCTTTCGTCAATATGCATAAGGTCGATGCCGACCGTCTTGATGCAGCACTCCTCGGCATTGATATGGCTGTTGCGCACGACGAACCGAGGCTGCAAGCCGTTGGTCGTGTCCTTGGCTGTCACCCCCCGCTGCACCGAGACGATTTCGAGGTCGTCAAAGACGTAGCCCTCCATCTGGCCTTCGCAGTAGATCGCGTCCTGCAGGAAATAGGCGCGGACAGACCGGAACGTAGGCGAGCCATCGGTCCCGGTGTATTTGATGCCGTAAGCGCTGGTCCGCGCATTGTCGCCGCGAAACACCACGTTTTCGAGGCGCGGCCACGGGCAATCGACCAATTCCAGCCCGATGTTGAAGCCGCAGGATGTATTCTGCCCGGCAATGAGCACATCACGCATGGTCAAGGTCTGCGACAGCGCACCGTCGCCGGTATAGGTGGCCGAATAATCCACATGCATGGGGCTGGACGCATGCACGTTGTCGGTGAGGATGGCGAAGCCCTGCAGCGTGAATGCCGTATTGAAAGGGCCTTGCCGCGAGCCGGTCAGCATCAGCCGCGCGTTGCTGGAGCAAAGCAGATACGAAATGTTCGGGCCGTGACCAACGAAAGTCACGTCGTTAGTAAACGTGACGTTGGAGGTAATCTTGATCGTCCCCGCAGGCATCCACACCATTGCACCGTTCGGGCACTTCGAGGTGTCGTTCACAAAGGCGGCAAGGGCCTGCATGCCGGCTGTGCTGTCGGTGCCATCGGTCTTGCAGGCGAACGGCGCATCGGTCGCAAAGATTAGGCGCTGCAGTCTGTCGCCAACTGTGCCGGTGGGGTACGTTGCATCCAGAGACAATCCAGCAAGCCCTGCGCCCTTGCCTGATGCGCCGGAGGCGAGGTCGTTCCTAAGCCCAGCATCAGTACCGGTTCCGAAACTCATGACTGGGTTGCCGTGGCTGTCAAATGCGAGAAACTGATTCATCCGCATTGAAGCAGGAGGCAAAGAAACTATGGATTCTCCCAGCGGCGCCATCAGCGACCGCGTGTAGAGATCGCCCAGGCTGCGCTTGTGCTCGGTGGCGATCCGCGCGTTCTTGTCGAGCTGCTTGGCAAACGCCGTCGACGGGAATGGGCCAGCGGCGGGAAAGTCCGCGTCCTGGGTAACCGGCGTGTCGCGGTCGAACACGATCGCAGCAGCGGCCGCCGGCGCCACGTCAAACACGACGTTCCCGGATAGAACCGCATACCCACCGGTCAGGCGCGCGCCCGCCACCAAGACCACCACATCGCTGGTTTGCGAATAGGTGAACCCCAGCGGAAAGCTGACGGTCGAGCCGTCGCCGGTATAGGTGGTAGGAAGGGTCTCAACCCCAACGGTCATAGCAACGCCCCGCACATGATCAGTCATGAGCGAAGGGCTAATCCGCCACGCGGGGCCACCTCTGGCGCTTTACGGCCGCTCGCCGGGTGATCCACACCACGGGCGCCGGGGCGTTCCCGCTAGTCCGGCGCCGCTTGTTTCCCACAAGCCGCGAATCACGTCAAGGCGCCGGCTGCTGGCCGCCTTCTGCGCCAAGTTCGGGCACCGCCTGCCCAGGCGCCCACCAGTAGGTTGAACCGCGTTCCTGCGCCGCGCGCTGCATCCGGGCAAAGCTCTGGTGATAATGCGGGTCGGCCATCATCTGCAGCTGGTCCAGCAACAGCCGGTTCATCGCCGCCCGGGCATACCAGGCGTTGCTGCCTGGCAGGCTGGTGCGGATCTGCTTGACCAGCTCGCTGCCGGCATGCGTCGCCTTTCCGCCGGCCGCATCCCCCAGATTGCCCAGCGTCAGCGCGGCGATCGGATCGGCAATGGCACCCAGCGTGGGGCCGGCGATGAACCCGGTTACGGGGCCGGCCGTGCCGCGATCGCCGGCAGCGCCCTGCGAAATCAGATCGCCCACGATACCCAGGCCGCCGCCGCGCACGAACGCGCGCGAAAGCCGGATCGGCGTTGGCTGCAGCGTAGGCTGCTCACCCTTGGAAATGTCGATCAGGGTATCAGCGATGAAGCCGCCAATGGTCAGGAAGATCGGCAGCGACAAGGCATACTGCAGGCGCCCCATGCCACCGCGCCCATAGATCGCGCGTTCCAGGTGCGTCATCATCCAGATCACGGAATAGGTTTTGAACTGGCTCATGCTGTGGACGATTTCGCCGCCCAGCGTGCCGCGCTCGATGCGCGAAGAATGCCCCAGCGTGGCCACGGCCGCCTGCGCGCGCAGGCTCTCCCCGGGCGTGCCGAACTTCGTTTCGCTGTCGATCAAGCTCATGAACTTCACCGCCGCCGCGATCGACGCGTCATCGCCCTGGCGCGCAAGATCGGCCGGGCGCAACAGCCGGATACTGCCCTGCTCGACCGGCCCCACGGCGCGCAGTGCATCCCATTCGCTGGGCCCGATGCCATAGCGTTCCAGCGCCAGGCGCTTGGGTTCCTGCAGATCCGCAAATGCCACGCCGGCATGCTCGCCCCAGTCTTTCATGAACGCGAGGCCCATTGCCTGCTTTGCCGCCACCGTGTGCGGCGTCAGCAGCGTGGTTTCCAGCAGGGCATTGGCGCCGCGCCGGGTGAACTCATGCATGTTGAACCGCCCGTCCCGCCACATGCGCTCGGCCCGTCCGGTCATCTCGGCAAAGACCAGGCCGGCATGCAACGCCGCTTCACGGTGCGAGGCATCGGCAGGGTTGAACGTGCGCAGCCAGGTGCCCGCTTGCTCCATCACCGGCAGGCCGTTGAATTTCGCCGTGACGCCCGCAAACATCGGATCGGTCGGCAGCGCTGAAAACGCCGCGGAACCCAGCTTGCTCATCACGTTCCAGTTGCGCACCCCGCTGAACAGTCTGGCCGTGGAACGGTTTTCCGGTGCCACCCGGGTCAACTCGCCGGAATAGTAATCCCACAGATCGTTCAGGATTTTCGCGCCGCGCGCCGCGTCCTTTTCCAGCGGCATGCTCTTGCCGCCCTCGATCGTGGGCATGCTTTCCTTGCGCAGCATGTCACCCATCCACCGCACCGTGGCATCAGGGTTCGGCCCCAGCACGCGCATCGCCGCGATATCGCGGCTCATGCTTTCGATATGACCGGTGATCGCGTCGAACACCGTGCCCACGCCAAACCGTTCGTTATAGGCGAGCCAGTCATCGGCCGATCGGAACGTGAAGAACCGGTGATCGCTGTGCCGGTTGGCCAGCTTTCCCGATCCACTGAAAGCGCCGGGCTCGGCCGAATCCAGCCCGTTGCTGGAAATGTTGCGCCACGCCTGTTCCAGCGCCGGCTCGAGCGCTTCCTGGCTCACGAATGGCTTGCCGGTGCTGGCATCCATCATGGCCTGCCAATCGAGCTTGGGCAGTATGAAATCCCGCCATTCCTGATAGCCGGCCTGGGCCACGGCCAATCCGTCATGGCTCTGTGGCAAGCCCCAGTCTTTGAGCTTGGGGATCGCCCCGCCTGCGGCGTTGAACTGCCCGCGTAGCCATTCCATGGTATCAGCCACGGCCGCTGCCATTTCGCGCGCGCTGTCGCTCTCCACCTTCTCGCCGCGCAGCGCGCGCACCACGTCGTCAAGCCCGGCCTGGTCGCGCACGCGGCCCAGCACGTCGCGCCCATGCGTTTGCAGGAAATCGCCCATGCGCGACCATGCCAGGCGCGCGATCGCGCCCTTGGTATTGTCCACCGACTGCACCCCGGGCACGGCTTCATGGTGATCCATCACTGCGATTGCGAAATGCTTGGCCGATCCGCCCGCCTCGATATGCGCCTGCATCTGGCCCAGCAGGTTCTGCTGGTTGCGGATCTGCATCAGCTTTTGCCGCCGATCGGTCAGCGCCTGAAATTCCAGCGCGTCCATCGCCTCGCGCGTGGCCAGATCCTCGGCCGCAACGTCGCCCACCTGCTTGGCGAAATTCGCGTGCAGCCGCTGATATTCGCGCGCAAAGCGATCGGCCCGCTCGCGATCGATTTTGCCTTCCTCGCGCAGCTTGGCCAAGCACACCAGAAACGTCACAGGCACCCCCTCATGGCGGCCAGGGCCGCGTCTTCATCGTCCAGCTGCAGCATCAGCTGTTCCGGCGTCACCGTGCGCTGCGCATCGACCGCGAACGGCACGGCCTGCCACTGCCCGGCATCCACACTGGCGGCCACGTCATGGGTGAAGCTGTCCGCCTGCGCCTTGGTCTCGGCCGCTGCAGGATCGATATACCGCTGCACCATGGCCTCGGGCATGGGTGCCACCTGGGTTTCCTGCGCATTTCGCGCGGCGGCAAGCGCTTCCTTTATCGTCGCTGGCTCGGTTCGCTTTGCGATCGTCAGCGGGCCGAGATCGCCCTGTTTGCCGCGCCACTTCATGATGCGGTCAAAGTGCTCATCCAGCACGCCCGCGCGCTGTGCCATTTCGGCCGCTGCGCGGCGCACACCGGCATAGCTGCCCGCCAAGCGCACCTGATCGCCCAGGCGCAATTCCCATGCCTGGGCCGGCTTGCCGATCACCGCATCGGCCGCCGCCATTTGCGCATCGCTTGGATCAGCACCGCGTCGGGCATCATCCACGTGGCCTTGCGCAGACCGCCAATCTTCTTCACTGGCAAACTGGTCCCGCCGCAGCATCGGCTGCTCTTGATCCACCGGTGCGCGGCTGCGCCGGATTTCCGTTAAGCGCGCCGCCTCTTGCGCGCTCAACTCGAAATTGAATGTGAACCCGCGCGCGGCATTTTGATCCGGCCAATCAGCATTGTTCACGCGTGGATCGTTGGCCGGCAAGTCGGTGTAGTGAAGCGGCAGATCGCTGCGATAATCCGATGCGTACTGGCGATCGGTGCTCACCCAACGCCCGGTTTCACCATCGCCGATTGCGCCGCTGTGATACACGCGGATCATGTTATCGGCCAAAGGCGGTTCCTCGATCGCCGCCGGCGTCGCTGCCTCGTTGTCCAGGTCAAGATCGCGTTGCGCCGCCATGCGCTCGGCTTCAACCTGCGCCCGTTCTGTCTCGAGCGCCGCCAGCATCTGATCATCGCCCGCGCCGATCGCGGCAGGCGCATCGATCGCGCCGCGCTCCTGCCCCATGCGCTCGCGCGCCCAGGACACGAAATCGCCCACCGTCATCCCCTTCATGTAGGGGTTCACGTCGATGATCTTTTCCGAAAGCAGCGATGACAGCGGCGTATCGGGTGCGGCGCGCAGCACTTTGGGACCGTCGCCAGTGCCCAGATGATGCATGATATAGAGGTTCGCCGGGTCCACCTCGGCGCCGATCCGCTGCAGCCGCGCCGCATTGTCTTCGGTCAGGCGCCGCATCAGGCTTTCCTGCAACGCCGCATCGCCTTTCAGCGCCAGGATCGCGCCATCGCTCAACCCTGTCTTGGGAAACGCCGCGCGATAGGTGCCGATCCACGTCTGGTTGGTAAAGCCATACAGGCCCGATGCCGTCTGCCCGGGCATCGGGTTGCGTGCATTGGGGTTGCCACCGCTTTCGCTTTTGCGCACCGCAGCCAGATAGCTGTCCACCGCGCCACCCTGCGCCAGGCGCTGCGGCGTCACCATGCGCGGTCCCGGCGCGGCCGGGTCAACGATGCGCCGCTGCGCCGCATCGACCAGGCTGAAATGCGCATCTTCGCCGGCGCTGCCCGGCTCGAACGGGTTCTTGGCCGCCAGATCGGCATCGCGGTCGATCACCGCCAGCGCGGCCGCCTGGTCGGGCGTGCGCAGTTGTTCAGGCACAGCCTTGGCAAAGGCCTTGGCAATTTCCATGGGGGAGCGGGCTTCAGGGTTCCCGATCGCCGATTTGCCCGCGCGCCATCCCGCGCCGATCGCCCGCGCCATGCCGCCGGCCGCCGCGCCAAATAGAAACGCGGTGCCCACGTTCTGCGCCAGATCGCCGGCGCTGGTTTGCTCGCCCAGGCGCGCCCGCGCGTTCATTGTCGCCGGCGTTTCCACCGCCGCGATCCCGGCATTCGCAAGGCCATCGGCCAGAATGGCGCGGCCGGCGGAAAGCTCTGCCCCGGCACCCCCAGTCGCAATCGCCAGCCCGGTCATATAGGGATCGGTAAAGCCCGCAGCCAACCCGCCAATCAAGCGTGAACTCGCGCTGCCCTGGCCAGCCACGATCATATCGCGCTGGCGCTGTCCATCGCGTGTCAGGGCCCGATTTTCAAATGTGGCCCGATCGGTCGGTACGCCAGCAGGTAGCTTGCCCAGCTTGGACAACCGATTGATATCGTCCCACAGCGCATCATAGTCGGTGTTATCGGGGCCACCCAGCGGGTTGACCATTTTCAGGATCGATTGATACGCAAAGAACCGTGATTTCCCTGTCGCATCGGCCATCGCCGCCAGCACCGGCGCATAGGCGCTTTGCAGCCGCACATCCTGCATGAACGGCACTTCGTCCACCGCAACGGCCGTGGCGGCTTTCGTGCTGTCCCACCAGCCTTGCGATTTCACGGCATCCAGATCGGAACCCGGCGCCTTTGGGCGCATCTGCGGTTCGTCCGGGCTGGTCTGGACAACGGATAGAACGCTCATCGCACGCTCACATCGCTGATATAATCAGCGCCCTTGGCATCTTTCACGATCCGCCCGGCGGCCGTCTCCCACCGATACCGGTTGCCGCCGATCCACACCGGAAAGGCATTGCGCAGGTTCATCGTGGAGCCGGCCCCCGCCTGGCTCTTGAACGTCTGGTCGCGATTGACGGTATTGACGAAATCCAGCTCGCTCATGCTGTCGGGCAGCACGAACACACGGTCACCCGTCCAATGCCCGATGCCGCCGATCTGGCGGCCACCCACCACGCGACCGCCCAGCGCTGCCAACGCCGCATCGCGAATATCGGTGGGGCTCAAGGTATAGATGCTGCGGTTTGTTGCTGCCAGCTTCCCCGCCAGCCACTCGCCGGCGCTTTGCTTGATCGCGGCCACATCGCCCTGCGGAATCGCCCGCAGCGCGGTATCCAGCTGGCTGCCTGCGATATTGAGCAAGGTGCGCGCGGTATCGGCGCCGGGAATTGCCTTGCCATCGGCCGTCTTCGCATGGGGCGTCAGAAATCCCGCATCCGCTTTCAGCTTGGCCCGGCCATTGAACACGGTGGCGCGATCCGTTGGTGCCAGCTGGGCTTCCTGCCGAAACCCTGCATCGCCCGGCATGATCTGTTCGGCCGCGATCGCGCGCTCATCGGCGGGAATGGCATCGAGCTGGTTGAGCACTTCATGCCGTTGGTTCACGCCCTGGTGCACCGCCTCGCGCAGCGGCGCCACTTCGGCGTTGCTCAACAGCGGCACCGCACGGCCCGTCGTGCGCTCATAGGCACGGCGCCACTGTACCCGCGCCGCGATGCTGTTCGGATCGTTCAGGGCGATCTGGGGCGGCACGGCGCCCGCTTCCGGGTGGCTGGCGGCATAGGCCACCGGATCGGCGTTGAACGCGCTGTCGAGCGCCCCCACGTGCCCCTGTGCCCAGTTCAGTTCGCGCTGCTGGTCGGGCGTGCGATTGGCCACGCCTGACAGTGCAGTGATGCGCTGCTGCCGCTGCAGCGGCGACATTGCACCCCACACCTTGGCATAGGAATTTTCGGCCACCAGGCCTTCCAACTTGAGCGCGCCTGACGTGTCGCCGGCAGCACGCAGCGCCTGCGCGGTGGCCATCACCTGCGCCGTGGGCAGTTCCAGCCCCTGGCGCGCCGCCTCTTCCCAGGTGGCCGATTGCTCGTGCATCTGGGCAACGGCCTGCGCCTGCACCTGGCGCGCCTGAACGTCGCGCGTGTGGATTTCCACTTGCGCCGCGCGTTCCAGCGCGGCCAGCTGCTCACCCTTGATACCGTGATCGGTAAACCAGCCCGATTGCACCAGGCTTTTCACCTGATCGGGATCGCGCTCGGCCAGGCCGCGGCCAAACGCCAGTGCGATGCTGGGCACCTTTTCAGCCACCAGCGCCATGCGCTGGTCAGGCGTCAGATCGGCCAGCCCATGCACGTAATCGCCCCATTGCAGCTGCAGCTGCTGCACCGTTGCAGGATCACCTGCCAGATAGGCCTGCCCTTCCAGCGTTTCGCCCAGCGCACGCGCACCTTGGTTGACCACGTTGGCCTGTTGCAGCGACTGCCAGTTCTCTGCCTGCTCGCCATACTGCGCGCGCATTTCGCCCAGCTGGCTGGCGAGCTGGCGCTGGATGCGCGTGCTGGTCTGCCCTTCGGTGACCTTGGCCGACATGGTATCGAACACACCGGCAACGCGCTTGGCGTAATCGTTCAGATCCAGGTTGGGATCGGTCTGGATCGCATGAAGCTGCTCGGCCATCTGCTGGCGCAGCTGGGCCACCTGCAGCTGCCCTTGCGTCAGGTCCGCCTCATAGCGGTTGCGCAGATCGATTTCCTTGCGCTGCATGGCCGCCTGAACCATGTTGTTGCCAGCCTGGGCCAGCTCACCGGCAACGCCGGCGCCAAACGCCTGCGGCGTGGCGTTCATCGGCAAATCGGGCGTTGCCTGGGGAGCAGGCTCAGGCGCTATCGACATATCAGCCATCAGTTGTTGATCACATACGGAGGGTTGGTAACATCATACCGGCCGTAATCTCCGAATGCCGGAGATGAAGGCGTCAGCGCACCGCTCTGGCCTGACGTGTCATAGCCATATTGCTGGCCCGACAGAGCGTAATCGCCCATGTTCTTCATCAGCCCCGATGCGGCGCCGGAAATGCCTTGGAACAGCGATTGCCGCGCGCTGAACCGGCTCATGGCAGACTGGTTTTCAAACCCGACGGCACGCGCCGCCGCCTGGCGCTGGATGCTCATCGCCGCATAGGTTTGGTTGACCCGGCTTGCCATCACCGCGTCCAGGTTAGAGCCAGTACCCATCTGGAAACCGCCAGCGCCCTGCGCCGCCAGCTGCTCGCCGATCGCGGCGCGGTATTTCGCGTCGCTGGCGGCCGATGCGGTGGCGCCATCCATCAACGATGCCTTGGCGTTGGCGTCGGCCACCCGCGCGTTGAACAATCCCGCGCGATAGCCGGCATAACCCTGGGCGAACGTGCCCAGGGCCTGCGCGCCCATCCCGATCGCTCCCATGCTAGATGCCATCGCGCACCACCTCGAACAGTTCCACGGTCTCACACAGCGGGCCGTGGTTCCGCATCCGCGCCACCGGGGCAAAGCCACAAGCCTTGGCCCAGCGCGCTTGGCTCGGATATTGCGCGCGTGTCAGCGCCTCGATCCGCGCCCAGGGTGACATGCTGATCTGCAGCCGCACGAACTTGGTTACCTCAAGCGCATGGCGCCCGATCGCGTCTGACAGCAGTGCCCAGGCATTGGCATGGGTCGGAAAGATCACGGCAAAGCCGGCAGCGCCGATCACGCGCCCGCTGGCCACATCGATGCCCGCCCACGCCGGGCCGCCCGCCACCAGCTCGCGGCCATAGGCTTCGGTCATTTCCGGCGTCCACAGCCCCATGGCGCCCTGCTGGCTCACCTGCAGGTTGATCGCCGGCACATGGCTCGGCCGCAGCGGAACGAACAGCACCGCCATCAATCCTTGTCCTCTGGCATGTAGCTGCCACGCACCATCGAAATGATCGCCGGCAAAGGCGCGCGGCTTTCCAGCACCCAGGAACCTTCGCGATCGGTGGCGCCAGCCACGACGATCTTGTCGCTCACCCCGCTGTTCAACGGGTCGGCATTGTCCATCCGCGTTGCCGCATCGCGGCGGAACACTTCGGCCAGGCGGCTTGCGAATTTTTGGCCGGCCCACAGGCCTGCCGTCTGCACCGTGCGCACCAGCACGCTGATCAGCTTTTTCTTGACCATTTCGCCCGCGCCGCCGCTATGCGGCTGTGGCAGCTTTGGCGGCAGGCCGGTGATGCGCGCCGGATAGAACAGCCCTGCACACACCTTGCTCGCCGCCTGCGGCAGCGTGATGCTGCCATCGCTGCCCACGGTCACCGGGTTCAGATACTGCCCATCGGCCAGCACCTGCACCATCTTGCCGGCCCAGCTTGTGGGAAAACCGGTGCCGCCAATGCCGATATGCGTTGCCGGCGCCCCGTCATACCAGATCGCCCCATCCAGGAACCGCGCATCGGCAATGTCGGTGCCATCGATCCACCAGGCATCGAGCACTTCCACCGATCGCAAGCCGCCCCGGTCGACCAGCAGCCACACCACATCGGGCGAACCGGCGCTATCCGGGATCACGCAGAAATCCAGCACCGTGGCCGCGCCGCCATCGAACCCGGCAATCTGGCATTCGCCCCAGCCTTTTACCTGCTGTTCCGGCGCATAGGCATGCATCAGCAGCACACCATCATTGCGAAGTGCCCAGATGATTTCCTCGCTTTCCTGCTGCCAACCCAGGCGCTTGATGCCCGGCTGTCCCAGATGCCGGCACCAGATCAGCAGGTTCGCCGCAGAATAGCGGTTCTGGATATAGTCATACCCCGCCTCGCGGATCTTCTTTCCGCCGCGCTGGACAAAGATCGTTTTCAGGCCCGATTGCACGGGCCGCACCGGCATGCTGCCAAAATGGCTTTGGCGCGTGACCATCAGATTGGTGGAGCTGGGCGCCGCCTGGCTGTTGATCGGGCCGACTGTCCATTCCGCCTTGTCGGTGGACAGCAACAACTGCAGATCTGGCGCGATCCAGTTGATCGGGTTCGATCCGGTAATGCGGAACCGGAACGACAGATCGGCCTCGAGCCGGCCCGTGTCATCGAACGTGCTGAAATTCAGGTAATCGCCAACCACCGAACCGATCACTTCGAAATCGGTAAAGAACATCAACCGATCGTTCCAGATGCACACGGCCTTGGGCCAGCCACGATCGGCTGAAAAGCGGGCGAAATTCCAGCGCCAGCTCGTGCCGCTGGTCACCCCGCCGCCCAGGCCATACGTGGCCACCGCGCCCGGCGGGATCGTGCGTATCACCGTTCCGGTCGCCGACAGCCCATCGCTGGCTACCGCAGTAATCAGCACCTGCCCGAACTGGTCGCAATAATACGTCCAGCGCGTCCCCAGGTTCTTGCCGTTCAGATCGGTGGTATTCGTCCCGTCGTAATAGGTGCCGCTGGTGTGGGTTGGCGGCGTCGCGCCGGTCTGCCCGGCACCCACATTCTGATAGACCTTGCCTTCCCAGCGCCACAACACCCCGGCGCTCGGCACGTTCATCCCCGCTTCCCACAACGGGATCGTGGCGAAATCCTGCGCCTGCAATTGAAACAGCGAGCCGACATGCCCCGGTCGGAATATCGCGCTCGATGCCGTCAACGTCACCACGCCCGTGGCGCCGCTGGCATAGACCGTCACGCCCTTGTCGCTGTTCTGATCGTCAAACGGGCCGCCGCTCAAGGCCAGCACGGCATAGGTGAATGCCGCAGGCCCAACGCGCGATATCTTGGCCGGAGGATAGCTTGGATGCGTCAGATAGAGCACGTCGGCTGATTGCTGCCAATACAGCGCCTGCGCGTCGGCGGCCGTATAGGGCACCGCCAGCACGACCGGACTGCCACTGCCGTCCAGCAGCTGCGCCCCGTTCGCAAAGAAATGCACCACGCCGGCACCAGCGCCATCGTCGGAAAACACCAGGGCATAGGCTTGCTGCGCGTTGAACTCGAATGGCACGATCGTGCTGGCGCTGGCATCGGCCGTCCCCGCCGCGATCGATCCGCCGCGCTTGATGGCCGGGCCCTCCACGGTCGGCGCAAAGTTCAACAGCTCGGCAACTGCCCCGTCATAGATCGCCGCGTCCGTGCGGCCGAACAGCCGGGGCGAAACCGCCCCGCCATTGAAACTGTTTTGCAGGGCGTGAACGGGCATGGGTCAGCTCGGCCAGTAGGTTGAATATCCATAGCCCCAGCGGGCCGTCACCCACGGGTCTTCATCGAAATCCTGTGGCGGGTTTTCCTGGGCATCGGTTGCCTGGGCATCGCCGAACACGTCGTTGAACGATTGGCGGCATTCGATCTTCACGTTGGCATCGCCAGTGATCTGCACCGCGATTAGCTCGGCGATCTTGTAGGATAGCGCCAGCTCAAACAGATCGTCCCACCGCTCCACCTCGGTGCAGTCGCGCACATAGAGGATCTGCAGCGGGCTCGAATTACCCAGCAGTTTGCCACCTTCCAGCTTCCAGTCCCGCGCCTGCGGCACCGGACCATCGATATCGGCCAGGCGCACGAAATCACCCGGCAGGGTGAACTGATAGCCAAAGCCGAAGGCGGGCGGCGTCGAAAGCGCCGGCAACGCCACGCGCGTGACCGCGAAATTCCAGGTGTTGCGCCGCAGGGTCGCCTTGCGCGCGATATCCCATACCGAATCGATCGCCACCGTCAGCCGCGTGCCCTGATCGGGATCGATCAGGCCCTCGTCCTGGGCTAGGTGCTGCGCCACCAGGGCATAGACGGTCAGCTTCGATCCCATGGCCGCGCGCTTACGCCGCCGGGAAGCTGTGCGTGGTCATGAACTGCTCGAGCTCTTCCAGGAACTTGAGCACTTCACCGCGGTTGAGCGGGCCGGTGCTGTTGTAAACCAGCGCCATGCTTTCGTTACCCAGCGTCAGCGCGCCGGTAGAAATCGTGTAATCCTTGGGCTTGTCGCCACGCTTGGCCACCACGTTAACCTGCGCCATCGCTTTGCTCCCTTGCTTGAAATACACAGATGCCCGGCGCGCACGCGGCGGCCGGGCATGGTGGCGGCCGTCAGTTGGCCGTCTGGTAGGTCATCGCGATTTCGGCGTTGAACGCGCTGGGCAGCGCGGCGCCGGTGATCGTGATGATCAGCTGTTCCGGCGCCGCATACTGCCCGGCAACGCGCGCGGCCACGGGACGCAGGGTATAGAGCGTATTGGCCGCCGCCGCCGCGATCGAGCCATACTTGGTGGGGTTCGCGGCGGTGCCGAACTGGATCGTGGCCCCGGTGAACGCCGTATCGGTCTGGAACGTGATCGAATCGAACAGCGCATTGGCGGGCCATTCGTAAACAACGATGTTGTCATTGACCGCCCCCACGCCCTGCGCCACCAGCGACGCGCCAGACAGAAAGATCGAGTTGCGGCGCAGACGCGCGCCAACGATCGCGCCATCGGGAATGGCCGGCGGCAGCGAGCCATCCAGAACCCCAAGCGCTTGAAGCGAGTAACCCTTCGCCATTCTGTTTCACTCCTGGTTGAAGCAAACCGGGCAGGCGCGGCGATCGGCCGCGCCGGCGCCGATCAGGCTTCGCTGTTCTGGATATAGCCGGAAAGACCGTCCTGGGTCCGCGTCGCCGCCATCGCGCTGCGCGCATAGACCTGCGTTTCATAGTGCAGATCTTCGCGGATCGTGATGTTGGTGAACAGCCGCTCCCAAAATCCGGTATAGACCCCGGACTTGAGCCAGAACGCGTTCTTGCGCACCGTGCCCCCGGCAGTCGTTTCGGTGGTCGGCGCCTTGGTCGCATAGAGCGCGTCGGCCAGGTTCATTTCGATGATGTTGAAGCCCAGGAAGCGCAGCAGCTTCTTGCCGTCCGGGCTCATCATCCCGCCCAGCGAGGTGAACTCGCTGCTGGTGATCTGCACCTCGCGCAGCAGATCGGTGATCTGCTTGGGCGTCAGGTTGATGTACGCCTCTTCTTCGGTGAAGTCGGCGTTGCTCAGGCCCAGCACTTCGCGCGCGGCAAAGAACTTTTCCACGTTCATGCGGTTGGTGCCGCCGGCAGCAAAGCCGGTGTTGTAGGGCACGATCTGGCCGCTCGGGAACGACGTGATGATCGTGCCCTTCTTGCCGGTCTGGCGCCCACCGAAAAAGCCGTTCAGCCACTGGCGGTTCCAATAGCGGCGCAGCGCGGCCGCGCCCTGCATGACATAGCCGCCCTGCAGCGACACGCCGGCCATCAGCTGATCCTGCTTGTTGACCAGGCGGTCATAGTAATCTGGATCGGGCTTCGCCAGCCACAGGCGGTCCTGGGGCGCATCGCTCGGCGTGATCGGCACGTGGCGCTCGCGCACCGTCTGGGTATCGGCCGCGCCGAAATAGTCGTCGATTTCGGCCAGCTCGCCCGAAAGATCGCCGTCCAGGCAGGTGCCGATCAGCTCGCCGCCCTTGGGCTGCAGAGCCAGCTTCATGTTGGATTGGTACGTGACAAGAGCGGTGGTGTTGACCTGATCAACCACGGCAGCCTCCGAAAGATGGTTTGAGCATCGATCGAAAGGCTAGTCCGCTCGCCACGGGGCCGTTTCTGGCGATATCGCTCGCTTGGGCGGGCCGTATCGGGGCCAGCGCTGCCGGGGCCGGCCTGGGGCGGGCTAATCCAGCGAAGGCCCGCCTTATCCCGCAAGGGTAAGGCGGGCGTCAAGAGCCAATCTCAGGCGGCGCGTTTCTTCGCTTCCTTGGCCGCTGCCACGGCTGCGATCAGGCGTTCATAGCGCGCCTTCACCGTCGGATCGCCGGCGCGCAGCTTGGCGGTTGCATCCTTGTCGCCCATGAAGCTGTCCAGCTCGGCCTGGGCGGTTTCTTCCGACACGGTAAAGCCGGGCACGGTGCCACCGCCGCGCAGCATATCTTCGCTGGTCATCGTGCCCAGCTTGGCCATCAGTTTCAGCGCCTGGTCCACGCCGATGCCACGCCCCATGCCATCCAGCGTCGCATTGTCGATGCCCAGCACCTGCATGCCGCGCCGCGCCGTTTCGATATTCCTGTTGAAATCGGCGCCCCATTCGCTGCGCAGCGCTGCCTGCTGCGCCCGCGTCGCATTGGCTTCCGCCTGCATCGTGGCCAGCGCTTCGGCGTTGTACCATTCCACCATCCCGGCCGCCTGCTTGGCCGAAAGGCCCATCTTGTGCGCGGTTTCCTTGAAACGACCGGTGAACTCGGGGTTGGATTCGAACCCTTCCGGCGCCGTAACCTCATAGCCGTCCGGGTTTTCCGGGCGTCCCACCCGCTTCCAGAACGCGTCCCACCGTTCCTGCGGATCGTTCTCACCCGGGATCGCCGTGTGGAACGCACGTTCCGTCTGGCGATAGGCATCAACCAGCGCGCCCGGCGTGGCAAATTTCTTGTTGGCCAGCCACGCCAGCGCATCGGCATCCGTGGTCAGCCCGCGCATCCATTCCGCCGGCTCGGCAGCAGCCGCGCTTTGCCCATCGGCCGCCGCCGCCGCTGGCGCTGCCGCAGCTGCAGGTGCCGCTGCGGCCGGCGCCGCCGCTACTGCGCCATCCAGCAGGGACGATGCCCCGCCGGCGGCCGATGCCCCCGCGCCGCCCTGATCGGCCGCGCCACCACCATTGTCACTCCCCGAAGTAGTCATCATGTGCCTCCTGTTGTTCAGAAATCTTGGTTTCGGTGAAATTGAGCTGGCCTTGCAGGAACAGCCACACGTCGCGGCGCCCGTTCAGCCGATAGGTTTCTTCCGGTGTCGCCCCCACGGCCGGCGCTTGCGCGCAGCAGAAATTGCGCAGCGCCGCCAGCACATGGCCAACCTCGCGGCCGTTCTCCCCATCGGTATCGAACACCACGCGGAACGACCGCGCCCGCATGCGTGCAATCGCCTGGATCACCCACGCGTTGATGCTCGCCATCACGCGCCACCACCCATCGCCAGTTGCCGCGCCTTGGCCATGTTGAGCATCGCTTGCGTCGCCGCCGGCGCTGCCTCCACCAGGCTGGCCCCTTGCTGCTGTTCGGCCTTGTCCTGGCGCTTCGCCGCCACTTGATCGGGATCGAGCAGCCAGTCCGCGCGCACACCCATCGCCTGCATCACCCCGCGCGGCGCCGCATCGGTATCGATCACGTCAAAGATCGACGGGTCGAGCTGCGCCATCGGCGTCAGCATTTCCAGCGCGCCCATGAAATTGTGCGCATCGGCAGACCTCGCTGCGCGGGTCAGCGGATTGTCGCACTCGATCATCACGCCGGCGCCAGCCTCGCGCAGTTCTGGCGGTGGCGGCGCGATTTGCCCCGCGCGCATCAGGATATCCAGTTCGCGCTCGCACTGCGGCACCAGCGCTTCGCCGATCTGGCGGCTCACGTTCGGCGCCTGCAGCAGCATGGCTTCCCGCTTGCGCCCCAGGTATTCCGTCGCCGTCTGGCGGTCGATCGGCTCCTGCATGATCGCGAAAACATGCACCAGGAACGCCATGTTCACGGTGTTGACCGCCTTTTCGATCGCCTTGTCGGAATAGGTCGGGTTGACCCCACTGTTGAACGGAGCAATCTGCGGTTTGCCATTGTCCATCCCGCCCGGGATTGGCGCACCGGGCGTCATGTTCATCCGGTTGATCGTCCCGTCTGCCGGCATCAGGATCGGTGGCTGCATGCCCAGGTGAAAGGCCTTGATCGTGTCTTTCGCCATGATGTTCAGCTGGCGGATCGTCCCGATCACCTTGCCGCTCGGCCCCACGCCATAGGCGTCGTAGGGCGAAAGGATGTACCGCGAAACCGGCAGCGGGTGGGAGTAATAGCCACCCACCTGGATCAGATCGCGCGTTTCCTCCAGCATGTAGATCGACTGGATCGGGAAGCGCCGAATATCGAGCCGGCCGGGCTCATGCGCGCTGTTGGGCCGGATCACATGCACCAGCGTGAACGCGGTATCCGGCTTGTTGTCAGCCAGTGCCTGTTTCACTTTGGGCGGCAACTGATCATCATGAAACATTTGCGCCAGCTGCCTGGCCTTCACTTCGCGGCGGCGATGCACCGTGTCGATCCGTCCACGAAAATCATTGTCGATGAACAGCTCGCTGGGGTGCGGCGTCTGATAGAACAGGCCGCGCCCCACCCATTCATCGATCCACATGCCTGCCCAGCCATACAGCCCCAGCATCCGCCAGCGCAGCGTGTTGGCCGATTGGAAGCCGGTATGCGCCGCATTGCGGCAGGCATGCAGCCGATCGCTGGCATGCTGCAGCCAGCGCTGCATCGCCGGCGCGTCGTTCAACGCCGAATCGCTGGTTTTCAGCAGGGTGACCTGCTCACCTTCCGGCGTCAGCATGGCGTCCATCGCCGCCACAAATGCCTCAAGGCCCATCTGCGCGGAATTTTCCGTGATATGGCCATCACGCTGGCCACCTGGCTGACGGCGGAAAAAACCGCCCTGCTGTTCAGGATCGACCCAACGTTCGCACTCGCGCCACAGCGCTTCGCGCGGCCCGCGTTCGGTCACCAGTTCCTGATGCCGCTTCAACAGCACCTGCACTTCATCACGCACGTCAGCCATGTCTTGGGCCTTTCCTTATGCAGCCTGGGCCGGATTGGCGGGAGCATCCTGCCGGCGCACGATCGCACAGCGTTCCAGGCGCATCGTCACCTGCGGCTCGAGGCGGATCGGCGAGGGCAGCAGTTCATCGCTGATCACCTCATCGCCATGCACCACGCGCCACCCCTCGATCACCGGCGGCTTAGCCATTGCGCTGCAATCGAGGTCCACCGGCTTCATCAGCACAGCACCCATCGGATGGCCGCCATGCCAGTCTTCCGGCTTGGCATCGATCGTTGCCAACTTGGGGTTGGGCCTGCCGCGCACGATGGCAATCAGCTGCACCGGCTTTTCCAGCACCACGCTGTAAGCATTGTTGTTCGGTTCCACAGTGTGTCTCCTTTTTACGACCCAAGCGTCGTCTTGGGTCCCGGCAGCGCCTTGGCGAAACCGCTGTCGCCATTGAGGATATCGCTGGCGCCCCCGCGCCGTTGCGCCATCTTGTCGCTGGCATCGATCATGCTGCTCGCATCATCCCGAACGACAGGGACAGGCAGCTGCTGCTGCTTTGGGCCGGGCGTGACCATCGATGCCACCGTGCTCGCCGTAAATGCGGTGGCGGCCATAATCGCTGCTGCTTGCATCAGACTTCTCCTTTCAGCTGTAGATGTCCCAGTCCGATTGGACGTGGATCGGCGGCCCCTTGCGTTCGGTCCCGCGGATTTCGGCAATCACGTTCTCGCCTTCGAGCGCGGCGTATTGCTCGGCATCGGCTACGTGGGTGTAGATCGTGTCGGCAATGTCGAGATGGCCGCGCGTCTCACCCGTCCCCAGCTCGGCCTTGACATAGCGATAGCCGCCGCTGTGGGCCTTGATCAGATGGCTGCAGCGCTCATCGATCTGGTAACCCTCGCGCTCCTTCTGCGCCCGCCAGATCGCCTCGTTGCGCAGCCCCTGGCGGTTGCTCTTGGCGCGAAAGATATGGAACCCCAGCGCCTTCTGGCAGGCCAGGCGCCAGTCCTGTTCATCGTCCTCGCGATCGGTCGCGGCGAACATTGCCGGGTCACCCACGCACCGGATTTCATCGGGCCGGATGCCGGGAAAGTTTTCCATCAGGAAGGCGCGCAGCTTTTTGCCGAATGCCGTTGGGCCAACTTTCAGCAGGTTCTTGCCACCAGGCGCCAGGTTGACCACTTCGCCCAGCGTGCGCAGCTGGCCATAGCTGTTGCGCTGGCAGATCGCGGCAGCGGCAAACAGCCCCTGGTCGATCCCCACGATCAGCTTGTGCCGGCGATCCCACTTGAGCACCCCGGATTTGACCACATGCACCCGGTGCACAAAGTCGGAATTGACCGCCATGCCGAACATGATCGGCACCGGCTTGTTGTCGACCATGCGGTCGACATAGCCTGGCTTGTGCCGGTTTGCCGCGACCTGCAGCACGTAATAGCCCCGTCCGCCCGGCAGGTTATGGATATTCTCGGCATCCGGCGCACGGCCGCCGGGCTGCACGAAGCGTTCGATCAGTGGGCGCTCGCCCAGGACTTTCGCCAGTTCGGCCTTGTCTTCATCCGAAAGGAAATCGCCGCCGTCTTTGGTCATCAACAGCTGATAGATATGATTTTCGATATCCGGCATGTTGAGCGAAAGGATGATCTGCGGATCATAGACCGTTGACGGATCAAGGTCCGAAAAACGCCCGACACGGCCCGTCAGGAACGGCACCAGATCGACCGGCTGAATATCCGCTTCGTCGACGATTACCGCGTTGACTTCCCAACCACGGCAAGCTTCTTCCACCGACTGATCACCGATCGCGCGAAATTCGAACTCGCAATCGAGAATATCGCACGGGCGTCCGTCTTCATCGCGGCGCAGCACCTTGCGAAACGCATGGGTATAGGGTGCGCGCAGGCTGAACTTGCCCTCGCTTTTGGGGATGATCTGCCACCACGATTTCAGGATGGTGGACTCAATCGACGGATAGCTTTCGCGGATGATCCCGATGCGCGCCTTGCGCCAGATGATCCCATTGGCATCACGTACACCGCCCTGCATGGCGGCCACGCGCAGCCCCTTTTGCAGGGCGGCCATCGTCTTGCCGCTCCCCACCGGGCCGATAATCCCGCAGATGAAGGCGCGGCTGCGCATGAACGCGTCTGCGACCGGCCCCGGCGAAATCAGCTTGCGCATGGGATTGCTCATCGATCGGCCTCCCCATCGTCGTCCAGGGGCAGGAAATCGCCGTCGATGATATCCTGCACCTGGGCCTCGCTATGCGTCACGCCGGCGATCACCAGATCGGAAAGCCCGGTGAAATTCATGTCCACCGCAACCGGCTGTTTCGAGTGAATGAACGGCATGAGCGCTTCGGCGCACCGCACGCGCAGCTGCTGCGCGTCGCCATACGACAGGCGCCGCTTCACCGTGTCCATCGCCGCCGATCGCTCCACCAGGATCTCGGGATCGGTCGCTTGAATCTGCATCAGCGTGATCGCCGGATCTTGTCCAAAGCCCAGGATGTACTTGCGGAAATCCTCGGTCCGCTTGTTCTTCACCCCGGCCGGCCGGCCGCGTCGGTTTTGCCGGGCCTGGCGCAGCACCGTCAGGTGCCCGGCTTTCGCCCCCAGCTGCTCGCGTGCGACTGCCATTTCCTCGGGCGTCACCGGTTCCAGCATCGAAAGCTGTTGTTCCTCGGCCGCCGCCGCTTCTACTAGCGCCTTGCTTTGCTCAATGAGCGCGCCGGCCTCCACTTTTCCACCGGGTGTCTTGTTACGCCGCGTTGACATGGCCACCCTCCCGATTCATCACTGACGGTGCGACGCGCCCATGTGCACACACCCGCACCCCGGCCCGCGTCGCGCTCCCAACCATCGCCCGATGCCCACACCCCGGCCCGCCGGTGGGCACCCACGATCCGGCCCCGGCTGCACCCTGGGCATGGGTCGGCAAGATCGAGCGGCGCGAAACGCCGATCCAAATCCTGTTCACGTGGTGCGCCAGCGGGCTGGGGATGTGCGCGCGCGCTTGGGGGCGCCCACCCACCCGCGCGCGCGATAGACCCCCCAGGGGGGTCTCGCCGTTCAGCCTGACAGGCTTACGCCGCAGGCCGATTTGCCCAGCATTTCCAAGGCATTGCGCCATGCCTTCCAACATGACCATTCCAACACGCCCCGATGCGGCGCCCGAAACCCGCAGAAATCCGCCATTCCGCCCAGCCCGCACGATCGCGGCCGCACCGCCGATCGCGCGCCCGGCCGCCAGGCCGAAAACCCCAAAAGTTTCGCCGCCCCTCCCCCGCATCACACTGCTGGGCAGCACCTGGCGCGCATCGATCGAGCCCCGGTGCAGCGCGGTGCGATATCCGCCCGCCAGAATATTCCCGGCGCGGGCGCCAGATCGGCCTATCGAGCCACCGCACGGCGCCAGTTGCAGCTGCAACTGCGCTGCAACTGAACTGCAACCAACAACATACTGATATGTAAGAATAAATATGGATGGTTGCAGAGTTGCAGCGTCACACGCGCACATGTGCACGTGTGTGCGCGCACATACGCACACGTGCGCATCGCGCGTGAGGAGGGCGCGCAACTCTGCAACCGGCAAAAATTGTGTATGAAAAACAAGCGCTTGCCAGTTGCAACGCGGTTGCACGGCAGTTGCGCTTGCAACTGGCACCCCGGACCCATTGGCATCGTCCAGCTGGCGCGCCAACCTTATCGCACGGCCAACGGGCCGGGGCAAGGACGAAGCCAGGGACAGGGCGCGAATCGCCACGCCATGCACACCGCAGCGGGCCGGGGTGAGACAGAGCGAACGGCCGCGCACCGCGACGCCTGCGGCGCCGCTGCGGCCGTGCGTAGGCGCCACCGGCAACGGCGCGCCAGGCACATCACACGGCGCTAGGTGGCTGAAATGCAGGCGATTGCGCACCGCACTTGCCCGCTTGGCGCGGGCGCGTGCTGCAATCGCACGCAGGCTCAAGGACGCGCCGAAAATTTTTCCCCGATCCATATTGACTAGATTTAGTTGGTCTGAATAATAAGACCGTCCGAAAGCCCCGGCCAGGCTCTTGCCGATGGTCGGAAAGAGCAAGGATTGACTTCGCACGTCGCGATCGGCATCTTCCACGGTGCCTGGCGAGAGCCGGGCCGGGGTTGCAGTCCCGAGCACGACGCGCGCATCAAGCGCCATGGCCTTCCCATAGGCGCTTTTCCTATGGTCGGGCGTGGTGAGGGGCGAGCAATCGCCACCGTGTGCGCGTTCCACGGTACTGCAAACCTCGTCACGTCCGGCCACCAGCGATGCAGTGCTGTTGGCCCTGAGAGAGGCAGCAACGCAATGAACAATCTGATTTGCTTCGATTTTGCTGAACACTCGGTCCGTGTGATCGAGCGCGGCAACGATCCATGGTTCGTGGCAACCGATGTCGCTGCGGTTCTCGGATACGGTCGCGCGCCCGATATGGTTCGCATGCTCGATGACGACGAAAAGGGTGTGCACGATCTGCACACCCCTGGCGGCCAACAGCAGGCCACCATCATCTCCGAGAGCGGCCTCTACGCCTGCATCCTGCGCAGCCAGCGCCCCGAGGCGCGCGCGTTTCGCAAGTGGGTGACCAGTGAAGTCCTGCCCGCGATCCGCAAGACCGGCACTTACACCGTCGATCCCGACGTGCTGGCCTTCATCGCCGGCCGCGAGGAACTGACCGTGGCTGAATTCTTCGCCGCGCATCCCAACCGCGAGGACAGCTCCGAAACGCGCCGCGCCGTCGCGCGCGATCTGCGCCGCCAGGGCTTTGTGCGCGTCTATCGCCGGCGGGAGGCATGAGCCATGGACCTCGACAACGAAAGCCGCGCCAATCGCCTGCACCTGGCGCTGGATGGCCTTGCCGCCCTGCTTGGCAGTCAGCCCCAGGGCATCGTGGTTGAAAGCTGCCAGACGGGCTGCATCGTCGCCCTGCTGGCCGAAGAAGCCCGCCTGCTGGCCGCCACGTTCGATCCGCGCCATCCGGCCGGGGTGAACGACTAACCCCAAACCAACGGCCGGCGCCCGGGCTTCCCCTCCCCGGCGCCGGCCGTCTCGCATGCGCGGCCCGCACCAGGCCACGCCGCGCGGCAAGACAGGCGGCGCGCCTCGCATTACGCCGCTGCCTCGCCGGTCTGCTCTGCCATCCACTGCGCCACGGCCTCGCGCCGGCACAGCTCGGGCAAATCCTCATCATCCATAAGGTGATACAGCGGCACCAGCACCGCGCGGATCTTGTGGCCGGCAAAGCTGATCGTGACCGATGGAATGGCATGGTCGAGCCGCGCCAGCGTCTGGCGCCAGGTGCCACCCTGCCAGCGCGAGCCCGAGAAAATCTGATCGAGCTGGCGATGCGCGTTGGCCACCGCCACGAAGCCGGGTGCGGCATAGGGCATGAACGATTCCGCGCCCCACTTGCCGTCGCCCTTGTGCTTGGGGTTGACGACTTTCAGGCCCAGCTGCTCGAGATACAGCCCCTTGTCTTCACCGGCCACCGCAGCGAGCTGGCTGGTCCGGCTCTGCAGCCAGCGCCCCAACAGTTCCGAAACCGCCTCGCGGCTATCGCGGCCGCGCGGCTGCACCAGCTCGGTCATCAGCCGGTTGACGCAGGCCTCTTCATCGCTGATCGCGTCCGACACTTCGGACAGGCGCTGTGGTGCACACAGCGTGGCCCATTCGTGCACCTCGTCCTCATCGGGCAGCTCATCATTCAAGAGCACCCAGGCGCAGGCCAGCAGCGTGCCGAACTGGTCACACGCGCGCCCGTCATGGCCCGCCGCCGCCAGCGCCTTGTGATAGAGGCTCTTGCATTCGGCCAGGATCGGCCACGCATCGATCATGCGCCGATGCAGCTGGCGGCCAAGATCCTCGAAATTGTATCGCCCGAAATCCGGCGGCGTCACCCCGGCGCGGAACGGCCGCAGCTCCAGGATGGCCAGGCGCGATCGGTCCGACCCTTCCAGCGGCGGCATGTTGATCGAGCTGAACCAGAACGGCGACTGCAGCGTGAATTCGTGCGCGCTGTGGTCTTGGCCGCCCCGGTGCATCTTGTCGCCGCTCGATGCCACGCGCGCCAGCTCGACAACCTCGGTAATCTTGCGGTTGTCGCCGCTCGCTTCGGCTTCATCGATCATCACCGGCACGGTGCTGTTTTTCAGGCTCTGCCGGATAGCCGCGGCGCTGGTGTTGCCGGTGCGGAACAGCGCATCGCCATAGAGCTGGGCAATGATGCCCTGGCCTTCATCCGGGCGGCCGTTCAGTGTCGATTTGCCGGTGCCGCGCCCGCCCGTGATCCACACGTTCGATCGCCACGGCAGCGCCCCGCCGATATAGCCTTGCCCGATCGCGCCCAGCAGCAACACCGGATCGAGCGCCGGCCGCTTCCAATGCCAGGTGCGGAGCAGTTCGCTGATCTTGATCGCCGCCGCCGGCCCGGTGCTGCTCGACCACGGCCGGGGCAGCGGCACGCCGGCCGGATAGACAAATCGATCGTGCAGGCCCGTGTCATGCCACGCCAGCGCCTTGAGGCCAGCGCCGTTGACCTTCGGCGCCAGCACGCCCAGCTCATCGCCATAGTGGATCACCAGGCCGCCCCCGGGCAGCCGGTGCGCACCGCGCCCGCGCAGCCGCCCAGCAGGATCGAAGATCCCGCGCCGGCTGCATTCCATGATCATCGCCCGGCTTGCCTTGGCCTGATCGAACCCGACAATGCGCGAGGGCTCGACCTCGACCCACTTGCCGTTGATTTGTTGCTTGACCGGCTTTGACCACTGCGGCCACTGGCTTTCCAGGAACCGCGCCTTGGCGCCAAACAGGTGCACCAGGTTGTTCTTGCCGTGCTTGTTGCCGGCCTCGAGCGACACGATTTCGCCGTTCGTGTTGAGGTAATAGCACCGCTGGCTGCCATCGAGCCCGCTCGAGGCGCCCAGCGGCACCACCGGCGCATCGAGCGGCCAGGCGTTGTCATCATCGCCCTCGCCATCCACCTCGGGCCGGTCGCCATGCTCCACCAGCGTCGGCGCCGGCGCCGGATTGTCCAGCGCCTCACCGATCGCGGCGAGCGGATCGTCATCATGCGGCCGCGCGCTCACAGGGCAGACTCATCATAGGGCAACTGGTGATCGAATCCGCGCGTGCCGGGGATGCCGCAGCGCGGACAAGGCCCCTTGTCGAACGCGACCCGCGTCGGCGCCTTGCGCACCGGCGGCGCCAGCACACGCCCGCGCGCCGCCTGGGCGATCTTGCCCCAATCGGGCTTGGGCGCGGCCTTGCGCACCACGCCAAGCCCGCTCGGTTCGGGGGTTGCCTGGGCCGGCACGGCAGGGGGTAGTGCGACCGGCCCAGGCTTGCCGGTAACGGGGGACGGGAGGACCGCCGCCGGCAATGCGAAATCAGGTGCCGTCTCTCCGGCTGTCACGTCCATAAACTCAGACGTTGCAGGCCGGGACCGCCCCCGGCCGGGCCTACTCACACGCTCCGCAACAGGGCGGTCCGCGCCCCGCGCTTCATCACGCGCTTTCGCTTGGGATTCTGTCCAGGTTTGATCGGCATTCGCAGGGTCTTCGCCCTCGAGAGGACCCGTGGTGGCCCCGCTTGTTACTGCCGCTGCCGATCCATCCCGGCCGCACCTGGCGTCGGCCGCTACGTGCTCCACCACGGGCAACTGTAAATCGATCAGGGGGATGGAACCAGAAACCTCGATCCGTTCGGGCTGAGCCTGTCGAAGCCCCCCGGCACCACGCCCCACCCACATCGGCGGCAACACCGCCGCACGCCGCACGCTGGCACGAAAGAACATGCCCGCGCTCACGCTGCGCGCCCCTGCTGCCGGGCCTGCGCCCGCGCCGCATCCACCCATTCGTCGATGTCCTTGTATTGCGCAGGCGGAAACACCAGGCGCACGTCGCCCACGCGCGATTGCTGCGATGCCACCACCTTTTCCAGGGTGCGCACCGCGTCGTCGTTGTCGTCGCGATCGGCCACGATCACCAGGCGCGCCACGCGCGGCGGGAACACGATCGCGCCCATGTTGCCCAGGCTCACCCCCGCCACGATGCGGTATTCTGGCCTGATTTCGCGAATGGCCAGGCACTTTTCGATGCCTTCGGCCATGTAAACCGCTTCATCGGCGGTCATCTTGCCCATGCTCTTGCCGCTGGCGCCCTTGGAAATCGGGATGAACCCGCCCCACGGCCGCCCCAGGCACAGCTTGGCTTTCGGCACGGCCAATTTCGTCCACCCCCGTTCGGGGCACGGCTGCAGGAAGGTGCGATGGCACCCCACCAGCTCGCCGCTGGGCAGATAGATCGGCGCCAGCATCGCTGGCTCTTTTTGCCGCGTGTCCTTCTGCCACACGCGATCGAATTTCAGCCCGTTGGGCCACCGCCCATCCACGGCGAGGCGACCGCGCCCCAGCAGGTAGGCTTCCGCCGGCGTGCCCGCGATCGCCCGCGCGTTTTGGTTCAGATAGAGCCCGCGCGCGTCCTTGATCGCCTTGGCATTCTCTGCGTTCTGCTCGGCCTGGCGCCGCTCACGCTGCTGCGCCAGATGCCGGGCCCGCGCGGCGCGCTCTTCCGGGCTGATCGTGGTGACACGCCCGCCCCACCCGTCATCGATGCCCAGCCATTCCTTGGCCAGCGCCACAGCTGCACCCTTGCCAGCGAGCCCTTGCGTGCGCGTCATCAGGTCGAGCATGTCGCCGTAATCGCCGGTCGCCCAATCGTTCCATGTCCCACGCTTGACGCCCTTGAGGCGCACAACCAGCGAGCCGCCAGGTGCTCCAGACAGATCGCCGGCCGCGAAATAATTACCCTCTTCACGGCCACCCGGCAGACACCGCCGCGCCACCTCCAAGGCGTTGTCGCGCAACTCCTGTTCGATCTCGCTGACTGATTTGGGCGTGGCGCTCATTCCGCCACCTGCGCCGCGTGCTTGCCTTCGGCCACGTCGGCCGCTTGGCATAGATCCGCTGCCACGCCCTGCATCTGCTCGGCCACCCAGCGCGCCTGCTCGATCGTCAGCGCGGCATCGGGCGCATAGGGGCCGCTAAGCCACACGTGCCAGCCAAGCGCATCATTGCGACGCGCCATCGCGGCGGCGGCGCTGCGAACGCCCCGCGTCGCTTCCAGCGCGCCCGGCCGCTGATCCCAGGTGCCCCCCGCATCCATGGCCTACGCCGCCTCTTGGCGATCGACGAAGAAATCATCCGCCGCCACCGCGCCGGCCGTCAGGCTCATCAGCGCGCGGATATGTTCGGCTCGGGGGATGACGGTTCCGCGCTCCCACTGGTGCCACGTGCGGCGGGCTACGTTCATGCGCTTGGCGGCAGCGGCCTGAGACAGACCATGCTGCCGGCGCCAATTGCGCAGCTTGTAGGTGATCGTCTGGCTGGTCATGCCGCAGTCGTAACCTCACAGGTTACCCTTGACAATTCCATGTAACTTAGAAGATCACTTTTTCCACAATGGGAACGATTGTACCTTTCATCGCGATGGCCGACATGCCCAACCGCGTATTCGAGCTGCGCCGTGCGCGCGGCCTTTCCCAACAACAGCTTGCCAATCTGGCCGGTTGCTCAAAGATGCACATCTCGGGCGTAGAGCGCGGCACCCGTGATTTTTCGTTCTCCCTGATGCGCCGCCTGGCTGAGGTGTTCGGCATTCCGATCGCGGAACTGCTATCGCGCGATGACAATCCAGGATTGCTTGCGCTCGAAGAAAAGCAGCTGCTCGACACATATCGCGCCGCGCCCAAAGAGGATCAGGACAAAATCCTTAAGGTAGCGGAAACCATCGCACCGTTCCGCCACGCGAATGATGACAGCGATAGGCATACCGCTTAGAACAAAAATTCCCTATGCATTCGAGTCGGGGAGGGGGCTACTCGATGCTGCCAATGCTGGCCTTTTTCATCGCTGGCTTTCTGGCGCCTGTATGGCCTTGGGGCCTGATCGCCGCCCCGATCATCCAATTTGCCGCTCTTATGTTGAGCCGCTGGCCGCAGCTGATGCTGTGGTGGGAAAGATCGCCGGTCGACGTGGTGCGCATTGTCGCCACCAGCGTGGCCGGCACCACCGTCTTGCATTGCGCAATTATGTTCATTGCCAACCTTACAAAGTTCGGCATCACGGGCGTTCCGCCGTGGTGACAGGCGTCCGGCGTAACACCAAAGGTTACATTCCCGCTTGACAGGTAACGTGTAGAGTTACAGAACTGCCCCCGTTGATCCCCAACGGAGGCATTCATGGCTTCACGCGCACACCGGTTGCCGCCGGATGATCCCGGCGCCACCACCGTCAATCTTTGGTTTATCCGCCGCGAGCTGGGCCAGGAAGGCTACAGCGACCGCCGCACCGTCACCTATGTCACCAAGCTGATCGCGGAACACGATTTCCCGCCGCCGCTGCCCGCCATGCGCAAGGGCAACGTTCTGACCAGCGATGTGACGATCAACAGCACCTGGCCGCGCGCAGCCGTGGAAAGCTGGATCGAAAGCTGGCTGCCCCCGGGCGCCGCTGCAGCGATCGACAAGAAGGCCCAGGCCGCTGCCGCCGCCGAAATCGATGCCAACGCCGGCAACCTGCGACTCATTCGCGGGGGCCGGGCATGAGCGATGATTTTCCCGAACTCACCCCGCTTGAAACGGCGTATCGCGAAGCTCTAACCGCAGCGCGCCAGACGTTCATTGCCGCAGTCATGGCGGACAAGACCGCAACCGGCCGCGACATCCACGTCGGCCTCATGTGCACGTTGATGGGCGAATTCACGCACATCCTCGGATCGTTCCCGCCGGCTTTGGCGCAGCGTTACATCGACCTGTTTTGCGCGGAAATCGCCGGGCAAGTCGCGCTTTCGCGCGCTGATCGCGAAGCTGAACGCGGGAGCACCGCGCAATGAGCCTCGACACGCTCCGCGCGAACATGCGCCAGCAGATGATCGGCCACGGCATGGCGCCCGATGTGGCATCTGTCGCTACCGACCTTGCTTTTCACGCCGCTGAAGAGGCCAGGGAAACGCTGATGCGCATCGCGTTCAGCCACCCCAATCAGTACATGGGCTTGACCGCACTGTCCGCATCGATCGGCGTGCTGCGTCATCTTCTCGACGTCACCGAAAAGGCGACTGTCAGCGTAGCGCGCGAGGCCGGCGCCACGGTCCTGCACCGCACGGTGCAGGGATGATCCGCCGCCTGATCGCCACCGCCGATCGCGCCATGATCGCTGCCGATCGCCTGCCCGGCGTGGTGCTGATCCTGGCGTTCTATCTGGCGCTCGAAATGGTCGGCCAGCTGGCCATGCGGATCATGGCGCAATGACACGGCCAGGCGACGCGATTCAGCCGCCGTTCCGCGCCATCGCGCGGCACCAGGCCGTCGCCCTGGCCAAAACCAGCTGGCACCGCCGCCTGCCGCTCAATCGCTGCGACCGGTTCAGCTACGCGGCGCCCGGCCGCCCGGGTGGCCACGCCACCAAGGCGTCCTTGCGCGGTCACGTCGGCAAGAAAGTCCTGTTCCACGTCCTCACCGATCCCCTCTGATTTTTCGGAGCAATCGCGATGAACGAGCTTCCCCCGTCCGCAAATCAGGCTGCACAATCCGGCCCTTCGGGTGCGGATAGAGGGGAAGGCGCCCGGGCGGCAACGCCATCCACGCGGGTCACCGCCGCCCCGGCGACGCAAACCGATTTCGTGCCGGTCAAAGCCATGGAAGAGATCCTGGCTGAACGGCACCGCCAGATCCACCAGTTCGGCCACACGCCGCAGCAGGATCTGACCCTCCCACTGGCCCACTTCGCGCGCGAGCTGTCCAAGCGCGGCCTCGCGATCACCGAATACGTCCAGTTCCACAAGCCGCGCAATGCGCGCCGCCACGCCATCGCCCTGGCCGCCGTGGCCATGGCCCTGATCGACCGCATCGACGCGGAATTTCCCGGAGAGTGAAGCCATGAGCGAAAAACGAGGTTTCAAGCCGGTGCCCGGTTTCCAAGAGACGCAGGCCACCGCCGAACACTTCCTGATGAACGGCACCTGCCGGGAAATCAACGGCACCCACAGCTGCCCAGCGACAAACATGGTGGTCGTTTCGGACGGCCCCATCGCCATGATCCCGCTGCAGGCAGCGCGTGGCTGCATCTACGTTGGCATGACGCCCGATGGCGTGCGCCATTTCGCCGCGCAGCTGGTCGACGTGGCGAACACGATCGAGGCGCAGTTCAACAGCGAAGTGAACCAGCACCTGGCCGCTACCCTCGCCAAGCGAGCCGACCAGTGAAGCCCCGCTCGCTCAACGACGCCCAGCGCGACCTGTATCTGCGCGTCGCCGCCTCGCGCGAAATGGAAGATCCGGCCTACACCGAAGACTTCCCGGCCGACTGGCCCGATGCGCCCCCGCCGTGCCCGTCGATCTACCGCGATCCCGTTCGCCCTGAGCCTGTCGAAGGGCAGGCACCCAAGCGCGACCTGTGGATGACGCGCCTGGCCGCCGCATGGCTGTTCCTGGGCGCCAGCCTCTGCGCCTTCGCCGCTTCTATCCTGCTGAGGTAAGCCATGGCTGTTACCGAAACCAATCTTTCCGCACAGATGCGCTTCCAGGCGCTGGCGCGGCCCGAGCTGGCGGATCAGTTGCTGCCGCTCGCCCAGGCATTCGATGAAGCCACCGCAGGCTTCTACGCAGATCCGCAGACCGTCACCGCGATGCAGTTCCTGGGCGCCTACGCGCGGGCACGCATGGTGTACTGCGAAGTGACGGGGGAGCCGCTGGCATGACAGGCCGCCCCCTTTACAGATGCATGGGCAGCACGTTCTGCAACCATGTGCCGGGCACGTGCACGGCTACCCGAGACGCCCTCTCATCTGGGCCTGTCGATGAAGCCAATGCCAACCTTGGCGACTTGCCATCGCGGTTGATTGGTTGGGCAGGAAAAGCACGCATCCAAGGCCGCGATCGGATCGAACTTGATCTGGCGACCGTGGATCGCATCATTGCTGCGCTCCGCTCGAAAGAGCCGTTGGCATGACCCCCAACCGCTCCACCGCCGTGATGGCCCGCCGCATCGAGCCGCCAGACAGCCTTGACTATTTCCCCACGCCGCCCTGGACCACCCGCGCGGTGTGCGAGTTCCTGATCTCCCACGGCGAACCGCTGGAAATCCAGCGCGGGTGGGACCCGTGCTGCGGCGAGCTGCACATGGTGCTGCCCATGCGCGAGTTCTTCGCCCAGGTCCACGCGACCGACGTGTTCCGCTACAACCAGGATCACGGCATCTATGATTTTCTCGACGATCACGCGCCCTTGCCGGTGCACGCGGTCGACTGGATTTTCCTGAACCCGCCGTTCAACGTCGGCACCCGCTTCATCGAGCGCGCCCAGCGCCTGGCGCGCCGCGGCGTCGCCGTGATCGCCCGCACCGCGTTCGATGAAGGCGGCGACCGCTACGATCGCCTGTTCGCCCCCGATCGCGCGCCCACCTGGCAGATCGCGTTCAGCGAGCGGATCGTCATGCTCAAGGGCCGCCTGATCAAGAGCGGCGCCCCCGATCCGTTCAACCCGGACGAGCACGGCCAACCCCGCCGCGCCAGCAGCGCCACGGCCTACAGCGCCTTCATCTGGCAACCCGGCCAGCACGACACCCGCAAGCGCTGGATCGGCCCCGGCACCCGCACGCGCCTCGAGCGCGACGCGGATTACCCCGACTATTCCCACCTTTTCCCCGCACAGAAAGGACCGCTGCTGTGACCAGCTGGAAGCCCGATATCATGATTTACCATGCCAACTGCGCCGACGGCTTTGGCGCCGCATGGTCCGCGTGGATGCGCTGGGGTGATGACGTCACCTACATTCCGGCAAGCTATGGCGATGCGCCCCCCGATGTTCTCGGAAAGCACGTGCTGATCGGTGATTTCAGTTACAAATCCGATGGCCTGGCGTCGCTCAAGGGCGCCGCAAGCGTCGTGATCATCGACCATCACAAGACGGCCGAAGAGGATCTGCGCCACTACCGCCGCTTCATTGACAAGCCGTGGCGTTTTACGCCCGACGTGGTTACCAGCATGGCCGATGATTTGCGCCGCAATGGCTATCCACCCATCAACGCGCTTTTCGACATGAACCGCGCCGGCGCGCGTATGATGTGGGATTTCTGTTTTCCCGAAGACCCTTTGCCCAAACTCATCAAGCTGATCGAAGATCGCGATCTGTGGTTGTTCAAAATTCCCGAAACCAAAGCTTTTGGGGCTTGGCTGCGGTGCGAACCATTCGATTTCGAGCGCTGGCAGTCGATCGCCGGCGAACTTGAGGATGAAGATGGATCGGCCGCGATCATGGCGGAAGCGGCCGCGATGCAGCGCTTCATGGATCAAAAGGTTCGCGAGATAGCGGCCCTCGCGCGGCTTTCCCGTGTAGCTGGCTTCTCCGTCCCGGTATGCAATTGCCCCCCGATGTTCGCGTCCGAAGTGGGGCATGCGCTCTTGCTGGCGCATCCCAGCGCGCCGTTCGCGGCCTGCTATTCCGATCAAGGCAATTCCCGCGGGTGGTCTCTGCGGTCAGCTGATGATCGGGAAGATGTGTCAATCATCGCGCGGAAATTCGGCGGCGGCGGCCACCGGAATGCGGCAGGGTTCGGAGTTCCACTCGCATGAGCGGCCCCGGCCACAACAGCGGCACCGACGCCGCCGACGATCGCCTTCGCCTCTTTGTCGAGCGCGTCGAGCGCCTCGAGGAGGAAAAGAAGGGCATCGCAGACGATATCCGCGACGTTTACAGCGAGGCCAAGGCCAACGGCTATGACGCCAAGATCATGCGCCAGATCGTGCGCCTGCGCGCCATGAAGCCCGACGATCGCCGCGAAATGGAAGCGGTGCTCGACGTCTATAAAAACGCGCTGGGGATCGACTGATGCCCCGCCGCCCCGCCCGGTCCAATCAACCCCCGCGCCACCGCCTGCGCGTGCGCGAGGAAGAGATCATGGACCGGTTCGACGCGGGCATGACAGCGGCCGAAATCGCCGCCGCGCTGGGCATCGGCATAAACCGCGTGCGCAAGGTCATCTACGGGCTCGAAGACGATGACCACGATCGCAAGCAGATCGCCCGCGCCGCCGCCCAGCTGCTCGCCACCCTTCGCCAGGTAACCCAATGGGAGAACCCCCATGCACTGCCAGATTTGCGGACGAAAGCAGTTCCTGCGCGCCGATAACACCGTGCGCCTTCACCACGTGCAGGGCGATATCTGCGCCGGCAGCCATTTCCCGCCGATCGAGGTCGATAACGCCTGGCTGATCGAACAGGCCAAGCGCGCCAAGGCCGAATGCGCCGCCGCGCGCCGCCGCATGTCGCAGCTGATCCAAAACCGCGCGAACTATATCCCGCCCGATCTGCAGATCCGCATCGACCAGCTCGCCAACAAGGCCCAGCGCCTCACCCGCCGCGCGCGCCGCATCGAAAACTGGCCCGCCCGCTACGAAGCCCAGATGCGCGACCGTGGCTGGGCCGACGTGCCCCCAGCCTACCTGCTGGCCCGCCACCGCGAACAGAGGATCGCAGCGTGAAAGCGCCGCGCGTACTGATCGGTTGCGAGCGTAGCGGCGTCATGCGCCGCGCCTTTCTGACGCGCGGCTTCGATGCATGGTCGAACGACATTGAGGCGGCCGACGACGGTAGCAACCGGCACATTCGCGGCAACTTGCTCGACCTGCTCGATGAAGCGTGGGACTTGCTTGCCGTTATGCACCCACCATGCACGCGCCTGTGCAACAGCGGCGTGCGCTGGCTCTACATCGGCGGCAAAAAGGTCAACGGCCCCGACGAACAGGGCTGGGCCAATTTGCATGCTGCCGCCGCGTTTTATCGTGCTTGCCGGGAACGTGGCAACATACCGCGCCGAGCACTGGAAAATCCCGTCATGCACCGCCATGCGATCGAGCTGACAGGCCGGCCGCGCGTTCGCTTCGTTCAACCGCACTGGTTTGGCGAGCCCTATTTCAAAGCCACCGGGTTCGAGCTGATCAATCTGCCACTCTTGCAGCCGACCAACCGCCTGACGCCGCCCAAGGCCGGCACTGCCGAACACCGGCAATGGTCGAAAATCCATCGCACTGCCCCAAGCGCCGATCGCGCGCGTATCCGCTCCGAGACATTTCCCGGGCTGGCCGCCGCATGCGCCGATCAATGGGGCGCCCTTCTTTGGGAAGATGCAGCATGACCCCCCAGCCACCCAGCACGCGCTATCCCGCGATCACCATCGACCAGGTGCTGGCAGAGATCGAGCGCGAGGCGCAATGGCGCGCCCGGGCCTATCCGGCGATGATCCAGAAAATGCGCCTCACCGCCGAAGCGGCCGCGCTCGAGCAGCGCTTGTGCGAGGCCTGGGCGGCCGACGTGCGCCGCTATCGCACCTGGGCCGCCACGCCACCCGTGCCGCCGCACCAGCCCCAGGCGCGCGTGCTGGGCTTTACCTGGGCCGATCGCCGGCAAGGCCTCGCCCGCGAGCTGGACCGCCGCGCCCGGCTCTATCCCAAGTGGATCGCCGCCGGCAGGCTCGACCCCGCCGCCGCCCACCTGCAGACCGATCGCCTCACCGTGCTGGCCGATATCTATGATGATGGCTGGGACTGGCACGATACCTTCGGCCGCCGCCCACCCTTCGGCAAAGGCATGAGCCAGGAACCGGCCGACGAAGCCGACGCCGAATGCCGCCACCAATGGGCCGCCCACGTTCACCACGTCCACACCGCCCGCGCCGGCGGCCAACCCCAGGAGCAACTTGCGCTATGAGAACCTTCCCGATCAAGGAAGCCTATGACGACGCCATGGCGCAGCTCGAAGAATACCACCAGCGCCGTGCGGAAAACCCTTCCCATTTCGGGAACGACTTGTTCGGCGCATGGGATGGAACACCGGAAAAGGGACCGACACCGCTAATCTGTCACAGCGGTAGCTGGATGCATCCCGCCGGGCTGGTCTGGTGCGTCCACAAATACACTTGGCCGCTCGATTACATCTATTGCTTTGGCAAGGCATGGGAAAGCCGGGGCGAGCGAACCGACCCGCTGTTGACGATCGACATACGCGACCTGCCTAAAGAATTCATTGGCCGCTTCAAGCTGCAGGTCACCAGCGCCAACGGCCACCACCGCAAGGCGCATCGCACCGTGCTCGGCCGTGCCTTCGCCGCCAACTTTGACTTCGCCGCCCACGCGCGCACGATGAACGCACGCGATCTAGCCGAAGTTGCCGCGCGCAAAGAGCGCGACGCGCAGCTGAAAGAGCAGCGGCAGCAAATCGCGCAGAACACGGCCACTGCCCACGACATGACCGGCAAATGCGCATGGTGCGGCAACGCTGCACCGCTGCTGGAAACCGGCATCTGCACCCCCTGCGATGACGAAATCCCTTTCTGAACCCGCGCCGGCGGCTCCCGGCATTCAAGGAAAGACCATGGAAAGCTCCTCTCTCACGGCGACGGATGCCGTCAGCGCCGCCGGCGCCACGGCCCCGCGCGTCACGCTGGAAAGCATGAAGGATAAGATCGCATACTTGGCCTATTTGACGGCCGCAGATGCCATTTCCTGCACGGGTGACTGCGAAGGCGAATCGCTCGTTATCGAGATTCACCCCACCAGCGGCCTGCCCACCGAACTCGACCTTCTCACGCTGTGCATCATCACCATGCAGAACGGCTTTACCGTGATCGGCAAGAGCGCACCGGCCAGCGCAGCCAACTTCGATCCCGAAAAGGGGCGCCTGTTCGCCTATGAAGATGCTATCCGGCAGCTGTGGCCGTTGGAAGGCTACGCCCTGCGCGAGAAGCTGGCCGCCTGATCATTCCCCACCTGGGCGGCGGGACAGGCCCCCAAAGGCCAGACATTGACCGCCGCCCCCTTTTCGAGTCACAGAATAACCGGCGCTGGCCTTTGCCAGCCCTATGGTCGAAGGATGGCCGTCCCCATGGACAACGAAACCCAAAGAGAACTGTTTGCCCGCGCCGTCGAAGCCCTCGGCGGCAAGCGCGATGCCGCTACCGCCATGGGCCGCACCGATCGCAATGTGCTGCGCTGGATCAAGGGCGAACGCCGCCTGCATGACGACGTGCTCGAGGATATCTGCAAGGCCCTGATCGCCCATGCCGATCTGTGCCGCGAGCTGGAGCGCCAGCTCCACCCCGCATTCGGTGGCAACCGCAGCCCCGCCCAGGCCAAGCCGCCACTCCACGGCGGCGGCCGCAAGCGCACCCCGGAACAGACCGCCACGATCGAAGCCGCCAAGGCCAAGCTGGGCCTCAACCCGGTCAACACCCGGGAGGCAGACTGACCATGGCGCAGATCCGCATCCCCTGCTTGGTCGACAAGACCAACAAGGCCGGCATCACCAGCTGGTACTGGCAACCCAGCGCCACGCTCGCCAAGGCGGGGTGGAAGGCCGTCGCCCTGGGCAAGGACCGCGCCGCCGCCATGGGCGCCGCCGAAAAGCGCAACGAAGAGGTGGAGGCATGGAAAGCCGGCGGCGCCCGCCCGCGCGAGGTCAAGAAGCGCGAGAAGGCCGGCACCTTCGGCCACTTGCTCGCGCGCTACGAGAAGGAATTTCTCGACGCCAAGAACGACCGCGGTGAATTCATCATCGCGCGATCGACCGCGCGCACCTATCGCACCGCGCTCAAGCGCCTCAACGCCTGGGCCGGTGACTTCCCCCTGGCCTACATCACGCCGGCCCGCGTCAAGGCCCTGCGCAAGGCCATGACGGCGCCGGAAAGCAAGGGCGGCATTGGCCACCACGCTGCCCACAGCACCCTGAAACAGGGCCGCCAGGTCTTCGCCTTTGCCGAGAGCGAGGATCTGATCGCCAAGGGCAGCAATCCTTTCGCCAGCTTCGGCTTGGCCGCACCGCCCCCGCGCGACGTGATCTGGTCGCCGGCGGCGCGCGAGGCCATGGTGCTGGCCGCCTATGAGCTGGGCATGCCCTCGATGGCGCTGGCGATCATGCTGGGCTTTGCCACCGGCCAGCGCGAGGCGGATTACCTTGCGATGACTCATCGCCACTACGCCGCGATCCCAGAGCACAAGATGCAGCCGGAAGACTATGCCACCCTGGCCGCCCTCGCGCCCGATGGCGTGGTGCGCGGCCTGCGCGTGAAGCAGCAGAAGACCGGCGCCTGGGTAGAGGTTCCCGTCACCGGCCTTGTCCGCTGGGCGCTGGAAAGTAACATCGAAACAGCGCGCCAGTTAGGCAGCACCATGATCATTCTGGACGACACGCGCCACATCCCGGGCGAGCCGGCCGCCACTTACGCATGGGCAACGGAATCGGCGCAGAAGGCCGGCCAGACGCGCTTTCAGCGCGATTTCGTCAGAGTGCGCGAACAGGCAATCATCGTTGCCGAATACGACAACGACAACGACCTGGCCGAAGAACTCGCGACGCTTCAATACGGTGACCTGCGCCGCACTTGCGTGGTCTATCTCGGCGAGCTGGGGCTGGACGCCCACCTGATCGCCGCGATCACCGGCCACGATATCGATGAAACGCAACGCATCCTGAAAACCTACATGCCCCGCACCACCGGCCGCGCCGCGCGCGCCATCGCGCTCGCCACCGTCCGCCAGGCGCAGGATGCCGAACGCAAGGAGCAAAGCGCATGAGCCGCATCACCCCCGACACCAGCCCCAAGGTGGAATGCCGCATCGAAAGCGCCGAAGGCCCGGTGCACGTCACCGTGCGCCTCGGAGGCGCGGTGCTGAAACAACTGCCGCGCATGCAGAATGGCATTCCGCCGCTGCCCGTTGGCCTGATCCATCTTACCTTGGACGAGGCCCGCGAGCTTGCCCAGGACTTGACCGACGCGATCGAGGAGTTGGATCGTGAACTCCCCTAAGGCAGCTTGCGAGCCTGCTGATCTTCAAGCGCGTGGCGGGTGATCGTAATCATGGCAATAAAGCTTTCCTGCGCCATCTTGTCCGGGATGTCAGCAGGTGTATCGGGGGACAGATAGGTGAACGTGTAGTTGCGATAAACATCGCGCAGCCTTCGGTAATCGCCAAAGCATTTTTCTGCTGCTGCATCCACACTAGACCGTATTGATAGTCCCTCATTTCGTTCGTTGGCGCTTTCTATCACGAGGCATAGCTGCAAAGCGTTCTGCGCCGTTTTTACCAGTTCAAATGCACGCTCACGGACTTCTGGAGGCGCAACTGGCGCAATTGCAGCAGCTAGCGCGATCCAAAACATAATACCCCCTATTGCCCATCGAGTCGGGCAGGACTATAGCTTGGGCCGCGCAGTAAGTCCTGCGCAGGTGATTGGCGTCACCTATGTCAAAGGCGCGGCCCGCGCCACGATACCCGTGTCAGCGGGTTTTCTTATGGTCGGGCGCGTTGCGAGCACCTTCGGGTGCGCCGTTTGCCTTTGAACGGTACGCCAATCGTGGCGCGTCCGGCCACCAACATTGGCGTGTTGGTGTCGGACCTTTTCAAAGGCGACCGACATGAGCAGTGCACTGCTATCCTACCAATTCAACGATGAACCTGTCCGCGTCACGATGGTCGATGGTGAACCTTGGTTCATTGCAAACGACCTCTGCGCCGTGCTGGATATCCGCAACCCACGGGATGCGGTTTCCGCGCTCGATGATGACGAAGCTGGTGTCGTCATTACCGACACCAGCGGCCAGCGCCGCGAGATGAAGATCGTATCCGAGAGCGGGATGTATGCGCTGATCTTTCGTTCGCGAAAGCCGGAGGCCAAGCGGTTCCGCAAGTGGGTGACGGCCGAAGTCCTGCCCTCGATCCGCAAGACCGGCCGCTATGAACTGCCGGGGCTGGAAGAGCCGCCCGTCCAGGCGCTCGATTTCGATCCCATCCGTCTCTCGGCCGGCGCCAACGTCGTGCGCCTCGCCATGCGCCTCTATGGCCCCGTCGCCGCGCGCCGCCTCTGGCCCCAGCTCGGCCTGCCCGCCGTCCTGCCCGATGGCGAGGCCGCCCTCGATGGCGATCCCATCGCCGCGCCCCTGCGCGCCTTCCTGGCCGATCGGCAGGAAACCACCATCCAGCAGGCCGCCGATGGCATGGGGCTTGTCGATATCGATTGGTCCACCCGCCACCGCATCGGCAAGCTGCTGCACCTCTGGGGCTGGAAGTGCCGCACCAAGAAGGTCCACCGCCGCGCCGCCCGCGTCTTCACCCGCCCCACCGATGGCGCCGTGATCGAAGGGAGCGCCGCATAATGGCCATGATCTATTGCAGCGGCATCAATGCCAACCCAGCGATTCTCGACGCCGCCCGCCAACTGGCGATCAACAGCGACCTCGACCCCGAAACCCTCGAAAACATCCAGCAAAGGATCAATCGCATCGCCGCGCGCCGCGTCATGGAAGGCCTGCTCAAAGACCCTGCCAACGACAGCCGCACGATGCCTCGCCACACACCACGACGCATCGGGCCCGGCGCCACGAACGACGCCTGACCCTTCCAACGAGCCTTCCAAAAAAGAGGCTTATCGACACGACTTGGAGCGGAAAAACCGCAGAAATCCGTAGATTTCTAACATTCCCAAGCTGAATACGAGGGTTCGATTCCCTTCACCCGCTCCACGCTTGCCACAGCGCCAGTGCGAGCGAAGGGAAATCGTCCCGGTAGCTCCTGCAAGCCTTGCACCTTTCGCACATTAAATGTGTGCCGCTGCGTCGTGTCGAGCCGCCCGGCGCGATCAGTGCGTGGGGCGTGCTGCGGTGTTGATGGCAACGGTGGTCTGCTGCGTGCGGGCCAGGGCCAGTTGGCGGCGGGTTTCGATCTGGGCAAGGCCCGCCTTCACCGCCGTGTTGTAGCAATGCATTTCGTCGGTCGCCATGTGCATGGTGCCATCACCGTAAGGCGTGCAGATCCGGGCCGCGAGGCGGCGCAACTGCGCGTGCAGTGACTTGACCGCCTGGGGCGAGGTGAAATCGACGTGGCCGACATCGAGTTGGGCCTGCGGAATATCGGTCGTCGCGGTTTGCGCGGCGGCGGGCACGGCGCCGATCGTGGCCGCGGCGGCCAGCGAGAGCGCGATGGTCTTGGCGAAATTGGCGGTCCGGTTCATGGTCGTTTCCCCTGTCAAAGTGTTTCCAGGCCTGCGTGCCTGACAGGGAATTGACTACGCGGACCGCCCGGCGCTTGCGCGTGACGGCCGTCACGCCTGCATATTATTTGCCATGGCCGTCGTTCTTGCCGTGCCCGTCGTTTTTCCCATGGCCATCGTTTTTCCCGTGCCCGTCATTTTTAGCAGGGAGACCCGGCGCTGCGCCGTTGCGGGGCGGTTGGACTTTCTTGTGATGATGATGACGGTGGTGCTTGGCCTCTGCCGTCGCCGGGGCCAGAACCATCGCCGCTGCCCCCAGGGCCATGACCAGAACGCGCATGCTCGTCTCTCCTCGATTGCGGCCCGCCGTTGGACCATTCACAAACCCAGTGCCGCGCGCAGGGCGGCAAAGCGCGGATCGCCGCGCAACGATGCCAGCAAGGGATCGCACGCCATGAGCGACAGGCCGGAATCGAGCAGTGCGTAGGCCCGCTGCAGGGCGGCGATGGCCGGCCCTGGCTCGCCCCACTGCGCGTGGATCTGCGCGACCTGGTACATGATCGTCTCGCCAAACTGCGCCTGAAGCTGCGCCAGCGCCGCCGTGCCGGCAGCGCGATTTCCCTGCCGGCCCGCGACAATCGCCTGACCGGTAAGGCGGACATCGGCGCGCGGTTCCTGGGCGAAGGCGGCCGCGGCCGGCGCCAGTTGCCCCTGCATCACCAGTGCGCGGCCGATATCGCCATGCGCGCCCGATAGCTGCGCATTCATGCCCAGCGCCTGGCGCGCCGCAGCAATCGCCGCATCCCACTGTCCGGCGTAATAGAGCATGCGGCCCTTGGCGCGCGGCACCAGCGGGTTGAGCGGATCGAGCCGCAATGCCGTGTCGATGGCCGCCAGGGCTTGCGCGCTGTGCCCGGTCTTGGCGGCAAAGAAGGCGTAAGGCACCAGGATCGCGGCATCCTCGCTGCCCAGATCGTGCGCCCGCGCGAACCACGGCGCGGCGGCGCGGGCATCAAGCCGCGCGGTGAACAGGGCGTCGGCCATGCTCAACTGCACCACGGCCAGCCGCGGTGCCAGTTCGACCGCGCGCTGGGCGGAGGCCACCGCCTGGGCATAGAGATCGCGCATCTGGGCCGTGGTGGCATAGTTCGCGCCGATATCGAGCAAGGCGCTCGCCCGCGCGGCCCAGGCCTGGGCATAGCGTGGATCGGCCGCGATCGCGGCGTCGAACAGGCGCTGCGCGGCATGGTCGGTTTCCGCGCCAATGTCGGACTGATAGGCCGCCTGCCCCTTGAGGAAGGCGTCATAGGCATCGACGCTGGTGGTGCCGGCATCCTGCACCGCCGCGCGCGCGGCCGGGCTTAGCGTGCCGGCGATCGCCTGCGTCACCATCGCGGCGATATCGCCCTGCACTGCAAAGATATCGCTCAACCGGCTGTCGTAATCGCGCGACCATTTGACCAGGCCGGTCTCGGCCTCCACCAGTTCGACGGTGATGCGCATCGCCGCCCCCTGGCGGCGCACGCTGCCGTCGAGCAGATAGGCCACGCCGAGCTTGGCCGCCACGCTGCGGGCATCGACCGCCTGCCCGCGGAACTGGTTGGACGAGACTTGCGCGGCGACGCGAAACAGCCCGGTCTGGCCCAGGCGCGCCCGCAGTTCGTCAGACAGGCCATCGGAAAACCACGCCTGCCCGGCATCGCCACTGAGGTTGGTCAGCGGCAAGACGGCGATGCTGTTGTCTGCATGGGCGCCGGCGCGCCGCCACCACCAGCCGATCCCGCCGGCCGCCGCCAGGCCGATCGCGGCGCCGCCGGCCAACCAGGCCCGGCGCGAAACCCCGATTCCGCCCGCCAGGCGCGCAGAAGCTCCGCCTGCCGTCGCTGGCCCGCGCGCGCCCGGCTCGCCGCGCGGCCCGGCCCGGATCGCCGCCAGCAAACGCCGTATCTCGCTGGCGTCGCTGCGGCCGTTCCAGCGCGAAAAATCGATCACGTGATATTGCCGGAAGCCCAGCGGCGGCATCGTGCCATCGAGCGAGATCGGCACGAAGCGGCCGCGATCGCGCCCATGCGCCGCCTCGTCGCGTACCCAGTCCGAAGAGACCGAGGCCGCCGACCAGGCGACGACGATCATCTCCGCCGCCTCCAGCGCCGCCTCGATCGAATGGGCAAAGGCCTCGCCCCCACCAATCCGTTCGTCCCACCAGACGTCGAAACCCGCCGCCTGCAGCGCTGCCACCAGTTGCGCGGTCCGCACCCGATCAGCGCGGGAATAAGAGACGAACAGGGGAGGACCAGCCGCGCTGGTGACACGTGATGCTGTTACCGCCTCGCTCATCGCGGCAGCGCCTCTGCCCCCACCACGCGGCGAATCCAGGGCAGGTAGTGCGCCACGTTGGTGTAGATCCCCGGCACGTTGGGCAGGGCGCAGCCGTATCCGCCGGACACGATCCCCACCAGCGCCTCGGGATCATCGCCGTCCATGCCCACCAGCGGGCCGCCGCTATCCCCCTGGCACGAGTCGCGCCCACCCGGGCCATAGCCGGCACATAGCACGCCAGGCGTGACCACCCCGCGATAGTGCGGATTGCGCGCGCAGACCGCGCGCGGCACCGGATCGAGCCGCACCATGCGCAGATCGCTCGGTTCGTGCGTCACACGGCCGGCGTCATCGAGATGGGGCGCCGTGTCGTTGCCATGCGCGGTCATCGTTCCCCAGCCATAGACCGCCAGGATCACCCAATCGTCTGGCAAGGGATCATCCGCACGCACGCCCGAGATGCGCAAGGGTGCGATCCGCGTGGGATCGTTGATCGGAACCGTCTCGGCATCGGCGGCGATCCGCAACAGCGCGATGTCGTTGCGAAAGAGCCGCTCGTTGAAACCGGGATGCATCACGACCTGGGTGATCGCATACGTCGCGCCGCCATGGACGAGATCCTGCGTACCCAAGCGTATCCGCCGCCAGCGCCGCACATAATCGGGATCGATCGCGCCATCGGCATTGACGATGCAATGCTGCGCCGTCAGCACCCATTGCGGCGCGATCAGCACACCGCCGCAATGATGGTGGAATTCGAAAGCCTGGCGCTGGTTCAGGTATTCGGCGTTGCGATTGCCGGCGCGCACCATGGCAGCGTCGGCGACGAAATCCTGTCTGACGTAATGCGCGGTCGAATAGAACTCGGCCTGCCACGGTGTCGCCTGCTGCAAATCGCGCACCCGCACCCCACCGACGACACCGTAGCTGCGACTGCGCACTCGGACCATGCACCGCCAGGCCAACCGCTTGCGCCCGGTCAGATGCAGCCCTCCGATGGTCCGGTCGGGCAAGGATGCCCCCACCGCCGCTGCCTGCCATATCCCGATGCGGCCGTGTTGCGGCACGGACGGGCAGGCGCGGCGGGGCGGGACCAGCGCCAAAGTTGCCAAGGCAGGAATGGCCTCGTCACCGAACACCTGCGGCGCCGAGGCAAAGAGCCGGTAGCGAATGCCATCGCGGACCAGATCACGATGCGTGACCGCAACTTGCGGCAAGCGCGTCATGATGCCGGCGTCCCCCTCGAGCCGCCAGGCCACCCCTTCCGTGATCTCGTACCGTCGCCCGCCAAGGGCAACGACCCGCGTCACCACTTCGGGCCCGGCGGTCGGTGCCGCTGATGCTGCGCCATAGGCATGCCGCGCCTGCGCCGGCGCGGCCAAGGCGCCGAGCAGCGCAAGCGCCTCAAGGCCACGCCAGCAGTTGCGTGCCACCGCCCACCAAGACTGACGCGTGCTCTGCCCCATGTGACTTTTTCTTGCGACGCGGCCCCGTCCGCGCAGATACTTAATTGCCCGATTTTACGTTCCAGCGCAATTCTTCCTGCCTAGCGTTGGGGCGTCATTATCGGACAAAGCGCCAGCGGCTCTTTCGGGTGACCCCGCCAACTGGTAGGCTGCGTGCATGGATGCTCCCGCCCGCCAAGATGCCGAAACCGTGCTGGCCGAAACCTTTGCCTGTCCGCCCGCGGTGGCCACGGCGATCACCGGCAAGGCCCACCTGCGCGACTATCCCGCCAAGGCAGTGATCGTGGCCTGCGACAGCGTGTTCGATGCCGTCCATGTCATGGTCGCCGGCAATGCCCGGATGCAGGCTTTCGGGCTCGATGGCCGCCTCGTCGCCGTGGAAGACTATGGCCGTGGCGACCTGTTCGGCGAAAATGGTCTGTTCGAAACCGAACGCGCCGCGCATGATATTTCGGCGATGATCGCCAGCCGCGCCGCGGCGATCGGCAATGCGGCCTTTCTCGATCTGATGGCGAACTACAACTGCGTGGCCCTGGCGGTATCGCGCCGCCTGGTGGCGCGCCTGTCAAAGATCACCCGCCGCATGGTGGAAGGCGCCACGCTTTCAGCCAATGGCCGCATCCATGCCGAAATCCTGCGCCAGGCCCAGGCCGGCAGTGCCATGACGATCAGCCCGGCGCCCGTGCTCAGCCAGCTTGCCCTCAAGGTACAATCCACCCGCGAGACGGTGAGCCGGGCAATCTCGGCGCTGGAAAAGCGCGGCATCATCCGCCGCGACGCGCAAGGGCTTACCGTGGTCGCGCCGCACCGCCTGGAAGAACTGATCTTTTGACGCGCGCCCAGCGGCGCTCAATCTGCCACCGGCGAAATCGCGAACAGCCGGATATCGTCAACCTCGCCGACCAATTCGGGTGAAATCCGGTCTGCCTGGTTGACGCACAGCGCCGCGGCCAGGGTTTCGCTGGCCGTGAGCACGCCGGGCAATGCGGCTGCGGCGATGGCGCCCAGTTCCGCGATGCCACGCCCGACCAGCGCCGCCGGCGCTTCCAGCCAGTGGGCCAGGGCATAGTGGCCGCAGACGCGCAGCGGCACACTCACCCCCGGCGGACCCAGCGGCGGCATGGCCAGCAAGGCGCAGGCATAGGCCCAGGCGGCATCGGGATCGGCAAAGGCCACCAGCCGCGCATTGCCCACCGGCAACGTCAGCTCCGGCTGCATGGGCAAGGCAGCACAGGCCGCGCGGAAGGGCGCGATCACGGTATCGAGGGCGGCGGAAAATCCGTCTTCATCGAGATCGTCCAGCCCGGCAAAGCCGATCCACAGCATCGCCGCCAGCCGCCGGTCGGCCCGCCCCTCCGGCGCGCTCCGGTCGCCGGACGCTGCCACCGGTGCATCGCGGGGAACCGCGATACAGTGCTGTGGCCCGGCGTCGCGCCAACGCTCGCCAAGATAGGCGGTGGACAGACCGGCGCCGAACCGCCCGGCCCCACCATCGGTGATCAGCAACTGCGCTGCGCCGCTCGCCAGCATGCGCGCGTTGAGCACGGCCGCGCCCATGGCCACATCGGCAGCCAGGCGCGTTGCCAGCGGCTCGTAGGCGCCGCGCAGCGCGGTCAGGCAGCGCACCGATTGCGCCGCATCGAGGCAGGCATGAAACCGTGGCAGCCATGCCGGGTCATACGGCAGTACCGATTGCGCGATGAAAGCATCCACCCCGATCGGCAGCACCACGTGCAATTCCGCCCCGCGCGCCAGCAAGGCTTCGGCAACGACGATATCCGCGCCGGCGGCCAGGGCGCCGAACCCGAAGCCGATGCCTTCGGCCGCCAGCCATTCGCCCACGGCATCGCGCAGGCTGTTCCCGGCCGACGCCGAAACGCCCAGGTGCCCGGCAAAGTTCAGCGACCGTGGCGGACGGAACGCATCGAGCCAGGCAGCGTCTGCGCCCAACGCCGCCAGGATCAGCGCCATCTGCCGCAAGGTGGCGGCCCGATCGGCCCAGCCGTCGGGATCGGCCGCGCAGGCTGCGGCAAGTGCTGCCCGCGCCGCGGCCGTTTCGCCGCACACGAGATGCGCCTGCGCCCGCGACGCCGCGATGAAATACGGCGTCTCGGCCCATTGCTGGCCCGCCGCCAGGGCCGCCAGGACGTCATGCGCCAGGCGCTCAGCCGCGTCGCGGTCTCCCGCCAGCAGCCGCAACACCGCCTCGTCGATCGAAAGCCACGGCTGCGGGTTCAATGCCGCCGCTGCCGCGAACGCATCGGCCGCCGCGATCAGCGCCCCGGTTCGTGCCGGGCCCCGCGCGCGCAACGCTGCCTCCTTGAGCAGTCGTGCCTGGGTCGCCAGGGCAGCGGGATCGTCAACCCGTGCCGCCCAGCCGCCCGCCTCGAACATCGCTGTGGCAAAGCCCAGGCTGCCGGCGCGGGCGGCGGTGATGATGGCGGCGAGGCTGGTGCGCGCCGGCGGGGCAGCGATCATCGGCAACAGGGCTCCTCGGCGCGCGGTCGTGTCATGCCCTGCGGTCATAGCGCCAAGCCCCCTGCAATGCCACAACCGCCCATGGCGCACGCGCCCGACGCCAAGACCGGCAGGTGCCTGTGGAAGAGGCACCTGCCGGCGGCCGATCCGCGCGGGTCGCAACCGCGGTGGCCCCAAAGCGCACGCCCCCACCGCACGGGCGTCGCACGCTTCGGATTGGTGAAGATGAAACGGGACCGGGAGGGCAAGGTGATCAGGCCGATCAGATCAGGCAGATCAAATCAGAGGCGTGCGAGGGTGGCTGGTTCGCCCTCGCCACCCCCAATGTCTGCGCAACGCGGTCAGTGCGTGCGACGCACGTCGGTGTTGACGGCAACGGCGGTGTGCGCGGCGCGGGCCAGAGCGATCTGGCGGCGGGTTTCGATCTGGGCGAGGCCACCCTTGACCGCCTTGCTGTAGCAAGAGCGCTCGTCGGGGGTCATGTGGCCGGCGCCATCGGTGTAGGGCGTGCAGATCTGCGCGGCGACGCGGCGGACTTGCGCCTGGAGCGACTTGACCGCCTTGGGCGAGGTGAGATCGACATGCCCGATGTCCATCTCGGCCTGCGGGATATCGGCCGCGGTGTCCTGCGCGGCGGCGGGCATGGCGCTGATGGCGCTCATCGCGGCCAGCGAGAGGGCGAAAGTCTTGGCGAAGGTGGCGGTACGGATCATGGTCATTCCCCTGTCAAAGTCTGTCCAGGCGTTCGTGCCTGACAAGGGATGGACTACCCGGACCGCCGCCTTCCTACGCGTGACGGCCGTCACGCCTTCGCGTTTTTTATTGCGGGTCGTCGAGGCTGAACTGGTCGTCATCCTCGTGATAGGTGAAGACTTCGGCGTAGCGGCCCCAGTTGGTCACGGTCTTGAGGGTTTCGCTGGCGAAATCGGGGCTCATGTGGTCCTCCAACTCGTCGCGGAAGCGGCGGGCCGGGGCCTTGTGGCTGGCGCGTTCATCGAGGATGCGGCGGATGTGGCCGGCCAGGGGCACGTGGGCGAGCAGCGCCTCTCCGAACATCGCCTTGCGGTGATCGACATCGGCCTGGGCATAGCGGCGGGCCGCCGGGGTGAGCAGCAGTTCGGCCCCGCGCAGTTCGGCAAAGCGCAGCAGTTGCAGGGTTTCGGCCATGGGGAAGAGATCGTCGATCTCGAAATTGAGCGAGTCGGCCAGTTCGGCCATGCTGGCGCGGCCGTTGAACGGGGTGCCATCGACCTCTTCGATCAGGCCGGCGAGCGTATTGGTCGACACATGCGGCAGGACCATGGCGATGCCGGTGCCGGGGAAGACCCCTTCACGCGGGCGCGCGGCGTCGGCCGGGCGGGCGGTCATCCGCGCATAGATATCATCGACCAGCGCGCGGAACGGCGGATCGAGGCGATCGCGCGGGCGCGGGATATCCACCTTGATCTCGGCCACGACACGGCCCGGATTGGACGAGAAGACCAAGATGCGATCGCACATCTGGACCGCTTCCTCGATATTGTGGGTGACGATCAGGATCGACTTGATCGGCATGCGCCCTTCCGACCAGAGATCGAGCAGATCGGTGCGCAGCGTTTCGGCGGTGAGCACGTCGAGCGCGGAAAAGGGTTCGTCCATCAGCAGCAGCGAGGGATTGACCACCAGCGCGCGTGCCAGGCCGACACGTTGGCGCATGCCGCCCGACAATTCCTTGGGATAGGCGTTTTCAAAGCCATCGAGGCCGATCAGGTCGATCGCGGCCAGCGCACGGCTGCGGCGTTCGGCGGCCGGCACCTTTTGCGCCTCGAGACCCAGTTCCACGTTTTGCAGCACGGTAAGCCAGGGAAACAGGGCAAAGGTCTGGAACACCATCGCCACGCTGGGATCGGGGCAATCCTCGCTCGCGATGCGCGAGACGGTGCCCTGGCGCGGATGGATCAGCCCGGCGATCGAGCGCAGCAGCGTGGACTTGCCTGAGCCGGAACGACCGAGCAGGCCGACGACCTCGTTCTGGTAGAGCGTGAGATCGACGTTTTCGAGCACGAGATGGCCGCCGGGTGGCGGGCCATAGAAATGGTTCAGGCCCTTGACCTCGATCAGCGGCTGGGGCGGCAGGAGAGTTGCCATGGGGATACTCCAGAAACGAAAGGCCAGGGAATCGGGAAAGAGGCGGGTTTGTCAGAGGCGCAGGCGGCGTTCGCCAAAGGCATAGAGCGGGCGCCACACCAGACGGTTGAAGCCGAGCACGAACAGGCTCATCACCGCGATGCCCAAGGCCACCTGCGGATAGTTTCCGGCGGTGGTGGCATCGGCGATATAGGCGCCAAGACCGTGGGCGCGCAGGTGATGATCCCCCCAGGTGACCACTTCGGCCACGATCGAGGCATTCCACGAGCCGCCCGACGCGGTCAGCGCCCCGGTGATGTAGTATGGAAAGATGCCGGGCAGCGCGACCTGGCGCCACCACTGCCACCCCCGCACGCCGAACATGCCGGCCGCCTCGCGCAGGTCATTGGGGATGGCGCTGGCGCCGGCGATGACGTTGAACAGGATGTACCACTGCGTGCCCAGGATCATCAGCGGCGAAAGCCACACGTCGGGCGCGAGATGGAACCGCACGATCGCGATCACCGCAAAGGGAAACAGCACGTTGGCGGGAAAGGCCGCGAGGAACTGGGCGATCGGCTGAACCCGCTCCGCCAGGCGCGGACGCAGGCCGATCATCACGCCCAGCGGTACCCAGATCAGGCTGGCCAGGACGATCAGCACGATCACCCGCACCATGGTGATCATCGCGTCGCCCAGGGCCTGTGCCATGTCGTGCAGGGTAAGCGACGTCAGCACGTAGTGGCCGGTCCAGCCGAGCGCCGCGATCACGCCGAGCCATACCCCCGCCTGCCACAGCCGTTCCAGCCAGGGGTTGGACGCGCCATCGACCACGACACGCTGGCGGCGCGCGCGCGGTTCGAGCGCAAGGAGCAGCCGGCCCAGCGTGGCCAGCGGCGCCAGCACCACCGGCAGCAGGCGGGTGCGGCGCAGGAGATCGTGAAACCAGCTCTGCGGGGCATCGGCGCTGGCGGTCTGTTCGAAGCGGAAGCGATCGGCCCAGGCCACGATCGGGCGGAAGAACAGCTGGTCATAGGCCAGGATGACCAGCGCCATGGTGCCTACCGCCCAGCCGACGGCGTGGAAATTCTGCTGCTGGATCGCCATGGCGAGATAGGAGCCGATGCCCGGCAGCGTGGCGGTGGTATTGCCCACGGTAATCGCTTCGGATGCGACCACGAAGAACCAGCCGCCCGACATCGACATCATCGCGTTCCACACCAGCGCCGGCGTGGCGAACGGCAGATCGAGCCGCAGGAAACGGCGCACCGGCGACAGGGCAAAGCCCTGGCACACTTCCTCCAGATCGCCCGGCACGCTGCGCAGCGACTGGTAGAAGCTGAACGCCATGTTCCACGCCTGCGAGGTGAAGATGGCAAAGACGCTGGCCAGCTCCACCCCCAGCACGTTGCCGGGAAAGAGGTTCATGAAGAACGTCACGGTGAACGTAAGGAACCCCAGGATCGGCACCGACTGCAGGATATCGAGCGCGGGCACGATCAGCCGCCCGGCATGGCGGCTGCGCGCCGCCAGCGTGGCCACCACCAGCGTGAACACGGTGGAGGCCAGCAAGGCGGCGAACATCCGCAGCACGGTGCGCAGCGCATAATAGGGCAGATGCACCGGCGCGAGCGTGACGGGTTCGAGATTGAGACTGCTGAGCGGGGCGACGGCACCTTCGGCCGCGCGGAAGACCAGCACGGCCAGGCCCGACAGGATGGCGAAGGCAATCGCATCCTCGCGGTTCGGGCGGGTGAGCCGCAGCATGCGCGAAAAGCTGGGCAGGCGGGTGGTGGTCATGATCCAGGCTCTTTCAGAAGCCGGCGTGGACACGCAAGGCAAAGATGTTGGCCGGTCCGCGATCGCGGTTGTAGCCGGGATTGGCGATATGCTGATAGTCGAATGTCAGTGAACCCCAGCCGACCGGACGGAAGGCATAATAGGCTTCCACGATCTGCTCTGTCCCAGGATGGGGCAGCGCGCCATCGCCCACCAGCACACCCAGGCCACCGGCCGCGAGCCAGCGCTGGTGTGCCGCCGATATGCCGTTGACGACACCGGCAATGGCAAGGGTATCCTGCGGGCGCCCCCAGCCCTTGCCGGCCAGCGCGCCGCCGAATGCCAGGGTGCGGTCGATATCGGTAAAATCGTAGCTTTCGATCCGCCCATCGCTCCACCCGCCGCGCATGAACAGGCCTAGACTGCCGGTCACTTCCTGTTCGGCATTGAACGCGATGCCGAGGCGATCCTGCACCCGGCGCGCCGGGGCGAGGTCTGGCACGCCCTGCCCACCAGCGGCAGCGAGCGCCAGGGCATCATCGAAGCGGGCAAAGCGGCCGCGGTTGCGAAAGCCGGTGACGCGCACGGCGCCGGGATGGCCAGCCAGGGTGAAGCGGCGCTCCCCTTCCACCACCAGCGCATTCTGCGAGAAATTGCTTTCCAGCGCGACGCCGTTGGGCACCTGCGACAAATTGTAGAGCCCGGCGCGCAAGGTCCACGCCCCCTGGTACCATTCGGCCGCGACGCCATAGGTATAGCCCCAGGCATTGGCGGCATAATCGAAGCTGCCGGTATCGACGAGCGACCAGTTGAGGAAATCGCCGCGCGGATCGTGGGCATAGCGATTGGTATCGAACACATCGCCCACACCCATCTTGCCCGCGGTGATCACCAGGCGGTTGGCGGTGGTGGCCAGGCGCAGCTGGTTCTGCCCGGGCGCCACTGCCAGGGCATCGCCGCCCAGGGCAATGGTTTGCCGCAGGAACGCGCGCTGCAACTTGAAATAGGGGCTGAACTGGCCAACCTTGTAGGCCTCTGCACTCGGAAAGCCGCCTGCGCCCAGGGTGTTGGACAGGCCGAACCCCTGGTCGATTTCGGGGTTCACCCAGACTTCCGCCCCGCGCCAGGGCCGCACGCCGAGATAGAGCGTGGCATCGTTGGTGGCCTTGACCTGATGCGGCGCCAGGCTGTTGTCAGCCGAATAGGGTGACGCGAACCCACCCACGCCCTGCGCCACCAACGTATATTGGCCATGGATGGCGAAGATTTGATCCGGGGCTTGATCCGTGGCTTGATCGGCCGCCTGGGCCACGGGCGGAGCATCGGCCCGAACCGGCGCCTGGGCGAGCAATGCGCCGAGGGCAACGGCCAGGGCCAGCCGGCCGGCCATGCGCCATTCGATCGATGCAGCCGCCAACCCGTTCACCGCCGCAGCGCTAGCGGGGGAATATGACAGGTGCGTGTTGCCCAAGCCAACGGCGGCGGAACGGCGGTCTGCGGTACTGGCGCGCCAGGCGCGCCGCACCAGCGGGAAAGCAATCTTGATCATCAATTCGGTCCTTGGTCAGGCGACAACCGCCCGGCTGGACCGAAGACACATCAGCGGATGTGCCGCACCGATCCCGCGGGCGAGCTGCTGGCCGCAACGCAAGCGCCAGTCAGGCTTGAGCGCCTACTGTCGCCCTCGTCGGCGGTTTGGTTGCAACTTCGCGGCATCGGTTGGATTCCTTGAGATATCATCGCGTCAGCCGGCCGCGCGGGGGCGGCCGGGGAACGACTCGACTTGCCCGCCCCTATACCCTAGGGGAGTATGGTATCAAGAGAAAAAGGACCGGGATCATGAGCCATGTGGCAGCTGAAAAACAGAAACTGCTCAACCGGCTGAAACGCATCAGGGGACAGATCGACGCGCTGGAACGGGCGGTGGACGCCGAAGTGGAATGCGCGCGCGTGCTGCAACAGGCAACGGCCTGCCGGGGCGCCCTGGAAGGCTTCATCGCCGAAGTGATCGAGGACCATATCCGCGAGCACATGATCGACCCCGGCCAGCCAGGCAGCGATCCCAAGACCCAGGCTGCCGAGGAATTGGTGGCGATCATCAAGGCCTATATCCGCTGATCCCCACCGCTGCGCCGCAGACGCCGGCACCGATATGGTTTGCAATTGGCGAGACCGATGGCGCGGTATAGGGTGCGGGCGATGAACCCGTCACGTCGCGTCGCCAACACCGCCACAGCATCTGGCCCTGCCGAAACCCAGCAGCGGGTGCGCCCGCCACGGCCGCTGCGCCCGGCAGAGTTGCAGGACTGGCTCAACAGCCGGATCTATCACCCCCTGTCGTGGCGCCTGGCCTGGGCGCTGGCCCCCACCCCGCTCACGCCCCACATGGTTTCCGTGTTCGGCGCTGCCATGGTGGTGGCCGCCGGCGTGGTCTATTGCCAGCCGGGCTGGCCCTGGATGGCCTTGCTGGGGCTGGCTCTGCATCTGAGCTGGCACGTGGTGGATGGCGCCGATGGCGATCTGGCGCGCCTGACCGGGCGCAGCGGGCCCCACGGCGAAATGGTGGACGGGCTGTGCGACTATGGCAGCCACACCGTGGTGTACCTCCTGCTCGGCTGGTGGCTGCAGCAGCACGTGAGCGCGTGGTGCTGGATCGCGGTGGTCGGCGCGGGCCTGAGCCGCATCGTGCAGGCCAATCATTATGAAGTGCAGCGGCGGCAATACCAGTGGTGGGCCTATGGCAATCCGTGGCTGCGCCAGGATGATGTGCCGATCACCGGGCCGGGCACGGCGCTGGCCCGCCTCTATCTTTTGCTCGGCCGCGCCCTGGCGCCCGGCGGCCCTGCCGTCGATGCCGCCTATGACCGGCTGGCCACCGATCCGGCCGGTACGGCAAACGCGCGTGCGATCGCCCGGGACCATGCCCGCGACCTTTTGCCGGCATGGCGCATTCTGGGCGCCAACAGCCGCACGATCCTGCTGGGCGTGGCCATGCTGGCCGGATCGCCGCTCTATTATTTCCTGTTCGAAGCGGTGGTGCTCAATATCGTGCTGCTGGCGTCGATTGCCCATGCCGGCGGCGCCGCGCGGCGGTTGGAGCAGGATTTTGCCAGTGCCGCAACCGCGAGCGTTGCGGCGCGCTGAATCGCCGAGGGCGCGCGCCCAAGCGTTTTGAGTGTGCGACAAGTCGAGCGTAAAGTTGCAATGCAGTTGCAGTATGGCAGTCATAATGTAACAACCACATCGGGCTCCATTGCCATGGACCGAGGATTGCTCTATTTTGGCACCTTCCGGTCCGGACCGTCCGGGTTCCACTCATTCGGCCTTGTATGAGGGCAGGGTGGGCAGCACCGCGAAAAGGCAGTTTCGTTTGAGTGTCAGGCAGGTACCTGGCTGTTATCAGCATGGGCCACCGCCGTGACCGCAGGAGAATTACCTAAAATGCCATCGATCAAAGTCGCGGTTATTGGCGTCGGCAACTGCGCCAGTTCACTGGTTCAGGGTGTTTTCTATTACAAGAACAACAACTCTTCCCAAGGCCTGATCCATGATGTCATCGGCGACTATGTGCCGGGCGACGTGGAATTCGTTCTGGGGATCGATGTCGATGCTCGCAAGGTGGGCAAGGACCTGGGCGAGGCCATCTTCGCTGCCCCCAACAACACCACCGTGTTCTACAAGGACGTGCCGACCACCGGCGCCAAGGTGATGCGCGGGCGCGTGCTCGACGGCGTTGCCGACCACATGACCGCCGCCGGTGAGCGCGGGTTCATCGTGGCCGAAGGCGAAGACCCGAGCCAGGCCGATATCGTTGCCGCGCTCAAGGCGTCGGGTGCCGAAATCCTGCTCAACTTCCTGCCCGTTGGCTCGCAGAAGGCCAGCGAATTCTACATGGAATGCGCGCTGGAAGCGGGCGTTGCCGTGGTCAACTGCATCCCGGTGTTCATCGCCAGCAACCCGGAATGGGAAGCGCGCTTCCGCGCCGCCGGCCTGCCGATCGTGGGCGACGACATCAAGGCCCAGGTTGGCGCCACGATCGTGCACCGCACGCTTTCGACGCTGTTTTCGGCGCGCGGCGTGACCACCGAGCGCACCTATCAACTTAACACCGGCGGCAACACCGACTTCCTCAACATGCTCGACCGCCATCGCCTGTCGAGCAAGAAGGAATCGAAGACCGAAGCCGTGCAGGCCATGCTGGCCCAGCGCCTGGCCGAGGAAAACATCCTGATCGGCCCGTCGGAATACGTTCCGTGGCAGAAGGACAACAAGATCTGCTTCCTGCGCATGGAAGGCGTGCAGTGGGGCAACGTTCCGGTGAACCTGGAACTGCGCCTGTCGGTGGAAGACAGCCCCAATGCCGCGGCCTGCGTGATGGACGCGATCCGTTGCTGCAAGGTGGCGCTGGAGCGCGGTGAAGGCGGCGCGCTGATCGGCCCGTCGGCCTATTTCTGCAAGCACCCGCCCGAACAGTTCATCGACGATGTCGCGCTGCGCATGGTGGATGAATATATCGCTGCGGTGCCGCAGGCGGCTGAATAAGCATGGAAACTGCTGCTGTGTCGCGGCCCGCCCCTGGCGCCGCCGTGCCGCGGCATGCGGTTATCCTGGCTGCTGGACTGGGATCGCGCCTGCGCGATCTCAGCCAGTCCAAGCCACTGACCCCGGTTTGCGGGTTCCCCCTTTTGGAACTGGGCGTGCGCCAGGCCGCTGCGGCAGGCATCCGCCACATTGTGGTGGTCACCGGGCACGAAGCCGCTCGCGTGGAAGCCGCCCTGCCTGAACTGGCCGCGCGTTGCGGGGTCACCATCGAGGCGGCGCGCGTGGCGGACTGGACCTTGCCCAATGGGCATTCCGTCATCGCCGGCGCGGCACTGGTCGATGGGCCATTCCTGCTGATGATGGCCGACCACATCTTTTCCGCCGAAATCCTGGAGCGCCTGACCCACGAAGGCGCGCCGACGCGCGACGTGACGCTGGCGATCGATCGACGCCTCGACAACCCGCTGGTCGATCCCGACGATGCTACCTGGGTGCGCACCCGGCCCGACGGCACGATCGCGGCGATCGGCAAGACGATATTCCCCTATGACGCGGTGGATTGCGGCGCCTTCCTGGCAACGGCCGCCCTGCCCGCCGCGATCACCCAAGCCGTGGCCATGGGGCGCGCCGGATCGCTTTCCGATGGCATGCAGGTGCTGGCCGATGCGGGCCGCGCTGCCACGATGGAAATCGATGGCGCCTGGTGGATCGACGTGGACGATCCGCGCGCCCATGCCCAGGCCGAGGCCGACCTGCCCCAGGCGATCCCCGCGCTGTTCAGCCCGGCGATCTGATCGCTTTCACAGATTGCCGGAATAGCCGCTGCGGCGGGGACTCACCCCGCCGTCGGCACGCCGTGGTGCAGCGCAAAGGCGTGCGTCACCGCAATCAGCGCGGCGCACCCAGCCAAGGCCACCCAGGGCAGCCAGCCGGCGCGGCGTGTCATCGTGCCATCGCCGTTGCGGGCATAGTCTTCGACCAGGGCATGGGGAAACACGCCCTTGTCCTGCACATAGTGGCGCCAGGCAAAGACCGGCACGATCAGCAGCAGGGCAATGAGACCGTTGCGCAGCGTGCCCGCGCCCCAGACATCGGCGCCGGCGCCCATGAAGGCCATGTTGACGAACCCGAACGTGCAGCCAAGCGCCAGGAGCCAGGTGGGGCAGCGGAACGGACGCTCCTTGTCACCGCGATCGATGCGGTGAATCCAGCCGGCCTGGAGATTGAGGAAATTGAACGCGAGGTAGCAGACGTTGCTGATCATCAGCACGGCGAAATAGTCTGACGCCAGCAACAGGATCAGGTTGAAACCCAGGTCCGTCCACATCGCGGCAGTGGGCGCACCGTGGCTGTTCACGCGCGAGAGATAGCGCGGCAGCCAGCCATCGAGCGATGCCTGATAGAGCGTGCGCGACGAGCCCATCATCGAGGTCATCACGATCAGCAGCAGCGACAGGATCAGCATGGCGATGAACAGGTTGGCGATCAGCACGCCGGCATGGCTGGAGGCAACGAGGCCCAGCCCCTTGACGACGATCGAGGCCAGCGCCTGGGCCACGCCGGAGCCATCGTAGATCGATGGCGAAAGCATGGCATCAAGGCCAAGCGAAGCCTGGAACGCCAGCGGCACCAGCGCGAAGACGAGAATGCACAGCACGCCCGAGGCAATGATCGCACGCGGCGTATCGCGGGCGGGATTGCGGAATTCGCGGGTGTAGCACACCGCCGTTTCAAAGCCGTAGGTGGACCACCCGGCGCCGAACATCGCGCCCATCAGCAGGACCAGGCCATAGCCATTCCAACTGCCAAAGCCGGCATGGCCCGCGGCATCGCGCAGCATGGGCAGCAGCGGGAAAAGATGCGCGCGCGGGAGATTGCCGGTAAAGACCGGGATCAGCCCGACGAGGATGAGCGGGGCCAGACACACGAGGCCCAGCATCTTTTGTGCATGGGCCGCCCGCGCCGCACCGCCATGCTGCAAGGCAAAGGTGAGCAGCAGGAAAGCCGTGGCGATCAGCGACACCGCGTTAACGCGCAGCGATAGGCCCGGACGCACGAAGCCGAGATCGACCAGCTTGATCTGCCAGGTCATGATCGCCGCATCGGGTGCGAACAGGCTGGCCATGATGTAGCCGGCGGCCAGGCTGGTCGCGAGGGTCAGCACTGGCGACCAGGCCAGCCAGTTGGCCCAGATGGAGATCGGGGCGACAAAGCGGCTGTAGGGCAGCCAGGCGGCCGCGCCATAGACCGAAGCACCGCCAGACTTGTGCGGATAGAGCCCGGCAATCTCGGCATAGACGAAGCTCTGGATGAACCCCATGAGGATCGAGGCGATCCAGACGACCCAGCTGGGCTGGCCGATGGTGGCGGCAATGCCGCCCATGGTGAGCAGCACGCCCGCCGGAACACCCGACGAAGCCCAGAACGCTCCCTTCCAATCGAGCGAACGATGCAGTTCGCCGGTGGGGGCAGCCAACGTCATCGCGGGGGTTATCGCGGGGTCTTCACCGATCATCGCTGCTGCGTTTCCCAGTTGGGGTGGACGTAGTAAGGTTCGTTGGCCGGCGGCAGGAGCGGGTTGCCGAGGATGTGGTCGGCTGCCTTTTCCCCGATCATGATCGTGGGCGCGTTGAGATTGCCGGTGGTGATCGAGGGCATGACCGAGCTATCGACCACGCGCAGGCCCTGAACGCCGATCACCCGCAGTTCGGGATCGACCACCGCCAGCGGATCGTCCGCGCGGCCCATGCGCGCGGTGCACGATGGGTGCAGCGCGCTTTCCACCTTTTCGGCGATGAACGCATCGATCTGCTCATCGCTGACGCAATCGGCGCCGGGCTGGATTTCCCGGCCGCGAAACGGCGCAAAGGCAGGCTGCTGGAAGATTTCGCGGGTCAGGCGCACGCAGGCGCGCATTTCGGCCCAATCGTCCGGGTGGCTCATGTAGTTGAAGCGGATCACCGGCTTTTCGCGGGGATCGGCGCTGCGCAGCGTGACCGTGCCCCGGCTTTTCGAGCGCATCGGCCCGACGTGGGCCTGGAAGCCGTGTTCCGTGGCAAGCGAGGAGCCATCGTAATTGATGGCCATCGGGAAGAAGTGATACTGGATATCGGGATAGCGGATGCCGGCGCGGCTGCGGATGAAACCGCAGGATTCAAAGTGGTTGGACGCGCCAAGGCCAGTACGCCGCAGCAGCCATTCCAGGCCGACCTTGGCCTTGCCCACCAGATTGGCGTGGCCGAACAGCGTGATCGGCTGGGTGCAGGCCATCTGGAAATAGAATTCCAGGTGGTCCTGCAAATTGGCGCCGACCCCGGCGCGGTCAGCGCGCACGGCAATGCCGTGGCTGGCCAGTTCCTGGGCCGGGCCGATGCCCGACAGCTTGAGCAATTGCACCGAATTGATCGGCCCGCCCGAGAGGATCACCTCACGCCCGGCACGCGCCGTGTGCAGCGTGCCGCCGCGTTCGTATTCGACGCCAACGGCGCGCGTGCCCTCGAACAGGATGCGGGTGGCCAGCGCATGCTGCACCACCTTGAGATTGGGCCGCTTGACCGCATCATAGAGATGCGCCTTGGCCGAGGAGCAGCGCTCGCCCTTGCGCACGGTCATGTCCATGCGGCCAAAGCCTTCCTGCTGAAAGGCGTTGTAATCCTCGGTCGGCTGGTAGCCGGCCTGCTGCGCCGCTTCCATCCAAGCGTGGTGCAGCGGATTGTCGAGCGTGCCATAGGTGGTGGACAGCGGCCCTTCGCCGCCGCGATAGGCATTGCCGCCCTCGGCGCGGGTTTCGGCGCGCTTGAAATAGGGCAGCACCTGAGCATAGCCCCAGCCGCGCGCGCCCTGATCCTCCCAGCTTTCGAAATCGAGTGGATTGCCGCGCACATAGACCAGGCCGTTGATCGATGACGATCCGCCCAGGCCCTTGCCGCGCGGACAGTGCAGCCGGCGGTTGTTGAGGTGCGGTTCCGGCTCGCTTTCATAGCGCCAGTTCCAGCGCGTGGTGTTCATCGGATAGGCCAGCGCGGCGGGCATCTGGATGTAGATCGAGCGATCCGAGCCGCCGAATTCCAGCAGCAGCACGCGATGGCGGCCATCGGCAGTGAGACGGTTCGCCAGCACGCAACCGGCCGATCCGGCGCCGACGATCACATAGTCGAAGGTTTCGCCTGCACCCGCGTCGGTCGGGGCCGCATCAGTAGGGGGCATCGATCGGCTCCATGGCGACATAGACGCTCTTGAGGCGCGTGTAGTGCTCGATGGCGGCGCGGCTGTTTTCGCGGCCCAGGCCCGATTGCTTGACCCCGCCGAACGGCAATTCGATCGGGGTGATATTGTATGTGTTGATCCAGCAGGTGCCGGCGTCGAGTGCGGCCACGACGCGATGGGCGCGGGTGAGATCCTGGGTGAACACCGCGCCGGCCAGGCCGAACTCGGTGGCATTGGCACGCGCCACCACCTCTGCCTCGTCGGTGAAGGGGAGCACGGCCATGACCGGGCCGAAGATTTCCTCCTGCACGATCACCATTTCGTCGTTGCAGGCGGCAAAGATCGTGGGGGCGACGAACGCCCCCTTGTCGCAACCGTTGGCGAGCACGCGATGGCCGCCGGTGACCAAGGTAGCCCCTTCTGCCTGGCCCTTGGCAATATAGCCCAGCACCTTTTCCATGTGGGCCTGGCTGATCAGCGCGCCGACATGGGTGGCCGGATCGGCAGGATCGCCCACGATCATCGCCTCGGTCCGCGCTTTTAGCCGGGCGAGGAAATCATCCATGACGCTGGCATGAACGAACACGCGCGTGCCATTGGAGCAGACTTCACCGGCCGAGTAGAAATTGGCCAGGAGCGCGCCCGAGACGGCATTGTCGAGATCGGCATCGGGGAACACGATCAGCGGGCTCTTGCCACCCAGTTCGAGCGTGACCTGCTTGAGCGTGGCGGCAGCGTCGGCCATCACCTTGCGGCCGGTGCCGACTTCTCCGGTAAGAGAGATCTTGGCGATGCCGGGATGGCGTGAGAGCAACTGGCCGGTGGCGGCAAAGCCCTGAACGACCTGGAACACGCCTTCGGGCACACCAGCCTCAAGATAGATCTTTTCCAGCTCGATCGCGGTAAGCGGGGTCAATTCGGCAGGCTTGAAGATCATCGCATTGCCGCAGGCCAGGGCGGGCGCGCTTTTCCAGCAGGCGATCTGCAACGGATAGTTCCATGCGCCGATCCCGGCGGTGACGCCGAGCGGCTCGCGCCGGGTATAGCCGAACGCGCCGGGGCCAAGATCGACGTGCTCGCCGGCGATCGTGGCCGCCACATTGGCATAGTATTCGATGCAATCAGCGCCCGATAGCACATCGACCGCGATGGTTTCCTGGATCGGCTTGCCGGTATCGCGGGTTTCCAAGAGCGCGAGTTCATCGTTGCGGGCGCGCAGGATATCGACCGCCCGGCGCAGCACGCGGCCGCGCTCGGAGCCGGTCAGCCGGGCCCATTGCTGCTGCCCGGCGCGGGCGCGGGCCACGGCAGCATCGATTTCGGCGGCGCCGGCGATGGGGATGGTGGCGAGCACCTCGCCCGTGGCTGGGTTGATCGTATCGAAAGAAGCCGGTGCCATCGTGCCCTCTGTCTGGCGTTATGTGCCCGACAGAATACGGCAAGACGGCTTGGAATCAATTTTGCCGTGCAAATCGCAATTTTGTAATTCTGAAAAATATCCTTTTAAAACATAATGGTATTTTTCATATTTCATCACCACGGCCGATATGCTGCATAAAGTTTGCTTATGCCGGCAACCGACTCCGCAGTCATGCTTACAGCTGCGGGGGATCGGCCGCGCCGCGCCACAACTGGCGGCGCACCCGATTCCAATCCGGCACGCCCCATTCATGGCCGCAGGCATGGCCGCAGGCATGGCCGATGATACTGTCGAGCGGATTGGCATCATCGAGCAGCATGTCTTGCGGCACAAGCGGTTCGCGTTCGCGGGTGCAGAAGAACGCCGTCACGCGGGCGCCTGTATCCGTGCGCCGCCCAGGCTGGACCAAGGCCAGGCGGTTGCTGCGCAAACGCACCACCATGCCGGGCGGAAACACCCGGATGCTTTGCATGAAGGCAAAGAGCAGATCGCGATCGAAATGCCCTTCCCATCCCCACATCGCGGCGAGCGCCTCGGCCGGCGTCCAGGCCTGCTTGTAGATACGATCGGACGTGAGCGCGTCATAGCAATCGCAGATCGCGCCGAGGGCCGCGGCGCGGCTGATCTCGCCCGCGTGCAGGCCGGCGGGATAGCCCTTGCCATCCTGCCGCTCGTGGTGGTGGCGACAGACATCGAGTGCAATCTGGCAGACATCGCCCGATGCCTCGAGCAGGCGGAAGCCATGCTCGGGATGATCGCGGACGAGCGCAAATTCTTCCTGCGTGAGGCTGGCCGGCTTGTTCAGGACGTCTTGCGGGATGCCGATCTTACCCAGATCGTGAAGCAGGCCAGCCTGGCCATAGTCGCGGGTTTCATCTGCGCTGAGGCCGAGGAACGTGGCGGCGTTGATCATCAAGGTGCACACCGCCACCGAATGGGCGAAGGTGTATTCGTCCTTGCTCTTGAGGCGGACGACATCGATCACCGTACGCGGGCTGCTGGCCACGGCCTGCGCAATGTCTTCCACCAGTTGATGGGTATCGGCGATGCGCACGGCGCGGCCCATGCGGGCATCGTCGAACAGGCCGCGCATCGTCTGGCGCGCCTGGCCCACCATTTTCTGGACCTGGCGGCGGCGCTGGCGCGAGATGCTGTGCATCAGGGCATCGGCGCGATCGGGCGGAGGGAGAGCGGCACGCCGGCACCGGCGGGCCGGCCCGCGCAGTTCGCCCGCCACGGATGCAGGCAGCGCGGGCGCGACCCGGTCCGCCTCGTATCGGCCGCCACGCGCCTCGTCGATGATCACGAAGGGAGCGGCGCAGCCATGCACCTTGGCAAGGTCGTCAGCCGTCGAGATGACGAAACGCGTGCGCCAGAACGGATGATCGAACCACGATCCGCCGAATCCGCAAATGAACATGCCGAGCTTGACGTGTTCGGGAGGGACATGGCGGATCATGCGCCGCAGATTGCGTGGCGCGCCTTCCCGCCAGCCTAAGGCGGGCTTCAGGAAAACCCGCAGAAACATGGTTAAACGCGACGAGTGGTTGCCCCGGCGGCGCCGGCGTGGTGATAGCGTGGCATGAGCCACCCTGCCGACCTTGCCATCCGCCTGCGCCGCGCCGCCTTCAACCAGGCCCTGGCCGAGGCCGACCTGGCCGCGATCGGGCCATTGCTGGCGCCCGACGTGGTGCTGGTGACGGGCAGCGACAGCGCCGTGCTGGCCGGGCGCAAGGCGCAACTCCAGGCCTGGAAACGCGAGTTCGCCGCCAGCCCGCGCAGCATCTATCTGCGCACGCCGGGAACGATCGAGGCATCAGCGGTGGAGCCGATCGCCCTGGAGCAGGGAGAGTGGCAGGGCCGCCACGCCGATAGTGGCGCGGTTTACGCCAGCGGACGCTATTGCGCCAAGTGGCGCCACAGCGATGCAGGCTGGGTCATCGTGGCCGAGATCTTCGTAACCATGGCCTAACGGCGGGCAGGTTCGGGCGCGACGACCAGGCCAGCAGCCAAGAAGCGACCATCAGGACCGGTGCGGGCCGGCGACCAGATTTCCCATGCCCGGCGCAGCAGTGCCCCGGCATTGGCATTGGCGGCATAGCCGAAGCGATGCTGCCGGCCATCGGGCAGGCTGGCACAGAACCAGCTCCACCCCGGCGGGAGGCCGGGGCACGGCTGGGCGCGATTCGAAACCGACATGGTGCACCCGGGGAGGACGTGACAGGGAACGTGCCACGCGACTAGAGGATTTTTCCTTTTCTTGAATCGGCGCTTAGGAATTTTTGCGCGGATTCGGCGCTAGTTTGGCTGGATATTTAGGATTTTTCCTATACCGCAATGTCCTCGCGATGCTTTGCTTGATCGCCTTGGAGGCACGCCCCTGACCTAGCGATCGACGGCGGAAATTCGCGCTCAACCAACTGATCTCGAACCGTGACCCGTCGCTGAGGGCATGCTCTGTCGATGGACAGCAGGCCCAAGCACGACCCACCGCGCGCCGCCCCCAGGCATGCCATGAAGGAAAAATCCTGATGTCTGAGACCGCTGATTCCGCCGCCATCGCCGCTGCCGTAAAGGTTTCGCTGGCCGGGCTGACCTGGACAGAGCGAACCACCTATCGCGCATTGGTCGAGGCGGCAGAGGCGGGGCTGCCCTGCCCCAGCAACATCGATATCGAGATGCTGTGCGGCTATAACTCGTGCTCGATGGGGCCGGTCATGGTCAAGCGCCTGGAACGCAAGGGCTTTATCAAGGTGGAGCGGTTCCAGCGCTTTCGCATCGTGGAAATCGTGGCGACGGGCGCACGCACCGCGCGCGCGGCCAACATGCGCGCCGACCTGCCGCACATTCCCAAGGGCACGCATAGCGGCGGCCGCAGCCTGCCGACCAGTGCGACACCGCGGCCCAGCGATCGCAAGCCGTACCAGGCGGGCAAGGTGCTGGGCTGATGCCGCGCCCGCGCAAGGCGATGCGCGATCGCGCGCTGGAAGACCTGCTGCTGGCGGGACTCGCCGAAGGCCTGACGCTGCGCAAGCTGTGCCGGCGGCATCACATTGCCCCTGCCCTGGTGCAGCGCTGGCGGCTGGAGGACCGCGACTTTGCCCGGCGCTTTGCCCTGGCGCGCGAGGCCGGGTTCGAGGCCATTGCCGAGGAAACCCTAGAGATTGCCGACGATGATGCCGGTGACGTGACCTGCAAGGAAAAGGCCGACGGCACCGTGGCCGTGGCCAAGAACCCCGACAACGTGGCGCGGGCGCGGCTGCGCGTGGAGACGCGATTGAAACTGCTCTCCAAATGGGCACCGGGGAAATACGGCGAAAGCACCGAGCCGGGCCAGGGCCAGGACTGGAGCGAGCGGCTGGCCGCGGCGCGGGCGCGGGTTTTGAAAGGGCGGTGATGGCAAAAAGGGCGGCAGCAGCAAGCGATCTGGCCGAAGCGATCGGCGCGTTCACCCATGATCCGCTGGGCCATGCCCTGTTTGTCTATCCCTGGGGCCAGGGGCCGCTGGCAGGCATGACCGGACCGCGCCGCTGGCAGCGCGCGGTGCTGGACGAGATCGGCGCGCATCTGGCCGATCCGGCAACGCGCCACACGCCGCTGCGCCTGGCGCGGGCATCGGGCCATGGCATCGGCAAATCGGCGCTGGTCGCCATGATCGTCAAATGGGCGCTCGATACCTGCCCCGATACCCGCGTATTGGTGACGGCGAATACCGAAAGCCAGCTGGACACCAAGACCGCCCCGGAAATTGCCAAATGGGCGCAGATTTCGCTGACCGCGCACTGGTTTGCCCAGACGCGGCGCGCGCTGGCCTCGACCGCGCCGGGACGCGGACCATCGTGGCGCGCCGACCTGGTGACCTGGAGCGAGCACAACACCGAAGCCTTTGCCGGCCTGCACAACATGGGCCGGCGGATCGTGCTGATCTTTGACGAGGCATCGGGCATTGCCGACAAGGTGTGGGAAGTGGCGCTGGGCGCGCTGACCGATGCCGATACCGAGTTGATCTGGCTGGCATTTGGCAATCCCACGCAGAACACCGGTGCCTTTCGCGAATGCTTTGCCAAGCACCGCAATCTGTGGCGCACCGCCCAGATCGACGCGCGCACGGTGGAAGGCGTCAACACCGGCTATCTGGACGAACTGGTGGCGGCCTATGGCGCCGACAGCGACGTGGTGCGCGTGCGCGTACGCGGCGAGTTCCCGTCGAGCAGTTCGATGCAGTTCATTCCGCAGGATCTGGCCGAGGCGGCAAGACGGCGCCCGATCGTCCCCGGCCTGCCGACCGATCCGGTGATCTTTGGCGTGGACTGCGCGCGGTTTGGCGACGATGAAAGCGTCCTTGCCATCCGCAGTGGCCGCGATGCGCGCAGCCGGGCGTGGAAGAGCTGGCGCGGCGTGGATGCCATGCAGCTGGCGGGCGACATTGCCCTGGAAGCACAGCGCCACCGCCCTGATGCCATCTTTGTCGATGCCGGCAATGTCGGCGCGGCGGTGGTCGACCGGCTGCGCCAATTGCTGGGCGACATGCCGGTGATCGAGGTGTGGTTTGGCGCCAAGGGCCGCGAGGCGGAGCTGGAGCCGGGGGTGAGCGTGCCCACCGCCAACAAGCGCGCGGAAATGTGGACGCGGATGCGGGCCTGGCTGGGCCAAGGCGCTGTGCCCGACAGCGACCGTTTGCGCGACGACCTGATC
>CAYXUN010000010.1:0-5862 GCA_964468165.1 uncultured Novosphingobium sp. | reverse complement strand
TTCCTTTGCTGCCGACGATACCCGCGTGCAGCTGGAAAAGAAGCCCGACATGAAGCGGCGCGGCCTGCCCAGCCCGGACTGGGCCGATGCCCTGGCCTGCACCTTTGCCGAGGCGGTGGGCCCGCGTGCCATGCCCGCCTGGCTGGAGCCAGAGGTGCGGGCAGACGATGGCGCCGGGCGCTATGGCGAGCTGGGTTGAGCGGCCCAGGCAGCGATTCAACCCCGCAGCGGGCCGCCATACAAGCACCATCATTCATGGAGGTGCCTAGATGTGCAGCACGCCCACCGTTCCCACCACGCCCGAGCGGCAGACCCTGAAACTGCCTGACCAGGGGGCGCCCGCCGGCGCCATGGACAATGCCCGCTGGCGGCGCGCGATTTTGGCCGGGATGGTGACTTCGCCCCTCGGGCTGACCGGCAGCGCGCGGATTACGTCCACCACGCTTGGCTCGGGAGGCACGCTTGGCTGATCCCAAATCGATCCGCGCCCATTGCGAGGCGCGCCTGGCGGGGATGAAATCCGTGCGCCAGGATTACGAGGCCGAGGCCGAGCAGATCGCCCGCTTTGCCCAGCCGGCGCGTTCACGCTTTCTGTCTGGCGGCAAGGACCGCTCGGGCGCGCGGCGCCGGCAGTGGAACCGCACGCTGTTCGATCCCCACGGCATCGAAGCGTTCCGCACGCTGACCAACGGCATGACCTCGGGCCTGTCGAGCGCATCGCGCCCGTGGTTCACGCTCAAGACCGCAGACGATGACCTGATGGAGGCCGATGGCGTTCGCGCCTGGCTTTCGGCGGTCGAGCGGCGGATCTATGCCTTTCTGGCATCGACCAATTTCTATGGCGCGGCCAAGGCCGGCTATGGCGAAATGGGCCTGTTCGGCACCGAAGCCTGCGTGATGGTGGAGCACCCGCACGCCGGCGCGGTGTGCCACGCGCTGACCTTTGGCGAATACTGGATCGCGCTGTCTGACGCGCTAGTGCCCGACACGCTCTATCGCACCTGCCCGATGAGCGTGCGCCAGGCCGTGGAAACCTTTGGCGAGGCTGTCTCGCCGGCCGTGCGCGCGCTCTATGACCGCAGCCAGTACGAAACTGTGGTGGAGGTCTTTCACGCGATCGAGCCCGACCCGGGCCACGATCCGCATCGCTTCGGATCAAAAGCCTGGCGCAGCGTCTATTGGGAGGCCGGCGCGCGCGGGGACAGCCTGCTGAAAGTGTCAGGCTATAACGAGCAGCCATTCTGGGCGCCGCGCTGGGACGTGGTGGGTGGCGATACTTATGGCCATTGCCCCGGCATGGAAGCATTGCCCGCGCTGCGCGAGTTGCAGATGCAGGCCAAGCGCCGCAACGAGGCGATCGACCAGATGGTCAAGCCCGAGAAGATCGTGCCGCCCGGCGTGCGCCTGACCGGCGAGCCGGGACGGACGGTGACCGCATCGGGCCTGGACCGCGAAGGCGTGCTGATCCCCTATCAGATGCCCTACCAGGCCGTGGCCGCGATCGGCGAGGAAATGGACAAGTGCCGGCGCCAGATCGATGGCCTGAGCTTTGCCGACCTGTTCAACGCGATCACCAACATGCGCGGGGTGCAGCCCCGCAACGTGGAGGAGATCGCCAGCCGCAACGAGGAGAAGCTGACCCAGCTTGGCCCGGTGATCGAGCGCGTGGCCAACGAAAAGCTGCAGGTGGCGATCGATCGCACCTTTGCGATCATGAGCCGGGGCGGGATGCTGCCACCCCCGCCCCCGGCGCTGCATGGGCGCGGCGTGCGCGTGGAGTTCGTGAGCATCCTGCAGCAGATGCAGCGCATGGTCGGCATCGGCCAGATCGAGCGCGTGGTCGGCTTTGTCGGCAATCTGGCCGCGGCCCATCCCGACGTGCTCGACAAGATCGATTTCGACGAGGCGCTGGACGAATATGCCTGGCGGGCGGGCACGCCGGCACGGATCATGCGCCCGGCAGCGCAGGTGGCGCAGCTGCGCGGGCAACGGCTGGAGGCCAGCCACGCCGCGCAAGCCGCCCCGCACAACACCCGGCCATGAAGGACGCGGCGGCCGCGGCCGAGCTACTTTCGCGCGCCGACGTGGGCGGCGAAAACCTGCTCAAGCGGCTGATCCAGCCGTGAGCCTGGCCGAAACCGACGCCGCCTTCCTGATCGCCCGCCCCGAATTTCGCCGCTTCCTGCACGCAGCGATTCAAGGTGCCGGCCTGCTGGGGCAACAGGCCATGGCCAGCGGGGCCGACAGCGCCCTGCTCGCCTTCCTCGAAGGGCGGCGCAGCCTGGGTTTCGACCTGATCGCGCTGGCCCATCGCGGCCAGGAACAGGCCATTCGCACCCAGGACCCGCTGGGCCTGACGACCTTGCAGGCCGTGCTCGATGCTGCCCTCTGTGCAAAGGAACACCGCCTTGAGCGACCCCATCCCCGCACCCGATACGACGAGCTTCCCGACCCAGACGGCGCCGACGACAGCGCCGAGCGCGGAACCGGCCAGCGCCGGTCCGCTTCCCCCGCCGGGCGCCGCTGAACCGGCAGTTGCCCCTGCTGCCACGGCCCCCAGCCCCGCGGCCCCCATCCCCCCGGCTGGCGCGCCCGAACGCTATGAGCTGGCGCTGGATGGCCTGACGATCGACCCCAAGCTGCTGCAGAGCGCCGATCCGGTGCTGCGCGAGCTGGGCCTGTCGAACGAGCAGGCGGGCAAGCTGCTGCCGCTGGCGCAAGGGGTGATGCAGCGCACGCAAGACGCGCTGCTGGGCCATTTTGCCGATGCCGCGGCCGCGCAAAAGCGGGCCTGGGCCGAAGAGTTTGCCGCCGATCCCGAAATCGGCGGCGCGCGCCGGGCGGAAAGCGAGCACCTGGCCGCGCGCGGCCTTGATGCCCTGGGCTTTGGCGAAGGGCATCCGTTTCGCCAGGCCCTGGCCGACAGCGGCTTTGGCAACCACCCCGACATGATCCGCGCGTTCCGCCGCCTGGGCCAATTGCTCAGCGAGGACAGCGGCTTTGCCCGTGCCCATGCCGGCAGCGCCAGCCAGCGCCCCGTCTGGGAACGTCTCTACCCCCAAGAAGCGAACTAAGGAGATAGCTTCATGGCCATTCTCGGCTCGAGTTACTGGAACCTGATCGACGTGCTCAAGGCCGGCGGCGACGGCCTGGGCGACGTGGTGGAGGCGCTGACCCAGCTGACGCCCTTCATGAAGGATGCCAACGTGGTGGCCTGCAACAGCGGCACCGAGCATCGTTCGACGATCCGCACCGGCCTGCCCAGTGTTTCGTGGGGCGCGCTCTATCAGGGCATCGCCCAGTCCAAGGGCAACTATACCGAAGTCAAGGACACCACCGGCTTTGTCGAGGGCCTGTCTTCGGTGGACGAGCGGCTGCTCAACCTCAAGCCTGCCGAAGCGGCCAAGCTGCGCCTGGTGGAAGGCCAGGGCTTCCTGGAATCGATCGCCCAGACCGTGGACAGCGCGATCTGGTATTCCGATGTCAAGGTGAACGGCAAGCAGTTCCACGGCCTGGCGCCGCGCTACAATTCGCTGGCCAACCCCAACGTGGTCAATGCCGGCGGCGTGCAGGCGGACAACGCCTCGATCTGGTTCGTCACCCATGGCGACATGCAGACCAGCGTGATCGTGCCCGATACCGTGCCGGCCGGCGTCCAGCGCGAGGACATGGGCCGCCAGCGCGTGCTCGATGGCAATGGCAACCCCTATTACGTCAAGGAAGAGAAGTTCACCCAGCACATGGGGCTGTGCGTGAAGGACTGGCGCTTCAACGGGCGCATCGCCAACATCGACGTGTCCGACGTGGTGGCCGGGACGGTCGCGCTCAACCCCTTGCTGCGCAAGCTTTACTACAAGCTGCAGGGCCGCCGCGCCTATCACATGGAGCGCGAGGGCCAGGTCAGCCCGGGCCGCACCGTGATCTACATGAACCGCGTGTTGCTCGAAGCGCTGGACGCCGAAACCAGCAACGGCCGCAGCGGCGTGGACAATTTCGTCCGCCTGACGCCGATGGAAATCCAGGGCGAGGAAGTGATGACCTGGCGCGGCATCCCGATCCGCGAAACCGACGCGCTCGTCACCAACGAAGCGCTGGTCGCCTAAGCCGCAGCGCCCCCTCAAATCGGAGAATTTCGCATGATTTTCGACAATTCGCTGTTGCTGAGCGATGCCCAGGCAGTAACCGCCTCGGCCGCGTCGGCCAATGTCATCGACCTTGGCACCACCGGCACGCCGTTTGGCGCCAATGCCGCGCTGATCCGCGACCTGGGCCGCGGTCCCGAACTGGACCTTGCGGTGACCGTCACGCAGGCCTTCGCCGGGCTGACCAACCTGCAGGTGAGCGTGCAGGTTTCGCCCGACAATGCCACCTGGACCACGGTTTCCGCCGGCGCCGTGGTGCCGCTGGCCAGCCTGGTTGCCGGCTATCAGTTCAAGGTGCCCGGCAGCATCGAGGAGGGCGTCAACGCCCGCTACCTGCGGCTCTATTACACCGTGGGCGGCAGCAATGCCACGGCCGGCAAGATCACCGCCGCCGTGGTGGCCAGCCGCCAGACCAACCTGGGCGTGGGCGGCCAGTAAGGCCTGCAGCCGGGTGCGCGCCAACACGCACCCGGCCTTGCCCGTCAGAACCCGTTACCAAGGAGATGCAGATGGCAGCCGCCACCCAGAGCAGCTTTGCCGCCAACGGCGCCTGGCAAGACATTGCCGCCACGCTTACCGCCGCCGCCAACGCCGACGTGCTGTTGCAGAACACCGGCCAGCAGCCGGTCAAGGTGTGCTTTGGCGGCGCCACCGCCCCGGCCAGCGACCTGGCCGGCGTGACTATCAACCCGCGCGGCACGATCGTGGGCAATGCCGCCAACGTGTGGGTCCGCTCCCCCGGCGGCACCAACCTGGCCGTGACCGTGGGCCATTCCGGCGGCGTATCGGGCAATGTCGCCAGCCTGGGCAACGTGGCCGCCGGCGCGGCGGACGCGGGCAATCCGGTCAAGGTGGGCGGGGTCTATAGTGCCACGCTGCCAACGCTCGCCGATGGCCAGCGCGGCAACATGCAGTTGACCAACAAGGGCGCACTGGCAGTCACGCTGTTCAGCGCGGCGGGCAGCGCGTTTACCGCCATCGCCCCGGCGAACGGCACGACCAACCCGTCCTATGCGCTCGCCGTGGCCAGCTTTGGCATGCAGCACAACGGCGCGACCTGGGACCAGGCGAAGAAGCCCGCCAGCACCAACCGGCTGCTGTCGGCCGCAGCGACGACCAACGCCACCAGCGTCAAGACCAGCGGCGCCGATCTGTTCCGCGTGCGCGGCCACAACGCCAGCGCCGCTGCGCGCTATCTCAAGCTCTACAACAAGGCATCGGCGCCGACCGTGGGCACTGATACGCCGGTGGCGACCTATTACCTGGCCCCGTCCGCGCCGTTCGACATCGATTTCCAGACCGCGCTCTATTTCAGCGCGGGCCTGGCCTTTGCCCTGACCGGCGCCGCGCCCGACAGCGACACCACCGCGCTCGCCGCCGGGGACATCCTGTGCCTCAACATCCACTACGCCTGAAGGAGAGCGATCCATGGCAATCTGGCGCCGCGACGACGACACCATCGGCGATCTGTTCGACGATGGGCTGGACCTGAAGCCCGGCGAGGAAGGCTTTACCCGGGCCTTGGCGCGGGATCATTTCGGCACCGATGCCTTCAGCTATGTCGGCACGCCCGATTGGCAGACGCCGGCGGCCTGATGCCTGCCTCGTTATGATCGGCGCGGGGCCCGGGCCCCAAAACCCCCCCCCCCCCCCCCCCCCCCCCCCCCCCCCCCCCACCCCCCCAAACACCACCCGATCACAAAACAAACCCAACCCCCCC
>CAYXUN010000009.1:54759-75707 GCA_964468165.1 uncultured Novosphingobium sp. | reverse complement strand
CCCGCTCGCGCATGGTCACCGCATGGCCGAAACCATTCCGACACGCCCCGCGCAGATGGACGCCGCCGTGGCCGCGCTCGATTTCGAAGAGGCGCGGCGCCTGCGCGACATGATCACGCTCATGCGCGGCGGCGCCAGTGCGGAAGAGGCCGCGAGGTCCGACACTGCGGGGCTCAAGCGCCAGGTGCCCGGTGCGATGGGGCTTGGCACCAGCCAGCAGGCGATGACCCCGCCGCCCGGCTGGCGCCCGCCCCCCAAGCCCGACCTGATGACGCGGGGGACGAAGCGCAAGCCTTAGGCCGGCTGCTTCATTCCTTGCGTGATCTTCTGCGTTTCCGCCTGGGTAGAGGCGGGGCCGGTATTGCGCTTGTAGATGCCGCCAAGCCCGCCCTGGCGGGTGAACAGGGGCACATCGCCCTCACGCTCGACCAGGCCGAACAGCGGGAACAGGCCAGGATGGCGGCCCAGGCCACCATAGAGATCGAGGCAGCGATCGAGCCAGTCGCGCAGCGGATCATCGTTGGCCAAGACCGGGGTCTTGCACACCGAGGCGGTGAACAGGAAGCCGCCGAGGATGCGGTAATCGGCATAGTTGGGGCTGCTGCCGCCGAGCCAGGCATGCTGGCCCAGGGCAGAGCGCAACGGCTCCAGCGCCGCGGAAATGCCGGCAAGGCGGTCTTCGCGGCCGGCCTGGATGTCCTCCAGCTTGCGGCCCAGCATCTTTTCGCGCGAATGGGTGATGTATTCGTGGTCCTGCGGCAGCGACAGGTCGCGATAATCGGCGCAGAAGCAGCGCATCCACGGGCCAACGGCAGCACCCCAGAACCAGTGGTCCAGCGCCTTGAGCGTGGCGGCCACACTTTCATGCGGTATCAGCAGCGGGCGATCGGGATAGGTCGCATCGAGGTATTCGACGATGCCCCAGCTATCGAGCACCCAGGTGCCATCGTCGACGATTGCGGGCAGGCGCTCGGTCTTGCCGCCGGTCCGCTCGAGAATGCCGGTAAATCCGCCGGGCACGACATCAAGATCAAAGCCCTTGTGCTTCAAGGCATATTTGGTGGCCCAGACGAACGGACTGATCGTGGCGCCGGTGGAAATGGCCAGGTCGTAAAAGGTGATCTTGTTGTCTTGTGCCATGGCGGCATCCTCTCCTTGGTTGCCGCGATCATGCCATGAATTGTTAGCAAGGCAAACGAAATATCCGCCCAAAAAGAAAGCGCCGGCCTCCGTCGGGAGGAGGCCGGCGCCCGCACCAGGGATCGCTCCCCGACGCTTACTTCTGCGTGCGCCAGCCTTCGGCATAGGCGTCGCGCGCCACTTCGGAATAGGGCACGGGGCTGACCACGGCCTTGATTTCGGTCTGCACGTGCGGCTCGACGGTGGGCTTGGTCGTGCCGCCATTGGGCTCGCCCCACAGCAGGCTGACTTCGCCGCCGATGGCTTCGTGGCCCTTGTCCATCATCGCCAGGGTCAGGAACTTGCCCTCGTTGGCCGAATAGCCGATCCAGGTGGACAGGCCGACCATCTGCCCATCCTTGAGCACCTGGTCGAACGGATGCATGGCATAGACCGCACTGGGATATTCCATGAACTTGGCGCGATCGCCCTTGCTCAGCGCCGAAGACTGCACGCGCATCACGTCTTCGTTGTCGAGCGCCAGCGTCACCTTGGTGCGGTGGTTGCCGGCAGCGTGCATCTTTTCCAGCGCGGCGCGGCCGATGAAATCATGGTCGAACTTGACGAATGGGCCATAGCCCAGATCCCACGGCGTGGTGTAATAGCCTTCGACGGTTTCGGGCACGTAGCTGCCGCCGACCGAGCACTTGGCTTCATAGGAATTGGCCGAGAGCCATTCGCGGTAAGGCGCCAGCGCCTCGCCGGTGTAGATCGCCGGCAGCGGGGAGGGAATCCAGCCCGATTCCAGCGTGTTGGACGAATAGGCGCGGCCGCCAACCAGGGCCATGCCGAATTCCTTGCCGGCTTCCACCAGCGCGGCGTGCACCGCGCCATAGTCTTCCCACGGGCCGAACAGTTCAAAGCCCGGCTGCCCGGCCATGCCATGGCGCAGCGCGCGCACGTCCTTGCCGCCGATGGTCATGCGGGTCATGTGGAAGAACTTGAGTTCGGGCGGGGTCTTGCCAGTGGTCTTTTCGATGATCTTCATCGCGTTGGGGCCCTGGATCTGGAAGCGATAGCTGTTGCGCTTGCCATCGTTGCGCATCGCCCAGCGCTCGTCGCGCTCCACCGTCACGTTCCAGTTGCCGGTGGCGGCATGGTATTCCACCCACTCGATCGTGGGGGCGCGGCCAACCAGGTTGAATTCGTTCTCGTCCAGGTAGAACAGGATCACGTCGCCGATGACATAGCCATCGGGCGTGACCGGCACGAACTGCTTGGCGCGATCGGGCTGGAAGTTCTTGAAGCTGTTGATGCCGAGGTATTCCAGCATCTTGAACGCGTCGGGCCCGCGCACGGCCAGGTCCACCATGTGGTAGGACTGGTTGTAGAGCACTGCGGTGTGGCCCCAGGCCCACTGCTCGGCACGCCAGTTGGAATATTCCGCCGGCACGCCGGGATAGACGTTGGGGCCGACCTGCTGGTTGCGCAGGAAATCGACCAGGTTGGCTTGCGCGCCAATCACGTTGGCCAGGTTCTGGGTCATGACAGGTATCTCTCCCTCGGGCTTTGTCGGCACGTTCCATGCCCTAAATTCACTCTGTTGAAAAGTTCACAAACGTGAATTTGCAAAAAAGTTCGTGTGCCTATCAAAAAGCCAGTGCCGCGCTCGGTTGACAAGGCCGCCCAAAGTGCTGTGATTGTTCGATGGACCTGTCACGCCGCGCCGCCTTGCTGGGCCTCTCCGCCCTGCCGATGTTCCCGCTTGTGGCCCGCGCCGAAGATATCTTGCCCGATTCGCCGCCGCGCATGCGGGTGATCGTCGACAATGACCTGGCGGGCGATCCCGATGGGCTGTTCGCGCTGGCCCATGCGCTGCGCAGCCCGTCTGCCGATGTGCGGCTGATCATCGGGTCGCACCTGCATTCGCCCCAGGATGCCGAGCCGGATGACGGGCATCAGGCCGACAAGGCTGCGGCGAGGGCGCGGGAATTGCTCGATGTGATGGGGTTGACCGGGCGCGTGCCGGTGGTGCGCGGTGCCGAAGGGGCGTTGGGGCGGGCCGATCGGCGTGATTCGGCCCAGGCCGTGGCAGCCATCGTGGCAGAGGCGATGCGCAGCGATACCAAGACGCCGTTGTTCTATACCGCCGGCGCCGGGCTGACCGATCTGGCTGCCGCGTTGCGGGCCGAGCCGCGCATTGCCCAGCATATGACGCTGGTGTGGATCGGGGGCAGCGAGCACACGGGCGTCGCGCCGCCGCCGGGCGGGGCGCAGCCGGAATACAATTTCACCATCGATCCGGCAGCGGCGCAGTTCGTGTTTGGTGAAAGCGCGATTCCCATCTGGCAGGTGCCGCGCAATGCCTATCGCCAGATGCTGGTCAGTCTGGCCGAACTGCGCCTGATGGGGCAAAGCGGCCCGGTCGGCGCATGGCTGGTGGCCCAGCTGGCGCGGACGCGCCGGGCCGTTGCGCCCATGGGCCTCAACCTTGGCGAGACCTATGCCCTGGGCGATAGCCCGCTGGTGACGCTGACCGCCCTGCAAAGCGCGTTCGAGCCCGACAGTGCATCGTGCCGCTATCACGTGGCGCCTACGCCGCGGTTGGATGGGCAGGGTGCCTATCTGCTCCGGCCGGATGGGCGGCCGATGCGCGTCTATGATTGGATCGACACCCGGCTGACCTTTGCCGACATGTTTGCCAAGCTGCGCGCCTGAAACGCAAAACGGGCCGGCGCCCCGAAGGCACCGGCCCGCTTGCACATCCGTGGGATGCGTGCGTCAGCCTTCGACGTGTTCGGCCAGAACCGTGAGGCCCTTGGCGTTCACTTCGGCAAAGCCGCCCTGCACGCGGATTTCTTCCGGCTGGCCGCCCTGGGTGCGATAGACCTTGATCGTGCCGTCCTTGACCGTGGACATGAACGGCGCGTGGCCTTCGAGAACGCCGAATTCGCCTTCGGTGCCGGGAACGACAACCTGCCACACCGCTTCCGAGCGGACGAGGCGGGCCGGGGTGACGAGTTCAAAGTGGAGCATGGTCCGTCTCTACGCTCCCCACCCGCACGCGGGAGGGGCTGGGGGAGGGGCTGTTAGCCGGTGCTTCGAAAGAGAGCGCCCCTACAGGCCCTCCTCCGACCCCTCCCGCAGGCGGGAGGGGAGAATGGTCAAGATCAGGCTTCGGCAGCCAGCTTCTTGGCCTTTTCGACGGCTTCGTCGATGCCGCCGACCATGTAGAACGCGGCTTCGGGCAGGTGATCGTATTCGCCGTTAACCACCGCCTTGAACGAGCGGACGGTGTCTTCGAGCTGGACGAACTTGCCGGGGATGCCGGTGAACACTTCGGCCACGTGGAACGGCTGCGAAAGGAAGCGCTGGATCTTGCGGGCGCGGGCCACGGTCAGCTTATCTTCTTCCGACAGTTCGTCCATGCCCAGGATGGCGATGATGTCCTGCAGCGACTTGTACTTCTGCAGGGTTTCCTGGACGCGACGGGCGGTTTCGTAGTGCTCTGCACCAACGATGCGCGGTTCGAGCACGCGGCTGGTCGAGTCGAGCGGGTCCACGGCCGGATAGATGCCGAGTTCCGAGATCGCGCGGTTCAGCGTGGTCGTGGCGTCGAGGTGGGCGAACGAGGTGGCCGGCGCAGGGTCGGTCAAGTCGTCGGCCGGCACGTAGATCGCCTGGACCGAGGTGATCGAACCCTTGTTGGTCGAAGTGATGCGTTCCTGCAGCGCGCCCATGTCGGTCGACAGGGTGGGCTGGTAACCCACAGCCGAGGGAATGCGGCCGAGCAGCGCCGACACTTCCGAGCCGGCCTGGGTGAAGCGGAAGATGTTGTCCACGAAGAACAGCACGTCCTGGCCTTCCTGGTCGCGGAAGTATTCGGCCATGGTCAGGCCCGAGAGCGCGACGCGGGCACGGGCGCCCGGCGGTTCGTTCATCTGGCCATAGACGAGCGCAACCTTGGAACCTTCCGAGGTGGCGTTGCCTTCGGCGTCCTTGGCGATAACGCCGGCGTCGAGGAATTCGTGATACAGGTCGTTGCCTTCGCGGGTGCGTTCACCCACGCCGGCAAAGACCGACACGCCGCCGTGGCCCTTGGCGATGTTGTTGATCAGTTCCTGGATGAGCACGGTCTTGCCCACGCCGGCGCCGCCGAACAGGCCGATCTTGCCGCCCTTGGCATAAGGCGCGAGCAGGTCGATCACCTTGATGCCGGTAACCAGGATCGCCGCTTCCGTCGACTGGTCGATGAATTCGGGAGCCTTGGCGTGGATCGGGGCGAACTGGGTCGCGCCAACCGGGCCGCGTTCGTCGATGGGATCACCCACCACGTTGAGAATGCGGCCAAGCGTCTTGGGGCCGACCGGCACCGAGATCTGCGCGCCGGTGCTGGTCACCGACTGGCCACGGGTGAGGCCTTCGGTCGAGTCCATGGCGATGGTGCGCACGGTGTTTTCACCCAGGTGCTGCGCCACTTCCAGCACCAGGCGGTTGCCGTTGTTGCTGGTTTCGAGAGCCGAGAGGATGGCCGGCAGTTCGCCGTCGAATTGAACGTCGACGACGGCGCCGATGACCTGGCTGATCTTGCCGGTCGATGTGATGACAGGTGCGGTTGCCATTCTAGTCTTTCCTTGCCTGCTGGGTCGTCGTCAAAGCGCTTCGGCGCCGGCGATGATTTCGATGAGTTCGGTGGTGATCGCGGCCTGGCGGCTGCGGTTGTATTGGATGGTCAGCTTCTTGATCAGCTCGCCGGCGTTGCGCGTGGCATTGTCCATCGCGGTCATCGAGGCGCCCTGTTCGCTGGCCATGTTCTCGATCAGCGCCCCGAACAGCTGGACGCGCAGGTAGCGCGGCAGCAGGTCAGCGAGGATCGCTTCCTCGTCGGGTTCGTAATCGACCACGGCGCCGCCATCGTTGGCCACGGGCACGGTCGGTGCCGGCACGGGCACGATCTGCTGGGTGGTGGGGATCTGCACCAGCGCGCTGCGGAACTTGGAATAGATCAGGTGCGCCACGTCGAACTGGCCGGCCTCGTACATGGCCAGCAGTTCGTTGGCGATCTTTTCCGCTTCGGCAAAGCCGGCCTCGCGCACGGTGGTGGTGTCAAACCCGCCGGCAATCGCGCTGGGATAATCGCGCCGGATCGGGGCGCGGCCCTTGCGGCCGACGAGGTAGAACTTCACCGTCTTGCCCTGGGCAAGCAGTTCCTGCGCCTTGGCCTTGGCGGCCTTGACGATGTTGGCGTTGAACGCGCCGCACAGGCCGCGATCGGAATTGGCGACGACCAGCAGGTGAACCTGGTCCTTGCCATTGCCGGCGAGCAGCTTGGGGCTGCCTTCGCCAACCTGCACCTTGCTGGCGAGGCTGGCCATCACGCCGGCGAGGCGGCCGGCATAGGGGCGCGCGGCCTCGGCAGCGGCCTGCGCCTTGCGCAGCTTGGCCGCGGCGACCATCTGCTTGGCCTTGGTGATCTTCTGGGTCGACTTGACCGAGTTGATCCGCAGCTTGAGTTCCTTGAGCGAGGCCACTCGTCTATCTCCACTTCATCTCCCCCGGCTGGCCGTGCTGGCCCACCGGGGGGATGAATCATGCGTTATCAGGCGAACTGCTTGGCGAAAGCGTCGAGCGCTTCCTTGAGCTTGGCCTTGGCGCCGTCGCCCAGATCCTTGGTATCGCGGATTTCGGCGAGCAGGTCGGCCTTCTGCGTGCGCAGGAAGCTGAGCAGTTCGGCTTCGTATTCGGTGACCTGGTCGACCGGCACGGCGTCGAGGTAGCCCTGGGTGCCGGCAAAGATCACGCAGGTCTGCTCTTCAAAGCCCTGCGGCGAGAACTGCGGCTGCTTGAGCAGCTCGGTCAGGCGCGCACCGCGGTTGAGCAGCTTCTGCGTCGAAGCGTCGAGGTCAGACCCGAACTGGGCGAAGGCCGCCATTTCGCGGTACTGCGCCAGCTCCAGCTTGATCGAGCCGGCCACCTTCTTCATCGCCTTGGTCTGGGCCGAGGAGCCCACGCGCGACACCGAGAGGCCGACGTTGATGGCCGGACGGATGCCCTGGTAGAACAGCCCGGTTTCCAGGAAGATCTGGCCGTCGGTGATCGAGATCACGTTGGTCGGGATGTAGGCCGACACGTCACCAGCCTGGGTTTCGATGATCGGCAGGGCGGTCAGCGAACCGGCGCCGTTGTCGTCGTTCATCTTGGCGGCGCGTTCGAGCAGGCGGCTGTGCAGGTAGAACACGTCACCCGGATAGGCTTCGCGGCCCGGCGGGCGACGCAGCAGCAGCGACATCTGGCGATAGGCGACGGCCTGCTTGGAAAGGTCATCGTACACGATCACGGCGTGCATGCCGTTGTCGCGGAAGAATTCACCCATGGTGCAGCCGGTGTAGGGCGCCAGGTACTGCAGCGGAGCCGGTTCCGAAGCGGTGGCGGCCACGACGATGGTGTATTCCATCGCGCCGTTTTCTTCGAGCTGGCGCACGATCTGGGCCACGGTCGAGCGCTTCTGGCCGATCGCGACATAGATGCAGTACAGCTTCTTGCCTTCGTCCGAACCGGCGTTGACGGCCTTCTGGTTGATGAAGGTGTCGATCGCGACGGCGGTCTTGCCGGTCTGGCGGTCACCGATGATCAGCTCGCGCTGGCCACGGCCCACGGGCACCAGGGCGTCGATCGCCTTGAGGCCGGTCTGCACGGGTTCGTGCACCGACTTGCGCGGGATGATGCCGGGAGCCTTGACTTCGACGCGGCGGCGCTCGGTGTATTCGATCGGGCCCTTGCCATCGATCGGGTTGCCCAGCGCGTCGACCACGCGGCCCAGCAGGCCCTTGCCGATCGGAACGTCCACGATCGTGCCGGTGCGCTTGACGGTGTCGCCTTCCTTGATCTCGGCGTCAGAGCCGAAGATCACGACGCCGACGTTGTCGGCTTCGAGGTTGAGGGCCATGCCCTTGATGCCGTTGGCGAATTCGACCATTTCGCCGGCCTGGACCTGATCCAGCCCGTGGATGCGGGCGATGCCGTCGCCGACCGACAGCACGGAGCCGACTTCCGAGACCTGGGCCTCGGTGCCGAAGCTGGCGATCTGGTCCTTGATGACCTTAGAGATTTCAGCGGCGCGGATTTCCATCGTTCAGCCTTTCGTGCAAACTTTTTGGCTTCAGCCCTTCATGGCCTGGGCGAGCGAATTGAGACGGGTGCGGATCGAGCTGTCGATCATCTGGCTGCCGATCTTGACGACCAGCCCGCCGAGGATCTCGGGATCGACCGCAGTCTTGAGCTTGATCGACTTGCCGGCGCGGGCAGCGAGCTTTTCCGAGAGCGCGGCGATCTGGCCCTCGTCGAGCGGATGCGCGCTGGTGACATGGGCAGTCACTTCGTTGCGGGCAGCTGCTGCGATCGCGGCATAGGCGCGCGCCACGTCGGGCAGGGCAGACAGGCGGCGGTTGCCGGCGATCACGCCCAGGAAATTGGCGGTGAGCGGCGAAATGCCCAGCACCTGGCCAACAGCGGCGATCGCACGGGCGGCGTCTTCGCGGGCGACCTGCGGATTGCGGATCAGCGCAGCGAAATCTGCCGATTCGCGCAGAGCGTCAGCCAGGCGTTCGAGATCGCCTTCCACGGCCGCAACCAGGCCCTGTTCATTTGCCAGCTCATAAAGTGCGGAAGCATAACGCCCCGCCAGGCTGGCCGTGATGCCGCTGGAAATCTCCACGCGCCTCAGTCCCCTTCGTCCAAGGATTTCAAGCAAGGCGCATGACGCGCAAAAAATGCACGTGACGGCCCGCAGTCCCGGCGCGCCTAGCAACGTCACCGCCATATGACAAGTCACCAGTTGGCAGCCCCTGTTAATGGAGGCGCAAACGTATGCGGATCGGCGTGTCGAAACGTCTCAAGCGTGGGACGGCGCGGCCTGAAAACGCGGGATGGCCAGCGGAGGGTGATTCGGGGCCGGGCGGGGCCTGGTGGCCTCACGCCTTTTCGGAGACGGGGCCGCGGGTATTGGGACGCCCTGCTCCAGGCATCCACCACCCCCGCCCCCCTCCTGTGAAGAGGAGGGGGAGAAACGTGGCCTGTCTCAAGGCGCCGGCTGGCAATTGTAGCGCATGCGTTCGTTGGGCTCGGCGGGCAGCAGCGCGCGGATCGCCTGCTGTGCTTCGCCAAAGCGGCGGGCCTCGGCCTCGCCCGCGCCGCACGCCGGGGCAACCACCTTCTGCCGGGCGTCGCGCGCCTGGTTCATGGCATCGAGGCCCATCAGGAAGCGTTCGACCGTGTACGTGTGGCTGTCGGGATCGAAGTGGGTAACCGCGATCGTATCCTCGCCATTGGGCACCAGCACGCGCGACCAGCCATCGGCGGCAAGGCCATACTGGCTGCGCTGGTTCATGCAGCCATCCTGGCTCCAGGTGATCGGCACATCGGTGATGTCAGACACGGTCACGCGGCTGCGCCGGGGATCGAGCACGCAGATGAACTTGCCGGTGCCGGCCTTGCCGCCGGCCGCCGTGCTCGCCGGGGCATCGGGCGTGCCGCTGGCGGCGGCCACGATGTCTTCCGCGCGGCTGTCGATCGAGAGCAGGCTGGGCCGCAGCGCCCAGGCCGCCACCGTGCCCAGCAGCAGCACCAGCGCGCTGCCGCCGGCGATGCGGGTGGCATTGGCGTTCTGGCGCTGGGCATAGATGAACGCGGCGCCGCCAGCGCCCAGCGTCGCCACCAGCAGCAGCACGGCAATGGCCATGCCATTGTCACGCTGGGTGAGAATCTCGATCTCGGCCTGGCGGCGCGCGGTTTCGAGCGCGCGGGCGCGGGCATTCTGGCGCGCCTCGTTCTGCGCGGCCTGGCGCACCTGGTCGCGGGCGGCGCGCTCGCTATCGGCCCGGTCGAGATCGGCGATGGAGGTGCAGGGCAGGTCGCTGGCGTGGGCCTGGACATTGTTCTGCTGCAGGAAGCGCGACAGCTCGCGCATCGAGATGGCGAAATAGAAGGCCGAATCGGTGCTGTTGTCGCTGACCGTGCCGAACGAGTTCACCCCGACAACGCGGCCGCAGGCGTCGAGCAGCGGGCCGCCCGAATTGCCCGCGCCAATCGGCGCAGTGTGCAGGATGGTGTCGAATTCCTTGGAACTGCGCCCGGCCGAGACATAGCCCCGCGTCTTTACTGCCGCCTGCGGGCTGACCAGGTCTGACAGCGACAGGCCCTGCGCCAGATCGACGTTGCCGGGATAACCCACCGCGCTGACATCGGCGCCATCGCTTACCTGCCCGGCATAGAGCGAAAGCGGCGCGAGCCGCCCACCGCCCTGGATCTTGAGCAGGGCGAGATCGTTGCGCGGGGAATAGGCAACCACGCGCGCTTCATAGCCGCCGCGCCCCTGGGGCGGCACGATGCCGGCAATCAGGGTGTCGTCCTGGCGCAGCGCCTCTACCACGTGGGCATTGGTGACGACATATTCCGGCGTCACGGCAAAGCCGCTGCCATGGCCGATCATCGTGGAATTGCGCCCTTCGGTCTGGACGATCACGACACGCACGACGCCGCGGCTGGCGGCGGCGATGTCTGCCGGATCGGCCAGCGCCGGCAGGGCCGGGGCAAAGGCGAGGGCAACGATGAGCGAGGCGATGAGGCGGCGCAACATGGCGCAGGTCATTGCCGGGATTTGCTTTGATCGCAAGGCGCGGGATGCGCGCGGGCGGCAAGGATGGCATGAAGGACACAGGAAAAAGCACAGGACCGGCCATGACAACCACCACCCAACCCCTCGATCCCCAGGCCTGCTGGCAGGCCGTGCTGGCGCGCGACAGGGCGTGGGATGGCGTGTTTGTCACCGGTGTGCTGACCACCGGGATCTATTGCCGGCCATCGTGCGCGGCGCGCCATCCGGCGCGGGGCAACGTGCGCTTCTTTGCCGATGGCGCGGATGCACGCGCGGCGGGCCTGCGCGCCTGCCTGCGCTGCCGGCCCGATGACCTGGCGCGCGATGCGGCTGCCGTGGCCGGGGCGATCGCCGCGATCAAGGCGGCAGAGGCGGCGCCCACGCTCGATGCCCTGGCGGCGCAGGCGGGCTATTCCCCGGCCCATTTCCAGAAGCTGTTCACCCGCCACACCGGGCTATCGCCGGCCGCCTATGCCCGCGCGCTGCGCCAGCGTCGCATGGGCGATGTGCTGGCCAGTGCCGACAGCGTGACCGAGGCGATTCACGAGGCCGGCTATGGCGCGCCATCGCGGTTTTATGCCGAAAGCGACCGGCTGGGCATGGCGCCATCGGCCTGGCGCAATGGCGGGGCGGGCGTGACGATTCGCTGGGCGCAAGTGGCCACCTCGCTCGGGCCGATGCTGGTCGCCGCCACCGACAAGGGGGTGTGCCGCCTCTCTTTTGCCGAAGGAGAGGACGCCCTGCGCGCGCGCTTTCCCAAGGCGACGCTGATCACGGGCGGAGCCGATTTTGCCGCACTGCTCGATGCCGTGGTCGATGCGGTGGAAGTGCCGGGGCGGGCCGACCACATCCCGCTCGACGTGGCCGGCACGGCTTTTCAGGAAGCGGTGTGGCGCCAGTTGCAGGCGATCCCGCCGGGCGAAACCCGTAGCTATGCCCAGATCGCCGCTGCCGTAGGCAAGCCAGGCGCCGTGCGCGCCACCGGCAGCGCCAATGGCGCCAACAACGTGGCCGTGCTGATCCCCTGCCACCGCGTGGTGCGATCGGACGGCACCCTGGGCGGCTATGCCTATGGCCTGGACATCAAGCGCCAGCTGCTGGAGCGGGAGCGGGGATAGGCGAGCTTTGCGGGCAACGGCTATTCCCGCGCCCAGCCTTTCTTCGCCGGCTCCAGCGTGTCGAGGAAAGCGGCGGCGCTATCGCGGTATTCGGCCTGCTTGTCGGCGCTCATGCGTCGCCAGGTGGCGTAGGGGTTCGCAAGGCGCGGGTTGCCGGCAAGGCGTTGCTCGTTGCGAGCGAGGAAATCCCAATAGAGCGCGTTGAACGGGCAGGCGCCTTCGCCCACCTTGCGTTTCACGTCATAACGGCAATCGCCGCAATAGTTGCTCATCCGGTCGATATAGGCGCCGCTGGCGGCATAGGGCTTTGACGCCAGCTTGCCGCCATCGGCGAACAGCGCCATGCCGGCGACATTGGGCAGCTCCACCCATTCAAAGGCATCGGCGTAAACCACCAGGAACCAGTCGGCCACGTCTTGCGGAGACAATCCGGCAAGCAGGGCGAAATTGCCCATGACCATCAGCCGCTGGATATGGTGGGCATAGGCATTCTTGTGCGTGGCGCGCACGCAATCGGCGACGCAGGCCATGTCGGTTTCGCCGGTCCACCAGAATTCGGGCAGGGGCCGCGTGGCGCCCAGCTGGTTGGCCTCGCTGAGGTCTGGCATGGTCAGCCAATAGATGCCGCGCACATATTCGCGCCAGCCGATGACCTGGCGGATGAAGCCTTCGACCGCCTCGATCGGGGCGCGGCCTTCGCGCCATTCGGTCTCGGCGCGGCGGCACATCTCGACCGGATCGATCAGCCCGATGTTGAGCGCCGGGCTGATCACCGCGTGATACATCGTGTCGGTGCCCGCCATCATCGCATCCTGATAGCGGCCGAACAGCGGCAGCCGCGTTTTCAGGAACCGGTCAAAGGCGTGGGCCGCCTGCGCCGCGGTGACCGGCCAGGCAAAGTGATCGAGGCTGCCGAAATGCCCGGCAAAGCGCGCCTCGACCAGAACGATCACCTCTTGCGTGATGGCATCGGGGGCAAAGTGCGAGACGGCGGGCGGCCGGCAATCGGCATCGGGGCCGCCGCGGTTTTCCGCGTCGAAGTTCCATTTGCCGCCCACCGGCTTGTCGCCGTCCATCAACAGGCCGGTCTTGCGGCGCATCTCGCGATAGAAGTACTCCATGCGCCATTGCTTGCGCCCGGCGGCCCACTGGAAGAAATCGGGCAAGGGGCAGACAAAGCGGGTATCGGGCAGCACGCGCAGCCGCACGCCCAGCGTATCGCGCCAGGCGGTGATCATCTCGCGCACGCGCCATTCGCCCGGCTCGGTGATCTGCACGCCGCGCGGGGCATGGCGGCGGATCGCGCGCTGCACCTCGGCGGTGAAGCTGCCGCTGTTGCCCGGATCATCCAGCTTCACGTAATCGACGGTAAAGCCGTTATCGCGCAGTTCCTGGGCGAAATGGCGCATGGCCGAAAAGATCAGCGCGATCTTGGCCTTGTGGTGGCGCACATATTGCGTCTCGTCCCACACTTCCATCATCAGCACGACGGTGTCTGCGGGCGTGCGATCAGCCAGGCTCGACAGGCCATGGGAAAGCTGGTCGCCCAGCACGGGGACAAGGACGGGGCCGCTGCTCATGACCGCTCAAACGAAGCTGTAGGGATCGATATCCACCGCCACCCTTACCCCTTGGGGAAAGCGGAACGGCTCCAGCCACTGGCGGATCACCTTCTGCACCTCGCTCGACCGGCGGGCATTGACCAGCAGGCGATAGCGATAGCGCCCGCGCAGCAGCGAAAGCGGGGCAGGCGCGGGGCCCAGGATCATCACGTCATCAAGGCGCGGCGCGGTGCCGCCGATGGCGCGGGCCGCGTCGCGCGCTTCGGCTTCGTCCTCGCTCGAGACGATGATCGCGGCCCAGCGGCCGAACGGCGGGGCGTGGGCCTCGCGCCGGGCCTCGGTCTCGGCCGCATAGAACGCATCGCGATCGCGGGTGGCCAGCGGGGCTATCACGGGGGCTGCGGGTGGGCGCGTGTGTATCAGCACTTCGCCGGGCTTTTCCCCGCGCCCCGCGCGGCCGGCGACCTGGGCGACCTGCTGATAGGTGCGCTCCGCCGCGCGCAAGTCGCCGCCTTCCAGGCCCATGTCGGCATCGACCACGCCCACCAGGGTGAGATCGGGGAAGTGATAGCCCTTTGTTACCAATTGCGTTCCCACGATCACGTCGATGGCCTTGTTTTCTGCCTGGGCCACGAATTCGGCCGCCTTGGCCGCACTCGTCAACGTGTCCGAAGTGACAAGGGCCACGCGCGCCTCGGGCAGGATCGTGGCCACCTCATCGGCAATGCGCTCCACCCCCGGGCCGCAGGCGACCAGGCAATCGGGCTCGCCACATTCGGGGCAGGCGCGGGGCGTTGGCACCTCGTGGCCGCAATGATGGCAGGCGAGGCGCTGCGACAGGCGGTGTTCGACCAGCCAGGCCGAACAATTGGGGCACTGGAAGCGATAGCCGCAGGTGCGGCACAGCGTCAGCGGGGCATAGCCACGGCGGTTGAGGAACAGCAGGCTCTGCTCGCCCTTGGCCAGGCGCTCGCGCAGGCCCTCGACCAGCGGCGGGGCGAGCCAGTGGCCACGCTCCGGCGCCTGCTCGCGCAGATCGAGAATGCGGATGTCGGGCAGGCCGGCGCCGCCAAAGCGGCTGGGCAGCACCAGCCGTTCATAGCGGCCGGTGCTGGCCATGTGCAGGCTTTCCAGCGCCGGCGTGGCGCTGGCCAGCACGACCGGGATGCTTTCGAAATGGCCACGCATCACCGCCACATCGCGCGCGTTGTAGCGCACGCCATCGTCCTGCTTGAACGAGACCTCGTGCGCTTCGTCCACCACGATCAGGCCCAGCGCGGCAAAGGGCAGGAACAGCGCCGAGCGCGCGCCGACCACCACCTGCGCGCGGCCCTGCGCCACCGCCCGCCAGGCGCGGCGCCGCTCCGACGATTTGAGCGAGGAATGCCAGGTCACCGGCTCCACGCCAAAGCGCGCCTCGAACCGGGCCAGGAAACTTTGCGTCAGCGCGATTTCGGGCAGCAGCACCAGCACCTGGCGGCCCTGTTCCAGCGCGGCCGCAATCGCCTCGGCATAGGTTTCCGTCTTGCCCGAGCCCGTCACCCCGTCGAGCAGGAACGTGGCAAAGCGGCGCGCGCCTACAGCCGCCACCAGCCGCGCGGCGACTTGCGCCTGGGCCGTCGTCAATTCCGGCACGGCATGGCGCGGATCGGCGGCGGGGTAGGGCCGGTCGGCATCGACCGTGACGGGTTCGAGCAGCCCGGCATTGACCATGCCGCGCAGCACCCCGTCGGAAACCTCGGCAATTTCGGCCAGTTCGCGGATCGTCGCCTGCTGGTCGATCAGCAGGTCCATCGCCTGCGCGCGTTGCGGGGTCAGCCGGCCCGGCTCGCGCCCGGACAGGCGGTATTCGGTAACCGTGCTGCCGCCTTGCAGGGCTGCCGTGCTTGACAGCGCCATGCGCGCCACGGCCGAAAGCGGCGCCATGTAGTATTCAGCGCACCATTCGATCAGGCGGCGCAGCGGCGCGCCGAGCGGCGGCACCGGCACGACGCCCAGGATCGGGCGCAGCTTGTGTTCGGGCACGTCGGCGCTGGGCAGGCGGTCTTCCTCCCACACCACGCCCAGGATCTGGCGTGGTCCGAGCGGGCAGACCACCACTTGGCCCGGCACCACATCGAGATGCGCGGGCACCTTGTAGTCGAGCGGGCCCAGCGCGGCGTTGAACACCACGCATCGGATGCGGCGGGACTGGCTGCGCGGCGGGGGCTGGCTCATCACCCCGTGCATATAGGCAGGCTAACCTGTGGGGCAAATGGGGAACGCGGGGTTTGCGCCAACGTTGATCGGGGGATGGCGCACAAGCAGGCCTGACAGCGCGATGGGGCTGCCCTATAGCCCGCGCCAGATTCGCCGTTATGGTGTTAACGCCATTATCAAATCATAACCCTTGCGCAGGACAATCCCTCATGAAGTTCTTTGTCGACACGGCCGATACCGCCGAAATCGCCGATCTGGCCGCCACCGGGCTTCTCGATGGCGTGACCACCAACCCCAGCCTGATTGCCAAGTCGGGCCGTGACTTCATCGAGGTGACCAAGGAAATCTGCCACCTCACCCACGGGCCGGTTTCGGCCGAAGTGGTCGCGCTCGATCACGCCGGGATGATGCGCGAGGCCGAAATTCTGCGCAAGATCGCCGACAACGTGTGCATCAAGGTGCCGCTGACGATCGATGGTCTCAAGACCTGCAAGAAGCTGACCGCCGATGGCACCATGGTCAACGTCACGCTGTGCTTCTCGGCCAACCAGGCGCTGCTGGCGGCAAAGGCCGGCGCCACGTTCGTCTCGCCCTTCGTCGGCCGCCACGATGACAACGGCTTTGACGGCATGGACCTGATCCGCGACATCCGCCTGATCTACGACAACTATGCCTACGAGACCGAAATCCTCGTCGCCTCGATCCGTCACGGCATCCACATCCTGGAAAGCGCGCGCATCGGCGCCGACGTGATCACCGCGCCGCCGGCGGTGATCAAGGGCCTGTTCAAGCATGTCCTGACCGAAAAGGGCATCGAAGGGTTCCTTGCGGATTGGGCCAAGACCGGCCAATCTATCGGTTGAGTCCTTTGACCGGGATCGACGGCAAGCCGCCGATCCCGGTGTTCGGCACCAGCCCGCTCCCCCACCCGGCCTCCCAACAGGGTACTGGCGTTGGCAAGCCGGCTGAGGCAGCGGGCTGGTGCCGAACGTCTGAACCCTTTTGAACACTGGATTGATTCTTGGCTGCCGAATCCCCGCTCGATACCTTCCGCTCCGTTCTCACCGGCACATCCCGCGCCCTGGCGGAACAGCCCGAAGTGGAAGTGGCGTGGACATCGGACCAGGCCAGCCAGACCGGCAAGCTGATGCGCGTGCCCATGCCCGGCCGCGCCTTGCCGGCAGAGCAGGTGGCCCAGGCGCGCGGCGCGGCCGATTCCATGGCGCTGCGCCTGCGCTATCACAACGATGCCCTACACAACGCCGGCGCCCCGGCGGAAATGCTCGCCCGCGCGTGCTATGACGCGGTGGAGCGGGTGCGCTACGAAGTGCTTGGCTCTGACGGCTACCAGGGCATGCGCGGCAATCTCGACGCCGTGACCGCGCAGCGCGTCAGCGCTGATCCGATCAGCCGCGCGACCAAGCCCGAAGAAGTGCCGCTGCCCACCGCCCTTTCGCTGCTGCTGCGCGAAAAGCTCACCGGCGCGCCGATCCCCGCGCTGGCCAAGCTCGGCACCGACATGGTGCGCAGCTGGATCGAGGCCAAGGCCGGCGACGACATGGCAAGCCTTGCCGGCAGCCTGGAGGACCAGAAGGCGTTCCAGAAGCTGGCGCTCTCGATGCTCGGCCATCTCGATCTGACCCAGGCCTCCGCGCCCGAGCAGAACGAGAACGAGGACGAAGACAGCGAGGACGAACAGGACGACGGCACCGAAAAGCCCGAAGAGTCCGAGTCCAGCGCTGATGATCAGCAACCGGTGGAGCAGGCAGGCGACACCTCTGACGGCGAAGGCGATGGCGATCAGCAGGAAGAAGCCGATCGCCCCGATGATGCCGCCGACGCCGACATGGCCGACGAGGGCGAGGAAGGCATGCTGCCGACCCGGCCCAACCGCCCGTGGACCGACCTGCCCGAGGATTTCGACTACAAGACCTATACCACCCGTTTCGACGAAGTGATCGCCGCCACCGACCTGTGCGACGAGGAAGAGCTGACGCGGCTGCGCGCCTACCTCGACAACCAGATGAAAGGCCTGCAAAGCGTCGTCACGCGGCTGGCCAACCGCCTGCAGCGCCGCCTGATGGCCGCGCAGAACCGCAGCTGGGATTTCGACCAGGAAGAAGGCCTGCTCGACGCTGCGCGGCTCGCCCGCGTGGTGATCGCGCCGGGCCATTCGCTGTCGTACAAGATCGAGCGCGAGGTGGAATTCAAGGACACCGTCGTGACCTTGCTGATCGACAATTCCGGCTCGATGCGCGGGCGGCCGATCTCGATCGCTGCAATCAGTGCCGACATTCTTGCGCGCACGCTGGAACGCTGCGGCGTGAAGACCGAAGTGCTCGGCTTTACCACCCGCGCCTGGAAGGGCGGCCAATCGCGCGAGGCCTGGCTGGCCGGTGGCAAGCCAGCACATCCCGGCCGTCTCAACGACTTGCGCCACATTGTTTACAAGAAGGCTGACGAGCCCTGGCGCCGCGCGCGCAAGAACCTGGGCCTGATGATGCGCGAAGGCCTGCTCAAGGAAAACATCGACGGCGAGGCGCTGCTCTGGGCGCACACCCGCATGCTTGCGCGGCCCGAAGACCGCCGCATCCTGATGGTGATTTCCGATGGCGCGCCGGTGGATGACAGCACGCTGTCGGTCAATCACGCCGGTTACTTGGAACAGCACCTGCGCCGGGTGATCGACTGGATCGAAAAGCAGAGCCCGGTGCAACTCGTCGCTATCGGCATCGGCCACGACGTGACCCGCTATTACCGCCGCGCCGTGACGATCATGGACGTGGAGCAACTGGGCGGCACGATCGTGGAACAACTGGCCGATCTGTTCGAGGTGGATTGAGCGTTCGGTAGGCATGGGGCTTCGACAAGCTTGTCTGTTTGATCTGGGTTATTGAGCAAGCTGCCGGGGTGAGGTGGCCGCCTCACCCGGGCGCGGATGTATGGTCGTTCGACAGGCCGATCTGGCAAGATCATCGCTGAGCAAGGCCGCATCCGCAGCCAAAACCTTGAACACAGTTGCTCAGGGCGAACGGAGGTTGGTGAGGCAGGTGGCTTTGCCGATTCCGTTCGCCCTGAGCTTGTCGAAGGGCATTCCCCGCGCCTAGGGTGCCGATCTAGCAACCAGGAGACCACAATGGCATCGGCCCCAGCGCCACAAAAACCAAAGGGCTGGCAGCTGTTCAAGCTGGCGTTGCAAACGCGCAAGTCTGCCACGATGCTGGGTTTCGGGTTTTCCTCGGGCCTGCCTTTTGCGCTGCTGATCGGCACGCTAAACGCCTGGCTGGGCGAGGTGAAGATCGATCTGGCGACGATCGGCGTGCTGTCGTGGATCGGGCTGACCTATTCATTCAAGTTCCTCTGGTCCCCCCTGGTCGATCGCCTGGCGCTGCCCGGGTTGGAGCGCCTGGGCCGCCGCAAGAGCTGGATCGCGCTGTGCCAGGGTGTGCTGGTGCTCAGCTTCATGGGCCTTGCCGCCACCGATCCGACCCGCTCCATGGGCTCGTTCGCGCTCTTCGCTTTCCTGGGCGCCTTGGCCTCGGCCACGCAGGATGTGGCGATCGATGCCTGGCGCATCGACGTGGCCGATGAGCGGACCAGCGTGGAACTGCTCACCTCGATCGGACAGTTTTCCTATCGTATCGCCTCGATCGTGGGTGGCGCGCTGGCGCTGGTCATGGCCGGGCGGATGAGCTGGCCGTTGGTCTACGTGCTCATGGCGGGGCTGATTGCGCTGATCATCGTGGTAACGCTGCGCGCACCCGATACGCCGCGGGTTGAGCAGGGCGCACTGCACGCCGCGCTGAGCCAGCCTGGCGAACTTGCGCCCAAGGCGCGCGGCTTGGCGTTGCTGATCGTGGGGCTGAGCTGGGCCTGGGCGATCGTCACGATCGTGGTCTTCATGGTCCAGATGCTGCGCCCCCTGGCGCCGGGTGCCAAGCATCCCTCGGTGGCCGCGTTCACGCGCGGGACCGGCCCCTGGATCGTGCTGGCCACAGTGGCTGTGCCTTTGCTGGTATCGGCGGTGGTCAACGCCCTCAAGATGCGGGGACGCGGGGTTCTGGTGGCGCCCGACGATGCACATGGCCCGGGGCGTACCGCGCTCAACCATCTTTACGTGGCGCTGGTTTCACCGCTGTCGGAACTCGTCGGGCGGCTGGGCTGGGGCGTGCTGATCGTGATCGGCATGATCCTGACTTATCCGTTGTGCTATAATATGTGGGCCAGCTTTGCCTTCCCGTTCTATCTGGATTTCCTGCACTATTCCAAGGACGAGGTGGCCTTCGCCTCGAAGCTGTTCGGCATTTTCATGAGCATGGCGGGTGTCGGCCTGGGCGGCTTCCTGTTCGTGCGGGCGGGGCGCATGCCCACGATCCTGATCGGCGTGGCGCTGCCCATCCTGGGCAATTTCGTCTATGCCGATCTGGCTGAAGGCGGGGCGATGATCGATCGCGTGGCCCATGCGGTGGGCCTGCAGGCCCTGCTGGGCGCCTTCGGGTTCGACGATCGCATGGTGCGCCTGCTGCTGACGATCGGCTTTGAAAACATCTCGACCGGCATCGCTGGGGCCGCCTTCGTCGCCTACATTTCCACGATCGTCAGCCGCAGCTACACCGCCGTGCAATATGCCTTGCTCTCCTCGCTCACGTTCCTGATCGGCTCGCTGGGGCGCGGCATCGCCGGGGAGGCGTTCGACCTTTACGGCTATGCCACGGTGTTCCGCTATGCCGCTGCCGCCGGCGGGCTGGCGGTGGTGTTCGTGCTGCTGGAATGGGTGCGGGTGTCGCAGGCTTCGCGCAAGGCAGCGACACCAACCCCCAACCCCATCCTCTGAAGAGGATGGGGATAAAGCGCTGAAAACAAATCCCCCTCCTCTTCAGAGGAGGGGGCTGGGGGTGGTCCGATCCCTAAGCCGGGCAGCTCAATCCGGCACTTCGCCGTTCCGCCGCAGCACGTCGCCAGCAAGATAGAGCGACCCCACGATCAACACGTCGCCACCCGGTGGCAGCGCGGCGAGCGCCTGCTCCACGTCGGCGAAGCTGCGCACCGGCAAGGCGCTATGCGCGGCGAAATCCTCGGGCCGGTGGGCATCGTGGCCCGGTGCGGGCACGACCGAGATCGACAGGGCGTGGCCGCCCAGGGGGGCCAGGATGGCGCCAGGGTCCTTGTTGGCCAGCATGCCGATGATCACGTGCACCGGCGGCTGCGCGGCAAGGTGGCGGGCGATCGCCAGCCCGGCGTCGGGATTGTGCCCACCGTCGAGCCACACCGTGCGCCCTGGCACTTGCGCGGGCAGCG
>CAYXUN010000009.1:41187-54749 GCA_964468165.1 uncultured Novosphingobium sp. | reverse complement strand
GGTGGAGGCGGTGATCGGAGAGCGCATCGGCCGCCTGGCCCAGCCGTTGCAGGCGGGCGGGCCAGCGCGCGGCGCGGATGCCATCGGCCATGGCGGCCGCGCTGACCGTCACGGCATCTTGATGGCGCAGCATGGCCACGGCCAGCGCGGCATTTTCCGCTTGGTGCAGGCCAGCCAGCGTCGGCAGCGGCAGGGTGAGCGCGCCGGACGCGTCGCGGTAGGCAATGTCTGCGCCGATCGCGGCATCCCATGCCGTGCCGCGGGCGAGGACGCTGGCGCCCTGCGCGGTGGCCGTCTCTGCCACCATCTGTGCGGCCCTAGCGGGATAGCGCAGCGTCACCAGCGGCACGCCGGGCTTGGCGATGCTGGCCTTTTCAAACGCGATGCGCACCAGCGGATCGTGCACGGCGGCATCGGGAATCGTCGCGTCGGGCGATAGCAGGAACGCCTCGTGATCGAGGCCCAGCGTGGCCAGGCCCGTGGCCGCTGCGGTGGGCAGGATGTTGGTGGCATCCAGCCGCCCGCCCAGCCCGGTCTCGATCACGCAGGCATCGGCCGGCACGCTGGCAAAGGCCAGGAACAGCGCGGCCGTGGTCACTTCGAAAAAGCTCGGGGTGAGATCGGGCTGCGCCGCATCGAGCGCCTGCTTGAGCAGGGCGGCGAGCGTGGCATCGTCGATCAATTGCCCGGCCAGGCGGATGCGCTCGTTATAGCGGACCAGGTGCGGCTTGGTGGCGGTGTGGACGCGCAAGCCCTGCGCTTCGAGCATGTAGCGCAGATAGGTGCAGGTAGAGCCCTTGCCGTTGGTGCCCGCGACATGGAACACTGGGGGCAGGCGGTCCTGCGGGTTGCCCAGCCGCGCGCAGAGTTCGCGCACGGTGTCGAGCCCCAGCCGCCCCTGCGGCAGCGACAGTGCGCCCAGCCGATCGAGCTGGGCCTGCACGGCCGGATCTTCGGAAATCGCGAAGTCCTTCACGAAAACCCCTCCCCCCTCTGGCCCCCGCGCGTGGGCGGGCGCAGGGCGCGTTCGCGTCAGGCGGCCTTGGCGGCCATCAGGTAATCGATGGTTTCAGCCAGCGTGGCGCGCAGGTTGTGGCGATGCACCACCATGTCGATCATGCCGTGGGCATGCAGGTATTCGGCACGCTGGAAACCTTCGGGCAGCTTTTCGCGGATCGTGTCCTGGATCACGCGCTGGCCGGCAAAGCCGATGAGCGCGCCCGGCTCGGCAATCTGAACGTCACCCAGCATGGCATAGCTGGCAGTGACGCCACCGGTGGTGGGATCGGTCAGGACCACGATGTAAGGCAGGCCGGCGGCATGCAGACGGCTGATCGCCACGGTCGAGCGCGGCATCTGCATGAGGCTGAGGATGCCTTCCTGCATGCGCGCGCCACCGGCTGCGGTGACGGCGATATAGGGGCACTTTTCGCGGATCGCGCGCTCGGTGCCGGCGATGAAGGCATTGCCCACGGCCATGCCCATCGATCCGCCCATGAAGGCAAATTCCTGCACGCCGACGACGGCCTTCTTGCCTTCGATGCGGCCCACCGCGTTGGTCAGCGCATCGGGATGCGGGTTGGCGGCCCGGGCGGCCTTGATGCGATCGCCATACTTCTTGGTGTCGCGGAACTTGAGCGGGTCTTCCTTGACCTTGGGCGCCGGCAGCAGGGTGAAACCGGGGTCAAGCAGCTGCGACAGGCGCGCATCGGCGCCGATGCGGCCATGATGGTCGCAGCGCGGGCAGACCGACTGGTTTTCCTCATACTCCTTGGTGAACAGCATTTCGCTGCACCCGGGGCACTTGATCCACAGGTTGTCGGGCGTGTCGCGCTTGGGGGTGAAGGGCAGCGCGTTGCGAACGCGGTTGATCCAGCTCATGCGATATCCTTTCGCGCCGCATGCACGGCCGCGCTCAGCGACGCGACCAGATCGCGTACCGGGCCGGCGGCATCAGCACCGTGTTGGGCCACGAGATCCACCAGGGCCGAGCCGACGACGACGCCATCGGCCACGGCGGCAATGCCTCCGGCCTGTTCGGGCGTGCGCACGCCAAAGCCCACGGCAACGGGGATCGTGGCGGTTTGCTTGATCCGCGCCACCGCCTCTTCGATCGAGGCGAGCGCGGCCGATTGCTTGCCGGTGATGCCGGCAACCGAAACATAATAGAGGAACCCGCCCGAACCATCGAGCACGGCGGGCAGGCGCGCGGCGTCGGTGGTGGGGGTGGCGAGGCGAATGGGCGAAATGCCGCGCGCGCGCAGCGCCGGGCCGAGTTCGGGGTCTTCCTCGCTCGGAATGTCGACACAGATCACGCCATCGACACCCGCTTCGGCGCAGGCATCGGCAAACCATTCCGCGCCGCGGGTGATCATGGGATTGGCATAGCCCATCAAGACCAGCGGCACATCGGGGTGGCGCGCGCGGAAGCCCTTGGCGATGTCCAGGATATGCGCGGTCTTGGTGCCGGCGGCGAGCGCGCGCAGGTTGGCGTTCTGGATCGCCGGGCCATCGGCCATGGGATCGGTGAACGGCATGCCCAGCTCGATCACGTCGGCCCCGCCGGCCACCAGGGCGTCAAGGATCGCGGGCGTCGCCTCGGGCGTGGGATCGCCGCCGGTGACGAAGCACACGAGGGCGGCATGGCCCTTGGCAAAGGCATTGGAAAGGCGGGTCATCAGCCGACAACTCCACCGCATGTCACGCGCGCGATCGCCAGCGGCAAGGACATCATTTCCAACACACCTTCCATGATCTTCGAGGTTCCGGGCTGCGCACTACGTGATTTGCGCGCGGATGCAAAGAGCCCTGCCTTTTGCCCTCATCCTGGGGCGTGGAGAGACCTGCGAGCCGATTGATTTTAGAGCTTCACCCCCAGGTGCTCGGCCACCGAGAAGATGTCCTTGTCACCCCGGCCGCACAGGTTGGCGAGGATGATCTGGTCCTTGTCCATGGTCGGCGCCAGCTTGGTGACGGCGGCGATGGCATGGGCGGGCTCGAGCGCGGGAATGATCCCTTCGGTGCGGCACAGCAGCTGGAACGCATTGAGCGCCTCGGTATCGGTGACCGAGGTGTAGTCCACCCGGCCCACGTCCCTGAGCCAGGCATGCTCTGGGCCGATGCCGGGATAATCGAGGCCGGCGCTGATCGAGTGGCCTTCGGTGATCTGGCCGTCCTCGTCCTGCAACAGGTAGGTCTTGTTGCCGTGGAGCACGCCGGGGCGCCCACCCGCGAGCGAGGCGGCGTGTTCCTTGTCGAGGCCGTGGCCGGCCGCCTCGACGCCGAGCATCTTGACCTCGGGATCATCGAGGAACGGGTGGAACAGGCCGATGGCGTTGGAGCCACCACCGATCGCGGCGACCAGCACGTTGGGCAGGCGGCCGGTGCGGGCGAGCATCTGGGCGCGGGCTTCCTTGCCGATCACGCTTTGGAAATCGCGCACCAGCTCGGGATAGGGGTGCGGACCGGCAGCGGTGCCGATGATGTAGAACGTGTCGTGCACGTTCGCCACCCAGTCGCGCAGCGCTTCGTTCATCGCGTCCTTGAGCGTGCCGGCGCCGGCCGTGACCGGCACCACTTCGGCGCCGAGCAGCTTCATGCGGAACACGTTGGGCGCCTGGCGGGCAACGTCGGTGGCGCCCATGTAGACCACGCAGGGCAGGCCAAAGCGCGCGCAGACAGTGGCGGTGGCCACGCCATGCTGGCCGGCACCGGTTTCGGCGATGATGCGGGTCTTGCCCATGCGCATCGCCAGCAGGATCTGGCCGATGCAGTTGTTGATCTTGTGTGCGCCGGTGTGGTTGAGTTCGTCGCGCTTGAACCAGACCTGCGCGCCCTTGCCGGCCGGGGCATTCTTGGCCAGCTCCTCGGTCAGCCGCGGCGCGAAATAGAGCGGGCTGGGCCGGCCGACATAGTGTTCGAGCAGGTCGTCGAATTCGGCCTGGAACGCGGCATCGGCCTTGGCCTTGCGGTATTCCGTTTCGAGATCGAGGATCAGCGGCATCAGCGTTTCGGCGACATAGCGACCGCCGAACTGGCCGAAGTGGCCACGATCGTCGGGCTGGTTGCGGAAACTGTTCGGGTTCTGGGCAGTCATGGTCCAGCCGCTTGGCAGAGGGCGGGGCGGTTGTCCAGATTCATGGCCAAAGGGGCGGCGGGGCAGTGGCACCCGCCGCCCGCCGGGCATTGCCAAGGCGTTTTGCCATAGTTTGCATTTATGCAATCGCATTTCAGCAATTTGCACGATTGCGTGTTCATCCTGGCGTAATGTCCGGGCGCTAGATGGCGTCTTGCAACGTCGTGAAGGCGGTCCCGTAAAGGGGCCGCCTTTTTGCGTTTTACATTACTGCAACGATACTTTCTGTCTATTTGTTCAGATAGAGCTAAACCTTTCAAAATTGACAGAAACTGTGGCAAAAATGTCATGCGTACTATGTTAGAGTCAGAAATTTGACAGTTATGACTTGTTGAGGGTTGGCGTGCGGCCTACTTGCCCGATCGACCGCCGCACCAAACGGCGGATTGAATGCAAGGAGGTTTATTATGCGTCTCGTTCTTCTCGCGCTCGCCGGTACCCTGGCTGCAGCCGCCCCGGCCATGGCCAACGAGGTCCGCGTCGAAGCGCACAGCGGTGTGCTCTGGAATCACGATGCCACCGATGCCACGGCTGGTGTTGCAGCAGGCTATGACTACGATCTTGGCCCGGCAGCGTTCGGCGGCGTCGAAGTCTCGGCCGACAAGATCCTCAACAGCTATGCCAAGCGCGTGTCGGTTGGCGTGAGCGGCCGCCTGGGTGCGAACCTGGCCGGCACCAAGCTTTATGCCGTGGGCGGCTATGCCACCACGCCCTGCACCGATTGCGGCGGCGCGTGGAACTTTGGCGCCGGCGTGCAGAAGTCGTTCCTGCAGAAGTTTTACGGCAAGGTGGAATACCGCCACTACATCGCCGACGAAGGCCTGGGCAACCGCGACGCGGTGACCGCCGGCGTTGGCCTGAAGTTCTGATCGGACCCGGTTTCGACCGGACTTTATCCGAACCAGGAAAAGCAGCGGGCGGCGCGAAAGCGTCGCCCGTTGTCGTATGCGGGGCTGCGCTTGGCGCTGGCGCCGGCGTTCAGGCCGCGCGGGCGGCGCGGCAGAACGCCTGGATGCGGCTTTCGTCCTTGACGCCGGGCGCGCTTTCCACGCCCGATGATACATCGACCAGTTCGGCGCCGGTCTGGCGCACGGCATCGGCAACATTGTCGGGGCCCAGGCCACCGGCCAGGCCCCAAGGCGTGGGGCCGCGATAGGCGTTGAGCAGCGCCCAGTCGAACACCAGCCCCAGGCCGCCGGGAATGGCCGCGCCCTTGGGGGCCTTGGCATCGAACAGCAGGAGATCGGCCGCCCCGGCATAGCGGGCAGCAGCCGCCACATCGGCAGGGGCTGCCACCGACAGCGCTTTCCACACCGGCAGGCCGAACTGGGCTTTCAACTGCGCGGCGCGTTCGGGGGTTTCGTGGCCGTGAAGCTGCAGCACATCGAGGTGCGCCGCGGCAATCGCCTCGACGATGGTGGCGTCATCGGCATCCACGAACAGGCCGACCAGGCGGCTGCGCCCGGCATTGCGCGCGCCCAGCAGCGCGGCGTCGCGGATGGTGACATGGCGTGGGGAAGGGGGAAAGAACACGAGGCCGGCATAATCGGCGCGCGCGGCAAGCGTGGCGTCGAGCGCGGCACTCGTGTTGATTCCGCAGATCTTGATGGCTGGGGCTGGCATGGCCAGCCCATGTGGCGTCTTGCTTACTGCGGTGCAAGCTCGAACGTGATGGTGACGCTGGCGGTCACATCCAGTTCGCCGGCAGCAACCGGGCTGGGCGCGGCCATCATCATCTTTTCAGCGCGGGCATAGAGCACGGGCGGCTGGGGCGACCAGCCACCGGTTTCACTGATCGTCAGCATGCGCACCACCTTGAGCCCGGCAGCGCGGGCGTAGAGATCGGCGCGGGCGCGGGCCTTGGCCACGGCATCGACGCGGGCCTCGTCCATCGCCGCTTCGGGCTTGTCGATCTGGAAGCTGGGGCCGTTGACTTCGTTGGCGCCGGCCTTGACCAGGGTATCGATCACTTGGCCATAGCGCGAGAAGTCGCGCTGCTTGACCTGAACCTGGTTGGTGGCGCGATAGCCCACGATCACCGGATCGCCCTGCGTGCTGCCATCTGGCAGGCGCTTCTGTTCGCCATAGACCGGGCTGACCGACAGGTTGCTGGTCTGCATGTCGCGCGCGGCAACGCCGCTTGCCTTGAGCGCCGCCATCGTGGCGTTCATCGCGCGGGCGTTCGCGGCCAGCGCCTCGCTTGCCGTCTGGCCTTGGGTGGTAACGCCGGCGGTGAACACTGCCAGGTCGGGCACGCGGGTGCTGCGGCCTTCGGCCTGCACGGTCAGCACCGTGGCGCCGGGGCTGATGACCGGGGCGGTCTGCACCGCCTGCTGGGCCATGGCGGGGGTGACCAGCGCGGCCAGGGGCAGGGCGGAAAGACTGGCGGCGAGGATAAGGCGCTTCATCGGGACGGTCTCCGTTTGTGACGGCTGGGGAATGGCCGAAGCGAGCTTGCAGCGCGCTGAACCGTTGCCGGGGAAACCGTTCAGGAAACCTTCCGTTCCAGTACGACCATGGCAAAGTCCACCGGCGTGGCGCCAGGGAAAGGCCGCGTTTCGCCCGTGCGCACATAGCCGCGCCGCTCGTACCAGGCGATCAGTTCGGGGCGGCGATCGATCACTGTCATCTCGATCGCGCCGGCACCCAGCTGGCTTTTTGCCACGGCGTCGCAATGCGCCAGCAGTGCGCGGCCCAAGCCGCCGGCCTGCACATCGGGATCGACGCACAGCATGCCGAGGTAGGCCTTGCCCTGCGGCAGCGCGATCAGCGTAACCGTGCCGATCAGCGCGCCATCGGCAGCCTGCGCCACGATCACGCAGCGATCGGGCGCGGCGATGGCGGCGGCAAGTTCGGCGTCCGACGTGCGCTCGTCATCCAGCAGGTCGGCCTCGTGCGTCCAGCCCTGGCGCGCGGTATCCCCGCGATAGGCGCGTTCGACCAGGCGGCGCAGCGCCGGCAGATCAGCGGGCGCCGCAAGGCGGAACGTGGCATCGAGCGTGGGCACGGGGCCGGGCATGATGGATCAGAGCGTGGCTTCGATGGCGCGCGCGGCGGCCAAGGGGTCTTCCGCGCGGCTGATCGGGCGGCCGATGACCAGGCACGAAGCGCCGGCATCGCGCGCCGCGCGCGGGGTTACGGCACGCTTCTGGTCGCCCAGCGCGGAACCGCGGCCTTCGGCAGGGCGCAGGCCCGGCACCACGAAATAGCCATTCTTCCAGCGGCGGTGCACCTCGCCCACCTCGTGCCCGGAACAGACGATGCCATCAAGGCCCGCTTCCTGCGCCAGGTCTGCCAGGCGCAGGACCTGGTCGTGCGACGAACCGCTGACCCCGCCGCGCGCCAGGTCGGCATCGTCCAGGCTGGTCAGCACGGTTACCGCCACCACCTTGCAGCCTTCGCCGGCGGCCGCCTTGGCATCTTCCATCATCGCGCGCCCGCCCGAGGCGTGGATGGTGACGATCGCCGGCTGCAGCACGTGGATCGACTGCATCGCCGCCGCCACGGTGTTGGGAATGTCGTGCAGCTTGAGATCGAGGAAGATCGGCATGCCGATCTTGGCCATTTCGTGCACGCCGTGGTGGCCATGCGCGCAGAAGAATTCCAGCCCAAGCTTCAACCCGCCGACGTGGCCTTTCACCTTTTGCCCCAGCGCCACGGCGGCATCGAGACGGGGAAGATCGACGGCAAGAAAGATCGGGTTGCTCACGGGTGGATATCCGTCTGGGCCGCATCGCTGGCGGCGTCGGTGGCGGGATAGGCGCCGGCCTGGCTCACCAGGCTCGACTCCAGGGTGGCGATGCGGCGCTTGAGGCGCCAGCGGCGCAGCCGGCCTGCCGCCCAGGGTGGCAGGAAACCGGCCAGGAAAAAGACCAGGGCGACAAAGCCCACCGGCCAATCGAAGTGCAGATAGCCCGCGCCATATGGCCAGAAATTCACGCGGGCGGTGTCCGCGTTCATGGCGATGAACGCGGCAAAGGCCGCAATCAGGGCCAGCCACAAGACGATGCGGATCTGCTTCATGTGCGGCGCTTCACCCTTCAACCTGCCGTGCCGTACGCACGGGTGGCGGACCTTAGGCAGATTGTAAACGAAGCGCCAGCACTTGCATTATTCGCCAAACACCCGGGCGAAGATGGTATCCACAGCCTTGAAATGATAATCGAGGTTGAACTTTTCCTCGATCGTCTGCGGGCTCAGCGCCTTGGTCACGTCGGCATCGGCCTTGAGCAGTTCGAGCAGCGAGAGCTGGCCGTCGGATTCCCACACCTTCATCGCGTTGCGCTGGACGAGGCGATAGGCTTCGTCGCGCGTCACGCCGGCCTGGGTCAGCGCCAGCAGCACGCGCTGCGAGTGGACCAGGCCGCCCATGCGGTCGAGGTTCTTCTGCATGCGCTCGGGGTAGACGACCAGCTTGTCGATCACCGAGGTCAGACGGGCCAGCGCGAAATCGAGCGTGATCGTGGCGTCAGGGCCGATGAAGCGCTCGACCGAGGAATGCGAGATATCGCGTTCGTGCCACAGCGCCACGTTTTCCAGCGCCGGCGTCACGGCCGAGCGCACCACGCGGGCCAGGCCGGTGAGGTTTTCGGTCAGGACCGGGTTGCGCTTGTGCGGCATGGCCGACGAGCCCTTTTGCCCCGGCGAGAAGTATTCTTCCGCTTCGAGCACTTCGGTGCGCTGCAGGTGGCGCACTTCGGTGGCCAGGCGCTCGATCGAGCTGGCGATCACGCCCAGCGTGGCAAAGAACATGGCATGGCGATCGCGCGGGATCACCTGGGTGGAAACCGGCTCCACCGTCAGGCCGAGCTGATCGGCGACATATTCTTCCACGGCCGGATCGATGTTGGCAAACGTGCCCACGGCGCCGGAAATGGCGCAAGTGGCGATTTCGGCGCGGGCATTGACCAGGCGCGTGCGGCAGCGCGAAAACTCGGCATAGGCTTCGGCCAGCTTCTTGCCGAACGTGGTCGGCTCGGCATGGATGCCGTGGCTGCGGCCGATCGTGGGGGTATACTTGTGCTCAGTCGCGCGGCGCTTGATCGCGGCGAGCAGCGCGTCGAGGTCTTCGAGCAGGATGTCGGCGGCGCGCGCCAGCTGCACGGCCAGCGTGGTGTCGAGCACGTCGGAGCTGGTCATGCCCTGGTGCATGAAGCGCGCCTCGGGGCCCACCTGCTGCGCCACCCAATCGAGGAAGGCGATCACGTCATGCTTGGTCACTGCCTCGATCGCGTCGATCGCGGCGACGTCGATGGTCGGGTTGGTCGCCCACCAGTCCCACAGCGCCTTGGCGCCGCTTGCGGGCACCACGCCCAGGTCGCCCAGCTTCTGCGTGGCGTGGGCCTCGATCTCGAACCAGATGCGATAGCGCGCTTCGGGTTCCCAGATCGCGGTCATCGCGGGGCGGGCATAACGGGGGACCATGGTTCGACTCCGGGTTTGCGGTTTGCTCGGCTGTGCCCCGCCCGCTAGGGGCGCACGGCCGCTAAGGCAAGCCCTGCGCGGATTGGCCCTGCGCGGATTGGCCCGCCCCGCCGCGCCGTTCCCCCCGGTTCGACGCAGCAAGGCGGGCCTGCCCCGCACGCGCCGCCAGGCGGTGCGCGGGGTATGGGCGCAGCGGCAGATCAGCCGGTCAGAGCGCCAGGTTCAGCGCCACCGAGGCGACATGGTCGCTGGTGTCGAGCTTGCCCGGGCGCACGCCGTGCTGGTTGAGATAGCCCGCCTCGATCGACAGCTTCTTGGTGATCGGCGCATTGATGCCGATGAAATTGCGCATCCGCTCCTCGCCGTTCACGGTCTGGAACGCGGTCTTGTTGAGATCGATGAAGCTTTCGTGGCTGGCAACGATCATCACCTTGCTGCCCTGCGCCACGGGCAGGCTGGCCTTGAGGAACGGACGCAGGCGCCAGCCAGTGCCGGCGATGCCATCGCGCCAGCGCTGTTCCAGGCGCAGCCGGCCGTTGAAGCGCACCGGGCCGAGATGGGCAAAATTGTCAAAGCTCACCTGCTGGCGAAAGCGTCGCTCCATCACCGCGAAATCGCCGTGCAGGTAGTTGGGATCGTGGGTGTAGCCCAGCCAGACGGTGACCTTCTTGTCGAGGCTGTAGCCCACCATGAAGTTGTTTTCGAGTTCGTAGAAACCGCGTGTGTTGCCGGTGCGCAGGATGGTTTCGTTGGACAGGCGCCAGTTCTTGCCGGCCTTGGCCGTCACCAGCAGCGTGCCCCAGCCCTGGGTATCGGTATCGGCCCGCGCGGCGACCGGGGCAAACAGAACTGCCGCCAGGGCAAAGGCGCTGCAGAGAGAGGGCAGGATACGCATGGAAAAGGGTGTCCGTTCAGGGCTGTTGGCTGCCCCTATGACGTTTTGATGACACATTCGTGACAAAGGATTGACGCAAAATAGACGGATTTGATGGTGATTATGCTGCCATTTCCGCAGCTTCGATCCGCTCTTGCACCATGCTATGTTTGCGTGAATATAGCATAGAGTGACATTTTATGACGGTTTGCCGTGCAGGCCGTCGGTGCAGGGGCAAGACATTCCATGCAAAACGTGATCGATCGCCGGTGGCGGCGGGCTGTGCCCTGCGGCCTGGCGCTGGCAACCGGCCTTGGCCTGGCAAGCCCGGCCCAGGCTGATTCGCCCGATGCCGCCAGCGTTCCGGCCGCGGGCGCGGATGCCCTGCGCACGGCGGGCGATATCGTCGTGACGGCGCGCCAGCGCCCCGAACCGGCGCAAACCGTGCCGGCCGCGCTCAGCGTGGTCGATGGCGCGTGGCTCGATCGGTCGCTGGCGGTCAACACCCAGGCACTCACCACGTTGGTGCCGGCGCTGACCTATTCCTCGGCGAACCCGCGCAACACGGCCTTCACCATCCGCGGCCTGGGATCGAGCGTGGTGGCGGTCAGCCAGGCCAACGACGGGCTGGAACCCGGCGTGGGGTTCTATGTCGATGGCGTCTATCATGCGCGGCCGGCGACGGCGGCGTTCGACTTTAGCGATGTGGAGCGGGTCGAAGTCTTGCGCGGGCCACAAGGCACGCTGTTCGGCAAGAACACCACGGCCGGCGCCATCGCCATCACCTCGCGCCTGCCCTCGTTCACCCCGGGGGCGAGCGAGGAGGTGAGCGTGGGCGAGCGCCGGCTGGTGCAGGCCAAGGCCATGGCCACCGGGCCGCTGGTCGATGGCGTGCTGGCCTATCGGCTTTCGGGCCTGCTGACGCGGCGTGATGGCGTGATCCACAACGTGCACACCGGGGCAGACCAGAACAGCGTCGACAACCAGGCCCTGCGCGGCCAGTTGCTGTTCACGCCCTCTGCCAGCGTGCAGCTGCGCGTCGTGGCCGATTACGCCCGCTTTGGCGGGGATTGCTGCACCCAGGTCTATCTGCGCGTCGGCACCAGCCTGCGCAGCGCATCGCGGCAATATGCCGCGCTGGCTGCGGCGGCACACTATGTGCCGGCCAGTACCAACCCTTACGATCGGTTGACCGATATCGATGCCGGGCTGGGCGTGAACACCAACGAGGGCGGTGTCGCCGCTACGCTCGACTGGCATCTGGGCGGCGCGACGCTCACCGCGATCAGCGCCTGGCGCTTCTGGAACTGGGACGCGGCCAATGACCGCGACTATACCGGGCTGCCGATCCAGACCACGCAGCACATCCCCTCGCGCCAGGACCAAGTGAGCCAGGAACTGCGTCTCGCTTCTGACGGACAGCGCGCGCTGTCCTATGTCGCCGGGCTCTATTATTTCCGGCAGGTCATCACCGGGCACCCGATCTCGATCTATGGCCCCTATGGCGCGCCGTGGCTGCTAGGCAAGACCACCAGCAATGGCACGGCGATCCCGGCCAACCTGCTCGATGGCTATGGCCAGACCGGCGACACCCGCTTTGCCGTCAACAGCTATGCCGCCTTTGCCGAGGTGAACTATACGATCGTGCCGCGCCTGACGGTGACCGGCGGCCTGCGCCAGACCTGGGAAGACAAAAACGGCCAATATGCCACCAGCGTGTTCGGCGGCCCGCAGGTGACCAATGCCGCGCTGATCGCCGCACAGCTATCGGTGCTGCGGCCGCAGACCTATGCCGCCAGCACCCGCGATTCGAGCCTTTCGGGCCGCGCCAACCTGGCCTGGCAGGTCAGCGACACGGTGATGGCCTATGGCGGCTATGCCCAGGGGTTCAAATCCGGCGGGATCAACATGTCGGGCCTGCCGCTCGACAGCGCGAACCAGCCGGTCCTGGCCACGGCCGTGATCCGGCCGGAACGCAACATCACCTGGGAAGGCGGGATCAAGAGCCAGTGGTGGGATCGGCACCTGCTGCTCAACCTGTCCGCCTACCGCACCACGGTGCGCGATTTCCAGGCGACGGTGGTCGACTCCAGCCAGACGGTGGCGCTGCGCGGCTATCTTGCCAACATTCCCCGCGTGCGGGTGCAGGGGGTGGAAGCCGATGCCTCGCTGCGCTGGGGCGGCCTGGTGCTGACGGCGGGCCTTGCCTATGCCGACGGGCGCTACACCGACTATCCCAAGGGGCCGTGCCCGCTGGAGGCGCAGACCGCCGCGACCACTGCCTGCAACCTGACCGGCAAGGCGCTGACCGGCCTGTCCCGCTGGAGCGAGACGCTGGGCGCGGATTACCGCCTGCCGATGGCGCAGGGCGAATGGGTGCTGCACAGCGATACGGCGTGGCGCAGCAGCTATAACGGCGATCCCTCGCTGTCGCGCTATACCTGGATCGATGGCTATGCACTGACCAACGCCAGCCTGGCCTGGCGCAGCCGCCGCGATGGCGGGCCGGGCGTGGAACTGGGTGTGTTTGCGCGCAACCTGTTCAACGCCAACTATATCCAGAACCTGACGATCCAGGCCGGCAATTCCGGCCTGATCCTGGGCACGCCAAGCGATCCGCGCACCTTGGGCGTGACGTTCCGCGCCTGGCAGTGAGGTGATGCGTGGCGCGGCGTGGATGTGCAGGCGCCGGGTTCGATAGTGCGGCCGATGAATGCGAATTGATCGGCCGCGTCATCGCCTGGTCGCCGATCCGCTCGCGTGCGGCGCGATGGGTTTAGGCATGCCGTCGCCGCTGCTCGCGCAAGCCATGCAGATCTGCCGAGACGCCCCTCCCGCAGAGGCAGGCAGGCGAGGGCCCGGGCTGGCGATGAGGCAGACAGTCAATCAGGCACGCAGGCGATAAGGGCGGCAGGCAACGAAGCCACCCATCGGGCCGGTAAGAGCGGAAGCCGGCGCCATTCCGCCTTAGCGGCTCGATCGTCCCCGCACGGCAGGGCGTATAAGGCGTGGTCCACGGGCTGCCGATGGAACGGGCAGAGACGACCGCGCCATGGCGGTTTGCCGGGCGCCGGGGTGGGCGGGGGGCGGCGCCGCCCCGCCCCCCCGCAATCGCCACCCCCCCCACCC
>CAYXUN010000009.1:33987-41177 GCA_964468165.1 uncultured Novosphingobium sp. | reverse complement strand
GGGGGGGGGGGGGGGGGGGGGGGGGGGCGCAAGCGACACTGCCCGACGGATAGCAGATGCCACGACTTCCCCAGCCGTTGGCAACCCTCCGGAGCTATGGCCAATCCGCCTGCATCCGGCCTTGTTCCATCGATGCCAATGTCGTTCCCCTTACACCCCCTGCTAAGTGAAGACCTGTAGCGTTGGGCCCCAATCGGCCGGGAAAGTCACCCCGCGATAGTTTGGGTTTCGAGCGACATTGCCAATTGTTGCAGCCGCATTTGCAAAGAACTGTAAAATTGTGATGCCGCATCCAAGGCTTATCGGGGTGGGTCAAACGGTCGGTTTCGGACCGATTGGCTGGGCCCAAGATTTCCGTTTTTTGCCTTCGTTTCGGTTTGCGGCGCGCCCCGGTCCATGGCACCCCTGCGCGCATCGCAATGCTCTGCAAGAGGATGCCAATAATGCTGTCTTCACCCGCGCTTTCGCGTCTGCGCCACGCCATGATGGCCGGCGCCATGCTGGCCACGCCCTTTGCCCTTGCTGCCCCGGCGCAGGCCGACGAGGGGATGTGGACGTTCGATGCCTTTCCCGCCGCGAAGATGAAGCAGGACTATGGCTGGGCGCCCGACCAGGCCTGGCTCGACCGTGTGCGCGCCTCGGCCGTGCGGCTGACCGGCGGCTGCTCGGCCAGCTTCGTGTCGGCCGAGGGGCTGATCCTGACCAACCACCACTGCGTGGTGGAATGCGCGCAGAACCTGTCGAGCGAAAAGGAAGACCTGGTCGCCAACGGCTTTGTCGCCGCGCGGCGCGAGGACGAGCGCAAGTGCCCGGGCCAGCAGGCCGAAGTGGTTACTGCCATCACCGACGTGACCGCGGCGGTGAAGGGCGCCATCGGCAGCTTGGCTGGTGAAGCCTTGGTCAAGGCGCGCGACGCCAAGATCGCCGAGATCGAAAAGGCGGGCTGCAAGGATCTGGCCACCACGCGCTGCCAGGTCGTCACCCTGTTTGGCGGCGGCCAGTACAAGCTCTATACCTATCGCAAGTATTCCGACGTGCGGCTGGTCTGGGCGCCGGAATTCCAGGCGGCGTTCTTTGGCGGCGATCCCGACAACTTCAACTATCCGCGCTATGCCCTCGATGCCGCGTTCCTGCGCGCCTATGAAAACGGCAAGCCGGTGAAAGTGGCCGCGCACCTCAAGTGGAGCCCGCGCGCGCCGCAGCCGGGCGAGGCGACGTTCGTGGTCGGCAATCCCGGTTCCACTCAGCGCCTGTTCACGATGTCGCAGATCGCGTTCCAGCGCGAGGTTTCGCTGCCGATCACCAACACCGTACTGTCGGAACTGCGCGGGCGCCTTATCACCGCGATGGAGCAAAGCCCGCAGCGCAAGCGCGAGGGTGGCGACAGCCTGTTCGGGTTTGAAAACGCGCTCAAGGTCTATATCGGCCGGCAAAAGGCGCTGAACGATCCCGCGTTCGTCAAGATGCTGGCCGACAATGAAGCCACGCTCAAGGCCAAGGTCGCCGGCAATGCCGCCATTGGCGATCCGTGGAGCCAGGTGAGCGAGGCGGTTGCCGCCTATCGCAACATCTATCCCGCCTATCGCTTTACCCAGCCGATGGGCGATCTCTATGGCTATGCCGAAACGCTGGTGAAAGCCGCGATCGAAAAGGCCAAGCCCAATGGCGAGCGCCTGCCCGGCTATACCGACAGCGCGCTGCCGCTGCTGGAAAAGCAGGTGCTCGATGCCAAGCCGATCTATCCCTGGCTCGAACAGCTGGAAATGGAATGGAGCCTGTCCAAGGCGCGCGAATACCTTGGCGCCGATGATCCCGACACGCGCCTGCTGCTGGGCAAGGAAAGCCCGGAAGACCTTTCGGCGCGGCTGGTGACCGGCACCAAGCTGGGTGATCCGGCGGTGCGCAAGGCGCTGTGGGAAGGGGGCGCTGCGGCCATTGCCGCCAGCACCGATCCGATGATCGTCTATGCCCGCAGCCTGGAGCCGCGCCAGCGCGAACTGCAGAAGGCGGTGGATTCCCAGTATCAGGGCCCGCTCGCTGCCGCCGGGGCCAAGCTCGCCGATGCCCGCTTTGCCGCCTACGGCGCCACGCTCTATCCCGATGCCACGTTCACCCTGCGCATCAGCTATGGCAAGGTGGCCGGGTGGAAGGAACGCGGCGCCGATGTGGCGCCGGTGACGACGATGGGCGGCGCCTTCGACCGCGCCACCGGGGCGCAGCCGTTCCTGCTGGCCAAGCAGTTCACCGATCACGCCGCGCAGATCGACAAGGCCACGCCGTTCGATTTCGTGACCACCAACGATATCATCGGCGGCAATTCCGGCTCACCCGTGGTGGACAAGAGCGGCGCCGTGATCGGCGCCGCTTTTGACGGAAACATCCACTCGCTGGGTGGCAACTATGGCTATCAGGGCGATGTGAACCGCACCGTGGTGGTCAGCACCGCCGCCGTGCAGCAGGCGCTGGAAAAGATCTATCCGGCGCCCGCACTGGTGCGCGAACTGGCGTCGAACTGAAATGCGCTGGCCCCGTCGGTATCGTTCGCGGTACCGGCGGTGGCCACGCGCCGCGCCCGCATGCCGGCTTCTTCGGTGCCGATGTAATCGCGGGTGAGGGGCAGGGAATCGCGATGGCGCACCAGCTGGAACTGGAAGTTCACCAGATCGGCGTGCTCGAACGCGGTTGCCGCGCCTGACAGATAGAACAGCCACATGCGATAGAAGCGCGCGTCGAACAGCGCCTCGATCTTGTCCTTGTTGGCCACGCAGCGTTCGTACCAGGCGCGCAGCGTCGGGGCATAGTGGCGGCGCAGCACTTCCACGTCGGTGACCATCAGGCGGTTGGGCTCGATCGCCGCGACGGTTTCGCTCATCGCCGGGATATAGCCACCGGGGAAGATATACTTGCGCGTGAAATCGTCGGTCACCGTCGGCGGGCCGACGCGGCCGATGGTGTGCATCAGCATCACGCCGTCTTCAGCCAGGATATCGTGGCACTTCTGGAAATAGGCGCCGAAATTGGGCACGCCAACATGCTCGAACATGCCCACCGAAACGATGCGGTCATAATGATCGGTCACGTCGCGATAGTCGGTCAGGCTGAAGGTTACCTGCCCATCCACGCCTTCGCGCGCGGCCCAGTCCTTGGCATAGGCGAGCTGCTCCTTGGACAAGGTAATGCCATGCACGCTGGCGCCGCTCAGCTTGTGCAGCTGGATCGCCAGTCCACCCCAGCCGCAGCCGATGTCCAGCACGCGGTGGCCAGGGCGCAGCGCCAGCTTGGCGGCGATATGCTCGATCTTGGCGTGCTGTGCCTCTTCCAGCGTGGTGACGCCTTCCGGCCAATAGGCGCAGGAATACTGGCGCAGCGGGTCGAGGAACAGATCGTAGAGCCGATCATCGAGATCGTAGTGGTGCGCCACGTTGCGGCGCGAGGCGGCGCGGGCGTTGACGCGATCGACCCGGCCGACGATGTTGAGCCACAGCTTGCGCAGCGGGCCAGGGTTGTCGATATCGCCGGCACGCTCCCACGGGTTGTTGGCCCGCACGAAGCTGATGAAATCCATGATGTCACCGCCTTCGATGCGAACGCGGTCATCCATGTAGGCTTCGCCCAGGCCCAGGCTGGGGTTGCGGGCGAGGAAACCCGGCACCTTCTTGTCCATCAGGCGCAGGGTAAGGTCGGGCCAGCCTTCTTCCTTGGTGCCGAAAACGCGGCTGCCGCCATCAGCTTCAATTACCGTCAAAGTACCGTGGCGGATCAGGCGCTTGAGCACCGGACCCAGGATAAGCATGGACATCGTTCAAAAAGCTCCGACGGTCCCGTCCCGTGTCCGGCCACTATGCACAAGCGCGGCCCGCCTGCAAGCGGACCGCGCCTTTTATTGAATTTCCTGAATTTTCAGGATGCGCAGATCAGCGGCAGCGGGCGCTGCTGCGATCGATTTCGCGGCCGAGCAAGCCACCACCCACCGCGCCGAGCAGCGTGCCCATGGTGCGGTCACCGCGCGTGTCGATCGCGCGGCCCACCAGGGCGCCGCCGGCCGCGCCGATGATCAGGCCGGTCGTGCCGTTGCTGCGCTTGCAGTAGTAACGGCCGTCGCGGCCGCGCCAGCAGGGGTGGTTGGGGCCGCGGGGGCGCGGTTGGCGGTCGCGGCCGCGCCAGATGCGTTCGTTGGCGCCGATCGGGCGCGGTTCGCGATAGCGGCCGCGATCGTCATAACGGCCCCAGCCGTGGCCACGCCCGTGGCCGGGATCGGCCATGGCGGGCGCGGCGGGGAGGACGATGGCCGCCATCACGGCGGCAAGGATGGTCTTCTTCATAGCTACTGTTCCCTGCTTTTTGGGTCCCGAGAATTTCGTGACGGTGAACACGGTTTTGAGCGATCCGATCCACAACGGGCGATGAACGTCTCGTTGTGTTGCGTGTTCCGCGATGAACCGCGCTGCTGCTGCGATGGGTTGACGCTTGCCCGGCGCACCCGTGCCCGATAGGCATGGCGCCATGCTGCTCGATCTCGTCGATGTCTTCGCCTCTGGCCCGCTTTCGGGAAACCCGCTTGCCGTGGTGCGGGGTGGCGAGGGGCTCGATACGCCGGCCATGCTCGCACTGACGCGCTGGCTGGGCTTTTCCGAAACCACGTTCCTGTTGCCGCCCAGCGATCCCGGCGCCGATTACCGCGTGCGCATCTTCTATCCGGCCGGCGAATTGCCGGTTGCCGGGCATCCGTCGCTGGGCTCGGCCATGGCCGTGGTGATGGCCGGCGGCGTGCCGCGCACGCCGGGTCGCGTCGTGCAGGAATGCGGCGTGGGCCTGGTCGAAGTGCGGATGGACGAGGAAACCCTGGCGTTTCGCGCGCCGCCGCTGCTGCGTGGCGGGCCGCTTGATGCGGCCGAGCGGGCCGAGGCGATCCGCGTCGCGGGCGTTTCAGCCGATGCCGTGGTCGATGCCATTCACGCTTGCAACGGCCCCGGCTGGCGCCTGCTGCGCTTGCGCAGCGCGGCCGATGTCCTGGCGGCGCGGCCGGTGGCAGAGGCGCCGGTGCCCACCGACGTGGGCCTGATCGGTCCTTGCGACGAGGGCGATGCCGCCCACTTCGAACTGCGCGCGTTCTTTGCCAATCCGCAGGGCAAGATCGTGGAAGATCCCGTGACCGGCAGCCTGAATGCGGCCGCCGCGCAGTATCTGTTTGCCGCCGGGCTGGCACACGAACGCTATGTCGCCGCGCAGGGGCGCTGCACCGGCGCCGATGGGCGCGTGGTGCTGACGTGCGACGCGGATGGCGCGGTGTGGGTGGCCGGCGCCGTGGCAATGGTCAGCCAGGGCGGGGCGCTCCGCTAGGTATCCACCACCCCCCAACCGCCTACTCTCAAGCGGATGGGGCGTAGCAAAGGGGAAAGCCCCCTCCTCTTCAGAGGAGGGGGTTGGGGGTGGTGCGAAGCCTTGCCCCGCGCCTCAGCCCAGTGCGGCCTGCTTTTCGGCGGCCAGGCGGTCCAGTTCGGCGCGGCTGCGGCGTTCGGCCGCGGTCTTGAGCTGGCCGCAGGCCGCATCGATGTCGCGCCCGCGCGGGGTGCGCACCGGGGCCGAAATGCCCGCTTCGAACACGATCTCGGCAAAGCGCTTCACCCGTTCCGGGGTGGAGCATTCATAGGGCGCGCCCGGCCAGGGGTTGAACGGGATGAGGTTGACCTTGGCCGGCAGCTTGTAGTGCTTGAGCAGGCGCACGAGTTCGCGGGCATCCTCGTCGCTGTCGTTGCGATCCTTGAGCATCACATATTCGAACGTGATGCGCCGCGCGTTGCTGGCGCCGGGGTAATCGGCGCAGGCCTGGAGCAGTTCTTCCAGCCCGAACTTGCGGTTGATCGGCACGATCTCGTCGCGCACGTCTTTGGTCACGGCGTGGAGCGAAACCGCCAGGTTCACGCCGATTTCCTCGCCGGCGCGGGCCATCATCGGCACGACACCCGCGGTGGAGAGCGTGATGCGGCGCTTGGACAGGGCGAGGCCATCGCCATCCATCACCAGCTTGAGCGCATCGCGCACGTTGTCGAAGTTATAGAGCGGCTCGCCCATGCCCATCATCACGATGTTGGTCAGCAGGCGCCCGTCGGCAGTATAGCTGCCTTCGTCCTCGCCCTCGTCGGCTTCTTCCGCCAGGTCCAGCCCGGCCATCGATCCCTTGGGCCATTCGCCCAGCGCATCGCGTGCCAGCATGACCTGGCCGACGATCTCGCCCGGCGTCAGGTTGCGCACCAGCTTCATCGTGCCGGTGTGGCAGAACCGGCAATTGAGCGTGCAACCCACCTGGCTCGACACGCACAGCGTGCCGCGATCGGCATCGGGAATGAACACCATTTCAAAGTCATGGCCATCGGCCGTGCGCAGCAGCCACTTGCGCGTGCCGTCGGTGGAAACCTGCGCTTCCACCACCTGGGGACGGCCGATGACAAAGCGTTCGGCCAGCCACGGGCGCATGGTCTTGGCAATGTCGGTCATCGCCTCGAACTCGGTCACGCCGCGATGATAGAGCCAGTGGAACACCTGCTTGGCGCGCAGCTTGGCCGCCTTCGCATCGAGGCCGGCATCTTGGAACAGGGCGGCGATCTGCGGGCGGGGCAGGCCGATCAGATCGGTGCGGCCATCTTCGCGCGGGGTAACCGGGCGGGGCACGGGCAGGGGATCGACATGGCCGGGAATCGGCATGGACACGGGAAGCGAGGTGGGGGCGTTCATGCGCCGCCATATACGCATTTATGGGAAAATCGCCAGTGGGCGCGAGTCAGCGCAGACCGGGCGGGCGACTCAGCGCCGCAGCCACCCGGTAATGGCCAGGCGCGGCGCCCCGGCAAAGGGCGTCACCAGCGAGACCGAATGGGCTTGCGGCACGCGGAACAGGTGCAATGCATTGTGCCGCGGCGCCAGCGCGCGGTGCACGTCTCCTGCACTATCGTGGAACATCAGCAGCCCACCCCATTCCACCCGCCAGCGCGGCGTCAGGTTGAGGACATAGGCGGCAACGCGGTTCTTTCCCGCCACGTTGTCATCATGGCCGGTGAGGAAATGGCCGGGCAGATAGCGCGTGGCCTGGCCATCGACCATGGCGATCGCCGGTTCCCCGGTCAGCGCCCGAAACAGATCGAGCCAGGGCGGCGTATTGAATGCCGATACCAACTGGTCCACCGGCCAGCCGC
>CAYXUN010000009.1:0-33977 GCA_964468165.1 uncultured Novosphingobium sp. | reverse complement strand
GGGGGGGTTTTTTTAAGGCCTATACAATCTGTGCCACGGGCCTGCCGGGGGGGGCGCGCGGGGCGGGATCGTCTGACACGCGCAGGGAATCGAACAGGAACTGGAACCCGTCGCGCGCCTGGCCGTGCACCGCGTCGAGCAGCGCGGCCTGCGCCTGCGGGTCGAGCGCGGCGCGCTGCGCGGGATCGAGATCCCATACCTTGTCCCCCTGGTTGAGCACGCGCGAAAACGGCGCCTCGCCATCCAGCCAGCGATGCAGCGCCTCGGCCCCCGCCGCCGGCAGGGCCGGCTCCACACGAACATGGCCATTGGCGGCAAATTCGGCAGCAGCGGCGCGGGCCGCGGCGGCACTGACAGCGGGGGAAAGGGGGAGGGCCATGCCGCGTTCTAGCCCACGCCTGGCTGTGGCGCAAATGTCACAGATTTCTTGTTGTGCTACGTTCATGAAACCGGATCGCCTCTCCCTCCGTTCGTTGCAGGTCTGTCGGGTCGCAGCAAGGTTGCCAATCTGGAACCTCTCACAAGAGGCCAGGCAACCGGCCGACAGAAAAAGAACAGTTCGAATGGAGTTGAACCATTATGAAGACCATTCTCGCCAGCGTTGTCGCCGTTTCGGCGCTCGCCGTTTCCGTTCCGGCCTTCGCACAGGACGCCGGCACCCCGGACGCACCGAACCGCACGTTCTCCGGCCCGCGCGTCGGCGCTGTCCTGGGCTATGACCTGAGCCGCTCGGGCAGCTCGGTGGACAACGACAACACGCGTAACCAGAAGCAGTCGATCAACGGCCTGCTCTATGGTGGTGAAATCGGCTTTGACGTGCCGGTGGGAACCAATCTGGTTGTGGGTGTTGAAGGTGAAGCGACCGGCAGCACCGCCAAGTGGTCCAACACCTTCGAGCCCAACACGTTCAACCTCGGTCGCGTGAGCGCCGGTCGTGATCTCTACGTTGGTGCGCGCGTCGGTTATGCCGTTTCGCCCAAGGCGCTGCTGTTCGTGAAGGGCGGCTACACCAACATGCACTACAAGCTGCAGGGCACCGACGGCCAGACCTCGGAAGACTACCGCATCACCACCGACGGCTATCGCGTCGGCGGCGGTCTGGAATATGCGTTCAGCCCCAAGACCTTCGGCAAGATCGAATATCGCTATTCGAACTACAGCCGCGCCAACTTCAACTTCAACGGCAACACCAGCGACCGTTTCGACGTGGACACCGATCGCCACCAGATCGTCGCCACCTACGGCCTGCGCTTCTGATCGCAGCCTAACCGTTGTTGCAAGGGCGGGCCGGGGGAAACCCCGGCCCGTTTTCGTTATGGCCCGCCCGCGTTATTGGCCAGCACAGCCGACGGTTGCGGCATCCATCGCCGAGGCCGCGCCGCCCAGGCGATAGCTGTCACGGAATGTGCGGCCATCGCGGGCCTTGCCGCTCACTGCCAATGTTCCGGCCGAGCGCAGGCGCGCGACCACGGCGGCGTCCATGCGCCGGTCTTGCGCCCAGGCCACCGCATCGCTCGCCATCAGCACGAAGGTTTCGCCGCCCAGCGACAGGGTTACCTTGCTGCCGGGCGCAATGCGGCGCGACAGCCGCCAATGAACCTCGCCACGCACGTTGCGGCGCGGCCAGGTGCCGATCGTCATATAGGGCACCACATCGCGCGGGCGGCTGCTGGGCTGCGGCATGGCAATGGCATAGCAGCGTGGCACCGCCGGATCGCGAAATGCGGCCCAGTCCTCCCACACGCCCAGCGAGTCCCGCGCAGCGGCAGGCCCGGCTCCCGCCACGGCCAAGCCAGCGGCAAGGAGCGCTGCGCTCAGCCTTCGGCCAGGTCGAGCCATGCGATCACATCATTGTCGGTGGCGATGAACAGGTCGGCCTGGATATCCTCGCTCTGCTGCGCGGCCAGCGCCATGGCCTGGTCGAGCGGGCCATAGAACAGCGTCTGCGCCGCGCCGCCTTCTGGCCCGTCTGCCAGGTGATAGAGCCGCACCGTGGCGCTTTCATAGGTCGTGCGCATCAGTCCTGCTGTTCCTTGCTGTCTGGATCGAGGCGGTGCGCGTCGAGATGGCGGCGGGCCTGTTCCTCGCGCGCGCGGTCGGCGGCCTTTTCCGCCTTGGTGCGGCCAAACCGCGCGCGGTTGGCGGCGGCCTGGGCCTGCGCGGCCTGGCGATCGCGCGCCTTGCGGGCCTGGCGCAGGTTGATCACCTCGGCCATCAGGCGTGCTCCGTGCCGCGGGCCGACCCGAAGAACACCTCTTCGTGGCCATTCTCGATCAGCGCGATCGATCCCTGCACCAAGGAAGGCGCGATCGGCGCGCCATGGTCGGGGTGGGGCGGCAGCCCGGCCAGCAGGCCGCGCAGCACGCGGCTGGAAATCCCGTGCATCACCACGATGTGGGTTTCCTCGCCCGTGCCCACTGCATCGATCCAGCGTTGGAGGCGCGCGGCGATGGCCGGGTAATCCTCGCCATCGGGTGCCGGGCGCAACAGGTGGTCGGCCAGCGTGATCGGCCCGTGTTCGGCCTCAACATCGTCATAGCCGCGGCCGATCCACGATCCCATGTCGATCTCGAACAGGTCGGGCGTGCGGTTGGCGGCGAACCAGTCGATGCCCAGCTCCTCGGCAATCAAGGACGCGGTCTGCAGGGCGCGGCCGGTATCGGAAATGTGCAGCCGCACCACGGGCCGCTCTCCCAGCGCACCGCGCAGCGCCTGGCCCATCATCACCGCCTGCTCAAACCCCTGGCGCGTCAGGGGCGTGTGCATCGCATTGGATTGCAGGCGGCGCGCGGCGTTGAACACGGTTTCGCCATGGCGCAGCACGAAGAAGCGGCCCGGCAAAGCGTGGGCGGGCAGCGCATGGCTGTCGCTCATGCCGCCACCGGATAGCTGATGCCCATGATTTCCCACTCCTTTTCCCCACCAGGCAGGCGCACCACGCGCAGATCGCCCACCCGCGCCCCGCGCAGCGCCCGCGCGATCGGCGCACTCCACCCGATCAGGCCCTTCGACGCGTCCTGTTCATCATCGCCGACCAGGGTCAGCGTGCGGCGGTTGTCGTCTTCATCGGCCAGTTCCACGGTCGCGCCGAACAGCACGCGGCTCTGGTCCTCCTGCCGTGCCGGATCGACCACGCGTGCCGCCTTCATCCGCCGGGCGAGCCAGGCCAGTTCGCGGTCGATCTCGCGCATGCGCTTGCGGCCATAGAGATAGTCGCCGTTTTCCGAGCGATCGCCATTGCCGGCGGCCCAGCTCACGATCTCGACGATCGCCGGCCGCTCCGTGCCGAGCAGGTGGTCATAGCGCGCGCGCAGGGCAGCCAGGCCGGCCGGCGTGATCGGGTTGCCATCGGGTTTCATCGCTCCCGCCTTTAGCGGGTGGTGACCGCCACAAGCAACCTCAACCCGGTGTCGGCTTGCCCAGGATGTGGCTCATCGGATTGGGTCCGTGCCATTCGGCCTTGTCGGGGTTCATCGCATCATAGACCACCGCGTTTTCCAACACGCGCTGCACATAGTTGCGGGTTTCCGACAGGGGAATGCGCTCGATCCAGTCCACCCAGTCCACCGCGCCGGTGCGCGGATCGCCGTTGGCGCGCAGCCACTTGTTCACGTTGCCCGGCCCAGCATTGTAGGCGGCCACGGCCAGCGGGGTGGAGCCGCCATAGATGTCCATCAGCCGGCCGAAAAAGGCACTGCCCAGCATCAGGTTGAAACCGGCGTCATCGGTCAGCGACTGGGCGGAATAGGCGAGGCCCAGCTTGCCCGCCTGCTCGTTGGCGGTCGATGGCATCAACTGCATCAGCCCGCGCGCGCCGGCATGGCTCATCGCGTTCTGGGCAAACTGGCTTTCCTGGCGGGTGATGGCGTGGATCATCGTCCAGGATTGCTCGGTGCCGGGCGGCACCGGGATCAGCGGAAAGGCGATGTGCTGGAAATCGAGGTAGCCGCGCGCGCCTGCCGCCTGGCCCACGATCACGCCCAGATCGCGCCGGCCCAGCTCGCGCGCCAGTTCGGCCACCAGCATGTGCTGGCCTTCGGTCTGCTGCTGGGCGGCGATTTCCTTGAAAAACCGCACGGTGGTGCGCCATTGCCCGCTGCGCGCCACTTCGCGCACGGCGAGCGTGAGCGGGCTGGCGTTGAAGCGGGCGCGTTCCTCGGCCGTGGGGATGGCGCGCGAATCATAGGCGAAATTCGGCACCGGCTGGCCCAGTCGTTCCAGCGCGAGCAGGCCATAGAACTGATCGGAATAGCGTGCGGCCATGGCGAAATAGCGCTGCGCGTCGCCAGTAAGACCAGCCTGCGTGGCGGCGCGGCCCGCCCAGTAATAGCCCTTGGCCTTGGTGCCGGGGGTCTGCGCGGCATTGCCATAGCGCCAGAACAGCGGCGCTGCATTGGCGCCATCGCCCAGCCGCCACAGCGATTGCGTGCCGCCCAGCCAGACCAGCGAGGTATAATCGTCGCGCAGGTCATAGGGCATCTGGCTGATGTCTTCGCCCGGGGCAAAGGCGTCGTCCACGCCGCGGGCAATCGCCACCGCGCCACGCGCATCGCCCATCAAGGCCGCGCCCTGTGCATTGGCGAGCAGTTCGTCGATCCACTTGCCGCGCAGCAGCGGGCGGGCGCGCAGCAGCGGGCGGTTGGCGAGCAGCGCCTGCGCGGCGATGCCCTGGCCCTGCTTGCGCAATTCGCGCGCGCGGGCATAGAGAAAGCCTGGATCGCTGTTGAGCTGGTCGGCCGGCGTGCCGGCGGCCGCGGCAAAGGGATCGAGCCCTTGCAGCGCCATCAGCCGCGCGCCGTCGATGCCCCGTCGCTGCGGCGAGACGGCGGCAAACGCCCGGTTGGCCTGATCGGTGGCGCCGGCCCAGAGCAGCGCGTCCATGCGCGCATCGGCATCGTCGGGCGTGAACGTGGCGCCCCAGGTCGCCTGGATGGCGGCCTCGTCGGCATCGTTCATCGGCCCGCCGCGCCAGGCGGCCTTGGCCATGGCATCGGCATCGGGCCGGCCCAATGCCTTGAGCGCCAGGGCATAGCGCGCACGGCCGGGATTGGTGAGCGGCGGCTGCCGATCGAAATAGGCGACCGTGGCGCGCACGTCGCCACCACCGCCCGCGCCAACCTCGCGATCGAGCGCTGCTTCGGCATAGCGGCGCAGGCGCTCTTCCTCGGGAAAGCCGGGGTAGGTCAGCAGGAAGCCGGCATAGTCGGAAAAGGCAAAGCGGTTGGACGAGGTCAGCAGTTCCCAGCGCGATATGGCCAGGGCCATCGGCCCCTGCTGCCCGGCGACCAGTTGCGCGCGGGCGCGGTCCCAGGCGCTGCCATCGGTGTCGGGCCCGGCGTCGCTCGCATGCGTGGGCATCGACAGCGCGACCAGCGCGGCCAGCCCGCACAAGCCATTGCGCAGGGCGTGGGAAACGGGGATTCGGGGCATGTCCATGGTGGACATCGTCTTTGCGGCCTCCTTATCCGGCGCTGAATGTCGCTTTGCCATGACAAAACAAAGTTTGACCGGCCGATGTTTGACGGACCCATGTTTGCCGGGGTAAGCGCCCCACGGCAAGCGTCGAGACCTGCCCAGAACCGCATTGTGCGACAAGACGAGGGATAAAGTCCATGTTTTCCGGCTCCATTCCGGCATTGGTGACACCGTTTCGCGATGGAGCCTTTGACGAGAAAGCATTCCGCCGTCTGGTTGACTGGCAGATCGACAATGGCTCGGCCGCCTTGGTGCCCTGCGGCACCACTGGCGAGGCATCGACCTTGTCGAACGCCGAACACCACCGCGTGATCGAGGTCTGCGTGGAACAGGCCGCCGGCCGCGTGCCGGTAATTGCCGGATGCGGCAGCAACGACACCATGAACGCGCTGCTGCACATGACCTTTTCCAAGAAGTGTGGCGCGCAGGCGGCGCTGTGCGTGGCGCCCTATTACAACCGCCCGAGCCAGGCCGGCCTGATCGCCCATTTCAGCTATCTGGCCGAAAACAACGACCTGCCGATCATTCTTTACAACGTTCCGGGCCGTACGGTGACCGACATCCTGCCCGAAACGGTGTGCGAACTGGCCAAGCGCTATCCCGACAAGATCGTCGGCATCAAGGACGCCAGCGGCGATCTTTCGCGCGTGACCGACCATCGCATGGGCATCGGCAAGCATTTCTGCCAGCTTTCGGGCGATGATGAACTGGCCCTGCCGGCCAATGCCGCCGGGGCGGTGGGCTGCATTTCGGTGACCGCCAATGTCGCGCCCAAGCTCTGCGCCGAATTCCAGGCGGCCTGTGCGGCCAACGACCTCGCCCTGGCGCGTGAGCTCAACGACAAGCTCTATCCGCTGCACTACGCGATGTTCGAAGATGCTTCGCCGGGGCCGGTGAAGTATGCGCTGTCGCGCGTGCACGAATGGATGGGCGAGGAACTGCGCCTGCCGATGGTGCCGTGCAGCGACGCCGCGCGCCAGGCGGTGGACGCCGCGCTGGAGCATGCCGGCCTGGTTTAAGCATCTGGATTAACGTCGTTTCTCCCCTCCTCTTCAGAGGAAGGGGAGTTTGCTTTCACATCAATCCCTTGGCTTTCAACGAGGTATGTCCTTCGCGGCCGATGATCACGTGATCGTGCACGGTCACGCCAAGCAGCCGCGCGGCCTCGACGATCTTGTGGGTGATCTGGATATCGGCGCGGCTCGGCTGGGTGCTGCCCGAGGGATGGTTGTGCATCATCCCAGCTTGCACGAATAAATGATTGATTTAATTCGAAAATTATACTGATTAAATCTCGTTGGGGGCTGAAATGAGGGGCGGATTAAATCCCGCTCACGCCTCCTCGTTACGCTACCATGACACACCCCCGTGCACCCATATTGAATGCGGTTATAGTCCCCTTTTTAACCTTGGGACAATGTGAGTCTGGCAGCGCGTTCGAGATGACAGCTCCCAGTCATACGGGAGAAAAGCCGCGCCAAGACGCAGCGAGTGGGTCATCTATTGGCGATGGCAGTACTATCAATTTGCTAGAAATGATTACCGTACGGCGTCCTCGGCTGTCCGCGAACTTTCGTCAACGCGTGAGGCAAATACGGTGCCGTATCCGGATTTTTGTAAGCAAGTCCTTGAGGAAAAGACAAGGGCCTCCGACCTTAACGCGTAACTGCTCACGGGGTTGCCAGAAAAGGTGTTGCGCCCGGAATCAGGATTTGATTCAGCCTGAGCATGTCGCCGCCGCCGCTTCATGTTCTGACCGAGGCGGAGAGGAACGCACTGCTGCCTACACAGCACGAGATGATCGAGCGGATGGCGGCTCGGATTTCGGAACTGGAGGCGCCGGTCGGTAAGCCGCGCAAGACGTGGAAGAACTCACGCGTCCCGCTCTCGAAGGACGATTTCGGCAAGGGTGGCAGTAAGGGCCGCAAGGCGAAGGACGGCAAGCGCCCCTCGCGAGTTGGCAGGCACCGGCCTCTGTCCGAGACACCGGATAAGACCGAGCGGGTCATGGCGACGGCCTGCGGGCATTGCGACAGCGATGTTTCGGGTCAGGTCCAGCGCTGCCGTCATCGCTATGATCACATCGATTTGCCTGCGATCTGGCCGATCGTCACACGCATCGAGTTGTTCGGTGGCCGCTGCCGCGAATATCGCGCCGAGGCGCCTGCCGAGATGGCGCCGGGCACGCTGTTCGGCCCCGGGATCGGCTCGCTGCTCGCATATCTGCATCACAGCCACCATGTAGGCTTTGAACGCTTGGCCCGGTTTGCCGACGAGTTGTTCGGTCTGGTCATCTCCGAAGGGGCAATCGCCAATGTCTTGCGCCGCATGGGCGGCAGTGTACCAAAGCGATCGACAAGTTGCTGACCATGCGGGTGATCGCATCGGACGAGACGACGATCCGCATCAACGGCGTCATCCATTGGCAGCGGGTGTTCCTCTCCGACAAAGCCGTCCCGCACAAGTCGCCCCACGCCGGCACGCAGCGTCGCTGAGTAGGTGCTCGGCGGCCATCAGCCCGATGTGTAGATCTCTGATCGCTATGCCGGTCAACAGGAACTGGGCAAAGCGCACCCGGTGCGCCTCGCCCACGTGTTGCGCGATGTTTAATACGCCATCGACTGCGGCAACGGGGCCTTTGCCCTGAAAGTCCGCGATCACCTGCGTTGGGCCATCCGCATTGGCAAGCGACGGAGCAGCCTGAAAGACACAATGCTGGCCACCTATGCCGCCAAGGCCGACAATGTGCTTACCCGGTTGATGCGCATGCCGATCGTCCATCCGGCCGGACAGGCGCTCCTCAGACAAATCAAAGCGTGGCGAGGGAAGTTCTTCGTCTTCCTCTCCAACCGCGAGGTCCCAGCAACCAACAACATCTCCGAGAGAGAGATCTGCCCATCGGTGGTGTTCGAAAGGTCACCAACGGCTTCCGCTCGGGATGGGATGCACAGATTCATGCGGGCTATCGCTCTGTGACCGGAACGGCCCGTCTCTCCGGACAATCCGCGCTCCGCGCCATCCGCAATCCCGTCGACGGCAATTTCGCTATCGCCTGATCCGCCTCGATCCCGAGCCAACCCCGTGAGCAGTTACCTTGACGCCGCAGAGGGACTGACAACAGTTGCTTGGTCCGCGGCGTTCCTCGTTTTGGAGTGCTTGCCACGCCGGCAGGCTTGTCGATCGGGCTCGATGTGGGGGCCTTTATTGTTGGGGACGCGTGCGCGGCTCGTCAACGGTAGGGAGCAAGAGCTATTAGACCTCTGTGACGCGAGCCCGGCCGATCACCTTGGAAGGCTTGCAGACAACCATGTTCTTCTTGTCCCAGACGTCCAATTCCTCGACAGGGTACAGGACAGCTTTCCCTACCTTGATGAACGCGGGGCCAATCCGCATTCCCCGCCAACTCTCCAACGTGCTGACAGTGACAGCCCCGCGATAGCGTTCGACCACTTCCTCGACAGTCAGATACTTATTGTCGGACATAGGATGCCCCATTGGTTTTTATCCTGAAGACTTCTTTGACTGGACGACTCATGTGGTGACGCTTGGGTCGACAAAGAATGAGGTGATCCGGCTGGCCGCGCAATGGGTGGGGCAATGAAGTGCCGAACCAATCGATAAGCGTATAGAGAGACAAAAAATGGAGCTTCTTGCTTCATTTTGCTCTTCTGGTGCGTGGATTGGTCTCGGAGCCGACCCGGCGCTCCTTGAGGAAGCGCCGTGGTGGTCGACATATGACGGTTGAGATGCGAGACGGGCAGCCGGAGCGGTGGCTTCGCCGGGAACCGGCTGCACGGAACGCGCTCGCGCGTGGAGGAAGCTTGGCGGAATCAGGTCCGATGGGCGCCGGGGCAGCGCCCCGGGGTACCGGGGGGCAGGTACGGGGCTGGGGGGGGTTGGATGGGGGGGGTAATCTGGGCCTGGGGGCGCGGGGGCAGCGCCCCGGGACTACTCAGCCGCGCCCAGCGACGCTGTGCGGAACCAGTCGGGATCGTAGCCTCGGTTACCGAGCAGCGTTTTGGCGCGGGCAAGGCGTCGAGCATGAGGGCGGCGCCCTTGTAGTCGCTCACCTGCCCCTCGCTGATCGGCATGATCAGCGGCCTGCCGTTGCCGTCCCATACGGCATGGCGTTTGGAATTCAGGCCGCCTTTTGTGCGTTCGATACGTCTGCGAACAGCCACTTTTTGAGCAGGCTGGCGGCGGTCCGATGCGCCTTCAGGTGCGTCGCATCGATCATCAGCTGGTCGGGCTTGCCGCCCCGCGCCGACAGGGCGGAGAAGATCTTGTTGAGCACGCCAAGCAGGCTCCACCGGACGAAGCGGTTGTAGATCGTCTTCGACGGACCGTAGTCGTCGGGCGCGTCGCGCCATCGCAAGCCGTTCCTGATGACGAAGATCATGCCGCTGATGATCCGCCGGTCGTCTACCCGTGGCACGCCATGCGACAGCGGCAAATATGGCTTGATCCGGCACATCTGCGCCTCCGACAACCGAATCAAATCGCTCATGGCAAGGCCTGCCAACTCCGTCATCGAATCAACCGATCCTCATCTCCGCGAATGATTTGATAGATCCTGAGCCTAGCGTAGAGGCCCCTGAGGTCACCTCATCCGAGATTTGAATTCAAGGCTTCCGCCGGCAGCCCGCAGGTCATGCAATATAGCCGCAAGGTGCCGACCCTCCATCCAAGCTGGACCTTGCGAAATCCCTCGGGCGGGAGAAACTCGCGCATATTTTCGTTGTCGTTCGGCGCAGCAGACTCGGGGGGAGAGGCTATGCAGCCCCGTAGACCACATTTCGGACAGGAAATGACTACCATGATGTCCTATCCATCCTTTTGACTGCGCCGCGCCGAACCCGCTTGTCAGAAGTGGAAGCTCAAACCGCCTGTCACGATCAGCGGATTGATGCGGATGTTGGCCCTCGCCGGCGCGCCCGCCACCGTACCGCGAGCGGTCGTGTTGAGGAAAATCTGCTTTGCATCGACAAAAAGGCTCAAGCGGTTGCTCAGCCAGCTCTCGATGCCACCCTGGAGAACAACCCCTACCGGGCTCTTGACCTTCAGGTTCTGAACCGCCGCATCGTGGTTCTTGAGCACGATCGTATAGTTGATGCCGGAGCCCAGATAAGGCTGGAAATGCTTGCCAAAGTTGGTGATGTGATACTGAACGGCGGCGACGGCCGGACCGTAGGTCACCTTGCCCAGCTTGAGCCCGGCTAAGGGGCCGGTGCCATACAGCGTGGCGGTCGGCGGTGCGCCGACCGTCAGGGATACCGAAACGTTCGGGTTGAAATAATAACCGCCCTCGATCTCGCCGGTGAAATTGTTCTTGACGCGTACGCTTGCTCCGGGGACCTGCTGGCCCCCGACAGAAATCTTGGCGCCCTCATCGTAAATCACTTCGGCCGGCCCGGCGCGGATGAACCAGTGCTTGAACGGTGCCTCTTCCGCAACGGGCGGGGGTGCGGGGGCGTCGGCCGCTCGGGGCGTCGCGTCGGCACCGGGCTCGGGCGTGTCGGCCAGCGCAGGTGCCGTAATGCAAACCGCGCAGATCGCGGCCATGATCCTTGCCTTCATAAATCATCCTCCCATGGCGCAATGTGCTGCGCTCTACTGAATCGTCTTCGGATAAGTGTTCCGGCAACTCAGCGCCGGGCATCCTGGATCGCGCGCAGCCCGATCATGAACAGCGCGATCATCACGAGGACGCCGAACAGATAAGCAGGGGCAAGCGCGAGGAAACTGAAGATATTGGCATCGCCCCATTTGTTGGGGCCAAATGACAGGCCGCGGTTCGGCGCCCAGTTTCCGAAAAAATAGAAACCGGTGTTCGACCAGCCGTCGAGAACGACGATCCAGCCCCAGAGGCGCGCCTGCTTCGGCGTAAAGGAGAGGAGCGGCAGGATGAATGCGACCGCGATCACCATCAACCCGTTCATGACGGGTCCGGTGTGCGCGCGCGCCCAGCCTTCGGCCGAGCCGGGGAGCTGGAATTTCCAGTCGATGCCGGGGAGCGGGAAGATCCCGCCCAGCAGATACATCCACAGGCCGAGGCCTCCGACCAGGGCCATGAAGATCATGAGCACGCCGTTGCCAAGCATGACATTGCGCAATGCAACGCGATGGAATGCATCGTCCTTTTCCGTCGGGGAAGCCGATGCTTGCGAGCGGGACGCCAAAGTTGCCATATTATCCTCTCCTCATTGTTTTCCCGGGTGTTCTTCACCTCAGGCGGCGGCAGCGACCGGAAGCGCGTGGAAGCGTCCGCCGTGAAACAGCAACGGCGGATGGTCCGCAAAATAAACGCCCTGTATGACGCCGAAGAATACGACATGGGTGCCGGCCTGCACCTGATGGTCGACTCGGCATTCGATCGCTGCAAGTGCCGTCTGGAGGATCGGCAGCCCGTGGACATCGCCCGCCGTCCAATCACCATGCTCGAACCGGTCGTCACCCTGCAGGCCGCTCCGGCCCGCGAACACTTCCGCTACCGGCTGATGATGCTGAGCCAGCAGATTGACCGCGAACAGGCCGGTTTCCCTGATCATCTGACACGTTCCGGTCGCGGTGTTCACACAGGCGAGGATGGTAGGCGGCGACGCCGAGACCGAGCAGACGGCAGTTGCGGTCACTCCCCGCCGGTCCCCATCACGCTGGGTGGATACGATGCTCACGCCGGCCGCGAGGCAGGACAGAGCTCTGCGAAATATGTCATCGGTTACGGACATCGGGTGTCTCCCCGGAAGGTGAAGGCCGGCCCGCACCCCAGCGGCCGGCCGACCTTCCTCATTCAGCTGCAACTGTGACTTCTTCGTCGTTCGCCGGCACCGAGAGGCGCTGCTCGATCCAGCGCTGGACGCGCTCGGGGCTCGAGAAACAGTCCCACTGCTTCTCCGGGAAGTTGAAGTTCTCGGTGAACTCGTCGGCGAGCGGCGGGTTCTGGCTAATCGCGCCGATGAACTGCAGAAGCTCAGGCGCAAGCGTGTTGAAGCCACGGAGGATATAGTTGGTCCAGCGGGTGGCGCTGAGCACCCGGTCACCGCGACGTGCGTCGACCTTCTCCATGAAGCGCTCGTCGAACACCTCATTGGCCACGATCTCCTCGCCGAGTATCACGCCGGCATAGGATGCCATGTTCGCGCCCTGGCCCAGGACCGGATCGACCACGGCCTGCACGTCGCCGAGCGCGACCGCGAGCTTGCCGTTCGACAGCCTGGTGTAGCTCGCGCGCACGGTTGGCGTGACACCGCCCTGGAGGATGTCGAGCGGCCCATTGGCAAGATCGAAGGTGTCGAGGTCGATGCGCTCGTAGCAGGTCGGATAGTGCTTCTTCAGCTTTTCGAGAAGAAGCGCGATGAAGGCCTTGGGATCGTCGTCATATTTGGTCTTGGCGAGGATCTCGAGATCGCCGCCGATATGGTTCTCCATGACGAGCGCGCTGACCATGCCGTTGAACGAGAGAGTGGGAATCTCGATCATCTCGCCCTGTCCGGGAGAGAAGAACATCGTCACGGCGCGCGTTTCCGTCTCGCGGATGCCCTTGAAGAGTCCGACGCACAGCGCGCGCTGCGGCCGATCGAATGGCGAATAGGCGGGCTCGTGGGCGAACATCTGGCCGAACGGGCCCTTGCCGGTGCATATGACGATCAGATCGTGCTTTTCGGAGATCTCCGGCAGATCCTCGTGGGCGATCGGCTCATAGACGATGGTCCCGCCGCGCGCTGCGAAATCCTCCATCAAAGCGGGCTGATAGATGCGATAATCGACGGCCCGGCTCGGCTTTTCGAGCTTCCCGTAGAATTCGAGCGGCTGCGGGCCGCCGATATAATAATAATGCCCTGCATAGCCGGCATCGGGCCAATGGTTCACGCCAAGCCGGTCCTCGCGGGACACGGTGACATGGTGGTGAGCCACGGTGTTGAGGAGGCGCATCGACGCATATTCCTCGGGCCGCCGATCGGTGTAGATCGTCGCCTCGACGCCGTTCTCGATAAGGTGGAGGCCAAGATGAAGGCCTGCGGTGCCGGCGCCGACGATGCCGATCGATTTCGTCATATCCTCTTCCTTTCGCGGATGGTCGGGAATTGCTTATTTTGTTTCATCCTATTTACCGACCGAGCGTTCAGGCGTAAATCGCCTGTTCGTGCTAGTATATATTCCATATGGAATAGGTATGACAGACCGCCTCGAAGCCTACGCCGCTTTTTCGAAAATGATGGAGCTCGGCTCCTTTTCCGCGGTCGGGCGGCAGCTTGGCATCGCTCAGTCGACTGTCAGCAAGCATATCGCAGCGCTCGAAAAGGAGTTCGGTATCCAGCTCTTCCATCGAACGACTCGCCAGATTCGGCCGACGGCTGAGGCCGAGCGGATCCATGAACATGTCCACCGCATGCTCGATGCGGCCGAAATGGCCCATGCCGTCGTGCACGGGCAGCAGCCGGAAGCGAGCGGACTTTTGAAGATCGCGGTGCCGCACACGCTGGGGCGGTGTCTCGTGCGGCCGCTGGTCCACACATTCCTCGAGCTCAATCCGCTGGTCTCGGTCGATCTTATCGTGGCAGAGCAGGAGCCGGACCTGGCCGCCGGCGGTTTCGAACTCGCGGTGGTGACGGACGCGCCCTCGGAAGGTCCGCTTATCGTGCGGACAGTCAGGCGCTTCGAATGGCTTGTCGTGGCCTCGCCCGAGTATCTCTCCCGCAACGGTATCCCAGAGACCGCTATCGATCTTGAAGACCATGAAGTGGCGTGCGCGCCGTGGATGGCAGACGGCGTCCTCGCATTCGATTCGGAGAACGGCCGGCAGGCCATCAAGGTCAGTGGACGCTTCATCACCAACAGCGACGACACAGCCTTTGAAGCCGCGATGGGTGGCCATTGCGTCGCGATCGTGCCGGCATGGCTGGCGGTCGAGGGTTTCGAGCGCGGGGCGCTCCAGATTCTGTTGCGGGACTATTTCCTACCGTCGATCGCAGTCAGCATCGTCTACCCCCAATCGCGCTACCCTTCGCGGCGGGCGAGGGCCTTCATCGATTTCGCGGCGGCGCGGATGATGCAGAGCCGTGACCTGCTCGCCCGCATCGACCCTGCGCTTGCGAGGCCGCAGCCACATTTCGTGCGTCCGGACGAGCCGATCCCGATCTGACATCAATTGATTTTGCCGTGACGATGCCATAACGCTTGTGATTAGCCGTCTGACCGTTCATGCTATTAATGTCGTCAGCATGCAAAAAGACGGGAGAGACGCCATGAAGAAGATGCTTGCCCTTTATCGGGCCCCGGAGGACGCCGAGGAGTTCCTGCGGCATTATCGCGAGGTGCATATGCCGCTGGTGCGCGCGTTGCCCGGCCTCGTCGACGTTGCCATTACCCGGATCAGCAGGACGCTGGTCGGAGAAGAGGGTGTCTTCCTCTTGGCGGAAATGAGCTTTGCGGATGACGCCGCATTGGCGGCGGCGCTCAAGAGTCCGGAAAACGCAGCGTGCGGGAAGGACGCCATGGACTTCGCGGGCAAGCTTGTGACCGTGATGACGGGAGAAACCCTCGCGCTCTGACCGGTATCACCGGCAAGATATACAGGAGAGAGATATGGCAACTGCTTCCAATATCGTGACCCCCCTCAACGACGTCACCGCCTTCCTGGGCACCGAGCATGGCCTGTTCATCGACGGGTCCTGGCGCGAAGCGCGCAGTAGCGACCGGATCGACGTCTATAACCCGGCGACAGGCGAGCGGATCGCGTCTGTCGTCAACGCCAACGCTCAGGATGTCGACGACGCGGTGCGCAGCGCCCATGCGGCCTTCGAGAGCGGCGCCTGGTCAGCGCTTGCCCCGGCGGAGCGCGAGCGGCTGCTGTTGAAATTTGCGGATCTGGTCGAACAGAATGCCGAGGCGCTGGCCCAGCTGGAAACCCTCAACCAGGGCAAGTCCATCAACATCTCCCGCTACGTCGATATTGGCGGTGCTCCGTCCTATATGCGCTATATCGCGGGCCTGGCGACCAAGGTGACCGGCGAAACTTTCGATGTCTCGATTGGTGCGATTCCGGGCGGCCGGTACAATGCCTCGACGCGGCGCGAGCCCATCGGCGTGGTCGGCGCGATCTCGCCGTGGAACTTTCCGATGATGATCGGGCTCTGGAAGATCATGCCGGCACTCGCAGCGGGCTGCACGGTCGTCCTCAAGCCATCCGAGCTCACACCCCTGACAAGTATCCGCCTTGTCGAACTCGGCCGGGAAGCAGGCCTGCCCGATGGCGTCCTCAATCTCGTGACCGGCGACGGCCGCGCCGGAAAGGCCCTGGTCGATCATCCTCTCGTGTCGAAGATCAGTTTCACCGGATCGACCGCGACCGGAAAGGCGATCGCACGAAGCGCAGCCGAGCGGATGCTGCGGACCTCGCTCGAGCTCGGTGGAAAGAATCCGGCGATCTTCCTCGCCGACGCGCCGATCGAGAAAGCGGTGCAGGGCGCTATCCTCGGCGGCTTTTTCAACAATGGCCAGGTTTGCGCGGCCTCGTCGCGACTTTATGTGGCACGCGACATATACGAGCCCTTCGTGAAAGCGCTTGCGACCGCGGTCGACGGCATGGCGATCGGGCCGGGACTCGATCCCGCAGCCCAGATCAACCCGGTCGTTTCGGCGGGTCATCGCCAGAAGATCCTGGATCATGTCAGCAAGGCTCGGGAAGATGGCGCCAGGATCGTGGCGGGCGGCGACCGGCCCGATCTGCCAGGCTATTATGTGCGGCCGACCATCGTGGTGGATGCGGGGGCGGATCTTGCCATCTCGCGCCAGGAAGTGTTCGGCCCGCTGGTGACCGTGACGCCCTTCGACAGCGAGGACGAAGCGATCAGGCTCGCCAACGACAGCGACATGGGCCTGGCCGCCTCGCTCTGGACCAACGATCTGAAGAAGACGATGGAGCTCACGTCTCGGATCAAGGCCGGAACGGTGTGGGTGAACTGCCATAATCTGATCGATCCGAACATGCCGTTTGGCGGATTCAAGGAATCCGGCATCGGTAGGGACTTCGGCGTCCGGTCGCTCGATCCCTACACCGAGGTGAAATCGGTCTGCATCGCCTATTAATGGATCGCAGGCCTGCATCGGCTGTCGCTGCGCGGCGGCGACGGTCGATGCCTGTGGCCTGGTTAGCCGAGTATCGCCTTGTCGAGAGGTTCAGCCGTCACCGGATACCCAAGATTTTCCGGAATGCAGAGATGCGGAATGCCTCCACGATCTTCGATCCAGGGGCTCACCATGCCGATCGGACGCTGGGCGGCATCTTCGCAGGCCTCAGCGATGTTTCCGAAATGTGCCAGTCGCTCGACATTGCGGCGGGTCGGGAACATAAGCTTCGTCGTCCCCTGATCCGCGCCGTCGAGCAAAGCCTTCGCACTCGTCCAGAAGACACGCGAAATCTCCGAGCCGTCAGCGATCGGGAGCGGTAGAGCCTCCGGCGCGCGGGCGAGAAAAAAATGCGTGTCGAAGGGACGTTTCTCGAGACCCACCGGGCACCAGCGCGCAAACGGGACGAGGGTTGCGATCGCGAGCCTGACGTTCCGCTCCGCCAGAATGGCAGATAGGGAACGACCGGCGCGAAGCTCCACGCCGATCTCGAACATGGCCTGTTCGCACGGCCTGGGCTCGGCCGCTATCAGGATGCCCGTTTCTTCCGCCGTCTCGCGGATCGCGGCGACCTTCGCGGCGTCGAGCGAGTGATTGGCAGAGGCGTAATCTACCGGCTCGATCCGCCCGCCGGGAAAGGCGACCGCGCCGCCTGCGAAACGCAATCCTGCGGCACGTTCGACCATTAGCAGCTCGGGAGCGGTCGGCCCGTCACGCATGACGATCAGGGTCGCGGCAGCTATCGGTGCTTCGTCCTTCATCGGTCAGAGGCGAGGGAATTCACGCGCTCAGCGCCTGGAGCCTCAGATCGCGAACATGCGACGCCTTGCCGGTGGATCGCGGAATATCTCCGATCCGCCTCAGGTTGATACGCGCCGTGACGCCGATGACATCCTTCACGTAGGATGCAAGCAGCCGGCATTGGGCGGCGCTCGCTTCATGGTCGAGGTCGCCGCGCGGCTCGACTTCGATCAGCACCTCGTCCATTCGCGAAGGCCGGCTGATTTCGATGAGGAAATGGGGCGCCAGACCCGGGCATTTGAGAACCTGTTCTTCGATTTGCGTGGGGAAGACGTTCACGCCACGAATGATCAGCATGTCGTCGCTTCGGCCGACGATCTTGGCGATACGCCGATAGGGAAGCCCCTCGCCCGGCAACAAGCGGGTAAGATCGCGGGTGCGGTAGCGGATGATCGGCAGTGCCTCCTTCGTGAGCGACGTGAAGACGAGCTCGCCTTCCTCGCCGTCTGGAAGCACTTCTCCGGTCTCGGGATCCACGATCTCGGGGAGGAAATGATCTTCCCAGATGGTCGGGCCGGACGTTCCCGCGATCTCCTGGGCAACGCCCGGTCCCATGACTTCGGAAAGGCCGTAGATGTCGCTTGCCCGGATGTCGAACGCCTCCTCGATCTCGCGCCGCATTGCTTCGGTCCAGGGCTCCGCGCCGAAAATCCCATAGCGCAGCGACGTCGCGCGCGGATCGAGGCCCTGCTTGCGATATTCGTCGAGGATACAGAGCATATAGCTCGGCGTGACCATGATGATCTCGGGCTTGAAGTCCTCGATGAGCTGGACCTGTTTTTCGGTCTGGCCCCCGGACATCGGAATGACGGTGCATCCGAGCGCTTCGGCTCCATAGTGGGCGCCCAGACCGCCTGTGAAGAGGCCGTAGCCATAGGCGATATGCGCCTTCATGCCAGGCCGTCCGCCCGCGGCATGGATGCAGCGCGCGATCAGGCTAGACCAGGTCTTGATATCGTTGGCGGTATATCCGACGACGGTGGGGCGACCGGTCGTTCCGGACGAGGCATGCACGCGCGAGACCTGCTCCTGGGGCACCGCGAACATTCCGAACGGGTAGGCCGCCCGCAAGTCCGCCTTGGTCGTGAACGGCAAAAGCGCAATGTCGGCGAGCGACCGGATATCGGCCGGGCTCACGCCCCTCTGCTCGCACTTTGCCCGGAAACTTGCGACGTTGCGATAGGCATGCGCCACCGACCATTGCAGTCGCTCGAGCTGGAGCGCCTCCAGTTCTGCTCGCGTCCTGGGTCCGTAATCCATCTTTCTCTCCCATCCCTCTTTTATAGATCAGAAGGCATTCATCGTGAGCAACTCGTAGGCGGCGACTATATCGTCCGCCGTATCGGTGACGGTCACGGCCCAGCGGACCTCGCCATAGTCGTCGTTGCGCCGGGTCTTCGCTTTCACCGTCAGCGAGACCTTGATCGCCTCTCCCGGGGAGACGGGCTTCACGAAGCGAAGCGAGTCCAGCCCGGTATTGGCCAGCACGGGCCCGGGCGCCGGATCGACGAAGAGGCCCGCGGCGAAAGACAGGAGGAGATAGCCATGCGCCACACGGCCCGGGAAGAACGGGTTCGCCGTGGCCGCCTCTTCATCCATATGGGCGTAGAAGGTGTCGCCCGTGAACGTCGCGAAATGCTCGATATCCTCGAGCGTGATCGTGCGCGACGCGGTGTCGAAGGTCTTGCCGATCGCCAGTTCGTCGAACCGCACGCGGAAGGGATGCTCGCCCTCGCTGGGCTTGGGCGCGCCGGGCAGCCACTGACCGACGATGGCCGAGATCGTTCGCGGGCTGCCCTGCAAGGCGGTGCGTTGCATATAGTGCTTCACGCCACGAACGCCGCCCATCTCCTCGCCGCCGCCGGCACGGCCGGGTCCGCCGTGGATCAGCATCGGCAGCGGCGAGCCGTGACCGGTCGATTCCCTGGCGCAGTCGCGATCGATGAAGATGACGCGGCCGTGATAGGCGCCCGCACCCAGCGTGAATGCACGCGCGATCCCGGGATCATAGGTGAAGACCGACAGCACCAGGCTACCCTTGCCGCGATTGGCGAGCGCGACAGCGTCGTCGAGATCCTTGTAAGGCATCAGCGTGGAGACAGGACCGAACGCCTCGACATCGTGGATGAGGTCGGCACTCCAGGGATCGTCGGCCCGGAAGAGCAGGGGTGAGATGAAGGCGCCGCTCCCGCCCGCATCGCCGGTGACCTCGACGCTGTCGATGGCGCCGAAGGCGAGACGCGCCTCTGTTGCAAGTTCGCGTGCCTTCTCGCGCACATCGTCCAATTGCGAGGCGCTGGCGAGCGCTCCCATCGTTACCCCCTCGATCCGCGGATCGCCGACGACGACCTTGGCGAGTCGGGCCTTGAGCGCCGCCTCGGCATCGTCGAGCAGGGCGGCCGGCACGAAGGCGCGCCGGATCGCGGTGCATTTCTGACCGGCCTTTACGGTCATCTCACGCACGACTTCCTTGATGAAGAGGTCGAACTCGGGGCTATCCGCGGTCGCGTCGGGACCGAGGATCGACGCGTTGAGTGAATCCCGTTCGGCGATGAAGCGGACCGACTCTTGAGCGATCGTGGGATGCGACTGGAGCTTCATCGCGGTCTGGGCCGAGCCGGTGAAGGAGACGACGTCCTGGCAGGTGAGATGTTCGAACAGATCGCCGGTGGAGCCCATGATGAGCTGCAGCGCGCCGCGCGGCAGAACCCCGGCGTCCAGCATGATGCGCACGGCCGCTTCGGCGACATAGCCCGTCGAGGAGGCCGGTTTCACGATGGCCGGAACGCCTGCGAGCAGGGTCGGCCCGAGCTTCTCCAGCATACCCCAGACGGGGAAGTTGAAGGCGTTGATGTGCAAGGCCACGCCCTGGAGCGATGTATAGACGTGCTGGCCGATGAACGTGCCCCGCTTCCCGATCGGCTCCACGGCGCCATCGATCAGGATCGTGTCGTCGGGGAGCTCGCGCCTGCCCTTGGATGACGTCGTAAACAGGGTTCCCGCGCCGCCCTCGATGTCGATCCAGCTGTCGGTGCGCGTCGCGCCTGTCTGGTAGGAGATCTCGTAAAGCTCTTCCTTTCGCTCGATGATCGCCTGCGCGAGCGCCTTGATCATGACGGCGCGCTGGTGGAATGTCATCGCCCTGAGCGCAGGGCCACCGATGTCGCGGCCATGTGCGAGCATCGCCTCGAAATCGAGGCCCTGGCTGCCCGTAAGCGCGACCGTCTCGCCGGTGATCGCGGAACGCACCTCGGACAGGTCTCCTGCCGCCGTCTTCCACTCATCGAGCGCGTAATTCTGCAGGGTGATCGGAAAGTTCGTCATATAATCCTCTTGCTCGAATTCCTGGTTCAGCGTCCCGTGAACTGCGGCTTGCGCTTCGCCATGAAGGCGGCGACGCCTTCGCGATAATCCTCGGAAAAGCCGAGTTCACGCATCGCGTCGCGTTCCAGCTCGAGCTCGGTTTCGATCGGCTGGAGCCAGGACTGGCGGATAAGTCTTTTGGTGGCGGCGAGGCCTCTGGTGGGACCGGCCGCAAAGCGCGTCGCCAGCGCCTCCACTTCGGCGCCCAGGGCTTCGTCATCGACGCATTTCCAGATCATGCCCCAGCGTTCGGCGGTCTCGGCGGGCAGGGGGTCTCCGGTCAGCGCCAGCCCGAGCGCCCGCGCCTGCCCAACGAGCCGCGGCAAGACCCAGGTGCCCCCGGAGTCGGGAATGAGCCCGATATTGGCGAAGGACTGGATGAATTTCGCGCTGCGCGCGGCGATGACGATGTCGCAGGCAAGCGCGATGTTGGCGCCCGCGCCCGCCGCGACGCCGTTGACCGCGCAGATGGTGGGCTTTTCGAGATTGGTGATCCGCCGGATCAGCGGAGCATAGAAGCGTTCGACGGATTCGCCGAGATCCACGGCCTGTTCGCCCGGCGCAACCGCGCGATCGGCGAGATCCTGGCCGGCGCAAAAGCCGCGGCCCGCACCGGTCAGCACGAGCACGCGCGCGCTCTGGTCAGCCGCCGCGATGTCGAGCGCGGCCGCGACCTCCTCGTGCATCTGTGCGGTGAAGCTGTTCAACCGATCCGGCCGGTTCAAGGTGAGCTTCGCCACCCCGTCCGCCAGATCGAAGTCGATGGTCTGGTAACTCATCAACGCCCTTTCCGATTCATCCTCTTTAATAGACTGCCCGGTCGGACTATTATTGGCAAGCGGGAAATTGCTGGTTAGGAAAGTCCCCAAGGAGATTCGGATGAACAGGAAGGTTGCGGTCATCGGCGCGGGCACGATGGGAAGCGGTATAGGCCAGGTAGCCGCGACGGCGGGGCATGAGGTGGTAGTGATTGACCGCGACGCGAGCGCTCTCGATCGCGGTCGGCAGCTCCTCGCAAAGTCGATCGGTGCGCTGGTCGCGCGCTCGCGGCTCGATCGGGACGATGCCGACACCATCGTAGCACGTATTGGCTGGTCGCAGGAGCTGGGCGATGCCGCGGACGCGGGCCTGATCATCGAGGCCGTGCTCGAAGACCTCGATGTCAAGCACAGGCTCTTCGCGGACCTCGGCGCGCTTGCCGCGCGTGACGCCATCGTCGCCAGCAACACCTCCTCGCTCTCGATCTCCGAGATGGCGCGCAGCCTGCGCCATCCCGAGCGTTTCGCTGGCCTTCACTTTTTCAACCCGGTGCCCGCGATGAAGCTCGTCGAGGTGGTCGCGGGGGCAGAGACCAACCCTGTGGTTGTCGAGCAGCTGACCCGCCTCATGGCCGCGTGGGGCAAGCACGCGGTCGCGGTGAAGGATGTGCCCGGCTTCATCGTCAATCGCGTGGCGCGGCCCTTCTATGCCGAGGCCTTCCTGGCACTCGACGAAGGAATTCCAGCCGCGCTGATCGACGACGCGATCAGCAGCGGGGGCGGGTTCCGGATGGGGCCGCTCACGCTCGCGGATATGATCGGCCACGATGTGAACTATGCGGCCGCCCGCTCGGTCTTCGATGGGATTTCCCCGCACGCGCGGTTTCGGCCCCAGCCGGCGCAGGCGCGGCTGCTGGACGAAGGGCGACTAGGCCGCAAGTCGGGCAGGGGGGTCTATGACTATGGAGCCGCCGAGAAAACCGGGCAGGTCGATCAAACGACCGCCAGCCAGCGGCCAGCGCCTCAAATCGCCGTCGCCCAGGACGCGCAGGACTTTCTCTGGCTGAGCGGGAGGCTGTCGACCTCGCCTGCGACAGGAATACCTGCCGGCAGCATTTCGGTTGATGGCGTCATCGTGGCGAAGGGAGACGGCCGCACGCTCGATCAGCGGCGCGAAGTGGACGTCCTCCTCGACCATGTTCATGACCACGCCATATCGCCGGTGCTGATCGCATCGGCGCGCGACGAGCGTTCGGCTGCGGCCGCCGCGGATCTCGCCTTCGCGCTCGATAAGAGGCTTCTTCTCCTTCCCGACCGGCCGGGCCAGATCGTCCTGCGGACCCTGGCGCAGCTCGTCAATGGCGCGGCGGATGCCGTCGAGGATGGCATCGCGCCGGCCAACGCCATCGACGAGGCGATGATCCACGGTGCCAATTATCCGCGCGGGCCATTGGCCTGGGCCCGCGATTTCGGGCCTGCCAGGCTGAAGCAGACACTCCTCCATATCGCTGCCGGCACGGACGATCTTCTTTATTCCCCGTCGCGCGGGCTCGACCGCCTGTGAGCGATGCGCGAGCCAGAGCGATCACCGATCTCCTGCGGACCCGCGAGACGATGGGCGCCGAGTGGGGGATCGAGATCGAGGAGGTGCGGACCGGATATGCCCGCATCGCCGTCACCGTCAACGCCTTCATGCTCAACGGCTATGAAACCGCCCATGGCGGCGCGATCTTCACGCTGGCCGATCAGGCTTTCGCCTATGCCTGCAACTCCCACGATGCCTTCACCGTAGCGCACGCCGCGTCGATCAGCTTCCTCGGCCCCGCCAGACGCGGCGACCGTCTGATCGCGGAAGCGAGCGAAGTCATGCTGTCCGGCCGCAGCGGCGCCTATGCGGTGACGGTGCGCACGAGCGAGGGGCGCGCCGTCGCGTCCTTTCACGGCCTTTCCCGCACCATCGGCGGTGCGATCCTGCCATCGGAGAACCAAGACGATGCCTGACGCTTTCATCTGCGACGCGATTCGCACACCTGTTGGCCGCTATGGCGGCAGCCTTGCCGGCGTGCGCGCCGACGACCTTGCCGCAGTCCCGATCCGGGCCCTTGTCGAGCGCAATCCGAAGGTCGACTGGGCCGCGCTCGACGACGTCATTCTCGGCTGCGCCAACCAGGCAGGCGAAGATAATCGCAATGTCGCCCGCATGGCGGCGCTGCTGGGAGGTTTCGGCGAGCAGGCCCCGGGCACCACCGTCAACCGCCTGTGCGGCTCGGGGATGGACGCGGTCGCAATGGCGGCTCGTGCGATCAAGGCGGGCGAAGCAGAGTTCATCGTCGCAGGTGGGGTGGAGAGCATGACCCGCGCGCCGTTCGTCATGCCCAAAGCCGACGGGCCGTTTTCGCGGTCCAACGCGGTTTACGACACCACCATCGGCTGGCGGTTCGTGAACAAGGCGCTCAAGGCTCAATTCGGTATCGATTCGATGCCGGAGACCGCGGAGAATGTCGCCCAGGATTTCCACGTGACGCGCGAGGATCAGGACCGGTTCGCGGCCGAAAGCCAGCGCCGCGCAGCGTCGGCCCAGGCGTCCGGCCGGTTCGATGCCGAGATCGTTCCCGTCGCGGTCCCGCAAAGGAAAGGCGATCCTCTGCTTGTCACCCGCGACGAGCATCCGCGCGAGACCAGCGTCGAAACGCTCGCCAGGCTGAAACCTATCGTGCGCCCCGACGGAACGGTCACCGCCGGCAATGCATCCGGTGTGAATGATGGAGCGGCCGCCATCATCGTGGCGAGCGAGGCTGCCGCCGCAAAATATGGCCTCACGCCGCGCGCCCGCGTGGTGGGCGGCGCGGTTGCGGGCGTTCCTCCGCGCATCATGGGGATCGGTCCCGCCCCGGCTTCCGAAAAGCTGCTCGCACGGCTCGGCCTTTCGATCGGCGACATGGATCTTGTTGAACTCAACGAAGCCTTCGCCAGCCAGGGCCTGGCCGTGATGCGCCGGCTCGGCCTGCCCGACGATGCGGAGCATGTGAACCCGAATGGTGGTGCGATCGCGCTCGGTCATCCGCTGGGCATGTCGGGCGCGCGCCTCCTGCTGACCGCCACCGAGGAGCTCCAGCGCCGCGGCGCCCGCTATGCGCTGTGCACGATGTGCATCGGCGTCGGGCAGGGCATCGCCACGATCATCGAGCGGGTCTGAGCGCACAAAATTAGTTGACCGTCCGGTCGGTGAATTATATACCGGATTCGTACTGAGAAGGAGCAAGCCGATGTATACCACCGAGCTCAAGGAGCAGGGCGGTAAGGTCGCCCCCGTTTCGATCGTGTCCGAAGACCCGGAACTCGTCGCCGCCTTCGAGGCGCGGGTGGCCGCGGACGAATTCATCGAGCCCAAGGACTGGATGCCCGAGGCTTATCGTCGGACGCTCGTGCGCCAGATCTCGCAGCATGCGCATTCCGAAATTGTCGGCATGCTACCGGAAGGCAACTGGCTGACGCGCGCGCCGTCGCTGCGACGCAAGGCGATCCTGCTGGCCAAGGTGCAGGACGAAGGCGGCCACGGGCTCTATCTTTACTGCGCCGCCGAGACGCTCGGCACGAGCCGAGAGGAGATGATCGAGGCGCTTCATGCGGGCAAGGCCAAGTACAGCACCATCTTCAATTATCCGACGCTGACCTGGGCCGATATCGGCGCCATCGGCTGGCTCGTCGACGGCGCCGCGATCATGAACCAGGTGCCGTTGCAGCGCACGTCTTATGGTCCCTATGCCCGCGCGATGATCCGCGTCTGCAAGGAGGAGAGCTTCCACCAGCGCCAGGGTTACGAGATCATGATGACGCTGGGCGCCGGTACAGCCGAGCAAAAGGCGATGGCACAGGACGCGCTCAACCGCTGGTGGTGGCCCTCGCTGATGATGTTCGGTCCGCCCGACGCGGATTCGCCCAATTCCGCGCAAGGCTTCCGCTGGCGGATCAAGCGCGACAGCAATGACGATCTCCGCCGGAAATTCGTCGATGCGACCGTGCCGCAGGCGGAGTTCCTGGGCCTGACGATCCCCGATCCCGACCTTCGCTGGAATGCTGAGAAGGAAGGCTATGATTTCGGCGAGATCGACTGGGAGGAATTCTATGCCGTGGTTCGCGGCGAGGGACCGACCGCCAGGGAGCGCATGAAAGCCCGACGCGACGCCTGGGAGCAGGGCGCCTGGGTCCGCGAGGCGGCCGACGCCCATGAAGCCAAACGCCGGGCCCGGCTTGCCGCCTGAGACCTGTCGACACCATAAACAAGGACGATTTTGATGAGCCACGATTGGCCGCTCTGGGAGGTCTTCATCCGGTCGAAAGGCGGGTTGAGCCATAAGCATGTCGGGTCGGTGCATGCGCCCGATGGGGAACTTGCCCTGCGTCATGCGCGCGACGTCTATACCCGGCGGCTGGAAGGCGTCAGCCTCTGGGTCGTACAGTCGAGCGATATCGTCGCTTCCGACCCGGACCAGTCCGGCCCGATGTTCGAGCCGGCGGAGACGAAGATCTATCGCCATCCGACCTTCTACGACATCCCAGACGCCGTGGGGCATATGTGATGGCGCCGTCGCTTCCGACCATCCAGCCGGGCGATGTGGCTAATGCCGAAAAGGCGCGGGCGGGCGGCAGCTTCGACGCGGGCGAAGCGGTCGAGCATCATGGGGCGCTCTTCGACTATCTTCTGCGCCTTGGCGATGACAGCCTGATCCTGGGTCAGCGTCTCACCGAATGGTGCGGGCATGCGCCGGCGCTCGAGATCGACCTCAGCCTCGCCAATATCGGTCTCGACCTGATCGGTCAGGCGAGCCTGTTCCTCAACCTGGCGGGCGAGGTGGAGGGAAAGGGCCGCGATGGCGACAGGCTGGCTTTCCATCGGGATGTTCTTGCCTTCCGCAATTGCCTGCTCGTCGAGCAACCGAACGGCGATTTCGCGCAGACCATCGCGCGGCAATTCCTGTTTTCCACCATGCAGCTGTCGCTGTTCGAACGACTGACCGGCTCGTCCGATCACCGGATCGCGGAGATTGCCGCCAAGGCGGTCAAGGAAGTGCGCTACCATGCCGAGCTTGCCTCCGACTGGGTGGTCCGGCTCGGAGACGGTACCGAGGAAAGCCGGCGGCGCATGGTCGACGGCCTGGACTGGTTCTGGCGCTTCGTTGACGAGATGTTCCAGAGCGATGAGATCGAGCAGTCCTTGACCCGCGCGGGTATCGCGGTCGATCGGGCGGAACTTCGCCAGGGTTTCGACGCGACCGTCGGAAACGTGCTGCGCGACGCCACCTTGCCCCTCCCCGAATATCCCCGCGCCCTTACTGGCGGCCGGATCGGCCATCATGGCGAGCATCTCGGCCATCTGCTCGCAACGATGCAGTATCTGCCGCGCACCTACCCTGACGCGGTCTGGTGATCGGCATGGTTTCCGAGGTCCTTGACGATGCCGTTGCCGACCGGATCATGGCGGTTCTCGCTACCGTTCCCGATCCGGAGATACCGGCGGTGTCGGTGACGGACCTGGGCATCGTCCGCGGCGTGCGTTGCGATCCTCCGGTCGTGACCATCACGCCAACCTACACCGGCTGCCCCGCGACGCTGGTCATCGAGGCATCCGTCCGCGCGGCTCTCGACGAAGCCGGCTTTGCCGATGTGGGGATCAAGACGGTCCTTTCGCCGCCATGGACGACCGACTGGATCAGCGACGAGGGACGCGAGAAGCTGCGCGCCTATGGCATCGCACCGCCACCCAAAGGCGCCGGATCGCGATCGCTTCGGGCTGACTCTCCTGCCGAATGTCCCCGCTGCGGATCGCTGCATACGCAGGAGGTCAGCCGTTTCGGATCGACCCCGTGCAAGGCGCTGTGGCGCTGCCTCGACTGCCAAGAACCGTTCGATCGCTTCAAATGTCATTAGGAACGCCAATGTCGACCGCTTTCCATCCGCTCAAGATCCTGGACGTCGCCCACGAAACCGATCAGGCGATCGCGGTGACGCTCGAGCCTGATCCGTCGCTTGCCGAGACCTTTGCCTTTCTTCCGGGACAGCATCTGACTTTCCGCGCGGAAATCGCCGGGCAGGATGTGCGCCGCAACTATTCGATCTGCGCGGCACCGGGCAACGGCCCGCTGCGGGTCGCCATCAAGCAGGTGGAAGGCGGACTTTTCTCCGGCTGGGCGCTTCAATCATTGAAGGCGGGCGATATCATCGAAACGATGGCACCGCGCGGCCATTTCACCTGGAAATTCGAGCCCGAGGCTCGGCATCATTATCTGGCCTTCGCCGCGGGCTCGGGCATCACGCCGGTTCTCTCGCTCATCAGGACGGGCCTGGCGATCGAGCAAGACAGTCGTTTCACGCTGCTCTATGGCAATCGGAGTTCCTCCTCGATCATGTTTCTCGAGGAACTCGCCGCGCTGAAGGACCGCTATCTGGGTCGGCTCCAGATCTATCATTTCCTCACCAGCGAGTTCGACGATATCGAATTGTTCAACGGTCGCCTGGACGAGGCGCGGATCGCCATGGTCCTGGACTCGCTTGTCGACCCGGCCGCGATCGATGTCGCGTTCATCTGCGGTCCGGGTGCCATGATGGACGCCGCCGAGCTGGCGATGCTGGGCGCGGGCCTGTCGCCGGAACATGTCCTGACCGAGCGCTTTTCCACCGGCGAGGAGAGCGAGACGGAACGGCAAGCGGATCGTGAGAGCCGCCGGAAGGCGCAGGGCCTGCGGATGGAAGTTCGTGTCGACGGACGGCGCCGGGCCATCGAATTCGATGCCGAGAAGGGCAATATCCTCGAGAGCGCCCGGGCCTCCGGACTCCCTGCGCCCTATGCGTGCAAGGCGGGCGTGTGCGCGACCTGTCGGGCCAAACTGGTCGCTGGCGAGGTCACCATGAAAAAGAATTACGGATTGAGCCCGCAGGAAGTCGAGCAGGGTTACATCCTGACCTGCCAGTCCATCCCGGCCGGCGAGGGTGTGGTTGTCGACTATGACAGCTGAGGCCCCCATGCTGCTCGCGTCGCGGCCTTCCGATGGCGTGTTGCTGCTGACCCTCAACCGGCCGGCAAGCCGCAACGCTCTCGCGACGCCTCTGCTCGAGATGATCGCCCGCGAGCTGATGGGCGCGGCCGACGATGATACCATTCGCTGTGTCGTCCTTGCCGGAAACGAGAAGGTATTCGCGGCGGGTGCCGATCTTGGGGAACTGGAGCGCTCCGACGGAAAGGAGCCGATCGCCGGGCCGCGCTGGAACGCCTGGGCCTGTATCGCGGGCTTCCCCAAACCGCTGGTGGCGGCGGTCGAGGGCTGGTGCCTCGGCGCGGGCTGCGAACTGATGCTGCGCTGCGACATCGTTGTCGCGGCCGAAAATGCCAGGATCGGCCAGCCCGAAACCAATCTCGGGATCATCCCTGGGGCAGGGGGCACTGCGCTCCTGCCGCGCCTCGTAGGACGGGCCGCCGCCCTGGATATGGTGCTGACGGGCGAGCCGATCCACGCCAGGCGCGCATATGATCTCGGGCTGATCGCGCGGCTGGCCCGGGACGGCGAGGCCTTGTCCGATGCGCTGACCCTTGCAAGCAAGCTCGCCTCGCGCGCACCTCGCGCGCTCAAGGCTGCGAAGGCCAGCATAAGAGACGCCGCGGATCGTTCCTTGAGCGAGCATCTCTGCGCCGAGCGCCAGCGCTTTCTTGCACTGCTCGCCGGTCCGGAGAAAGCCGAGGGCATCGCGGCCTTCCGCGAACGACGCGATCCGGTCTGGCCGGCAATGTCCTGCGGCTGATGGCCAAGGCCCTGGTCCGGTGACGGGGGCCATCGGGCAAGGCGCACATGTGGCCGGTCGATCCCGTCTGGAATGGCTATTGGTCGCTTGCAGCAGCTGCCGTCCTCTCGAGGCCGACCGGCCGGTCAATCATTGCTTGAGAATTTCGGGCCGATCCGGATAATAGGGTCGGTTCTTATACTCTTGTGTGGATTGGACGGATTGATGGCGCGCACCCAGGCCCCGGATTATGAGGAGCGCCGCATAGCGATCGTCGACAAGGCAGCCGAACTCTTTGCTCGGCGCGGCTTCACCGGCGCATCCCTCTCCGATCTCGCCGCAGCGTGCCAGACGTCCAAGTCGCTCATCTACCATTATTTCCCTTCGAAGGAGGATATTCTTTACGAGGTGATGTCTTCGCACATCGATCAGCTCGTGGAGGATACCCATCAGGTGGCCCGGGAAGGCGGGCGAGCCGCCGACCAGTTCAACAGGCTGATCCATGCCTTCCTGCGCCACTATATGGGCGCGGCGAGCCGCCAGAAAGTGCTGTTGAACGAGCTGGCGCATTTGCCAGACGCAATGCGTGAAACGATCGTGAGCAAGCAGCGCCAGGTGGTCGAAGTGACCCAGAAGCTACTCACCGCTCTCACCCCGGGTCTGGCCGGCGACCCGAAACGGGCACGCGTCCAGACCATGCTGCTCTTCGGGATGATCAACTGGACCCACACCTGGTACGATCCTGACGGAGACATAAAGATCGACGAACTGGCGGAAATGGTTCTCGAGCTGATCGGCAAGAAATCCGCGAGCGGCAAACGGGCAGCATAGCAATCTGCTGTCATCCCGTTCGCTATTGTAACGGCACGATGATGCTGAGCGGAGCTCTTTCGCTCACTGACATACGAACTGCCCAGGCTGATGATGCGCGGGGCAGACCCCCGGCATGATCGTGGCCGGTGAGCCGACCACCGGGCATGGGCTGTACGACTAGGCCCGCCACCCTTTTCGCACAGCTTCCATCAAATGCCTGGAGCGGGATGCGTTCTTGGGCCGGTAGCCGATCATGAGCGGGATTGGGGAAGGTCCGTCGACGAGAGGACGCGTGATGACGCGCGGGAGCAGGAGCTGGTCGGCATATTTCGGCAAAAGCGAAAAGCCTCCGACCGTGAGGATGAGCGACAGCGCCGAGGCAATGTTGGCGGCCGTGTGGACCGGGCGCAGCGGCAGGTCCTTGCGCTGCGCCCAGGCGTCGATGGCCACGCGCAGAGCCGGGGCGGACCGACGCCCGACTGACACATAGGTCTGATCGATCAGGTCCTCGAAGACGAGCTCGGGCTTCGCAGCCAGAGCATGGTCGTCGCGCAGAAAGGCGGTGAGGCCGTGATAGCCCGCAATCTCGAAATGGATATCCACCGCGTCTTCGTCCTGACGCATGAAAGCCATATCGATGTTCCCGGCGCGCAACTCCTCGATCAGTCGCGGAGATGAGGCGCTCATCACGCGAATTTCCGCTTCGGGGGAATGCTTCCGGGCAAGTTCGACCACCCTGGGCAGTGTCGACAGTTCAAGCCCGGGGAGGACCCCCAGCCTCAACACAGCCGGAGTATTTCTGGCCGCCGCAGCCGCGTCATCGACTTCTTTCAACACGCGCCGGCTTCGTTCCAGGAACACGAGGCCCGGATCGGTAAGCACCACGCCACGAGACCGTCGTTCGAAGAGCTTCACGCCCAGCTCTTCTTCAAGCTCGAGCAACTGCCGGCTCAGTGACGGCTGCGAGGTATGCAGCCGGGATCGCGCTGCCGTGCTGACGCTTCCGGATTCCGCGACGGCAACGAAGTATCGGATGTGGCGCAGTTCCAACCATGCCTCCTGAGCATAGCTTGTAGCGCTAGCAAGTCTTGGTGTGTCTGGCAACGCAGGCATAGATTTGGCGCAAGAGATGGGTGGACATCGCCAATCAGACACCCGCCCACCTCGAACATTTTTTAGGCTTGTCCGCATCTCGTCGAGATCTGCGCAAGCAAAACGGAGAAATCATCGTGGCGACACCTCAAAAAATCGGCATCGTCGGTTGCGGCGTCATCGGCGCCAGTTGGGCGGCTTATTATCTGGCTCGCGGATTTGACGTTGGCGCAACCGATCCCGCGCCCGGTGCCGAGCAGAAGCTGCGGGATCTCGTCGCGCAATATTGGCCCGCGCTCGTCAAGATCGGGCTCGCGCCCGGCGCGTCCCAGGACCGGCTGACCTTCGATGCCGACCCCGTGAGCGCGCTGGCCGGCGTCGGCTTCGTGCAGGAGAACGGACCCGAGCGCGTCGACGTCAAACGCGCGCTGCTCGCCGAGATTTCGGCAGCCGTCGCCGATGACGTGATCATCGCCACCTCCTCGTCGGGAATTCTCATCTCCGACATCCAGGGCGGCGCGCGCAATCCCGAGCGGGTCGTGCTCGGTCACCCCTTCAACCCGCCGCATCTGATCCCGCTCGTCGAGGTCGTGGGCGGCAAGGAAACCTCCGACGAGGCGGTCGAACGGGCGATCAATTTCTATCGCGCGATCGGCAAGAAGCCGATCCATATCCGGCGCGAGGTCAAGGGCCATGTCGCCAACCGGCTGCAGGCGGCGCTGTGGCGCGAGGCTTTCTACCTGGTCGATCAGGGCATCGCTTCGGTGTCCGACATCGACACCGCCATCGCGCATGGCCCGGGCCTGCGCTGGGCGCTGCTCGGACCGTTCCTCAACCTCCATCTGTCAGGCGGCAGCGGTGGTATCGGCCATGTGATCGACCATCTCGGACCGCCGATCGAGTCCTGGTGGCGCGATCTCGGCGACCTCTCCTTCACGCCCAAGGTCAAGACCGAGGCGATGCAGGGCGTCGAGGACGAATTGAGCGGCCGGGAACTCGCAACGCTCCAGGAGGAGCGCGACGACACGCTGATCCAACTCCTCGCCCTCAAGGCCCAGGCTCCTCAGCTGCCCTGAGCTTCTCTCTCAAGACATTGGATGACGTGATGACCAGCATGATCCAGGACCGCATTGCCGCGGCGCTCTCGGCGCCGCTCACATCCGACGATCGCATCGATCCCGCCAGGGAGCTGCGGGAGGTGTTGGACGGGGTAGGTCTCGACCCCACCGACGCCGGAGGAACGGTCACATTCTCCGGCAAGGACCCGATCATCTCCAGCCCCTGGCCGCTTGCCACCATGGCGGGCGTGTCGCTGATGGCCAAGGCGGTGGCCTTCGCGGGGATCTGGAAGACGCGGACCGGCGAGGGACAGGACCTGTCGGTCGACCTGCGCCAGGTGCTCCACCGGCTATGCCCCTTCTACGACAAGAAGTGGGAGATGCTGAACGGATATGCGCCGGGTACACCGTCCGACCCGGCCAATCCGTTCATGCCGAGCCACATGTACCAGACGCGAGACGGCCGCTGGCTGCAGTTGCTCAACATCTATCCCCGGACCAAATCGGCGGCGCTCGCCTTGCTCGGGTGCAGCGACAGCGTCAGCGCCATCGCGGCCGCGGTTCGCGAGCATGACGGGCTCGCGCTCGAGGAGCGTTTCAACCAGGCCGGTCTGCAGGCGACATTGGTGCGCACCGCCGAGGAATTCACGCAGACCGAGCAGTTCGGCTATCTGAAGGATATGCCACTCGTCGAGATCACGAAGATCGGCGACAGCGATCCGGTTCCGTTCACCGCCGATCCACGAACGCCCCTCGACGGGATCCGGGCGCTCGGACTTGGCCGGGTGATCGCCGGCGCCGGCCTGGGCCGCGCTCTCGCCTATCATGGCGCGGACGTCCTCAACCTGTGGGGACCGGGCGACTTCGAGATGGACCTGACCTATTACACGGCGAACGTCGGAATGCGGTCCGCGACCATGGATCTCAAGCGCGCCGACGAGATGACGCGCTTCAAGGCGCTGCTGGGCGATGCCGACCTCTTCTTTTCCAATCGGCGCCCGGGCTTCCTTGGTCGCTACAACCTGACGGCCGAGCAGCTCGCCGAAATCAAGCCCGGCCTCATCCATGTCGACATGTCGCTCTATGGCTGGCGCGGTCCCTGGGCGGATCGTATCGGCTTCGACCAGAATGCCGGCGGCGTCAGCGGCGTGTTCGCCCGCGAAGGCACGCCCGAGCGGCCGCAGCTGACCGAGATATTCGTCGTCAACGACTACGCCATGTCGTGGATCGCCAGCGTTGCCGTCGCGGCTGCGCTTCAACGCCGCGCGACCGAGGGCGGCAGCTATCGTATCCGGATCTCGCTCGCACGGCTGTCGATCTGGCTCCTGCACATGGGCATCTTCGACAAGGCCTATGCCGCTGCGATCGCGGGCACTGCCGGCGATCATGAATATCTCGCGCCCGAGCTGTTCGAAGCGGACACGCCATGTGGGCATTATCAGGGGGTCACCGACCAGGTTCGGATGTCCCGCACGCCCGGCTTCTACGCGACGCCGCTGGTGCCTCGCGGCTCGGGCAAGGCTGAATGGCTCGCGCGCTGAGATCCTCGCCGCCCGCCAGATGAGGCAGGGTCGGTTGCAATCGGAGATGTGAGATGAACGAATACACGGCTGCGCAGGGCCGTCTGGCCCTGCTGGATGTCTACAAGCGGCAGTTGGTGGTGTGTCAACGGCGGAGCAAAAACCGGCCACTGTGGCGGAGTAAAAGTAGGCCACTG
>CAYXUN010000008.1:83043-84218 GCA_964468165.1 uncultured Novosphingobium sp. | reverse complement strand
TCCAGGAAGGGCGGGACGCCGATGGCCTGGTCAGGAGGTCTTCTTGCCTTCCGGCGCGCTTACCCGGCCGGTCCGCTCCAGCTTGCCCCAGCCGATGCCCAGGCCCGCCAGGGCGGCGCTGACCGCGCGGATCACCACGCCGTACATCAGCTGGCGATAGACGAAGCGCTGGCTGAGCAGCAGGAACGGCGGCAGGCGCTTTTCCCGCACGTCGAGCCGGAACGCCACCAGGCCGCAGGCAAGGTCGATCAGGGTGAAGCCCAGCCAATAGGCGCCCATGCGCAGCACGTCGGTCTGCGTCTGGGCCCAGCCGTGCTGGATCACCCGCACGATCGTGCCGACGATCGAGATGCCGAGCGCCAGGTCGATCAGCGGAGAGGCGATGGCAAACGCGATCTGGAACAGCCAGGCCTGCGGAATGCCGACGAAGGCCAGGCCCGAGGGGCGCTGCTGCGCCACCACGGCGCGGTGCTTCCACAGGCACTGCAGCGTGCCGAATGCCCAGCGGAAACGCTGCTTGCCCAGCGCGCGCAGGGTTTCGGGCGCTTCGGTCCAGGCGACGGCGTCTTCGTCATAGGCCACCTTCCAGCCCTGGCGCTGGATGGCTATGGTCAGATCCTGGTCTTCGGCCAGGGTATCTTCGGGGTAGCCGCCCACATCGTTGAGCGCTTCGCGACGCCAGGCGCCCACGGCACCGGGCACGACCATGATCGCGTCGAACCGGGTCAGCGCGCGGCGTTCGATGTTCTGCGCGGTGACATATTCCACCGCCTGCCAGCGCGTGACGAGATTGACCCGGTTGCCGACCTTGGCATTGCCCGCCACCGCGCCGATTTCCGGCTTTTCGAACCAGCGCACCAGCTTGCCGATGGTTTCGGGCTCGAACTGGGTATCGGCGTCGAGCGCGACGATGATCTCGCCATCGGCGGCGGCGAGCGCGCGGTTGAGCGCGCTGGCCTTGCCGCCGTTGACCAGCGTCATCAGCCGCACGCGCGGTTCATCGCCAAACGCCTTGGCCACGATCGCGCTGGTCGCATCCTTTGATCCGTCATCGGCCACGATCACGTCGAGCGCCGGATATGTGCTCGCCAGGATGCGGTGGACCGAAGCCTCGATCACCCGTTCCTCGTTATAGGCCGGGAGAATCACGGTCACGCGCGGCTGGTAGGGTGTCG
>CAYXUN010000008.1:0-83033 GCA_964468165.1 uncultured Novosphingobium sp. | reverse complement strand
CTTCGCCGCCGTCCTTGGCACGATCGAGCCAGGGCAGGCCCAGCTTGCGCTGCGGGAACAGCGCCAGCCCGGTCAGCCCCACCGCGCGCAGCGTGCCGAGCGCGATGGCGAAGAAGAACGTCCAGTTGAGCGTGGCGAGCGCGGCGGCGAGCACGGCAAAGATGCCGATGTCGAGGCGCCCCGCCATCAGATCCCAGCCCTTGACGGCCGGCATCACGTCGTCCCGCTTGAGCCCGGCCAGCGTGGACACCGGCACGAAGCGATAGCCCTGGGCCTGCAACTGCTGGATGATTCGCGGCAGGGCGGCCACGGTCTGCGAACGATCGCCACCGCCATCGTGCAGCAGGATGATGTTGGCAGAGCGATCGGCATTGCCGGCGTTCACCGCATCGACCGTCAGCTTCACCACTTCGTCTGCCGGGCGGCGCATCCAGTCGCCCGGATCGGCGTGCAGGCCGACAATGGTATAGCCCTGGTTCTGCGCGACCAGCGCGGGATCGAGTTCGTCGGCCGTGGTCGGCTCGGCGTCCCCGAAATAGGGCGCGCGGAACAGGCGGGTGGACCGGCCGGTATAGGCCTCGATCAGGCGCTGCGTGGCGTTGAGTTCCAGCTTGATCCCGGTCGGCGTGCTGTTGGCCATGTTGGGATGGGTATAGCTGTGGTTGCCGATCTCGTCCCCGTCGGCCACCATGCGCTGTAGCAGGCCGCGATTGGCCACGCCGTTTTCGCCGATGACGAAGAACGTGCCGGGCACGTGATACTTTTCCAGGATCGCCAGGATCTGCGGCGTCCAGGTCGGGTCCGGGCCATCGTCGAACGTCAGCGAAACCAGCTTGGGCCGGTCGCCGGTGCGGCGCACGACATAGGGCGTGGGCAGCGAATCATAGCGTTCGCCCGTCACCAGGCCGAGGCGGTGATCGGTGGCGAGGGTGCGCGTGCCGGGCGTGGGCGTGGCATCGATGCGCAGGATTTCGCCATTGCCTTCCACGTCGACATTGCTGCTTTGCGTGATGCGCGACAGATCGGGCAGCGTCTTGCCGCCGCTGCGCCAGGTCTTGAGCACATCCCAGAACCCGGGATCTTCCGAACCCAGGCGCCACAGCGCCACGGAGCCAAGGCCCAGCTGGCGCATCATCAGCATCTGGTTCCAGCTGGTGGCGGCATCGAGCATCCACACGTCGTGGCGCACGGCGGGGGTGCCATCCTGGGTATCGGCATCGTCGGTATAGGCAAAGCCGACATTGCCGCTGGCCTTGTCCCATGCCGGCATGGTGCCGCTGTCATGCGCGGCCAGCCAGGCTTCTTCGATGGTCAGCGCGTCGGCATGGCCTTCGTGCCAGTCATAGCCATAGCTGCCCAGCGCGACGACGACCTTGCCCGGCGCAGTGCCCTTGATCATGTCGGCCACGTGGCCCAGGAACCAGCCGTTCGAGGCGATCGGCCCGGGCTGGCCGCCCTGCCAGTGCTCGTCATAGGCCATCAGCACGATCTTGTCGGCGACATCGGCAAAGGCACGCGGGTGCCAGTTCTCGTCATCCACCGGCATGGTGATCGCCACCACGCGGTGCTTGGGCGCGAGGCGGGCATGCAGATCGGCGGTGAACTTGTGCAGCCCGGCAAGCGCGGTCTGCGGCAGGCTTTCGAAGTCGATCATCACCCCGGCATCGCCCGACTTGTCGAGCGCGGCATCGATCGCGTTGGCAAGCGCCAGGCGGCGCGTCGGGTTGGCCAGCACCGCGGCGGTGCCGGCGCCATCCCAGCCGGTGTTCTCGCGCACGTTCTGCAAGACCGGCACCACCAGCGGGCGGTGTAGCGACCCGGCAATGATCCGGCGCATCGGCGCATCGTCGGTCACCGTCAGGTTGCCGACGTGATCGATCGACATCAGCGTGGGCGCAACCCAATCGAGCTGGCCGACATGGTGTTGCAGCGCGCCGGCGCTTTCATCGCTTTCTGCCTGGTAGAACCCGATGGTGATCGGCGCAGTCTGCTGGCGCGCGGGCACCACGGTGGCGGGCCGGCCCAGCAGGGCGGCCAGGCGGTGCGACAGGCGGCTGACCTGGCCCTTGAGCCGCAGCGGCGCCATGTGTTCCTGGGCAAAGTTCAGCGGTTCGCGCGGCGTTACCGTGGCCACGGTGGTGGCAAAGACCACGCACATGCCGACCAGAATGGCCAACACGGCAAAGGCCAGGCGGCGGGTCCAGCGGCGGCGCTGGCCGGTGGGATCGAAGAAGATGGGGCGTGACACGGCCTGAGAGGTTCCGAAACGAGAGGTTTTCCGACGTACTGGATGGTATGCCGCGAAAAGGGCAAGGGCCCTGTGCGCATCGACGGCTACCGGAAAACCGGGGATCGGGAAAGCGGGGTCTGCGCCATGCGGCAGGGTGACGGCGAGCAGCCCAAGTGGAACCGGAACAGGGGACCGTCACGTCGCGGGTCCAAGCTGCTCACCGTCGAAAAGCGGTCTAGCCCGTGTGCCCTGCCGGGGGCGTGATCAAAACATTACGGTTTGGCCATGGTGCCACCCATTGCTTGCGGTTTTGCGCCCTGCAGCTGGCCGCCGCCTGCAAGGGAGCGGCGCGTTCAACTTGGGCCAACAAGATGCGCAGGGTTTTGGCCGCTGTCATTGGCCATAACAATCCATAGATAGGACGGGAAAGGATGGATTTCGCATGCAGCAACAGCCGGTGTTCTTTCTCTCGCACGGCGGCGGCCCGTGGCCCTGGCTCGATGGCCCGTTCCGCGAAGGCTTTGCCTGGCTGGAAGCCTCGCTCAAGGCCTTGCCCGGGCAATTGCCCGCCCGCCCGCGTGCGGTGCTGGTGGTTTCGGGCCATTGGGAAGAACCGCAGTTCACCGTGTCGACCGCCGCGCAGCCGGGCATGGTCTATGACTATTACGGCTTTCCCGAACACACCTATCACATCCGCTATCCCGCGCCCGGCGCGCCCGATCTGGCGCGGCGCGTGGTCGAACTGGGCGCGGCCGCCGGCATTGCCATGGGCACCGATCCCACGCGTGGCTTCGACCACGGCACGTTCTCGATGCTGCAGCCGATCTGGCCCGAGGCGGATATTCCCGTGCTCAGCCTGTCGCTGCGCGCCGATTATGATGTCGCGGCGCACCTGGCGCTGGGCCGCGCCCTCGCGCCCTTGCGCGATGAAGGCGTGCTGATCATCGGATCTGGGTTCAGCTATCACAACCTGCGCCAGTTCAACGCCGCGGCGGCGGCGCCATCGGCAGCCTTCGATGCCTGGCTGCGCCATGCCCTGATCGATCTGGCGCCTGCCGAACGCGCGGCGGCGCTGCTGGAATGGGACAAGGCGCCGGCGGCGCGCATCTGTCACCCGCAGGCCGATCACCTTATCCCGCTGATGGTGGCAGTGGGCGCGGCCGGGAATGATCCGGGCATCTGCGTCTATTCGGAAAACGACCTGCGCGGCGCGATCACGGCGTCCAGCTATCGTTTTGGCAGCGATACCACGCCCAGCGGCTTCGATCGCATTGGCGGCAGCATCAGCGTCCGCTGACGCAGGCGCAAAGCAGGGCGTGCGGCTCCACCCCGGTGGAACCGCACGCCAGGCCCATCAGAACGTGGCGGCCTTGACCACGAAGCGGACCGAACGGCCCGGCATGACCACCAGATCCTTGTTGAGCGCGGTGGCCAGGCGCTGGGTATCGTCGGTCAGGTTCTGGCCCACAATCGCCAGCTCGATGCCCGGGTGGCTCTTGAACGGGCGCCATGCGACATTCATGTTGAGGTTGTTGTAGCCAGCCGTGGGCGTGTCGAAATCGCCCGCCTTGTCCTGCCGGCCATAGTGGCTGAACATGATCCCGGCATCGAGCGTCTTGCCGGCCCAGGCAAAGCCGCCACCGATGCGATAGGGCGGGATGCGCGGCACGTTGGAACCATTGTCGAGCGTGGCGCGGGTGTAATCGCCCAGCACCTTGGCGGTGAACGTGCCTTCGTCGGTCTTGACCAGTTCCTGGCTCATTTCCGCTTCAAGCCCGCGGAACTTGGCGCCCTGCTGGCGATAGAACAGCTCGCGCAGTTCGCCATCGGGGTTGGCGGCGCACACGCCATCATCATCGCAGGTGCGGCCGGTCAGCTCGCCATAGATATAGTTCTTGTACCAGGTGTAATAGACCGAACCGGTGAAGGCAAAGCCGCCCTGGCGCACGCGCAGGCTGCCTTCGAGCGAATTGGCGCGCTCGATCATGAGGTTGGGATCGCCGGTTTCATAGGTCTGCGGGCCATCGTGGGCGCCACGCGCGAACAGTTCGGTCAGCGCCGGGGCGCGGCCGGTGCTGGAGAAGTTGAGGCCGAACTTGACCGCCTTGATCGGCGTATAGAGCACGCCGATCGCGCCGCTCACCGGCGTGTACTTGCGCACGGTGAAGGCGTCATCGGCCGGGGTGCCGGTGATGCGCACGTGTTCGACGCGGCCGCTCGCTTCGACGTGGAGCGGATCGGCGAGCTGGATTTCGGTGAACAGGTAGCCGGCGATGTTCTGGCTGGTGGCGGGGTTCAGGTAGCTGCTGTCTTCGCCCACGGCCGAGAAATCGCGGTGCTGGTATTCCACGCCCAGCGCGGTGTTGCGCACCGGGCCCATGGCGTTGAGCAGCAGTTCGCCGCGGCCGTTCCATTCCTTGTTCTTGAAGGTGGTGTTGATCGAGCCATCCGGGTTCTTTTCCGAATGCTGGTAATCACCATAGCTGCCATCGAGCGTGAAGGTCTTGAGCAGGCCCGAATCCAGCGCAAAGCTGTTGCGCGTCATCACCTTGGTCTGGCGCATGTCGATATAGGTGGTGTCGCTGGGAATGCCGTAGCGCGCGTCATAATGCGTGACGGCCAGGCCCACGTGGCTCTTGTCGCCAGGCAGGAAATACGATCCGCCGACCGAGCCGCCCCAGCCGTTGAACCAGGAATTCTGCTGGGTGCCGAGCGGCGTGTCATAGTTGTCGGTCGTGCGCCAGAACCCGTCGGCATGCAGCGCCAGCTGGCCGGCCTTGCCATCGACCAGGGCGGCGGTTTCGACGCCCTTGTTCACCGTGGTGTAGCTGGTGCTGGCTTCGGCTGAGATCGCCTCGGTCGGCAGGGTGGTGGGCACGCGGTTGTTGATCGTGTTGACCACGCCGCCGATTGCCTGGCTGCCATAGCGCAGCGTGGCCGCGCCGCGCACCACTTCGATCGAGCGGGCCGAGAGCGGATCGATGGGGATGCCGTGGTCGGGGCCGATGTCCGACACGTCGGAGCTGGACGTGCCGTCTTCGAGCAGGCGCACGCGGTTGCTGTCCATGCCGCGAATGATCGGGCGGCTGGCGCCAGAGGCAAAGCCGGTGGACGATACGCCCGGCACATCGCGCAGGGCATCGGCAATGCTGGCGCCGCCAGCGCGCGAGATCGCATCGGCATCGACGCGCGCCGACACCGTGGGGGTATCATCGATGGTGTGGCCAAACGGCGTGGCGGTGACCACGATCGGCATGGCATTGCTGCCGCCGCCGGCCGTGGCGCCATCGGCCGCGCCGTCGCTGGCAGGCGCATCGGCCGCCGGGGCATCAGCCCAGGCCGCAGCAGGGGCCAGAGCCAGGACCGCTGATCCCAGCATCAGGATGGAACGCATCGAAATCTCCTCCATAAACCTTGCATGCACCCACGCGGGCGCGCTGTTGGCAGCGCCGCCTGACGCAGGCGTGGTGTTCGTCGGCCTCTCCGCCGGGTTCGTTCCTTTTTTCAGGAACGATATAACATTTCATGGTTGCGGCCAGCAAGGGCTGCTTGCGGCGCTTTCTGGCCCTATTTTACCTGAACGTAACATGAAGCAACGGCGGGAAATGCAGTTCCCTGTGTCACTTACCACACGCGCGGCGGGGCCGCAGGGCATGAAAAAGCCCGCCGGAAATGCCGGCGGGCCTTTTACCATGCATGTCCTGGCGTGGCGCGATCAGCCCGGGATGGACGCGCGGGCAGCGGCGCCATCGCCCTGCGGCGCGGCAAGGATATCCTTGACCTGGGCGCCCTTGGCGACGGTCTTGGTCTGCGGATCGCCCACCGTGCTGCGGATGCCGACGGCCGAGGCGCCCGCCTTGCCCAGGGTATCGGTTTCCACCGCGCTGCGCGGGGCCGGGCCGCCGAACAGGGCATCGAGCGCCTGCTTCGACGAATCGACATCCTGCGGACGCGGCGCGCCGGGGTTGGGCGGGGTCAGCGCGAAATCGGGCGGAACGACCAGCGGCGCCTGGCGGCTGACGGCGAATTCGTCAGGGCGCACGCGGTTGAACAGCGAGCTGTTGGAGCTGCACGCAGCCAAAAAGCTCCCGGCCGAAACGAGAAAGGCAAGGGCGACGGCTTTGCGCATTACTTAAATCTCCGTTGGGCTGGGGCTGCCCGGCTCGCGCTTTTCGCGCGAAAACAGCGAACGGGCAAGCAGGATCAGCACGCCCAGCGTGATTGCTGCGTCCGCCAGGTTGAAAATCTGGAAGGGCCGAACCTCGCCGAAATGCAGATCGGCATAGTCGATCACATAGCCACGGGTGAAGCGGTCATAGATGTTGCCCATTGCCCCGCCCAGGATCACGGCCAGGCCGGCGAGCTCGCCCATTGCCTTTTCGCGCAGCATCCAGATCGCCACGCCCAGCGCGATTAGCCCGGTCATGGCCAGCAGTGCCAGGCGGCCTTCGCTGGAACTGGCGCTCAGCAGGCCCAGCGACACACCCAGGTTCTGCGTCCAGCGCAGGCTGAAGAAGCTGGTGATGTAGATCGCGCCCTGTTCGGGCAGGGCGAGCGGCCCGGCGATCCACGCCTTCACCCCGCGGTCCACCGCAAAGGTGGCCAAGGCCAGGGCGAACCCGGCCAGGCGGTTGCGCGTCAGCAGGCTCACGCGGCGTGCTCGTCGATGGCGGCAACCACGCTTTCGCAGCGGCCGCACAGCGCGCCGTCTTCGGTCACTTCGGGAAGGTGGCGCCAGCAACGGCCGCACTTGTGGTCATCGGTTCGGGTCACGGAAAGCTCCTGCCCACGCGCAACTGTCGCGCTGATGAACAGTTCCGCCAGGCCGCCTTCGGCTTCGGGGGCGTCGGCCGGCACGGTGACCTTGGCTTCCAGGCCCGAACCCAGCACCTTTTCGCGGCGCAGCGGCTCGATCGCCTCGTTCACGCTGGTGCGCAGGGCGCGCAAGGCGTCCCACTGCGCCATGTCTGCCTCCACCACAGGCAGTTCGGGCCATTCCAGCAGGTGGACCGAGGCGCCGGGATAGCGGCTCTGCCACACTTCCTCGGCCGTGAAGACCATGACCGGCGCGCCATAGCGCACCAGCGCGTGGAACAGCACGTCGAGCACGGTGCGATAGGCGCGGCGCTTGGCGTCGGCCGGCGCATCGCAATAGAGGCTGTCCTTGCGGATATCGAAGAAGAACGCCGAGAGGTCTTCGTTGCAGAACTCGGTCAGGCTGCGGACATAGGTGTTGAAGTCATAGTCCGCCACGGCCTGGCGCAGGGTGGCGTCGAGCCCGGCGAGGCGCGCCAGCATGTAGCGCTCCAGTTCGGGCATGTCCTGCGGCGCCACGCGCTCGTCTTCGCTGAACCCATCGAGCGCGCCGAGCAGATAGCGATAGGTGTTGCGCAGCTTGCGATACTGGTCGGCCACCCCGGCGAGGATTTCCTTGCCGATGCGGTGATCCTCGGTGAAGTCCACCGACAGCGCCCACAGCCGCAGGATATCGGCGCCATAATCGCGCATCAGGTCGAGCGGGCTGATCGTGTTGCCCAGCGACTTGGACATCTTGAGGCCCTTGGCGTCCATGGTGAAGCCGTGGGTGAGCACGGCGTCATAGGGCGCACGGCCGCGCGTAGCGCAGCTTTCCAGCAGCGAGGACTGGAACCAGCCGCGATGCTGGTCGCTGCCTTCGAGATAGAGATCGGCCGGCCAGCGCAGCTCGGGCCAGCGGCCGGATTCCAGCACGAAGGCATGGGTGGAACCGGAATCGAACCACACGTCGAGAATGTCGGTGATGCGTTCGTAATCGTCGGCGTTGTAATCGGCGCCGAGGTATTCCTGCGCGCGCTCGTCGTCCCAGGCGTCGACGCCCTCGGCCATGATCCCGGCGATGATCCGGGCGTTGACCGCGGGATCAGCCAGGTACTGGCCGGTCTGGCGGTTGACGAACAGCGTGATCGGCACGCCCCAGGCGCGCTGGCGCGACAGCACCCAGTCGGGCCGCCCTTCAACCATGGCGCCGATGCGGTTGCGGCCCTTTTCCGGCACGAAGCGGGTGGCAGCGATCGCCGCCACGGCCTTGTCGCGCAGCGTGCCACCGTCACGGGCCTGGTCCATCGGCACGAACCACTGCGGCGTGCAGCGGAAGATCACCTTGGCCTTGGACCGCCACGAGTGCGGGTAGGAATGCTTGTAGTCCGCGCTCGCCGCCATCAGCGCGCCCACTTCGGAGAGCGCCGAGCAGATCGGGCCATCGGGCGCGTTGAACTTGGGATTGATCACGCTGCCCTGGCCGGCCAGCCAGCCCCAGTCATCGCGATACTTGCCATCGGCGGTTACGGCGAACTTGGGCTCGATCCCGTGCGCCTTGCACAGCTCAAAGTCGTCCTCGCCATGGTCGGGCGCCATGTGCACCAGGCCGGTACCCGATTCGGTGGTGACGAAATCGCCGGCAAGCAGCGGGCGCGGCTCGGCAAAGAAGCCGCCCAGCGCATGCATCGGGTGACGGGCGACGGTGCCGGCAAGGTCGGCGCCTTTGATCCGCCTTGTCACCTCGATTTTGACGTCTGCGATCGCTTCGCCGTCGATCTGGCCGGCAGCCTTGAGGCGGGATGCAAAGGCTTCCAGCAATGCTTCAGCGACAAGAACGGGGAAGCCGTATGGGCCGCTGAAAGGGCTGTTCGGAACTTCCGCCTTCACAAAGGCCAGCACGTAATCAACCTCTGGCCCGTAGGCGAGGGCCTGGTTGACCGGGATCGTCCAGGGCGTGGTCGTCCAGATCACCGCATAGGCGCCCTTGAGCGCTTCGACCGGCGAATCCGTGATTTCGAACGCCACGTCGATCTGGGTGGAAACGATGTCCTCGTATTCCACTTCGGCTTCGGCCAGCGCGGTCTTTTCCACCGGGCTCCACATCACCGGCTTGGCGCCGCGATAGAGCTGGCCGGATTCGGCAAACTTCAAAAGTTCGCCCACGATCGTCGCTTCGGCCTGGAAATCCATGGTCAGGTAGGGCCGGTCCCAGGCGGCGTTGATGCCCAGGCGCTTCAACTGCTCGCGCTGCACGTCCACCCACTTCTGGGCATAGGCGCGGCATTCGGCGCGGAATTCGCGTGGAGGAACTTCGTCCTTGTTCTTCTTCTTCTTGCGGTACTCTTCCTCGACCTTCCACTCGATGGGCAGGCCGTGGCAGTCCCAGCCGGGCACATAGGGCGCGTCCTTGCCCAGCAGGGTCTGGGTGCGCACCACCATGTCTTTCAGGATATGGTTCAGCGCATGGCCGATGTGCATGTCGCCATTGGCATAGGGCGGGCCATCGTGAAGGATGAACTTTTCCCGGCCTTCGCGCGCAGCGCGCAACTGGCCATAAATGTCCTCATCCTGCCACCGCGCGAGAATCCCCGGCTCCTTTTGCGGGAGCCCGGCCTTCATGGGAAAATCGGTCTTCGGCAGGAAGACGGTCGATCGATAGTCGCGCGTTTCGGTCATGATCGGCGGGCCTTAGCGATCTGTGCGGATTCCTGCAAATGCCGGATGCAGGCAAATGCGGGCCGTGCCGCTTCTCACTCCCCCTCACATCCATCATTCCGCGTCACCCCGGGCTCGACCCGGGGTCCCGCTGTTCTTCGACGAACTGCGCAAGGTGGCCAGAAGAAGCTGGACCCCGGATCAAGTCCGGGGTGACGAAGGGGCGCGGCGGTGGGGGCGACACTGCCCCGCCATCACGGCGTATTCTCGTCCCGGTCCTGCGCGGCGACGGCTTCGGCATTGGTCCGCGCGTCCATGTCGGGGCGCAGGGCGGGGCCGACAGCCCAGAAATTGTCGATCAGCACGGTGCCGTGGAATGCTGCGGGCACTTGCGGCAATTCGCGCGCGTGGCGCAGGCCGGTGCCCAAGCTGTTGGTGCCCAGGGCATCGCCGCTGCCTTCGTTCGCCACGGCCATGACATGGCCGCCCACCCCCTCGATGCGCTGCTGCACGCGGTAGGGCCAGCCCCACAGCGTCATCGCGCCCTTGGGAAAGCTGTCTGTAAGGCCCGCGATCATCGTGGCGCCCTGGCAGGTGGCCGGCACCAGCGAGGTCCAGCCCTGCCAGCGATAGGCGTCGGTGCAGGCGTGGCTCTGCGCCGGGTCGATCGTCCAGGCGCCGGGCAGCGCCTTGTTCACCGCCGCCACCAGCGCGGCATTGCCGACAAAGCCTTCGCCCAGCGCGCGCGCATCGTGGCCATTGCGCTGGAGCGCGGCGACGAGCAGCGGCACGGCGGCCACGTCGTTGCCCGGAAAGCGATAGATGAAGCGGCCATTCGCGCTGGCGGCCAGGATCTCGTCGAGCGAGGGGATCAGCCCGCGCCCCTTGCCGCGCAGGGGAAAGGTCTTGCCGCCATCGGCGCTATAGCCATAACCGGCGTCGAGCCGCGCCAGTTCGGCCATGGTCATCTGCGTGACCGGCCCGGTCGCCTCGGTGCGGCAGCCCAGATCCGCGTCGGGATAGAGCGCGAGGGCGTTGTCGGCCGTGCGCACCACGTCGATCGCCACGTAATCGGCGCCCATGCGCCGCGCGGTGAACACGGCGCGGGCGGTATCTTCCAGAATGGCGTGGAGCGGGGGGAGGATTTCCCGTGCCGGGCAGGGCGCCGCGCGGCCACCGGGCTTGTAATCCTGGGTGATGCCGCCGTTGGCGATCAGGCGCGGCCGGCCGGGCGTGGCCGTGACGATCCAGCTGGCATTGACGAAGGTGAGGACCAGAAAGGCCAGCGCCCCGGTGAACAGAGCGCCCCGCAACCACACCATGCCATGTCCCTTCCAACCCAGCCCGACAAGATCGGGCCCCGCGCGATCAAGCCGTGGCGGGCGGGCCTGTCAACCAGGCAGCCGCCAATCGCGTCGAAACGGAGGAAAAATCAGGCGTTTTCCAGCAGCCGCCGCGCTTCCAGGCAATCGCGCGCCATTTGCGCCACCAGCGCATCCAGGCTGTCGAACTTGGCCTCGGGGCGCAGGAAGTGATGGAAGCTGACTTCGATTTCCTGGCCATAGAGATCGCCGGTGAAATCGAAGAAGTGCGGCTCCAGCAGTTCCTTGGGCGGATCGAAGGTGGGGCGGATGCCCACGTTGGCCGCGCCGAGCAGTTCGCGCCCGTCGCACAGGCGGCCCTTGACGGCATAGATGCCATAGGCCGGGCGCAGGTACTTGCCCATGGCCAGGTTCGCCGTGGGGAAATTGATCGTGCGGCCCACCTTGTCACCGTGCTGGACGATGCCGCGAATGGCAAAGGGCCGGGTCAGTAGCGCCGCGGCCGTGGCGCAATCGCCGGCCTTGAGCGCCTCGCGCACGCGGCTGGAGGACACCACCACGCCATCGCGCTGCACCGGGCCCACCGCGCGGGCGGAAAGCCCATATTGCGCGCCCAGTTCGCGCAGCACCGCAACGTTGCCGCCGCGCTGCTTGCCAAAGGTGAAATCCTCGCCCGTCACCACGCCGGCGGCACCGATGCGATCGGCCAGCAGCTGGCCCACGAAATCCTGCGCGCTGGTCTGCGCCAGGGTGGCGTCGAATTCGAACACCAGCATGGCATCGGCACCGGCGGCGGCAAACAGTTCCTGCCGCTGGTCGAGCGAGGTGAGGCGGAACGGCGGCGCCTTGGGATCGAAATGGCAGACCGGGTGGGGATCGAACGTGGCGATCATCACCAGGCGGCCTTCGGCCCGCGCCCAGCGCACCGCTTCGGCCACCACCGCCTGGTGGCCCAAGTGGAACCCGTCGAAATTGCCCAGCGCCACGATGGCGCCGCGCCAGTTTTCAGGCACGCGCTCGCGTGCATAGAGCCGGATCATGGCGTGCTGCCTTCTTGTTGTGCATCGGCCCGGTGCAGCGTGACGAAGGCATAGGCCGGGTGGCCCGCGCCTGCGTCATGTTCGGTACGGGCAACCTCGCGCCAGGCGGCGTCGGGATAGGGCATCGTCGTATCGCCGCCAAACGCGCCATGCACCTCGGTCAATTCAAAGCGGCTGGCCAGGGGGGCAAACAGGGCCAGCATTTCCGCCCCGCCGATCACGGCCGCTTCTGCCTCGTCGGCGACGCTGGCCAGCGCTTCGTCCAGGCTGTGGACCACCTGTGCGCCCGGCGCAACCCAAGCGGTATCGCGGGTCAGCACCACATGGCGGCGGCCGGGCAGCAGGCCAGGCAGCGATTCGAACGTCTTGCGGCCCATGATCATCGGCTTGCCCATGGTCAGCGCCTTGAACCGCTTGAGATCGGCCGGAATGTGCCAGGCAAGCGTGCCCTTGTCGCCGATCGTGCCATCCTCGGCCCGCGCCACGATCAGGAACAACGCCGCGCCCATGGCTTACCGCACCAGCCGGGTGACATGGCCCATCTTGCGGCCGGGGCGTGTTTCTGCCTTGCCATAGAGGTGCAGGTGATTGGCCGGATCAGCCAGCAGCTGCGGCCAGGCATCGGCCGCTTCGCCGATCAGGTTGTCCATCACCGCGCCTTGGGTAACGAGATCGGTGCTGCCCAGCGGCAGGCCGAGGATCGCGCGCACGTGATTTTCGAACTGGCTGGCGATGGCGCCCTCGATGGTCCAGTGCCCGGAATTGTGCACCCGCGGCGCCATTTCGTTGAACACCGGGCCATCCTGCGTGGCAAAGAATTCCAGCGTCAGCACGCCGACATAGTCGAGCGCAGCGGCCACCTTTTCTGCCAGCACGCGGGCGGCGGGCACCTGGGCGGCAATATCGGCCGGCGCGGGCACGGTCGAGCGCGCCAGGATGCCGTCCTCGTGCTCGTTGCGGGCGCTGTCCCAGAACTGCACGCTGCCATCCTGTGCGCGCACCAGGATCACCGAGAATTCGCCGAAGAACTCGACGAAGCCTTCGTAGATCAGCGGCACGGCGGGCAGGTCCAGCCCGGCAGCGTCAGCCGGGGTCATAATGCGCCACTGCCCCTTGCCGTCATAGCCGTCGCGCCGGGTCTTGAGGATGCCGGGAGCACCGATCGTGGCCACGGCGCGGGCCAGATCCTGCGCCCCGTCCACCTGCATCCACGGTGCCGGGCGGCCGCCGAGCGTTTCCACGAACGACTTTTCGTTCACCCGGTCCTGCGCCACTTCCAGCGCGCGGGCGGGCGGAAACAGTGCGGCATGGGGCAGGATCGCAGCCAGTGGCGCTGCGGCCACGTTCTCGAATTCATAGGTGACGACGGCGACTTGCGCGGCAAAGGCGGCCAGCGCGGTCTCGTCGTCATAAGTGCCCTGGGTATAGGCCGCGCTCACCTGCGCCGCGACGGATTCCGCGCGCGGTTCGGGGGCATAGACATGCGCGCAATAGCCCAGTTGCGTGGCGGCGAGGGCCATCATCCGGCCCAGTTGCCCGCCGCCCAGAATGCCGATCGTCGCGCCAGGGCCGAAGGTCTTCATTGCGGGCGCTCGGCCACGGCGTCGGTCTGGGCCTGGCGGAAGGCGATCAGCCGCTGCGCAAGTGCCGCGTCGGTCGTCGCCAGGATCGATGCCGCCAGGATGCCGGCATTGGTGGCGCCCGGCGCGCCGATCGCCAGGGTGCCCACCGGAATGCCGCCGGGCATCTGCACGATCGAGAGCAGGCTGTCGGTGCCCTTGAGCGCCTTGGATTCGACCGGCACGCCCAGCACCGGCAGGTGCGTCATCGCCGCCACCATGCCCGGCAGGTGTGCCGCGCCGCCAGCCCCGGCGATGATCACCTTGAAGCCGGCGGTGTGCGCGGTCTTGGCAAACTCCACCAGCCGGTCGGGCGTGCGGTGGGCCGAAACGATGCGGCAATCATGGCCCACCCCCAGCTTGTCCAGCACGGTGGCGGCATTCTTCATCGTTTCCCAGTCGGATTGGCTGCCCATGATGATGGCAACCTGCGCGCCGGGCACCGCACTTTCACTCATCCCAAATCCCCCGTTTCGCCGGGCCGCCCCAACCGGGCCGCGCCGGCGCCTCGCTCAGCGTTCCGACAGGTAATAGCGTTCCACTTCGGCCAGGTTGTCGTCCAGTTCATAGACGATCGGCTGGCCGGTGGGGATTTCGAGGCCGGTGATATCGGCATCGGAAATGCCCGACAGGTGCTTGACCAGCGCACGCAGCGAATTGCCATGGGCCGAAACGATCACGGTTTCCCCGGCCTTGAGGGCGGGCACGATCAGCTCTTCATAGGCCGGTAGCACGCGGGCGATGGTGTCCTTGAGGCTTTCGGTGGCGGGCACGGCAATGCCGGCATAGCGCGGATCGCTGGCCAGATCGAATGCGCTGCCCGCTTCCAGCACCGGCGGCGGAATGTCGAAGCTGCGGCGCCACACCTTGACCTGCTCGTCGCCGTGCTTGGCCGCGGTTTCCGCCTTGTCGAGGCCGGTCAGCCCGCCATAGTGCCGCTCGTTGAGGCGCCAGTCCTTGGTTTCGGGCACCCACAGGCGGCCGGCCGCTTCCAGTGCCAGGTGCAGCGTCTTGATCGCGCGGGTCTGCAGCGAGGTGAACGCCACGGTGGGCAGCACGCCCTTGTCCTTCAGCAGCTGGCCGGCGGCAAAGGCCTCGGCCGCGCCCTTTTCGGTCACGTCAACGTCCCACCAGCCGGTGAAGCGGTTTTCCAGGTTCCATTGCGACTGGCCGTGACGAATCAGGATCAAACGGGGCATCGAGGCTTCCTGCTGCAAGAAAGGAGACAAGAGAACGCGGCCCCTAGCGGGCCGGGGGCGATTTGGAAAGGCGAGTCACGCCGATTCGCCGCCATTCTCCCCGCCGCTTGGCGCCATTTCTTCTTGGGTCTGTGAAAGCGCGCGCGCCTGTGCTTTGCGGCGGCGCAGGTTCTCGCGCAGGCGCTGGGCAAGGCGCTCTTCGCGGCCGGCGGCAGGCGATGGGGTTTTCGACAGGTTCATGGCGCCCGCTCTTTGCCGCGTGAATTTTTTGCCCGCAACCCCGCTTGACTTTGCCAACCCGGCCGGCCAATAGCGCGCCTCCACCGGCGGCAAGGCCCCGATGGCACGAAGCCCAGGCGCCCGGCGCCCCGGCTTTCGCGGAAATGGTGTGCTGCTGTAGCTCAGTGGTAGAGCGCATCCTTGGTAAGGCTGAGGTCGGGAGTTCAATCCTCCCCAGCAGCACCATTTCCCGCCCCATGCTTCTTTACGGCAGCGCGTTTGCGCTCAGGCCTGCAGGTCGGCCCATTCGGGATGGCGGCGGAACTGCGCGGCAACATAGCTGCACGCCGGCACCACTTTCCAGCCTTGTTCGCGCGCATCGGCAATGAGCGCGTCGACCAGTCGGGCCGCCACACCGCGCCCCCCGATGGCACTGGGCACCAGGGTGTGATCGGCCACGACCACGCCGGGCGCGGCCTCGCGCCAGGTCAACACGCCTTGCGCGGATTCGTTGGCCACGCTGGCATGATAGGCGCCGTGGCTGCCCTGGTTGTCGTGGGTGATGGAAACGGTCTGGTCCACGGCACTTCTCCCTGCACCCTGCAACAACGGGTGGCTTGACCGCACAACGCCTTCGCAGGCAGTGCGGTTTCCATGCATTTCTTCTCCGACAACGCCGCATCCGTCCACCCCCGCGTCTGGGCCGCGATGCAGGCCGCCGACGCGCCCGACTTTCCCTATGACGCCGATGCGCAGAGCCGCGCGCTGGACGAGGCGTTTTCCGCGCTGTTCGGCACGCCCTGCGTCGCGCTGTGGGTGGCCACCGGCACGGCGGCCAATTGCCTGGCATTGAGCGCGATGGTGCCACCGCACGGCGCCGTCGTCTGCCACCGCGAGGCGCATATCGAGATGGACGAGGGCGGCGCGCCGGGCTTTTTCACCCACGGCGCCAAGCTGATCCTGGCCCAGGGCGATGGCGCGCTGTTGACGCCGGAAAGCATTGCCGCCGCGATCGATCCGATTCGCCCCGGCGTGCACCAGGTGCAGCCGCATGCCATCTCGATCACCCAGGCCAGCGAATATGGCCGCGCCTATCGCCCGCACGAAGTGGCCGCGATCGGCTCGCTGGCGCGCACGCGCGGCCTGATGCTGCACATGGATGGCGCGCGCTTTGCCAATGCCGTGGCGTTCCTCGATTGCGATCCCGCCGCGCTCACCGCGCAGGCCGGGGTCGATGCCTTGAGCTTTGGCTTCGTCAAGAACGGCGGCCTGGGGGCAGAGGCGATCGTGCTGTTCGACGAGGATCTCGCCGATGTGATCCGCTTCCGCCGCAAGCGCGCCGGGCACCTGCAATCCAAGGGCCGCTATCTGGCGGCGCAGATCCTGGCCATGCTGGAGCATGACCTGTGGCTGGCCAATGCGCGTGCCGCCAATGCCGCCGCGCAGGAACTGGCCACGGCCTGCGCCGGACGCCTGCTGCATGCGGTTGAGGCGAACGAGCTGTTCGTGACGCTGAGCGATGTTGAAAAGACCACCCTGCGCGGCATGGGGTTTGATTTCTACGATTGGCCTGCGCCCGCCGGCACGCCGGGTGCGGCGCGGCTGGTGACGGCATGGAACAGCGATCCGGGCCATGTCGCCGCGCTGGCCCGCGCGATTCGCACGCTGTGAGCGTAGCTATTCCCGCGCCGCCGGAAAGCCTGTGGCGGCCGCGCGTGGTCGTCCCGTTCCTGGCCGTGGCGCTGATCTGGGGCTCCACCTGGCTGGTGATCAAGGGGCAGGCCGGCAGCGTGCCGCCAAGCTGGTCGGTGTGCTATCGCTTTGTCGTGGCGGCGCTGGGCACTTTCGTGCTGGCCGTGCTGCGCAAGGATCGCCTGGCGCTCGATCGCCAGGGCTGGACGCTGGCGCTGGGCATCGGCTTCTTTCACTTCACGATCAATTACCAGTTCCTCTATCCCGCCGAACGCCATCTCACGTCGGGGCTGGTGGCGGTGCTCTATGCCCTGCTGATGGTGCCCAACGCGGTGCTGGCGCACATCTTCCTGGGGCAAAGGGTGCCGCGCGGGTTCTGGGCCGGCTCGGCCGTGGCGCTGGCGGGCATTGCCATGCTGGTCCTGCACGAAGTGCGCGTGGCGCCGGCCACCACCACGCCGTGGCTGGGCATCGCCATGGTGACGGTCTCGATCCTGGCGGCATCGGTGGCCAATGTCATCCAGGCCTCGGGCGCGGCGCGGGCGCGGCCGGTGCTGCCGATCCTGGCCTGGGCCATGACCATCGGCGCGCTGGTCGATGGGCTGGTGGCGCTGACGCTGGCCGGGCCGCCGGTGATCGACTGGAACTGGTCCTATGTCTCGGGCGTGCTCTATCTGGCGATCGTCGGCTCGGTAATCACGTTCCCGCTCTATTTCCAGCTGCTCAAGGACATGGGCGCGGGCCGCGCGGCGTATAATGGCGTGCTGGTGCCGGTGGTGGCCATGGCGCTGTCGACCGTGTTCGAGGATTACCATTGGACGCTGCTGGCGGTGGCCGGCTCGGCCCTGGCGATGGTCGGGCTGGTCATGGCGCTCAAGGCGCGCATGGCGTGACGGGGCTGCGTCAGACCAAAGCCCGCAACCCTTCGCGATAGGTGGGATAGCGCGGGCGCCAGCCCAGCACGCGGCGCGCCTTGCCCGCGGCAATGCGGCGGCTTTCGGCATAAAACCCACGCGCCATCGGCGAAAGCTGCGCTTCATCGGCGGTGAGCAGCGGCGGCAGGGGCAGGCCGGAAAGCCGCGCGGCCTCTTCCACCACGGTGTTCTGGCTGGCTGGTTCGTCGTCCGACAGATTGTAGACGCCGGGCGGCCCGGCAAAGGCGGCGATCGTGGCGCCGGCAATGTCGTCCACATGGATGCGGCTGAACACCTGGTTGCGGGCGATGATGCGATGCGCCGTGCCGTCGCGCAGCTTGTCGATCACGCTGCGCCCCGGGCCATAGATGCCGGGCAGGCGCAGCACGCGCACGCGGGGGTCAATCGCCTGCCACGCCAGGTCTGCCGCCACACGCGCGGAACGCCGGCCGCCGCCCACCGGTGCCGTCTCGTCCACCCAGGCGCCGCGTGCATCGCCATAGACGCCGGTGGACGACCAATAGCCGATCCACGCGCCCGGCCAGCTGGCCAGTGCCGCGCCATAGGTTTCCAGCACAGGATCACCACCTTCGCGCGCGGGCGGCACCGAAGACAGCACATGGCTGGCCTGCGCCAGGGCAGCGTGAACGGCGGCGCTGTCGGCAAAGTCGATCGTTCCGGCGCGGCCCGTGCCGCTGACCTGCCAGCCCCTCGCGCGCAGGGCCTTGGCCAGCACTTGCGCAGCATAGCCCATGCCGAAGATGAACAAGTGGGCTGTGTGCGCTGCCAAGCCCAGCGGGACCCCGGCTCGGGGGCCGGGGTGACGTGGCGTATCTGCTTGTTCCTCGTCACCCCGGACTTGATCCGGGGTCCCGCTTTGTTTGCTATCGGTCATCGGTCGCGCGCGGCCTCCACCACCCCAGCCCCTTCTTGCGAAGAAGCGAGGGCTTAAACCCGGCAATTATCCCCTGTTTCCGATTTGCTCAATTGCCCCAAGGCCTGCGGCTTCCTAAGTCAGGGCCATGAAGGATTCAGCCAGCCAGCCGCCCGTCGTGATCCAGCGCGCCGATTATCGCCCGCCCGCTTGGCTGGTGCCGGATATCGCGCTCGATTTCCTGCTCGATCTTGCTGCCACGCAGGTCACCGCCACGCTCGACGTGGAGCGCAACCCGGCTGGCGATGGTGGGCCGCTGCGCCTCAACGGCGATGGCCTGGTGGCGCAGAGCGTCTCGGTGGATGGCGAGCCGCACAGTGCCTGGGCCATGGATGGCGACGATCTGGTGGTGGAACTGCCGGGCGATGCGCACCAGGTGACGATCGAGACCACGATCGATCCCACTGCCAATACCCAGCTTTCCGGCCTCTATGCTTCGGGTGGGCTGCTGTGCACCCAGTGCGAGGCCGAGGGCTTTCGCCGCATCACGTTCTTCCCCGACCGGCCCGACGTGCTCAGCCGCTATACCGTCACGCTCACGGCCGACAAGGCGGCGTTCCCGGTGCTGCTGTCGAACGGCAACCCGATGGACAGCGGCGAGGAAGACGATGGCACGCACTGGGCGATCTGGCACGATCCCTGGCCCAAGCCGTCTTACCTCTTCGCCCTGGTCGCCGGCGACCTGATCGCCACGCGCGATCGCTTCACCACCATGTCGGGGCGCGAGGTAGACCTGGCGATCTGGGTGCGGGCGGGCGATGAAACCCGCACCGCGCATGCCATGCGCGCGCTGATCGCGTCGATGGCCTGGGACGAAAAGGTCTATGGCCGGGAATACGATCTCGACCTGTTCAACATCGTGGCGGTATCGGATTTCAACGCCGGGGCGATGGAGAACAAGGGCCTCAACATCTTCAACACCCGCTATATCCTGGCCGACCCGGAAACCGCGACCGACGCCGATTACGACGGCGTGGAAGGCGTGGTGGCGCACGAGTATTTCCACAACTGGACCGGCAACCGCGTGACCTGCCGCGACTGGTTCCAGCTTTCCTTGAAGGAAGGCTTTACCGTGCTGCGCGACCAGCAGTTCTCGGCCGACCAGGGCTCTCCCCCGGTCAAGCGGATCGAGGATGTGCGCGTGTTGCGCAGCGCCCAGTTCCCTGAAGATTCGGGCCCGCTGGCGCATCCGATCCGGCCGGATTCCTATCAGGAAATCAGTAATTTCTACACGGCAACCGTCTATAACAAGGGTGCCGAGGTAATCCGCATGATGACCGTGCTGGCCGGGCCGGAGCGGTTCCGCGCCGGCACCGACCTCTATTTCGAACGCCACGATGGCGAGGCCGCGACGTGCGAGGATTTCGTCAAGGCGATCGAGGATGGCGCCGGGCTTGATCTCAAGCAGTTCCGCCGCTGGTACGAGCAGGCCGGCACGCCGCAGGTGGACGTGGGCATGACCCACGATGCCGCCAGCGGCACGGTGACCCTGGCGTTCCAGCAGACCGTGCCCGCCACGCCGGGCCAGCCGGTGAAGCAGCCGATGGTCATCCCGCTGCGCACGGCGCTGTTCGATCGGGCCACCGGCCGCCATGGCGGCGAACACCTCATCGTGCTGACCGACGCCGCACAGACCTTTACCTTCCAAGGCTTTGCCCAGGCGCCGGTGCTGTCGATCAACCGCGGCTTTTCGGCGCCGGTGGCGATCAATGCACCGCAAAGCGTGGAAGACCTGGTGTTCCTTGCCGGCCACGATGACGATGCTTTTGCCCGCTATGAAGCGATGCAGCAGCTGGTGGTGCAGCATCTGGTGGCGGCCGTCGAAGGGCGGCTCGACGATGCATCGCGCGAGGCCGGCCGCGCCGCGATCGGCGGGGCGCTCGGCGCCATCCTGGCCGATGCCGCGCTGGATGACCTGATGCGCGGTGAACTGGTCATGCTGCCGGGCGAGGCCTATCTCGCCGAGCAGATCAATCCGGTCGATCCGGCGCGCGTCCATGCCGAGCGGGAAGCGCTCAAGGCCTGGCTGGGCCGCGAGCTGGGCGCGGCGTGGCGCGGCCTGCACGATCGCTGCACGGCTGTGCCCTATGGCCTCGATGCCGCGGCGCGCGGCGCGCGCAAGCTCAAGACCCAGGCGCTGGTCTATCTGGCCGCGGCCGATCCGGTCGAGGCGGCGCAGCGCGCCAAGGCGCAGTATGACGCGGCCGACAACATGACCGATCGCCAGGGCGCGCTGATGGTGCTGTGCGCGCTGGACGTGCCCGCGCGCGACGAAGCGCTGGCGCATTTCCACGCCCGCTTTGCCGACAACCGGCTGGTGATCGACAAGTGGTTCTCGCTCCAGGCCGGCTCGCTGCATCCGCGCGCGCTCGATCATGTGCGCGCCCTGGCGCAGCATGCCGATTTCACCCTGACCAACCCCAACCGCGTGCGGGCGCTCTACATGGCGTTTGCCGCCAATCCCCAGGCGTTCCATGCGGCCGATGGCGCCGGCTATGCGCTGATTGCCGATCTGATCCTGGCGCTTGACCCGATCAACGGCAACGTAGCGGCACGGTTCGTGGCGCCGCTGGGCCGCTGGCGGCGGATCGAGCCGGTGCGCGCCGCGCTGATGCGCGCCCAGCTGGAGCGGATCGCCGCCGCGCCGCGCCTGTCGCGCGATGTGCGCGAACAGGTCAGCAAGAGCCTCGACGGATGAGCGTGGAGGTTCTCACCCATCCTGCCCTCGAGGGCGCCGCCCATGGCTTCCTCGGGCGGCAGGGCGGCGTTTCGGGTGGCATCCATGCCGGGCTCAACGTGGGCTGGGGCAGCGAGGATGACCCGGCCGTCACGGCTGAAAACCGCCGCCGCGCCTGCGCCGCGGTGCTGCCGGGCGCCACGCTGGTCTGCGCATACCAGGTGCATTCGGCCGACGTCATCACGGTGGACCAGCCATGGGACGAGGCCGACCGCCCGCGCGGCGACGCGCTCGTCACCCGCCAGCGCGGCGTGCTGCTGGGCATTCTGACGGCCGATTGCGCGCCGGTGCTGTTTCACGATCCCCATGCCGGGGTGATCGGCGCGGCGCATGCCGGCTGGCGCGGCGCGTTCGATGGCGTGACCGATCGCACCGTGGCGGCGATGGAGGCCCTGGGCGCCGATCGCGCCGCGATCGTGGCCGTGGTCGGGCCCTGCATCGGCCAGAAAAGCTATGAGGTGGATGCCGGGTTCGAAGACCGCTTCCTGGCCCAGTCAGCCGAAAACGAACGCTTTTTTCGCGCCGGCAAGGCAGGCCACGCCTGGTTCGACCTGCCCGGCTATGTCGCCCATCGGCTCCACGCCTTTGGCGTGGGCGTGATCGGCATGCTGGACGAAGATACCTATGCCCAGCCCGACCGCTTCTTCTCGTTCCGCCGCGCCACCCATGCCGGAGAGCCGGGCTATGGCCGTGAGATTTCGCTGATCGGGCTGAGGTAGGGCAAGCTATCGCCCGTCGAGGCGGCGGCCCAGGGTTTCCACCGCCTGGGGTTCATATCCCAGCGCGGCATAGAATGTCTTGGTCGCGAGGTTGTCGGTCCGCACCATCAGCATCAGCTTGGGGCAGTCGCGCGCCGTCAGCCACTCTTCGGCGGCCTGCATCAGCGCGCGGCCCATCCCCTGGCGCTGAAACGCCGGGGCCACGCCCAGGTAATAGACCCAGCCACGATGGCCGTCATAGCCGACCATGATCGTGGCCGCCGGCGTTCCGTCCTGCTCGGCCAGGATCACGGTGCAGGCCGGGTTTTCCATCGCCAGGCGATAGTCCGTGGCCGGATCGTTCCACGGCCGGGTCAGCCCCGCCGCCTGCCACAGCGCGATCACGGCGTGGGCATCGGCGGGGCCGGTTTCGCGCAGTTCGGGCGAGGCCATGGGCGGTCAGTGCCCGCCGGCCGCGTCAGCCTCGCCCAGGTTCTTGGCCGAGGAATCCGCCTGGCCCGCCACCCAATAGCCGGCCGCCTTGATCCACCGCTTGTCGAGGCCGCGGGTTTCCACCAGGTATTCGCGGGCGGCGCGGGCCACGCCGGCTTCGGCCGCAATCCACACGAAGGTGGCGGGCGGCAGGTCGATCTGCGCCAGCGCGGCGATGATCGGCGCCGGATCGGTGGCGGCCGAAACGTCGCGGTGCAGCCAGTGCGTTTCCACCGTCGCGGCGGCGGCAAAGGTCTGTTCGTCGGCCGCGCCCGGCACGGCGCCGATCACGGTGGCATGCACCCCGGCGGGCAGTTCCTCCACGCGGCGGCCGATCGCCGGCAGGGCGGTTTCATCGCCCACCAAGAGCCAATGGGCAATCGGCCCCTCGATTACCTGCGAACCGCGCGGGCCGCCGATGCGGATGGAATCGCCCACCTTGGCCGCGCGCGCCCAGTCAGACACCGGGCCGCCTTCATGGTCGAAGAAGTCGATGGTCAGGGTGCCGGCGGCGGCATCGTGGTGGCGCGGGGTATAATCGCGCATGATGCGCTCGTCCGGCCCGCCTTCGACGAAGACCTTGATGTGGTCATCGGGCGCGCCGCTGACAAAGCCAGCCAGTTCGGGCCCTTCGGCCACGATGCGGATCATGTTGGGGGTCAGCCGCTCGTGCCGCGCGATGCGCAGGGTGCGCAGCGTGGTTTCGTGGCGCATGCGGCGCAGCACCGGGGCGGCTGCAGGATCGGTTGGGGTCGTGGTGGTCGGGCTGGCTTGGCTGGTCATCGGGGGCCTGTCTGTGCGGAGTGGGGCAGGGATCTGCTGTGAACGATTTCTAAGATATATCTTTGATCGCTCTTTGGCAAGCCCTACCCGCATGTCAGGCCATGATGGCCACCATTACGCCGCGCTCAACGCCGGTTCGGGTGCCTCGTCGGGATCGAGCGCGGCCATGAACTGGCCAAGCCACCACATCACGTCCTGCTCCAGCACGGTATCCATCAGCGCGCGCCAGCGTTCCTGGCGTTCGGCCAGCGGCATCGTCAGCGCCAGGGCCAGGGCATCGGCAATTTCTTCCGGGCTATAGGGATTGACCAGCACGGCCTGGCTCATCTGCGCCGCCGCCCCGGCAAAGTTCGACAGCACCAGCACACCCGGATCTTCAGGGTCCTGCGCCGCGACGAACTCCTTGGCCACCAGGTTCATCCCGTCGCGCAACGGGGTGACCAGGCCGACCTTGGCGGCACGATAGACCCCGGCGAGCACGTCGCGCGGATAGCCCTTGTTGACATAGCGCAGCGGCACCCATTCCACGCTGGAAAACTCGCCGTTGATCCGCCCCGACAGCGAATCGAGGCTGGCGCGGATTTCCTGGTAGGTCTGCACGCTTTCGCGGCTGGGCGGCGCGATCTGCAGCAGGAAGACCTTTTCGTGCAGATCTTCGCGCTGCGACAGCAGGCGTTCATAGCCGATGAAGCGTTCCTGCAAGCCCTTGGAATAGTCGAGCCGGTCCACCCCCACGATCATCGCGCGCCCACCGGCGCTTTCCTCCATGCGCTGGCGCATCGTCTCGGCCACCGCGCCATTGGCGGTTTCGGCAAATTCCTGGGCGTCGATGCCGATCGGGCAGACCACGGCGCGCAGCGTGCGGCCGTTCCAGGTGACGGTATTGTCCTCGCCAATCGTGGCGTCCATCTGCGCGCGGACATAGTCGATGAAGCTTTCCAGCCAATCCTGGGTGTGAAAGCCCACGACGTCATAGCCGAACAGCGATTCGACCAGTTCCTGGTGATTGGGCAGCGACACCATCAGCCGCATGGGCGGCCAGGGAATGTGCAGGAAAAAGCCGATGCGGTTGGTCACGCCACGTTCGCGCAGGCGCTGGCCCAGCGGGATCAGGTGGTAATCGTGGACCCACACCAGATCGTCCTTGGCGATCAGCGGCAGCAGCGTATCGGCAAAGCGGGTGTTGACGCGTTCATAGCCATCGACGAACCCACGCTCGAATTCGGCCAGGCTCACGCGATAGTGGAACAGCGGCCACAGCGTGCGGTTGGCAAAGCCGTCGTAGTATTCGTGGATGTCCTGCGGTTCGAGATCGACCGTGGCGGTGGTGACGCCGGCCGATTTCTGGAAGTTGATATGGCCGGTAAAGCTTTCGGTTTCCCCGCCCGACCAGCCGAACCAGATGCCGTCGCTTTCGCGCAGCACGGTGGACAATGCGACGGTCAGTCCGCCCTGGTTGCCCGGCTCATCCTCGCTGGGCGGCTGGACACGGTTCGAGACGACGATCAGGCGCTTCACCTTATGGCACTCCATGGCTTGCTCAGCAGGCCGGCACAGTTGATCATGCCGACAAGCGAGTAGGTCTGCGGGTAATTGCCCCACAGCTCCCCGGAAACGGGGTCGATATCTTCCGAAAGCAGCCCGGCCGCGGTGCGGCGGGCCAGCATTTCCTCGAACAGGTCGCGCCCTTCGGCGGCGCGCCCGGTGGCGTTGAGCGCCTCGATCAGCCAGAACGTGCAGACGTTGAAGGCGGTCGTCGGCAGGCCGAAATCATCCTCGCTGGCATAGCGCAGCATGTGGCTGCCGCGGCGCAGGCCTTCTTCCACCGCACGCAACGTGCCCTGGAAGCGCGGATCGTCTGGCGGCAGGAACCGCATGTCGAGCAACTGGATCAGGCTGGCGTCGAGATCGTCCCCACCGAACGTGGCCGAAAAGCGCTGCGTTTCCGGGCGCCAGGCGCGCGTTTCGATCGTGGCGCGGATGGTATCGGCGCGGTTCTGCCAGAAATCGGCGCGTTCGGGCAGGCCCAGTTCGGCCGCGATGTTGGCCAGCCGGTCGCACGCGGCCCAGCACATTGCCGCCGAATAGGTGTGCACGTCGGCGCGGGTGCGGAATTCCCACAGGCCGGCGTCGGGCTGGTCGTGAACCTGGAACGCGCGCTCGCCCACCGCTTCCAGCGCTTCGAAATCGGCCATGCCGGCCATGCGGTAGAGCCGGCGGTCGATGAACGCCTGGGTGTTGCACAGCACGATCTGGCCATAGGCATCGTGCTGGACCTGTTCATAGGCCTGGTTGCCCACGCGCACCGGGCCCATGCCGCGATAGCCGGGCAGGCCCTTGGCCTCCCACTCGGTCAGCTTGTCTTCGCCGCCCAGGCCATAGAGCGGCTGGATGTGGCCGCCGCGCGCGCCTTCCACCACGTTGCGCAAGTATTCGAGATAGCCTTCCAGCACATCGAGCGCGCCCAGGCGGTTGAGCGCCTGGATGGTGTAATAGGCATCGCGAATCCAGCAGAAGCGATAGTCCCAGTTGCGGCCCGAATCCGCGTGTTCGGGAATCGAGGTGGTCAGCGCCGCGACGATCGCGCCGGTTTCCTCGAACTGGCACAGCTTGAGCGTGATGGCGCTGCGGATCACCGCGTCCTGCCATTCCAGCGGGGTGGCAAGGCCGCGCGTCCAGTGCCGCCATTCGGCAATGGTGCGCGCCAGCATCTCTTCCAGGCCATGGCCCAGGTCGTTGGCAAAGCTTTCGTCCGGCCCGAGGAAGAAATGCAGCGTGCGTTCCACCCGGAACGATCGCTCGTCATTCACCCAGCCGATCGGCGCATCGGTGGACAGCCGCAGGGTCAGGTCCTGCAACAAATAGCGGATATGGTGCGAACCGCTGGTGCGCGCCGGCACGGCCGCGCCCCATTCGCTGGCCGGGCGCAGCGCCACGCGGATGCGCGGGCTGCCGGCCAGCCGCCGCACGATGCGGGCGAATGCCACTGGGCGATACATGCGCCCATGGTTCTTGTAGCGCGGGCAGAAATCGACCACCTCGATCGCACCACCCTGCGCGTCGGTGTGGGTGGTGATCAGCACCGGGGTGTTGCGGATATAGTGCTGCCGGGTGGCAACCACGTCATCCAGCGTGATCGACCAGAAGCCCTTGGCGGCCGGGTCGCTGGGCGCCTTGTCGTCAAGCAGCGCGCAAAACGTCGGCTCACCATCGAGCCGCGGCACGCACCCCCAGACCAGGCTACCGCTGCGGTCGATCATGCCGGCCACCTGGCAATTGCCGATCGGCCACAGATCGACGCTGGCGGCGGGATTGGTGTCTTCGGGCATGCTTGTCTGTTTGACGGTTGCCTGCGTCATTCCGGCACCTCGGCCGTGCCATCGGCAAACGCGCGCAGGAAAGCGCGCACCGCGCTGGGCGATGCCAGCGCCAGGGTTGCCGCCGTGCTGCTGCCGTTGCAGGCGCGTTCGCCCACCAGCACGCCGTGGCCGCCCAGGGCGCGGGCAGCGGCAAAGCCGGCCTCGTCGGTCAGGTCATCGCCAAAGAACACCGGCTGCGTGCCGATCATGCCCTTGCGCGCCATCATGCGGCGCACTGCCTGCCCCTTGTCGCCCCCGGGCATGCGCAGTTCGACCAAGTCCTTGCCATGCTGGATCTTGAGGGCGTTGGTCTCTGCCAGGTGCACCGCCAGGCTTTCGGCCGGCTGGCGCGCGTCCGGGGCCATCCGCCAGTGAAAGGCCACGCCGAACGACTTTTCTTCCACCAGGCAGCCGGGCCAGATGTGCGCCAGGGTGTGAAACGCGCTGGCCACTTCATCCAGCACGGGCAGGCGTTCGGGCCGCGCCCACACCTCGTTCCAGCGGTATTCCAGGCCATGGCTGCCAGTCACGGGCAGGGCCTGGGCGATCGGCCCGAGAATGCGATCGATCTGTTCGAGCGAACGCCCGCTGACCATGGCCAGCCGCCCATCCAGGCGCTCGGCCAGATCGCGCAGCAGCGCCCGCGTCGGGCCATCGGCGCGCACGGATTCAGGGTCGTCGGCCAGCTCCAGCAGCGTGCCATCGATATCGAGAAACACGGTTGCGCCGTCCAGCAAACCGGGGCGCGGGGCAGGGAGTGTGGCGGGCATGGTGGCGGCGAATGGAATGGGGGCGCTCCTTGGCTGTGGCTGTCGGCTGACGCGCCGTATCAATCGCCAAAACCCCCTTTGGTTCCCGTTTTTCGTCCAGCCTGATTGGCAAGTAATTGTTTTTTAACGATCGAATGCCGCCAGGATCGGGCAGGGTCCAGCCTCACCGGCGCGGCATGCCTGCGCCAGGTGCTGCAGCGCGGCGCGTGCCTCTTCCAGCGCGGCGATCCTGGCATCGAGCGTGGCGATCTGCTCTGTCGCCAGCGCGCGCACGCGGGCGCGATCGCTCGTGGCATCGAGGGCGAGCAGTTCGCTGATCTGCTCCAGGGTAAAGCCGGCGGCCTGGGCCGCGCGGATGAACCGCAGGCGGCGCACGTGGCTTTCATCATAACGGCGGATAGCGCCACCGGCACCTTCCCCGCGCTCGGGCGTTTCGAGTAGCCCGCGCCGCTGGTAATAGCGCACGGTTTCCACGCCGACCCTTGCCGCGCTGGCGAGGCCGGCGATCGTCAGGCGGCCGGGCGGTAAAGACGCGGCATGTGGCGCAGGCATCCCTTGACTCCGTACCATGGTACGGACCCTATATGGGGTGCAGCCACGCTGTTTCCAGCCTCCATTCCTTGCAAAAGGGCCGCTGCCATGACCACCCCTGCTCCCCGCGCCGTTCTCTATCGCATGGTGATGGACAAGCACATTTGTCCGTTCGGCCTCAAGGCGCGGCATCTTTTGCGCCAGCGCGGCTTTGCGGTGGAAGACCACTGGCTGCGCACGCGCGCGGAAACCGATGCGTTCAAGGCGGCGCACGATGTGCGCACCACGCCGCAGGTGTTCATCGATGGCGCGCGCATCGGAGGCTATGACGATCTGCGCCGCCATTTCGGGCTCTCGGTGCCCGATCCCAAGGCGACCAGCTACACCCCCGTCGCGGTGCTTTTTGCCATTACCGCGCTGATGGCGCTGGCCGCCAGCCAAGCCGCCTTCGGCACGCCGTTCACCCTGCGCGCGGGCGAATGGTTTGTCGGCATGAGCATGGCCGTGCTCGCCCTGCTCAAGCTGCAGGATCTCGATCGCTTCGCCACGATGTTCCTGGGCTATGACCTGCTCGCCCAGCGCTGGGTGCCCTATGCCAGCATCTATCCCTTTGCCGAGGCGCTGGCCGGCGTGCTGATGATCGCGGGGGTATGGACCTGGCTGTCGGTGCCGGTGGCGCTGTTCATCGGCACGATCGGCGCGGTTTCGGTATTCAAGGCGGTTTACATTGATCGGCGCGAACTCAAGTGCGCCTGCGTGGGCGGATCGAGCAACGTTCCATTGGGCTTCGTCTCGCTGACCGAAAACCTCGCCATGGTGGCCATGGCCTTGTGGATGCTGCTGCGCTGATGTCACGAGAAAGGGTGCCGGAACTCCGTTCGCGGCACCCCTTGGGATCGATCAGATCATTCCCACTCGATCGTGCCGGGCGGCTTTGACGTATAGTCATAGACCACGCGGTTGATGCCCTTCACTTCGTTGACGATGCGCGTGGCCACGCGGCTGAGGAAGCCGGCGTCGAAGGGATAGATGTCGGCGGTCATGCCGTCGGTGGAGGTCACCGCGCGCAGGGCGCAGACCGAATCGTACGTGCGGTGGTCGCCCATCACGCCCACGGTGCGCACCGGCAGCAGCACGGCAAAGGCCTGCCAGATCGCGTCATAGAGCCCGGCGTTGCGGATCTCTTCCAGATAGATCGCATCGGCCTTGCGCAGGATGTCGCAGCGCTCGCGCGTCACTTCGCCCGGGATGCGGATGGCAAGGCCCGGTCCGGGAAACGGGTGGCGGCCCACGAAGATGTCGGGCAGGCCCAGTTCGCGGCCGAGTGCGCGCACTTCGTCCTTGAACAGTTCGCGCAAGGGCTCGACCAGCTTCATGTTCATGCGCTCGGGCAGGCCGCCCACGTTGTGGTGGCTCTTGATCGTGACCGACGGCCCGCCGGTGAACGACACGCTTTCGATCACGTCGGGATAGAGCGTGCCCTGCGCAAGGAAATCGGCGCCACCCACCTTGCGCGCCTCGGCCTCGAACACGTCGATGAAGGTCTTGCCGATGAACTTGCGCTTGGCCTCGGGGTCGGTCACCCCTTCCAGGCCCTTGAGGAACAGCGTGGACACGTCCACGTGGACCAGCGGGATGTGATAGTGGTTGCGGAACAGCGAGACGACCTGCTCGGCTTCGCCCAGGCGCATCAGGCCATGGTCGACGAACACGCAGGTCAGCTGGTCGCCGATCGCCTCGTGGATCAGCACCGCCGCCACGGCCGAATCGACCCCGCCGGACAGGCCGCAGATCACGCGGGCATCGCCCACCTGCGCGCGGATTTCGGCGATCTTGGTCTTGCGGAATTCGGCCATGGTCCAATCGCCGGCGCAGCCGCAGACGTGGCGCACGAAATTGGCAATCAGCTTGCCACCATCGGGGGTGTGGACCACCTCGGGGTGGAACTGCGTGCCGTAATACTTCTTCTCGTCGTTGGCGATCACGGCAAAGGGCGCGCCATCCGATACCGCCACGATGCGGAAGCCCGGGGCAAACTGCGTGACCTTGTCGCCATGGCTCATCCACACCTGGTGGCGTTCGCCCACGGTCCACAGCCCGTCGAACAGCACGCAAGGCTCGGTCACGGTCAGGAAGGCGCGGCCGAATTCACCCGAATCGCCCGGCTGCACTTCGCCGCCCAGCTGGTGGCTCATCACCTGCTGGCCATAGCAGATGCCCAGGATCGGCAGCCCGCTGTCGAACAGCACCTGCGGCGCGCGCGGGCTGCCATCGGCAGGCACGCTGGCGGGTGAGCCCGAGAGGATGATGCCCTTGGGCTTCATGCGGTGGAATGCCGCCTCGGCCTGGGTGAAGGGGGCGATTTCGGAATAGACGCCCGCCTCGCGCACGCGGCGCGCGATCAGCTGCGTCACCTGGCTGCCAAAATCGACGATGAGGATCGATTCGGGGGCCGATTCTTCGGGCTGGATAGTCATGGCTGGCCGATAAGGAAGGCGGGCCAAACTGTCCAGCACTTGGCCAGCGCCTGGCGCAAATTCCGCGAGACAGGCACGGGTGTGGCGCGACGGCCGCGCAATCCGGCCGAAGTGTTGCCTTGGGGCAACAGTAACAACGATTGCACGTTATGGATTGCGTTTTATGCAAGTGTTGATGCCAGGATCGCACTTGTAACAAAAACGCCTCGTCTTATGTGGGCGTCAGTTCGCGGCTCCGAGCCTTACCCTGCCGGCGCGACGGACTGAGAGGATCCTGCAAGGTTAAACAATAAACTTTGCAATTCGCAGGAAATCAGGAGCACACCATGCGCAAGATCGCAACCGTTGTGCTGCCGCTCATCCTCGCTGCTGGTCTCAGCGGCGCGATGTTCACTGCCACGCTTGTCTAAGCGCTGGCGGCAGCACTGAAACATGTCTGGCCGGTCCTCTCAAGCGGCCATGGCATGTCTTTAAGATAGTAAGTAAAGCTCCGCAGCGCGATGTCACCGCATCGCGGCGGGTCTTAAAACGGCGGTCCGGTGGGGCCGCCGTTTTGCGTTTCGGACAATTGTGTCTTATGGGATACACTTGTTCCTCTGGGGAAACCTTCTACCCATCCGGCGATGACCGCCGCTTCCGCCATGCCTTGTGCCGTCACGCGTTTCGCGCCCAGTCCCAATGGTCCGCTTCATCTCGGGCATGCCTGGGCGGCGCTCGTGGCGCATGATCGCGCGCACGCCGATGGCGGCAGGTTCCTGCTGCGGATCGAGGATATCGACGGCGCGCGCAGCCGGCCCGAACTCGCCGCAGCGTTTCGCGCCGACCTCGCCTGGCTCGGCCTGTCGTGGCACGAGGTGACGCCCCAGTCGCAGCGCCTGGCGCACTATCGTCGCGCTGCCGATCGCCTGCGCGCGGCGGGGCTGCTCTATCCCTGTCGCTGCACCCGGGCAGAGATCGCCGCTGCCGCCACGGCGCAGGGGCCGGACGGGCCAATCTATCCCGGCACCTGCCGCCGCCATCCGGCAGAGCCAGGGCCTGACGTTGCCTGGCGGCTGGACATGGCCAAGGCCGCGGCGCTGGCCGGGCCGCTTTCCTGGGTCGACGAGCGGCGCGGAGAGCAGCGCGCCACGCCAGAGATGTTTGGCGATGTCGTGCTGTGGCGCAAGGACGCGCCGGCATCCTATCACCTCGCCGCCACGGTGGACGATGCCGCTGACGGGGTAAGCGTGGTCACGCGCGGCATCGACCTGTTCCGCGCCAGCCACGTGCATCGCCTGCTTCAGGCGCTGCTCGGCCTGCCGGTGCCGCGCTGGCATCACCATGCCGTGCTGGTCGGCCCCGATGGCCGCAAGCTGGCCAAGCGTCGCGATGCCGCGGGCCTGGCAGAGCGGCGCCTGGCCGGCGAAGATGGCCTGGCGCTGGCCACGGCGCTGCGCGCTGGCCTTTTTGACACTGGCATTTGCCTGGCAGACGCCATAGACCTGCTGCCATGACCTATGTGCTCGTGCCCCTGTTGATCGTGCTCATGGCGCTGACCGTCTGGTCGCTGCTGCGCGGCGTGGTCGCGTTCCTGCGCACCACGCGCGAAGGCCTGGAGCGGGGCGAGGAAGGCGTGCGCGAAATGCAGCTGTTGCAGAACCGCATGATGTTCAACCGCATCAAGTTCCAGGGACTGGCGATCGTGGTGGTGATCGTGCTGCTGATGGTCGCCGGCAAGAACTGAACGGGTTCGTTTCATTTCATGGTCAAGCTGAACAAGATCTACACCCGCACGGGTGACGATGGCACGACCGGGCTGGTCGATGGTTCGCGCCGCGCCAAGCACGAGCCGCGCATGGCCGCGATCGGCGAGGTGGACGAGGCCAACAGCGCGCTGGGCCTGGCGGCGCTGGTCGTGCCGCCCGACGCGGGCGCGGAACTCACGCGCATCCAGAACGACCTGTTCGACCTGGGTGCCGACCTGGCCACGCCCGGCAGCGATTTTGCCCCTGGCGAGATGACGCTGCGCGTGGTGCCGGGGCAGGTTGCCTGGCTGGAGGCGATGATCGACGCGCGCAATGCCGCGCTGCCGCCGCTGACCAGCTTCATCCTGCCCGGCGGCAGCGAGGCCGCCGCACGCGTGCACCTGGCCCGCGCCATCACCCGCCGTGCCGAGCGCGCTGCCGTGGCGCTCGCCGCGCAAGAGCCGGTCAACCCGGCGGCGCTTGCCTATCTCAATCGGCTGTCGGATTATCTGTTCGTGCTGGCCCGCGCGCTCAATGCCGGGCGCGATCCCTTGTGGGTGCCGGGCGCCAGCCGCTGATCAATCGTGTGGAAGGATAGTGGGCATGCAGACCGTTGCCGTGATCGGGGCCGGGCAGATGGGCGCAGGCATCGCGCAGGTCATGGCCCAGGCCGGGCTGGCCGTGCTGCTGGCCGACGTGAACCTGGCCGCCGCCGACAAGGGCCGTGACAAGATCGCCAAGGCGCTCGCCCGCCTGGTCGCCAAGGACAAGATCGCCGCTGCCGACGCCGATGCGATCGTGGCGCGCATCACCCCGGTGGCGGACTATGCGCCGATGGCCGCTGCCGACCTGATCGTCGAAGCCGCGACCGAGCGGGAAGATATCAAGCAGAAGATCTTCGCCGCGGCCGGCGCCGTGCTGGCGCCGCATGCGATCCTTGCCAGCAACACCAGTTCCATCCCGATCACGCGCATGGCCGCCGCCTCGCCCGATCCGGCGCGCTTCATCGGGCTGCATTTCTTCAACCCCGTGCCGGTGATGAACCTGGTCGAGGTGATCCCGGGCCTGGCGACCTCGGCCGCCACGCTCGATGCGATGCGTGCGCTGGTGGGGCGGCTCAACAAGGAACTGGTGCTCTCGCAGGATGAGGCCGGCTTCATCGTCAACCGCGTGCTGATGCCGATGCTCAACGAAGCGGCCTTTGTGCTCGGCAGCGGCACCGCCAGCATCGTCGATATCGACAAGGCCTGCCGCCTTGGCCTCAACCATCCGATGGGGCCGCTGGAACTGGCCGATTTCATCGGGCTGGATACCTGCGTGGAAATCATCCGCGTGCTGCATTCCAGCACGGGCGACAGCAAGTATCGCCCAGCGCCGCTCTTGGTGAAATATGTCGAGGCGGGCTGGCACGGCCGCAAGACCGGGCGCGGGTTCTATGACTACAGCGGCGAGGCGCCCGTCCCCACGCGGTGAGCGGGGGGAACGGCCCGCCGCGCGGCGCGTAGTTCCGGCAAAGGAGTGACGCGCATGAGCAAGGCAATCCCCGATCTCGCCCCCGAGGCGCACAACCAGGAACAGGACGATTCCTCCGCCCAGGCCCAGACCCTGGCCGACGAGGCGCTGGGCCGCGCGACCGCCGTGCTGGGCGCCGCCGAAGAAAGCGAACGCGTGCCGGGCGATGGTGACGAACCGGGCTCCACCCCCGATCTGGTCGATCACATGAAGCAGATGGTGTCTTCGGGCCGGATCGACATGGGCGCCTACCGCGGCGAGCGCAATGACGACGACGAGGAAGGCGGCCTGGGCGAAGCGGGCATCGACGACGATACCCCGCGCGGCGCCGAATAAGGCTGGCCGGGCGCACTGACTGCGCCCTGTGACACGCTCAAGCCGAACGGAACCATCGGGACAATCCCGGTTCCGTTCGGCTGAGCCTGTCGGAACCGTGTGGCCTGCGATTCAGGCTGATGGTTGCTGCAGCGCCGCCAGGGCAATGCGGCGGTAGATCCGTGCCAGCACGCGCAGGTCTTCCATCGCGACGGCCTCGTCCTTCTTGTGCATCGTTGCATTGCACAGGCCGAATTCCACCACTGGACACAGCGCGCGCAGGAAGCGCGCATCCGACGTGCCGCCGGTGGTCGAAAGCTCTGGCGCAACGCCGGTTTCGGTCTCCACCGCCTGGGCGATCAGGCTGGAAAACTCGCCGGGCAGGGTGATGAAGCTTTCGCCCGAAATCACTGCCCGCGCTGTGCCGCCGTGTCGGGTAGCAATGGCGCTGACGCGATCGACCAGCGCCTGGCCGGTGTGCAGATCGTTGAAACGGATCGACAGCCGTGCTCGCGCCTGGGCGGGAATCACGTTGGTTGCCGGGTTGCCCACTTCGATATCGGTGATTTCCAGGTTGGATGGCTGGAACCAGTCGCTGCCTTCATCCAGCACCAGGCCATCGAGTTCGCCCAGCAGGGCAATCAGCCGGGGAATGGGATTGTCCGCCAGGTGCGGATAGGCGACATGGCCCTGCGCGCCATCGACGGTCAGCCAGATGTTGACCGAACCGCGCCGTCCGATCTTCATCATGTCACCCAGGCGGTTGACCGAGGTGGGCTCTCCCACGAGGCACAGATCGGGCAGGGTGATTCCCGCGCCATCGACCAGGGCGCGCATGCGCTCGATCAGCGCCGCGGTGCCATAGCGGGCCGGGCCTTCCTCGTCGCCGGTGATCACCAGGCTGATCGTGCCGGCCTCTTGCGGGATGTCGGCCAGTGCCGCGGCGAACGCGGCGATCGCGCCCTTCATGTCCACCGCGCCACGGCCATAGAGCAGTTCGCCCCGCCGCTCGGCCGTGAATGGCGCGCTGCTCCAGCCCTGGCCCGGGGGTACCACGTCGAGATGGCCGGCAAAGGCGAAATGGCGGCTGCCGACCGGGCCTTGGCGAATGGCGAAGAGGTTTTCCACCGGCCCATCGGGCGCTTCGCCCTCGACAAAGCGGTGCACGGCAAAGCCCAGCGGCACCACCATGGCTTGCAGCACGTCGAACACGCTGCCGGTGGCCGGTGTCACGCTGGGGCAGTCGATCAGGCGTTCGGTCAGGACAACGGGATCGGCGGTCATGTGTGGCTGGCTTCCTCGAACTGTTCGATGGTCCATTCTTCGTCCTCGGCCGCCTCGATCCACGCCTGCATCCACGGATGCTCCCACAGCGCCTGCATATAGGCGACGGCAAAGCCGGGCACGCCCACACCATAGGTGACAAAGCGCGAGACCACCGGGGCATAGATGATGTCGGCCGCGCTGAACGTGCCGAACAGGAATGGGCCGCCCTGGCCAAAGCGGGCGCGCGCTTCGGCCCACAGCTGCAGGATGCGCACGATATCGGCGCGCACGTCATCGCGCACTTCGGGCTGGGCCTGGCGGCGGCGGATGTTCATCGGCATGTGGCCGCGCAGTGCGAAATAGCCCGAATGCATTTCCGCAACCATCGATCGCGCCATCGCGCGGGCGGCATCGTCCTTGGGCCAGAAGCGATCGCGCCCCACCTTGTCGGCCAGATAATCGATGATCGCCAGGCTGTCCCACACTACGGCATCGCCATCCCACAGGATCGGCACCTTGCCCGATGACGGTGCCAGATTGGCATCGCGGCGCTTGGCCTCGTCCCAATCGTCGCCATAGAGCGGCACGGTGATTTCCTCGAAAGCCAGGCCCGATTGCTTGGCAGCCAACCAGCCGCGCAACGACCAGCTGGAATAGTTCTTGTTGCCGATGACCAGCTTCATGCGGGGCCTTTCGCGTGGGGCGGGGCCTTTCCGCCTAAAGCCTGGGGGGCAGGCTGTCGAGGGTGTGGGCTTGTTGGCAGTGCGCGGCCGCCAGGGGCTTCGACAAGCTCAGCCCGAACGGGGATACCGGCGAAGGACAGATTTCCGTTCGCCCTGAGCTTGTCGAAGGGCGGCTGCGCCAGGTGGAGGGGTGTCAGACCGCCGCGTCGTCCAGCACGGCGCCGCGCAGGGCGGCGATGCCCAGGCCCTTTTCCGACGAGGTCACGCTGACCTCGGGGTGGGCGGCGATGTGCTTGCGCGCGGTGGCCTGGGTCTGGGCGACGACCTCGGCCAGTTCGCTCGCCTTGATCTTGTCGGCCTTGGTCAGGACCACGCGATAGCCCACGGCAGCCTCGTCGAGCATCTGCATCATTTCGGCATCGACGGTCTTGATGCCGTGGCGGCTGTCCACCAGCAGCAGCGTGCGCTTGAGCACCACGCGCCCGCGCAGATAGTCGCGTACCAGGCGGCGCCACTGTTCCACCACCTTGGGCGGTGCCTTGGCAAAGCCATAGCCGGGCATGTCGACCAAGCGGAACAGGGTGGGCGTGCCCACCTCGAAATAGTTCAGCTCCTGCGTGCGCCCCGGCGTCACCGAAGTGCGCGCCAAAGACTTGCGCCCGGTGAGCGCGTTGAGCAGCGAGGACTTGCCCACGTTGGAGCGGCCGCAAAACGCGATCTCGGGAAAGTCCGGCTCGGGCAGGAACTTGAGTTCCGGGGCGGACTTGAGGAATTCCACGCGGCCCGAGAAGAGCGCGCGGGCGCGCTCTTCCAAAGCCATCAGGCGCAGGCCTTCCTCGTCAGGGCCGGTAACGCTCATTTCTTCTTCGGCTTTGCGGTGATCGTGGCATCGCGCGCGGCGGCGCGATCCAGGTTCTGCTGGTCCTTGGCCGCCTGCGCCTTGAGCTGCGGATGGCGGCTATAGAGATAGCGCTGCTGGCCGATGGTGAGCAGGTTGGAGGTGATCCAGTAGAGCAGCAGGCCCGAGGCAAACGGCGCCATGACGAACATCATCATCCACGGCATCAGGCCCATGATCTGCTGCTGCGCGGGGTCCATCGCGGCGGGCTGCAGCTTGAACTGCGCCCACATCGTCACGCCCAGGATGATCGCCAGCACGCCGATGCCGAGATAGGCCGGCGGGGTGAACGGCAGCAGGCCGAACAGGTTGAGCACGTGCAGCGGATCGGGCGCGGACAGGTCCTTGATCCACAGCACGAAGGGCTGGTGGCGCATTTCGATGGTCAGCACCAGCACCTTGTAGAGCGCGAAGAACACCGGGATCTGCAGGAAGATCGGCAGGCAGCCGGCCAGCGGGTTCACGCGCTCTTCCTTGTAGAGCTTCATGATTTCCTGCTGGGCCTGGGCCTTGTCGTCCTTGTAGCGTTCCTGGATCGCCTTCATCTTGGGCTGGAGCGCGCGCATCGCTGCCATCGAGGCGAACTGGCGCTGCGCCACCGGGAACATCATGCCGCGCACCAAGAGGGTGAGCAGGATGATCGCGACGCCGAAGTTCTTCACCGCATGGAACAGCGAATCGAGCAGCCAGAAGATCGGCTTTTCGAACCAGCGGAACCAGCCCCAGTCGATCGACAGCGACAGGTGCGTCACGCCCTGGTTTTCATAGGCTTCCAGGACGTTGTTTTCCTTGGCACCGGCAAACAGGCGCAGGGTCTGGCTCTGCGTCTGGCCGGGGGCTACGCTGGCAGCCGGCCAGATCAGGTCGGCGGCGAACAGGTTGTTGCCCAGCGCGCGGAAATCGGCGGCGGGCTTGGCCGCGCCATCGGCCGGGATCAGCGCCGACAGCCAGTAGATGTCGGTAAAGCCGATCCAGTTGGCAGCGCCAGCCGGCGCGATCGAGCCGGCCTTGGTGACATCGGTATAGTTGTTGGAGAAATTGACCGAGCCATCGAACGCGCCGATCGGGCCGGAATGGACCTGCCAGGTATCCTGGCTCATCGTCTTGTCGGTGCGGTTGATGCGGGCAAACGGCGCGATCGAGGCGGCCGTGGGCGCGGCGTTGTTCACGCTCTGCGTCACGGTCAGCATGTAGTTCTGGTCGATCGCGTAGCGCAGGCTGAAGGTCTGCCCGGTGGGGTTGCGCCAGGTCAGCGTCACCGGGGTCGCCGGCGTCAGCCTGGTGCCTTGCGCGGTGAACACGGTCTGCCCGTTGGGGGCGGCCACGCCGTTCTGGCCCAGCCAGCCGATCTGGGCAAAGTGCTGTGCCGGGGTGCCGGCGGGCGAGAACAGGCGCACCGGCGGGCTGTTCTTGTCGATCGTTTCGCGATGGCGCACCAGCGTCAGGTCATCGACCACGCCGCCGACCAGGTTGATCGAGCCCTTGAGGCCCGGCGCATCGATCGGCACGCGGTTGCCCGCGTTCAGTTCCTGGGCCAGGTCCTTCTGCTCCAGCGCCACGTCGGCCGGGGCCTGCAGGCCGCCTTCGCGGGTGGGCTTGGCCGGCGGGCCGCTGCTGGTGGGCGCGGCCACGGGGGCCTGGCTCGCCACGGCGGCCGGCTTGCCCTTGGGCTGCGGATAGAAATAGGCGATGCCGTAATCCCAGCCGATCAGCAGCAGGCCCATCAGGACCACCGCCAGGATCAGGTTGCGCTGTTTCTCCACTGTGCCTCGCGTTCGTTTAATCAAGCTGTTTGGGAAGGGGTGTTCAGGGGACGGGATCGTACCCACAGCCACCCCAGGGATGGCAGCGCAATAGCCGCAAGGCGGCAAGCCAGCTACCCTTAATCGCACCGTGCTTGGTCCACGCCTCGATCGCGTATTGCGAGCACGAGGGGGCAAAGCGGCACGAGGGCGGCAGGACGCGGGAGGGGCCAAGCTGCCAGCCCCGGGCGATGAGGATGAGCAGGCGCTTCATCGGCTCAGCGGCCGTAGGCGGGCTTGGGTTCGCGCGGTGGCCCGCGCCGGGTGCCGGGCTTTCCGCCCGATTTGCCGCCCGGCTTTCGGGGCGGATCGCCCTTGCCGGCAGCAGCGCGCGACAGGGCCTGGCCCAGTTCGCTGCGCAGCAGGGCAAAATCGCGCTCCACCCCGTTTTCGCGGCCGCTCAGCACGTGATCGGCCCCCGCAATGCCATGGGCAGGCAGCAGTTCGCGCAGCAGCGCCCGAAAGCGCCGCTTCATGCGGTTTCGCGCCACCGCGTTGCCGATCTTCTTGGTGACGGTCACCCCGAATCGCAGCGAGCCATCGGCGCGCGACAAGGGGTTCACCAAAAGCACGAATCCGGGCCTTGCGACCCGGATTCCGCGATTGGCGGCGAGAAAATCCGCACGCCGGGCCATCGTCGCCAAGCGGGCACTGCGCCGAGGAGAGCGGGCCGGATCGGCCCCGGTCTCAACCGACATGGTGCCCGAAGGGCGCGCGATCAGGCCGAGAGGTTCTTGCGGCCGCGGGCGCGACGAGCGCGCAGCACCTTGCGACCACCGACGGTGGCCATGCGGGCGCGGAAGCCGTGGCGGCGGGCACGCACGAGGTTGCTGGGCTGGAAAGTGCGCTTCATGGTTCAGCTCTTCTTCTTGTCTGGCGAATCGGTGTAACAGGCACGGCGCCGCAACCGACGCCAAGCCGAAATCAGGGGTGGGCCGATAAGCGAGGGCGCGCCATCCGTCAAGCATTTGCCGAGCAGGACTTGTACCACGCGGGCGCAAGCGCGCCTTGAAAATGCCATTGGCGAAATTCCCGCAAGGTTCTAGGGCAGGGGCATGGTTGCCGACGAAACCGGGCAGGCCCAAAGCTGGGACCGCATATGGCGCCGCAAGCCGGCCTGGCTCACACTGGCGCTGTTTGCCGTGCTGGCCCTGGCGCTGCTGGGTACCTTTGCCCTGATCTTCACCACGGTCGATGCCGAGCGCGTGCAGCGCGAACAGGCGGCGCGCACCAGCGCCGTGCTGGCTGCGCTGGATGGCATCGTGGCGGCCACGCTCAACGGCGAGACCGGGCAGCGCGGCTATTACATCACCTATGACCGCCGTTATCTGGTGCCCTACGAGCAGGGCCATGCCGCCTATGAGGGGGAAATCCGCGCGCTGCGCCTGCGCCTGGGCCAGGGCATCGATCCGCAGCAGGCCGCCCTGGTGGATGAGATCGAGCGCCTGGGCGACGCCAAGTGGGCCGAGATGGCCGGCACGGTGGAACTGGTGCGGCGCGGCGAGCTGGTCGAGGCGCGGGTGCGCACGCTGTCTGACGAAGGGCAGCTGGCAATGGAGGCCCTGCGCCAGGCGGTGGGCCGGCTGGAACGCACCGAGCGCGCGCGGCTCGATGCGGCAAGCGACAGCGCCGCCATGGCCGAAGCGCGGGTGATGCCCTCGCTGGGGCTGTTGGCGGTAATCATCACCATCGCCCTGATCCTGGGGCTGTGGCAGGTGATCCGCACGGCGCAGGCGCAGGCCGCCGCTGCCAATGCCGCGCTGATTGCTGAGGCGCGCGACCGCGCCGACCTGCTGGCGCGCGAACTCAACCACCGCGTCAAGAACCTGTTCGCGGTGATCCTGGCGATCGTGAAGATGTCGGCCCGGGGCGATACTGCCGCAGCGCCAGCGGTGGACCGCATCGCCAAGCGCATCCATGCCCTGGTCACCGCGCACGATGTGACCCAGGGGCGCCACGATGGCGAGGGCGAGGTGGACCTGGCCGATCTGGTGACCAAGGCGATCGCGCCCTACCGCTCTGACAGCGAACGCTGCAACCTTTCGGGCGGGACGCTGGTGGTATCGGGCCGCCATGCCGTGCCGCTGGGACTGGTGCTGCACGAGTTGGTGACCAATGCCGTCAAGTATGGCGCCTGGTCGGCGCCGGGCGGCCTGCTCGAGGTGCGCTGGGAACACAATGCGGCAGACAAGACCGTGCGCCTGGTGTGGCAGGAACGCGCCGCCGCGCCGCTGGTGCTGCCCGAAGACGGCGTGCCCGCGCGCGAAGGCTTTGGCTCGGCGCTGATCCGCAGTTCCGAACGCCAGCTCGACGGGCGCATCGTGCGGCGCTTTTCGCCCGAAGGGATCATGGTGGAGATCACGTTTCCCCACGCATGATCCTTCTGGCGCTTGGCCTTACGGCTTGGGCGCGGTGGCCGACCAGTTCACCAGCGTCTTGAAATAGGCCAGCGTCTCTTCCAGCGCGCGATTGCCCAGGTCCGAGCCATCGGGCGGGAAGAAGCTGAGCTTGACGATCACCGTGCGCGTGGCGGGGTGGACATAGATGAACTGCCCCTGGAGGCCGAGCGCGGTATAGGCGCCGGTATCGTCGAGCTTCCACCACTGGAAGCCATAGCCGGAGCGGGCGAAGGGATCGGTCACGCTGGCCGGCGGCGGCGGCGTGCCGGGATCGGCATTGGGCGCCATCGCGGTCGCCTGGCGCACCCAGTCGGCCGGCAGGATCTGGCGGCCGTTGAACTTGCCTTCGTCCAGCATCATCTGGCCCAGGCGGGCAAAATCGCGCAGCGTGGCGTTATAGCCCATGCCGTTCAATTCGCGGCCCACGCCCGGTGCGCCATCGGCCAGCCAGAAGCCATAGGATTCCATGCCCATCGGCTGCCACAGCGTGTTGGTCATGTAGGTGGCCAGCGGCTGCTTGGTCGCGCGCTCGAGAATCCAGCCCAGCACGCTGGTATCGAGCGTGGAATAGTTGAAGTGGCTGCCCGGCTTCCATTTGCGGCCCAGGCGCGGCGCGGTATCGGCAAAGCGTTCGGTATTGGCGACGATGGCGTTGAGGAAGATCTTGGCGGCCACGCTGGGCGTCGCGCCAAAGTCATAGCGTTCCTCGTAATCGACGCCCGAGCGCATTTGCAGCAGCTGGCGGATCGTCACCCCGTCATAGCCCGAACCCTTGAGTTCGGGGACATAGTCGGTGGCGGGCTGGTCGATCGACTTGATGAAGCCCTGGTTGACCGCGATGCCGACCATGATCGAGGTGATCGACTTGGCCATCGAGAACGAGATGTAGTGCGTGCCGGCATCGGTGTTGTTGCGATAGCTTTCGTGCACGATCTTGCCGTCGCGCATCACCAGCAGGGCATTGGTGAACGTGCGGTCTTCCCACTGGTCCTCGGTCATTTTCGTGGTGCCCAGCACGGCATCGGGCAGGGCCTGGTCTACGCGGGGCAGCGCGCTGATCGGGCCGGAACGCGGCACCGGGCGGGTCTGGAACAGCTGATCCATGGTATGGAAGGTCAGCATGTTTTCCGGCGCTTCGAGCATGTGGGTGCGCGCGGCGGCCAGGTTGGGCGGCACCTGGCCATTGGGCAGGACATGGGGCGGCGCGGTTTGCGCCTGGGCGGGCGCGGCGAATGCCTGGGCCAGGGCGAGGGTGGCGCTGGCCAGTGCGAGCGCGGCCTTCTTGCGGGGGAAAACCATGGGGAAGCAGCCTTTGCAACAGGGAAGGAACACGGGGAAAAGCGGCCGGAAGCATCAGGGTGCTTCCGGCCCAGTGCAGGGGGTGCCCCATCGCGGGGCACCCGGCATTACTGGCGCATCAGCAGCGTAAGGCCGAATGTGCGCGGCCGCTGTGACAGGTTGCGATAGGTGCCGACGCCGGTCACCTCGATCGAGCGGGACAGGATCGTGGTTTCGTTGGTCAGGTTGTCGACAAACAGCGAGAGATCATAGGCGCCCTTGCGCAGCCCGGCGCGCAGGCTGGCATAGTGTACCTGGGGCAGGGCATAGGCGCCGGGATCATAGCTGCTGGTGCTGCTGTCGGTGACGGCCGACATCCTGGCCTTGCTCTTGTAGGAATAATCGGCGCGCAGATAGACCGTGGCGCTGCCGACCGGCGCTTCATAGTTGGCGCCGATCGTGGCCGTCCACGGATGGGTTTCCAGGTGATCGCCCACCGCGGCGATCAGCTGGCCGGCCTGGGGATTGGGCTGGCCGCTGACATTCTGGGTCAGGTGCGCATCGGTATAGGCCAGCGTTCCATCCAGCGTGAAGGCCGGGCTGATCCGGGCGGTCGCCTGGATGTCAAAGCCTTGGCTGCGCGCCTTGCCCAGGTTGGCGGTGAACTGCGCGCCGCAATGCTGGAGATAGACGTTCTGCTGAATGTTGCTCCAATCCACGTGATAGGCGCTGGCCGCCAGGCTCACCCCGCCCACGCGGGTCTTGGCGCCGGCTTCATAGCTCCACAGGCTGTCTGACTTGTAGGTGCTGGGCACATTGGCGAAGCCATAGTTGGCAAGGTCGGTCCCGCACTGGCTGAGCGGCACCGGCGCATTGGTGCCCCCGATGCGATAGCCCTTGGCCGCCGTGGCATAGACCAGCGTGGTTGGAGTCGCCTGCCAGTTGAGCGCAAACTTGGGCGTGACCGGGTTTTCGCTGACCGACTGCTGGTCCTGCAGCTGATAGCCCGAGACCGGCCCCTGGAACAGCGAATTGCCTTCGAACTTGGTATGCGCCACGCGCACCCCGGCGGTGACCTTGAGCGTGTCGGTCAGCTTGACCGATCCTTCGGCAAAGCCAGCCAGCTGTTCGTCGGCGCCGCGCCCGCTGCCCGCCAGCGAATAGAGCCCGTCGACCAGCGGCACGCCAAGCACCACTTCGGGCGGCACGCCGCCAAAGATGTCGGCAAAGTTGGGGTCATAGACCTGTTCGCCGAAATGCTGGACCGACTTGGCATAGAAGCCACCGATCACCCAGGTGAAGCGCGCGTTGGCGTTGGAGGATTGCAGGCGCACTTCCTGGGTGAACGTGCGCTGGTCGTTGCGCATATAGGCCAGCGCCTTGTGATCGGTGCCAACCCACGGCGTGCCGGCAAAGACCGCCGGCCAGATCGTGGAATAGTCGATTTCGCCGCTTTGATCGCGCACATAGTAAGAGGTGTTGCTGATCAGCTGCGCACCGCCAAGATCGGCGCTGATGTTGAGCGCGGGCAGATAGAAGCGATCGCGATCGGGCGAGCCATTGGGCGCCCCGCTGACGTACTGTCCCTTGCTGGGGTTGGACAGCGCCTTGTACCCGGGATCGCTGGGGGAAAGGCCGTTGTTTTCCCACCACGGGCTGGTGTCGTTGTTGACGCGCTTTTGGTAATAGAGCGACGGGGTGATCTCCACGCCCTCGATCGGCGCCCATTTCAGCGCAAAGCGCGCCACTTGCGTCCAGCTGGAATTGACGTTCTTGAGATAGGGCGCGTTGGTGAGGATGGGATTGGCATCCTGCCGATCGATCCACCCGCCATCGCGGCGATACCACACGCTGGCCGCCAGGCCGAGCTTGTCGCGCACCAGCGGCGCGGTGATCGATACGCCAAGCTCGCCCGAAGCGGCGCCGCCCTGCGTGGCCGAGGCTTCGGCGCGGCCATAGATATGGGTGTCGGTAAGGCTGGGCTGGGTGGTGATGAAGCGCACCGTGCCGCCTTCCGAACCGGCGCCGAACAGCGTGCCCTGTGGTCCGCGCAGCACTTCCACGCGCGCCAGGTCGAACACCGCGGGAAAGGCGTTGGTGGTGGAATAGCCCACGACGCGGCTCTGGATCGGGGTATCGTCGATATAGACGCCGGTGGTGGCGGCACCCACGGTGGAACTGATGCCGCGAATGGCGATGTTGGTCTGGTTGCCAAAGCCGTTGGGATCGAACTGGATGCCCGGCGTCTGCCGCACGACGCCCGAAATGTCCTTGATGCCGCGCGCATCGAGCGAGGCCTGGCTAAGCGCCGTGACCGATTGCGGCACCTTGCTCAGCGATTCGGCACGGCGGGTGGCGGTGACCACGATTTCGCCGGGGGCGGCATCGGCGCCGGTCGTGGCGGTTGCGCCGCTGCCATCCTGGGCCAGTGCCGGTCCGCTGCTCCAGGCCAGGGCCATGGCCAGGGCCACGGGGGCGCCTGCGAACGAATGGAAATGTCTGGGCTGCATCGTCTATCCCTCATGCTGCGGCGGTTTGGAACGCGTCCGTTCCGCCTTGTCGCGAGGGATGATGAGGCCGGATGCAGCGGCGCTGCACCTCCCATTTGGGATATAGGCTGCGATCTCAGTTTGGGTGGGGTGAAACCCGCGTCGGGGTCGGGGTGCCATTGCCCTGGGCCGAGAGCGAATGCAGCACCAGGCGGACGAGATCGGCCTGGCGCCCGGTGCCGGTCTTGCCGAACAGTTGCTTGAGCTGGATGCGCGCCGTGCCGGTAGTGATGCCGCGGCGGGCGGCATATTCGCTGACCGTCTCGCCCACCGCGAGCGCGGCGGCGAGTTGCGCTTCCGCACCGGTCAGGCGGAACAGGCGCGCCAGGGCGGACGGCACGATCTGGGCGCGGCGTTCCGGCGCGGCGATGAGCAGCAGCACTTCATCGCGCGCGGCGGCGCCGATGCCGGCCTGGTTGGCGCCTGATACGGCGCGCACGTGCAGCGGATCGTCTCCCGGGCTGCCCAGTGCCAAGACATCGGCGTGGCCGGCGGCGGCATCGGCAACCACCGCCTTGAGCGCGGCATTGGCTTGCGCGTTATGTGCCGTCAGCATGCCGTTGCGCACGCCCAGGTGGCGGTTGTAGGCGAGGAGCGCCTCGGCCGCCGGATTGCGCCACGCCATGCGCAATGTGCGATCGCAGCTGGCCATGGCCAGGTCGGTGGCGCTGATCGCCTGTTCCAGCGTGCGCACCCGCGCCGCGTTTTCCGAGGTTTTGAGCCACAGGCTGACCGCCTGGCTGAGGTGCGGCTGCAACTGCCGCAGGAATTCGACCTCGCCGGGGTTGACGTCGCGGTCGTCGCCAGGCTTGCGATGGAACACCAGCGAGAAATGGCTGTTGGGGCCGAGGCCGAAATCGACCCAGAACGCGGGCCCCAAGCCGCAGCGCGCCAGCCCTTCGCGCATCGCGCGGTGTTCGTTTTCGGAGTGACCCAGGCTTTGGAAATCGCTGCCGATCCCGTTATCGGGATGGCGCAGCGCGCGTTGGCGATGAAAGCGCGGATTGGCGCCGGAATTGGCCCAGGAATCGTGAATGGCGGCATGGCGCAACGATACCGAATCCCGCGCCGTCCACACCTGTTGCAGGCAGGAGCGGGCTGAAGACAGCACCTGCGCCACCACGCTTTCCACGCCCATGCGATCGCGCAGGGTATCGAGCACGACCTGCCAACGCGCCTCATGCTCTACCGAGCCGTAGAGGTCGAGCAGCAGGGAAGAGTCCGAATGCATCATGGGCAGCCTGGTCCGGGCTATGTCAGGATGTTGCTGTATCTCATGCCCGCGGCCAAGGCAAAGGGCACCTTGCTGCCCACAAGGCCGGTGCCGGCGGGGGTTCAGCCCTGCGGTGCGGCGACCAGGCCGATGATGCCAAGCGCCAGCGCCACCACGATCATGGCAAGCGCCAGGCGGCGGCGCCGCCGCAGGGCGCGGGCGGCACGGCCATGGCTGCCCGCCGCACGCGCGGCGGCCTGCCAATCCCATCCCTGGCCATCGATCCACTTGCGGATTTCCTGCCCGGCCAAGGTCCACACGCCTGCCGCCAGCAGCGCGCAGGCCAGCGCCACCAGCGCGAGCGGCGCGGCAGGAAGGCCGGCGCCGGTGGCGGTTCGGCATTGCGCCAGGCTGGCGCGGGCCTGGGCCGTGGCGCAAGGGCCACTGGCATTGGCCGTGTCCAGCGGGTTTCCGGCAAGGTCGGTGGTCTGCGCGGTGTTGACCGGCGCGGCTGGCCCGGCAGGAATGCCGCTGCCCTGGCTTTGCCCCGCCATGGCAGCGTCTCGGTATTGTCCGGGGTGTGCCATCGATCATCGCCGGTTGCGTGGTGTTGCGAAGAAAGGCGGGTGCCTGATGTCCGCCAACCCGCCGATGGCGGGCAGATTACGGCTGGTTCATCCGCCCGTGAGGCCGGCTGGCGCCGCCGTGCCCGTGGATGGATATACCCGCCGGCCAAATCGTGTTACCCGCTCGCCCTCCATGACTGCACAGATCGAACCCTTTCACGCCATTGCCGTTTCCACCCTGGCGCACCGCATCGCCGCCGACGCGGCGGCGTCCGGCCGCCCGGTGATCCACATGGAATTCGGCCAGCCCTCCACCAGCGCGCCCGCGGCCGCGATCGCCCGTGCCCACCACGTGCTCGACACCCAGGCGCAGGGCTATTGGGAAAGTCAGGCGCTGAAAGAGCGCATTGCCCGACATTACCAGGAAACTGCCGGCGTCACGCTCGATCCGTCACAAGTCGTGCTGACCTGTGGTGCCTCGCCGGCCCTGGTCATGGCGCTGACCCTGCGCTTTGCCCCCGGGGCGCGGGTGGCGATCGCCCGGCCCGGCTATGTCGCCTATCGCAACACCTTGCGCGCGCTGCACATGGAGCCGGTCGAACTGGTGTGCGGCCCTCAGGAACGCTTCAACGTCACGGCCGCCGCCCTGGCGGCGATGGAGCCGGCCCCCGACGGGTTGATCCTGGCCAGCCCGGCCAATCCCACCGGCACGGTGATCGCGCCCGATGAACTGGCGGCCATCGTCGAGGTTTGCCGCGAACGCGGCATCGCAGTGATCAGCGACGAGATCTACCACGGCCTCACCTATGACGGTGCGCAGGCGCAGACCCTGCTGGCCGTCGATCCCGAGGCGGTGATCATCAACAGCTTTTCCAAGTACTTCTCGATGCCGGGTTGGCGCCTGGGCTGGCTGGTGGTGCCGGCCGCGCTGGTCGACCAGGCGCGGGCGCGGATGGGCAACCTGTTCCTTACCCCGCCGGTGCTCAGCCAGAATGCCGGGCTGGTGGCGTTCGAATGCCAGGACGAGCTGCAGGGCCATGTCGCCGCCTATGCCCGCAACCGCCAACTCGTGCTCGATGCCCTGCCGGCGCTGGGCCTGGCACGCATCGCCCCGCCCGATGGCGCGTTCTATGTCTGGGCTGATATCGGCCACCTGACCGACGATTCGATGGCGTTCTGCCTCAAGCTGCTGGAAGACACCGGCGTCGCCACGGCACCGGGCATCGATTTCGATCCGGTCGAAGGGCGCCGCTTCTTCCGCATCAGCTTTGCCGTTTCCACCGCCGAGGTGGAAGACGCGCTGGCGCGGATGAAGCCCTGGTTTGCTGCGCGGATGGCCGAAGCCGCGGTTTGAGCTAGCTGGGTAATAACGATGCTATCAACCATAGCATCGTTATTACCCGTTCGGCGTATCCAGCACCTGCCGGCGCGCACGGCGCAGCCCCAGCCAGGTGGCGAGCACCACCAGTGGCGTCATGATGCCCACAGCCAGGCGCGCATCGAAGTGCACCAGGCTTTCCCCGCCTTCCAGCACATGGCCGATCAGCGCCGTGGCGTAATAGCTGATCCCCACCACCGACAGCCCTTCGACCAGGTGCTGCAGGCGCAGCTGGCGTACCGCGCTGCGTTCGAGCGAGGCGAGCAGCGCGCCGTTCTGGTTTTCGATGCGGGTTTCGATGCGGGCGCGCAGCAGGGCGGTGAACTGCCCGGCGCGCGCCGCCACCTGGCGTTCGCGCCGGGAAAACGCGGCGCAGGTGCGCACCGCCGGCAGGAAGCGGCGCTGGGTAAATTCGCCCAGCGAGAGAAAGCCGGGAATCGGGCGCGGCGCCAGGTCGGCCAGCCGCTCTTCCACCAGCAAGGCATAGGCAGCGGTCGCGCTCATGCGATAGTCGGTGGCGCTGGCCACGGCGGCAATCGCCAGCGACAGGCCGGAAAGCTGGTCCATCAGGTCATCGTCGCGCACATCGTCGCGGGTCAGCGCTTCACCCAGGCGGCGCAGGTCTGCCTCGGCCTGGTCGAGCCGGGGCCAGGCCGCACGCGCCACCGGCAGGCCGAGCAGCGCCAGGTTGCGATAGCTGCTCAATTCCTGCAACCGCTGCACCGCGCGGGTCAGGTCGCCCCCTTCCAACCCGCAAGCGGCCACCAGCATGCGGCCATAGCCATCCTCGCCGATGCGAAAGTCTGACCAGATGCGCATCGGCCCGGCCACGTGGCACGAGACCAGGTCATCATGCACCAGGCCCATGGCCGGCATCACCAGCGCGGCATCGGCCTCGTCCGCCACGATCACCAGCCGCGTGGCGCGCACCGTGGCGCCGGGCAGGCTTTCCATCCAGGCGGTCGCCGCGGCAAGATCGACATCGCGCGGGGCAAACAGCGTGTGCGTGCTGGCCTCGCTATGCCGCTCCCAGGTGAACGACACGCCACCGGCCAGCGTGCCCGAAACGTGGCGGCGATCAGCGCGGCGCACCTCGCCGCCTTCGGGCATGGCCGCCCAGGCTGCCCATTCGGCATCGCGCGCGGCATCGTCCACCAGCCGCACCTGCTGCACCACCTGCATCGGCGCGCGCAGCACGGGCCAGCGACGCAGATGCATCTCGTTCACGATCTGCCGACGCCATTCGTGTTCGTGCATGGCTGTTGCCCTCTTCCCTGGCGCGATCATGCGCGCAGGGGAGAGGGCGTGCAAGTATACTAGCGGTCAGGGCGCTACGGCTTGTAGCGCCGTTCGCGCGCCGGCGGATACTTGGCGTGGAGCGCCTTGGCCCGCGTCGGCCGGTCCATCAGTTCGCCCTGGCAATTGGGGCAGCGGTCATCGAGGTCTTCAGCGCATTCGGCGCAGAACGTGCATTCCATCGAACAGATGAAAGCGCCGGGCGCTTCGGCGGGAAGCTCGGTGCCGCAATTCTGGCAATCGGGGTGCATGGCAAGCATGTCTGGTTCTCCGCTCAGGCCGCAGCCTTGCGCACCGCGTTGCAGATGGCGTCGACCACTTCGGCCACTTCCTCGGCGTCATCGGCCTCAGCCATGACGCGGATCACCGGCTCGGTGCCCGAGGGGCGGATGACCAGGCGGCCGCGGCCGGCAAGGCGTGCCTCGGCCTGGGCGATCGCGTCCTGCACGCTTTCGGCTTCCAGCGGCTTGCCGCCGGCAAAGCGCACGTTCTTGAGCAGTTGCGGCACGGGATCGAACAGGTGCAGCGTCTGGCTGGCCGGCTTGCCGCTGGAAACCAGCGCGGCCAGCACCTGCAACGCCGCGATCGTGCCATCGCCCGTGGTGGCGTGATCGGTCAGGATCATGTGGCCCGATTGCTCGCCGCCCACGTTGAAGCCGCCCTCGCGCATCTTTTCCAGCACATGGCGATCGCCCACGGCGGTGCGCACCAGGTCCAGCCCCTTGCTGCGCAGGAAGCGTTCAAGGCCAAGGTTAGACATGACCGTGGCCACCACGCCGCCGCCGGTCAGCGCGCCGCGTGCGGCCAACTGGCTGCCGATCAGCGCCATGATCTGGTCGCCATCGACCGTCTGGCCCTTTTCATCGACCACGATCAGGCGATCGGCATCGCCATCGAGCGCGATGCCGATGTCGGCCCGCACTTCGCGGACCTTGGCCTTGATCGCGTCGAGATGGGTGGACCCGACATTGAGATTGATGTTCTTGCCATTGGGCTCCACCCCGATGGCGATCACTTCGGCGCCAAGCTCCCACAGCGCCGAGGGCGCCACGGTATAGGCCGCGCCATTGGCGCAATCGACCACGATGCGCAGCCCATCGAGGCGCAGGTTGTGGGGCAGCGAGGCCTTGACCGCGTGGATGTAGCGGCCGCGCGCATCCTCGATGCGGCGGGCGCGGCCCACTTCGCTGGCTGGCGCCAGGCCAAGGTCTTCCTCGAGCATGGCCTCGATCGCCAGTTCGTCTTCATCGGACAGCTTGAAGCCATCGGGGCCGAACAGCTTGATGCCGTTGTCTTCGAACGGGTTGTGGCTGGCTGAGATCATCACGCCGACATCGGCGCGCATTTCGCGCGTGAGCATGGCAACGGCCGGGGTGGGCATGGGCCCGAGCAGGACCACATCCATGCCCACGCTGGTGAACCCGGCGGTCATCGCATTTTCCAGCATATAGCCCGACAGGCGGGTGTCCTTGCCGATCACCACGCGGTGGCGATGATCGCCCCGCTGGAAATAGGTGCCGGCGGCCTGGCCCACTTTCATGGCTGTCGCCGCGGTCATCACCCCGGCATTGGTCCGGCCCCGGATGCCATCGGTGCCGAAGAATTTTCTGCCCATCGCGAAGTTCTTGTCCCTTTGCCTGGCGCCACCAAGGCGCCATTGCACGTGCCTCCTACACCATTATTCTCACCATGGCATGAACCAAGCGATTACCGATCCGTCATCCGCTCCCGAAGGGGGCCTTCCGCCGATGGCCCATGTCCCGGCGCTGTGGATTTTCCTGGGGCTGGTCGGCGGGCTGGCGCTCGGCCTGGCGCTCGCCTTTGCCGCGCCGGCCGCGCTGCCGCCGATCCTGGCCGTGGCCGGGCCAGTGGGCGATCTGTGGCTGCGCGCGCTGCGGGCCACGATCATGCCGCTGGTGGTCGCGCTGCTGTTCACCGGCGTGGTGCAGACCGTGGCGGCGGCCCGCGCCGGGGCGATGGCGCGGCGCGCGCTGGCCTGGTTCATGGTCGTGCTGGTCGGCGGCTCGGCCATGGCCGGGCTGTTCACGCCCACGCTGCTGGCGCTGGTGCCGATCCCGCAAGGCGCAGGCGCCGCGCTGCGCGCCAATGTCGACGCGGCGGCGGCAGGCACGGCCACGACCATGCCCGCGTTCGGCGATTTCATCACCTCGATGGTGCCGGTCAACGTGTTCACTTCGGCCGCGGCCGATGCGGTCCTGCCGGTGATCCTGTTCACCGGTGTGTTCGCCATGGCCGCCACGCGGCTACGCAGCGCGCAACGGCAAAGCCTGACGGTGTTTTTCGAAGGCATTGCCGGGGCGATGCTGGTGGTGATCGGCTGGGTGCTGTGGTGCGGGCCGGTGGGCGTTTTCGCCTTGAGCCTGGTGGTGGCGGCCAAGAGCGGCACTGCCGCGATCGGCGCGCTGGCGCACTATGTGATGATCGTGGCGCTGACCGGGACCGTGGTGTTCCTGGCGGCCTATCCGCTCGCAGTGCTGGGCGGACGCCTGCCGCTGATCCGCTTTGCCCGCGCGATGCTGCCGGCGCAGGCGCTGGCGCTGTCCACGCAGTCCTCGCTCGCCTCGCTGCCGGCCATGCTCAACGCCTGCCGCACCTTGGGCCTGCGCGATGCCACCAGCGAACTGGTCTTGCCGCTGGCCGTGGCGCTGTTTCGCGGCACCGGGCCGGCGATGAATTTTGCCGTGGCGATCTATGTGGCGCACTGGTTTGGCGTGCCGGTGGATGGCTGGCACATGCTCGCCGGCTTTGCCGTGGCCAGCGTGATGAGCTTTGGCGCGGTGAGCCTGCCGGGCACGATCAGCTTCGTCACCTCCATCGGCCCGATTGCGCTGGCCATGGGCGTGCCGGTAGAGCCGCTCGCGCTGCTGGTGGCGGTGGAAATGCTGCCCGATCTGATGCGCACGCTGGGCAATGTGACGATGGACGTGGCGGTGACCGCTGCCGTCGCCGCGCACGACGATTGATCAGTTTGCGCGTGCAGCACGATCAGAAAAATTCACTGGAAATCGCTGTCAAATGCCATAGGCCGCAATGGCAACCGATGCCCGCCTGAGGCGTTGGTTTGGCATTGCCGATTTTCCCTGACGAAACGGAGCGACCATGGCGATTTCCCTTCTCCCGCTGCCCTATGCCGACAGCGCGCTGGACCCCACGATCTCGGCAGTGACCCTGCAGACCCACCACGGCAAGCATCACAAGGCCTATGTCGACAAGACCAATGCCGCCATCGACGGCACCGATCTGGCCGACAAGAGCCTGGAAGACATCGTCGCTGCCGCGCAAGCCAAGGGTGACAAGGGCCTGTTCAACAACTCTGCCCAGACCTGGAACCACGGTTTCTACTGGCACAGCCTGACCCCGGAAACCAGCGAACCCACTGGCGACCTTGCCGCCGCGATCGAAGCCTCGTTCGGCTCGCTCGATGCGCTCAAGGCTGAACTGGCCGCGCAGGGCGCCGCCCACTTCGCCTCGGGCTGGGTGTGGCTGGTGGCCAAGGATGGCAAGCTGGTGGTCGAACAGACCCACGATGCTGCCACCTATTCCGACCTCGGCGGCAACCCGCTGCTGGTGATCGACCTGTGGGAACACGCCTACTACGTCGATTACAAAAACCTGCGCCCCGACTATCTCAAGGGCGTGATCGAAAAGCACCTGAACTGGGGCTTTGCCGCCGAAAACCTCGGCCGCGGTTCGCTCTGGGCCTATCCGGCCTGATCATCGCGCCGCGATGGCACAACGAAAAAGGGCAGGCCGCGCGGCCTGCCCTTTTTTGCATGCGCGGTGGGCTGCTCAGGCGCCGGTGGCCGCGTGCGGGTGCAGCGGGTGCCCGTTCGCGTCGGTGGCAAAGTCGGCTTCGTGCCCGCTGGGGTCTTCGGGATGGCGCAGGTCATCCTGCGCGACCAGGCCCGGCTGGAACAGCGGCTCGCCAAACAGGAAGCCCACCAGGTTGGGCCGGCCCAGGTGATCGACCAGGGCCGTTAGCGTCAGCAGGATCGGCACCGACAGCAGCGCCCCCAGCGTGCCCCAGATCCACGAGAAATAGCTGATCGAAATCAGGATCGAAACCGGATTGAGCGTGAGCCGCGCGCCCAGGATCGAGGGCGTGACGAAGTTTGCCTCCACCGCGTGCAGGCCCAGGAACGCGAGCCCCGGCAGCAGGCCAAGCGCCACCGTGCTGGCCGTGCCGACGCCGACCAGGGTGAGCAGCGCGGTCATCACCAAGGGCCCGACATAGGGCAGGAAATTGAGCACGAAGGCGAGGCCGCCCCACATGATCGGCGCGGCAAAGCCAAAGGCCCAGGCGCCACCGGCGACGATCGCGCCCACGCCCAGGTTGATCTGGGCGACGGTGAGAATGTACGAGGCGACACGATCCTGCACCGCGCGGATCACCCGCGCGATCCGCACCGAGGCGCCAAAGCTGTGGCGATCGAACAGCAGGCGCCGCTTGGTGCGGATGCGCGATTCGATCATGAAAAAGGTGAGCAGGAAGGTCAGCAGTACCTCGATCAGCACGCTGGGCGTGGCAAAGGCGACCTGCTCGATCACCGAGGGCGATGCCACCACCACTTCGCGCGTGGCGGTGCTGCCGGTGAGGCGGGCGATCTGGCGGCTGAGGTCGTTCATCCACGCCAGGTTGCTGCGCAGTTCAGCAAAGCGCAGCGAGACGCGGCGCGCCATGGCCGGCACTTGGTCCACCATGTCGTAGGCCGGCTGCAGGATCAGCGACAGCGCCACGACCACCACCGCGATCAGCAGCAGCAGGGCAAGGAACGAGGCGAGCATGTTGGGCAGGCCCAGCCGCACCAGCCGATCGGCCGCCGGGGCCAGCACGATCGTGAGCACGATGGCCGTAACCGGGGGCAGGAACACCACCGACCCGATCGACAGCACGAACGGCATGCCAAAGAACAGCCCCAGCCCCAAGAGCAGCAGGATGGCCGATTGCAGGCGCGCCTGCTGCGTCTGCACACCCGGTTCGGCGTTCAGCGGGGCATCCGGTGCGGCGGGCGGCGCGGCAGGCGGCGCGACGGGGAGGGGATCGGAAGCGCTGATGGACACGGGGGGCACGGCCTGAATGTGACGGTGATTCGCCTGTGGCCGTCTTGGGCTTGCGCCGGGGCGCAATCAAGGGGCTGGCGCGTGTGCGGCCGCGCTTTGCCGCGTGACTGGTGCAGCGCTGCCGGGGCCAGGAGGGACGCGGCGGCCCCGGTCCGAGCGCGGGCCGGGGCCGAAGCCGTCAGTTGCCAGACTGAACCGTGGTATCAAGCTCGTGCATGATCGCATCGTGCGCCACGGCATCGCCCGTGCTGCGACGCGGCAGTTGCCCGGTGTCGATCATCTGCGCGAGGGCGGCGCGGGCGCGGCCGACGCGGCTCTTGATCGTGCCCACGGCGCATTGGCAGATCTGCGCGGCTTCTTCGTAGGAGAAACCGCCGGCGCCAACGAGCAGCAGTGCTTCGCGCCGCTCGGGCGGGAGCGTGAGCAGTGCGCGGTGCATGTCCGAGAGGTGCAGCGGGCTTTCCTGCCCAGCCGGCGCGACCAGCACGCGTTCGGCCACCGTCTCGTCATACTCCGCGCGAAAGCGGTTGCGGCGCATGTCGGTGAGATAGGCGTTGCGCAGGATCACGAAGGTCCAGGCGCGCATCGAGGTGCCGGGTTCGAACCGTTCCTGCGCGGCCCAGGCCTTGAGCAGGGTTTCCTGCACCAGGTCGTCGGCCAGGTCGGGACGGCCGCACAGACCGCGTGCAAAGGCGCGCAGGTGCGGAATGACACCGGTCAGTTCGCGTTTGAAAGCAACGGCGTTGCGGGCGGAGGCAGCGGTATCGCCCTTGGTGTCTGCCGATGGGCGTGGGGCATCAGCCATGCGCGTCGCCGTCCAGCTTGTCGAGCAACTGCGCGAAGCTGTCGGGCAAGGGTTCTTCTACGACGGAATCGTAGAGTTTGCGCAGACCGTCCGCCCATTCGGGCGAGTTTGCCCGCGCGCTGGTGCGACGTCGGGTCCCCGGGTTTTTCATAGGTTTATCTTTCGACATTCGCTTTCGGCTTCGCCTCCCCCCATGGGTCTTGCGGATGAACGGATCGGATGTGCCTGGCGCGGCTGGCCGTTTGTCCATGCATAGACCATGGGGCCGCCAGAATCACAGGTGCCCGATGTCTTGGGTTATCGGTCTTGGGTTGTTGCGCATGTGGAACGAAACCGTCCGCAATCGGTTCCCGCCAAAATCACCAAGACCGTGCCGGAAGCCCGGCGCGGCGCGGAGTGCTGCGAAAACCACATAATTGTCGGCCAGTGGCGGGCACAGGTGCTTGCGCCGTGCGTTGCATCGGGCATGATCAGGCGGCATGGGCCAGGCAGGCGCACGCCGCGCGTTTTGGGTATGGCAAGGTAAAGGGATCGCACGGGCACGTGGAGAAACTGCTCTCCCAGAAAAATCTGGCCCCAAGATGGTACGAGCGCTTTCCGCGGGCCTTGCCGGTGGGAATCTTCACGCTGACCATGGCCGTGACTGCGCTCAGCGTTTTCGCGATCGAGCGCGCCGACCGTCAGCGCGAGATTGCCCAGCTGGACAAGGTTGCCCAGGAAGTGTCGTCCGGGCTTGAACGGCGTGCCAACGGCAACGCCGCCTATCTGCGTTCCGCCGCCGCCCTGTTTGCCACGCGCCGTTCGGTCGAAGCCTCGCTGTTCCGCTCCTTCGTCGGCCAGTTGCAGATGGAAGGCAGCGCCAGCGGCGTCAACGGCATCGGCTGGGGCATGCGCGTGGCGAGCGAAGACGTGCCCATGGTCGAGCGCGTGATGCGCAGCGGCGCCGGCCATGCCGAAGGCGCGCCGATGCTGCCGACGCCGCCCTTTGCCGTGCGGCCAGCCGATTTTGCCAAGCGTGGCTATGCCGTGCCGGTGATGTACCTGGTGCCCGAAACCGCGCGCAACCGGCAGTCGATCGGTTTCGACATGGCCAGCGATCCGGTGCGGCGCGTGGCCATGGATCGGGCAGAGCTGGAAGAGCGGCCGATCGTGTCGGGCAAGCTCAAGCTGGTTCACGCCGGCCATGTCAGCGACCAGGTCGGCTTTGTCATGTACATGCCGGTGTTCGGCGCCAGCCGTGACGATGGCAGCCGCACCCTGCGCGGGTTCGTGTTCACGCCGTTTGCCGCCGACGAATTCCTGCGCACGTCGCTGCCGACCGATCCCGATCTGCCGCTGGGCGTGCGCCTTTACGACGGCACCGAAACCGACGCCGACCTGCTTGCCCAAGAAAGCCCTGCCGCGCGTTCGGGCCGGATTGTCCGTCGCTGGGTAGACGTGGCCGGCCGGCGCTGGCTGCTGGTGGTGGAAGCGCCGCCGGCGATGGTGCTGAGCATGCTGTCGGTCATGACGCTGCTGTTCGGCCTGCTGGTGGCGACATTGCTGCTCGTCCTGGCGCGGCTGGTCAGCCAGCAGGTGGCCGAAGACCGCGTGGCCCTGGCGTGGTTCGAACAGCAATCCTCGATCCGCGATTCGCTGACGCGCGAATTGAACCACCGCGTGAAGAACACGCTGGCCAACGTGCTGTCGATCATTGCGCTGACCCGCCGCCGCGCGCGCGATCTCGACAGCTTTGTCGAAAGTCTGGAAGGGCGCATCCGCGCGCTCTCGGCCACGCACGATCTGCTCACCCAGTCGGATTGGGGCGCGACGCCGGTGGACCTGGTGATTCGCGCCGAACTCGCGCCCTATGCCCAGGGCGCCGATCACCATGTCGACATGGGCGGGCCCGATGTGCAGTTGGCGCCCAACGATGCCCTGTCGCTGGGCCTGGCGATTCACGAGCTGGCGACCAACGCGGCCAAGTACGGCGCGCTCAGCGTGCCCGGTGGCCGGGTCGAGGTGCGCTGGGAACTGGCGGGCGAAACCACCGCGCGCATTTCGTGGCGGGAGCATGGCGGGCCGGCGATCGATCCCAAGGCGGGGCGCAAGCGTGGCTTTGGCACCGACCTCATTGAAAAGATCGTTGCCCACGAACTGCGCAATCCGGTGGACCTGCGGTTCGAAGCCGACGGCGTGCGGTGCACCCTGATCATCCCGGTGCGCGAGCGCGGCTCGTTTGCCATCCGCGAAGGCCGGCCGGTCTAAGCCGGACACGTTATGGCCGGCCAGGGCCAGTAACCCCATCAGAGAAAAAGGCCGGACCAAAACTGGCCCGGCCTTTCCCGAGGGAACCGAAGGAACACGCCCCCCGGTGGGGGCGCCACGTCAGGAGAGCGGGCGGCTGGAGCCGAAGAACAGCGCCTGGCTGATCGCCGCGCGCACGGTAGCTTCCTGGAACGGCTTGGTGATGAGGTAGGTTGGCTCGGGCCGGTCACCGGTCAGCAGGCGTTCGGGGTAGGCGGTGATGAAAATCACCGGCACGTCGACCAGCTTGAGGATATCGTCCACCGCGTCGAGGCCCGAAGAGCCATCGGCCAGCTGGATATCGGCGAGCACCAGGCCCGGCGTTTCGCGGCTGGCGATATCGCGCGCCTGGGTGCGGGTGGCGGCCATGCCGCACACATCGTGGCCCAGCGAGCGGACGAGGTCTTCCAGCTGCATCGAGATCAGCGGCTCGTCTTCGATGATCAGCACGCTGGTCGAGGATTCGCGGTCGATTTCCTCGATCGCTTCCTGCACCAGGGCTTCGACATCGGCCGGCGTGCGGTCGAGAATTTCGGCCACTTCGGCAACCGAGAAATCTTCGAGCGTAACCAGCAGCAGCGCCTGGCGGTTGGCCGGCGTGATGTGTGCCAGACGTTCCTGCGCGGCCGTTTCATGCAGGCCAAGGTCGCCACTGCCGGAGTGATCCAGCGTATCGACGAAAGCACTCGACCACACCTTGTTGAAAGCGCGGTACAGCGCCACCCGGCCTTCGCCGATGGCACTGCGCAAGTCTGCATCGGCAAGAGCCGCTTCCAGCGTGGCGCGCACAAAGGCGTCGCCGGTCTGCTGGCTTCCGGTCAAGGCCCGGGCATAGCGGCGCAGATAGGGAAGATTGGTAGCTACTTTGGCGCCCAGCGACATTTAAACCCCTTCCTGGATACGCAATGCACCCCTCAATGCCTTACGCCGGTTTCGGTTCCCGAACCAACATGCGTTTTTGCAGGAATGGAGGCGCCGGGCAGATCAGCAGGCCGCAGTGCCGCTCACGTTTGCGGATCGAACACGCCGCTGGCCCAATCGGCCAGTTCCCACGCGCCGACCGGCTTGGGAAAGCGCCGCACATCCGCGAGCGAGTCCGGGATCATGCCCGAATCCGCGCCGGAAATCAGCGCCACGGTACAATCTTGCGCCATGAGGCGCAGGGCCAGCGGCGCGGAATGGCCATCGGGCAGGCGCAGGTCGAGCAAGGCCGCGCGTGGCGTTGCTTGCGCAAGCAGCGCTTCGGCTTCGGCAATGTCCACGGCCACGGCCACGCGAAACCCGCGCTCGGCCAGTTCATCCTCGATTTCCATGGCAACCAGCACGTTGTCTTCCAGCACCAGAATATAATCGGCAATCATTGCAACGCGCTCCGGCGCACAGGCAGCGGGTGGGGGGATTGGCTGGCCTGCGGCGGCGCGCTCTATCCGGGAACCGGGAACTCGTTTATGTCATTTGACATAGCCGTGGGGCCGGACATGCCCGATCATGGCGCCCAACAGGGTGGCCGTTGCCGGGTAGGCAGGAGTGTAAGACAGCGTGCACAGAGGAGGCGGAAGCGCCGGCGGCGGCCAGGGCGCCGTGGATATCCGGCAATTGAATCAACCGTGCCGCACCTGCCCGCTGCGCGATCGGCCTGGGCTGGTGGCCCCCGATACGGCGCAGCGCGAATGGATCGAGCGCCATCGCAGTGGCGAGCGCAGCGTGGCGCGCGGCGAGGAAGTGCTGCGCCAAGGCGCACCGGGCGATCGGCTGTTCACCGTGCTGGAAGGCGTGTTGATGCGCTATCGCCTGCTCGAGGATGGGCGCCGGCAGGTGGTCAACATCATGTTCCCGGGCGATCTGGTCGGCCTGCAGGCCGCGTTCGATGGCGAGATGAGCCATGGCGTCACCGCGCTGACCGATACGCGGCTGTGCATGTTCCCGCGCGATCGCTTCATGGAACTGGTTACGGCGCAACCCCGCTTTGCCTATGACGTGATCTGGCTTTCGGCGCGCGAGGAAGATGCGTTGGAGCAGCACCTGGTGGCCCTGGGCCAGCGCCCGGCGCGCGAGCGCGTGGCCTATCTGGCGCTGTGGCTGGTGGAGCGCGGCTTGCAGACCGGCATTGCGCCGCAGATCGGCCCCTCTGCCACGCTGCGCGTGCCGATCACCCAGGGACAGGTGGCCGATATGCTGGGCCTGTCGCTGGTGCATACCAACCGCACGTTGCAGGCGCTGCGCAAGGCGGGCCAGGTGGATTGGCTGGGCACCGCGATTCATATTCCCCGGCTGGATGATGTGCGGGCGATGGTCGGTTTCGATCCCCAGGGCTTGCCGAAAAGACCTTACATCTAAGGTGCTTGGCAGGAGGCTTTGGGAGATTGCGGCGGAACTGCAAAATAATGCCGATTTTTTTCGGCGGGGCGGGAACCGATTTCGGGGCGCCCCGTTAAAGGCATGTCACCGCCGAGACCCCCCCTCCCGTCCAAGCGGCTGGTGATACGATCCCGAAGGCCTCCGCCAATCCCCGGCGGGGGCCTTTTTCGTGGGCGCTTGCCAACGGCGACGCACGGGGGGCGCCAGGCGGCTGCCACCCCTTATCGTGATCAGCGTGTCAGCGCGTTGCGCAGGCGGCCGAGCAGGCCGGCCTGGCGGCCATGGCGCTGCACCAGGCTGGCCAGGGCATCGGGCGGAAAGGGCTTGGCCAGCACGTGGCCCAGTTCGGCAATGTGCGGCGGGATGCTTTCCGGCGTGCCGGTGGAAAAGATGATCAGCGGCGGGTTCGGGCTGATCGCCATGGCCAGTTCCGCCAGGGCCCAACCGTCGTCGCGATCGGCCAGGTGGACGTCGAGCACGAGGATGGAGGGACGCAGGCGCTGCATCTCGATCAGGGCCTGGGCCGTGGTATGGCAGGTGGCCACGGTGTCGGCCCCGGCCTGGGCCAGGCTGTCGGCAATGGCCAAGGCCACGATGGCCTCGTCCTCGACCACCAAGGCGCTGCCCAACCCGCCGCCGGCCGGGCCGGATGGCGCGCCGGGATGACCGAACAATTGCATGGCCTGCTTTCCCTTCTCCGGCCTTCTTGCACGCGGGTGCAAGGGCCGGCGCCCAAGTGGGGCTGGCCTTGGCCTATGCACGGCTATCCCGCCGGGAACAACGCCCGTTGCGCCCGCGCGTTCCGCAGGCGCGGGCGGTGGATCAAAGCGCGCGTTCGTAGATCGTGTAGCGCTTGTTGACGTGGCTATCGATCGCGTCGGCAATGGCGATCATCCCCTGGTTGTCATCCAGGATCCAGCCGATTTCCCCGCGCGACGCGCCATAGTGCTGCACCGAGTTGCGCCGGATATATTCGATCATCATGAAGGCCAACTGGCTGGCCAGGCGCGAGGATTGCAGCTTCTTGCGCACGCCCATCAACGGCACGCGCATGGTGCGGCAGCGGGGCTTGTTCAGCCAGCGCAGCAGCTTGATCCAGTTGAACGGAAACAGCTTGCCACCCATCGGCTTCATCACTTCGTTGAGATCGGGCAGCGTCATCATGAACGCCACCGGCTCACCCTCGTACTCGGCCACCATGATCAGGTCTTCGCGCACGATCGGCTTGAACTTCTTGCCGGCATAGCCGATCTCGGTCTGGGTAAACGGCACGAAGCCCCAGTTGTCCGACCAGGCATCGTTGAGGATGTCGAGGATGATCGCCGCTTCGCTGTCGAACTTGCTCTTGTCGACATTGCGGATGCGGATCTTGGCGTTCTTCTCGCCCGATTGCACGATGCGCTGGATCAGCGGCGGGAACTGCTTGGTGATGTCCAGCTCATAGGTCAGCAGCTGCTTGGCCGGGGTATAGGGCAAGGCCTCGATATAATGCTGATAGCGTTCGCTCTGGTGGCCCATCATCACCGTGGGGGGATGGTCAAACCCCAGCGTGAGCTGGCCCGGCTCTTCCCAGACCGACATCGACAGCGGCGCTAGCACGCGGGTCATGCCCTTGGTGCGCAGCCACTCTTCGGCCCGCGCGATCAGAGCATGGGCGGTGCTTTCGTCTTCCGCTTCGAGCAGGCCCCAGTTGCCGGTGCCCGGCCCCATGCCCTGCACCGGGTCCATCGCCACGGCAAGGTGATCGATATGGGCGGAAATGCGGCCCACGATGCGCCCGTCGCGCCGCGCCAGGAACAACTGCACATCGGCATGTTCGAAGAACGGGTTCTTGCCCGGGGTGACCAGTTCCAGCGCTTCCATGCGCAGCGGCGGCACCCAGTTCGGGTCAGCGGCGTTGATCTTGTAGGCCAGATCGACAAAGGCGGCACGTTCGGCCTTGTTTGCCACGGGGGTGATGACTACTTCGCCTGCCACGATATCGCCTTTGTTTTGAGTTACACGCGCGCTGTCCCGGATGCCTGCGGTGCTATCCGGTGACTTGTCAAGCCGGACGAGCCCAGGCGGACCGGCAATCACCCGCCAGGCAGGTTTTTTGCCTGGTGTAACATGGGTTTCTTGGGAACCGTTTTTGCCATGCTTGTCACCGAATTTGCTGAACAGAGCGACGCACCTGCTGCTGCGGCCCCGGCTGCGCCAGCTGCCACGCCCCTCGCGGCGACGTCCACGCCTGTCCATCGCGCGCCCGGCCTTGCCGGCACGCCCGAAGACAAGGCGATGCTGCGCGCCGCGGCCGACCTGACGCGGGATATCGCCCGCGCCCGGCCGGAAATCTATTGGCCCGACATGCTCGGTTCGGCGCTGCTGGGCTATGGCGCGCTGGGCCTGGCGATCGCCACGGCGCTGCGCGGTGGCAGCTGGGGCGTGGTCGTGGCGCTCGGAGTGTTTTCCGCCCTCGCGCTCTATCGCGCGCTGCTGTTCATTCATGAACTCACGCATATGCATCGCGACGCGCTGCCGGGTTTCCGCTTCGTGTGGAACCTGGTGGTCGGCATTCCGGTGCTGATGCCCTCGTTCATGTATGAAGGCGTCCATTCGCTGCACCACTCGCGTATCCGCTATGGCACCAGCGAAGACCCGGAATACCTGCCGCTGGCGTTGATGAAGCCCTGGTCGCTGCCGCTGTTCACCGCCACCGCGCTGCTGCTGCCGATCGGCCTCTTGCTGCGTTCGGCCGTGCTGGTGCCGCTGGGCGTGATCGTGCCGCCGCTGCGCACGCTGGTGTGGGAGCGCGCCTCGTCGCTTTCGATCAATCCCGGCTTTCGCCGGCGCAAGCCCGAAGGCGCGATGGCGCGCATGGTGTTCTGGCAGGAACTGGGCGCCACGCTGTGGGCCTGGGCCGTGCTGGGCTGGTCGGCCACGCATGGCTGGCTGCCGCTGCTGATCGCGCTGGGCGTGATCGCGCTGGCCGCGCTGCTCAACCAGGTGCGCACGCTGGTGGCCCACCTGTGGGAGAACGAAGGCGAGCAGATGAGCGTGACAGGGCAATACCTCGATTCGGTCAACGTGCCGCCGCCGGGGGTGTGGGGCGCGATGTGGGCGCCGGTGGGCCTGCGCTATCACGCGCTGCACCACCTGCTGCCGTCGATGCCCTATCACTCGCTGGCCGAATGCCACCGCCGCCTGCGTGCCCATCTCGGGCTGCAGTCCACCTATGAGCGGGCCAACTATGCCGGGCTGTTCCCGCTGCTCGCGCGGCTGGTGCGCTCGACCATGGGCACGCGCGCCAGGGGCTGACGTTTCGCCAGCAGTCGCGGCTCGAAAACGCCCCGCGCCGGGCTTGGCCGGCGCGGGGCTTTTTTCATTCCTCGGTGCGGATCAGCACCGCCTCGCCGATCAGGAAGAACAGCACGAACGGCGCCCAGGCCGCGATCAGCGGCGGATATCCGCCAAAGCTGCCCATGGCGAGGGCGGCATTGTCGACCACGAAATAGGCAAAGCCCAGCGCCATGCCGATCACCGCGCGCATGAACAGCTGGCCCGAGCGAGCCAGGCCAAAGCCGGCCACCGCGCCGAGCAGCGGCATGAGCATGGCCGACAGCGGGCCGGAAATCTTGTGCCACCAGCGGCTTTCCAGCTCGCTGGTGCTGTGCCCGGCTGCGCGGATCGCCTGGATCGAGCCGGTCAGGTGCCACAGCGATTCGGCATCGGCATCGGCCTTGCGGATCAGGATCTGGGTGGGCGTAACCCCGGTGGCGAACACGGCGTCGCCATTGTCCTGGGTGCGCCGCGCGCTCTGCACATCGAACGTGGTCGGCCGGGTCAGGCGCCAGCCGGGATTGGCATACGTGGCCGATGGCGAGCGGACGATCTCGGTGACCATGCCGGTGGGATCGCGGCGATGCCAGGTCACGTCGGTCATGCGCATGGCGTTGCCCTCGCCGGTCACCGTCCGGGCATAGAGGATGTTGGGCCCATCCTGCAGCCACACGTTGCTGCGTACCTGGGTGTCGGTGGGCAGCGGGCCGTATTGCGCGGCCTGCCAGGCCTTGAGCGTGGCAGTGGAGCGCGTGACGATCCGCTCGTTGAACGCGAAATTGCCGATGGCGATCACGCCGGCCACCAGGAACAGCGGCGCCAGCACCTGGTGCGCCGACAGGCCAGCGGCCTTCATCGCGATCACTTCGCTGTTCTGGTTGAGCGTGAACAGCGTGATGATCGTGGCCAGCAGCACCGAATAGGGCAGGAACTTGGCCACCAGCTGGGGGGCGCGCAGGCCCACATAGGTGAGCAGTTGCGCCTGGCCATTGCCGGGATGGGCCAGGATCTCGCCGCTTTCGCCCAGCAGATCGAGCATCTGCAGCACCAGCACCAGCATCAGCAGCACGGCCACGACACGCGCGGCAAACATCTTGGCGATGTAGCGCGTCATCGTGGTGGAAGGAAAGATATCAAGCTGCAAGGCTATCGTCCTGTGCTGCCGGGTCGGTCATGGCGCCACGGCGGCGGCGCGCGAACAGCTTGCGCACGCGGCTGGCAACCTTGGCAAAGGCGGTTTCGAGCGCGCCGATCGGCTGGCCGCCGGGCACATAGGCGAGGCGCCAATACATCCAGATGATCAGCCCGGCAAAGAGCGCGAACGGCCCCCACAGGGCCAGCGCGGGATCGAGCCGGCCCAGGCTGGCGACGTCCTGCCCATATTCGTTGACCTTGTGATAGGCCACCACCATCACGATGGACAGGAACACCCCCAGCGCCGAGGTGGACCGCTTGGGCGGCACGGCCAGGGCCACGGCCAGCAGCGGCAGCAGGAACATCATCACCACTTCCACCAGGCGGTAGTTGAGGCTGGCCTTGCTCTTGTTGCGCATGTCCTGCGAATAGGCCTTGTTCCAGCCGATCTTGAGCAGTTCGGGCAGGATGTATTCGCGGTCCTTGTCGCCGCGCTGGCGGAACTGGGCGATCTTGGGCAGGTCGATCGGCAGATCGTGCGAGGCAAAGGTGAGCACGCGCGGCGAGGGCAGGTCGGGCCCATCCTGGACGATCTGGCCATCGGTGAGGCGCAGGATGATCGTGTCGCGGTTCTCGCGATTGGCAAAGAACTGCCCCTCGCGCGCGGAAATGGTCATGGTCTGGCCCTTGGGCGTGACCAGACGGGCAAAGATACCCTCCAGATCGCGTCCATCGTCGCGGCTGGAATCGACGCGCAGCGCAGTGCGATCCTGCAACGCGTTGAACTCGCCCACCTTGATCGAGGCACCCAGCGCGCCAGAGCCCAGCTCGTACTGCAATTCCTCGTAGTAATAGCGGCTCAGGGGCTGGATATAGCCCACGATCAAGAGGTTGACCCCTGCCAGCACCAGCGTGAAGAGATAGGGCACCCGCAGCAGGCGGGTGTAGGACAGGCCCACCGCGCGCATCACGTCGAGTTCCGAACTCGTCGCCAGCTTGCGGAAGGCGAAGAGGATGCCCAGCATCAACCCCAGCGGAATGGCGAGGCTCGCATATTCCGGGAAGAGGTTGAGCAGCATCTTGAACACGACCGTGACCGGCCCGCCCTCGGTGGCGACAAAGTCGAACAGCCGCAGCATCTTGTCGAGCACCAGCAGCGACGCGGCCAGCACGAACACGGCCAGCATGGGCACGATCACCAGGCGGGCGATGTACCTGTCGATGGCGCTGAGGAATTTCACGTTCGGGCGTTTCACCGTGTGGGCGTCAAGGGGCAGGCAACGTCGCCCGGGGGCGCCGTGCCGGTGTCCGTGTCGGTTAGCCCGCTTCGCGGCGATGCGAAAGGCGAAAATGCCGCACCAGCGTGGCTGGCTGCCCCTGCCATGACAATGGGGCATTTAATAACTAAAGTTATTGCCTGTCCCCTTGATTGATTATAGTGCTGCCACGCGAGCCTCCTGGCGCGGCGTTTGGCACGAGGCACAAAGGTTGCCACCGGCCATCGGGAACGCCCATGGCTGCGGTGGGTTCCGCCAAGATACAACGCACCGGGGCGAAAATGCCTGCGGCGCGGGACACATCGTTGGACGTAGAACTGACACAACGCTTCCGCGCTGGACCGGGCGATCAGGAAGGCGTGATGACAAGGCACCATCATGCCGTGTTGATTCCTGCCGGGCTGGCGCCACGGACAAGGGAACACGCCGTGAATTTCGTGACGTCTGGATCACAGTGGTGGCAAGGTCGGCTGGCGCGGTGCAGCGCCCGGCCCGAGGAATTGACCGCGCTGGCCGATCGTTGCGAAACCCTTGCGCCCGATGAGCAGCGCCTGGGCTTTGAACGCACCTTGCGCACCCTGGGCGATGTCGCCCTCGCGCCCGAAGGCGTGGCTGACGACAGCGACAGCCTGTGGGTCAGCCTGCTGGCGGATTCGGGTGCCTATGAAAGCGCGGCGCTGGCGCTGATCCCGCCGGCGGCGGCATTCAGCGGGGGGCGGCTGGAAGACGGGCGCTTTTCCGCGCAGATCGTCCTGCCGAGCGGCGCCGGCGCCCATTCGCGCGAGGCAAAGTCGTTGGCCATGGCCTGGCTTGCCGCGCTGCTCCGCGCTGTCGCGCGTGAGATGATCGAGGAACGCCGGCTGCATTGACGCGCGCAACGCGGCGTCAGCGAGGCCTTGTCGTCAGGCCTTTTCCAGCGTGCACTGCAGCGGGTGCTGGTTCTGCCGGGCGAAATCCATCACCTGGTTCACCTTGGTTTCGGCGATTTCGTAGGGGAAAATGCCGCATACGCCCACGCCGCGTTGGTGCACGTGCAGCATGACGCGGGTGGCCTGTTCCAGATCCATGTGGAAGAAGCGCTTGAGGACCATCACCACGAATTCCATCGGGGTGTAATCGTCGTTGAGCATCAGCACCTTGAACATGCTGGGCTTCTTGGGCCGGGCGCGGGTGCGCGTGGCCAGGCCGATCATGTCACCATCGTCGGTATCGCGATTGTCGCCCGCCAGGCGCGGTGCTGCGGACGCCGGGCGCACGCCAAGAGGGGCGCGGGCAGCGCGCGGCAGGAGGGCGGCGGACGCCGAGTGAGAAGCGGATCTGTGCATCGGAACCCTGAATATCGCATCGCAGCCGCCCCGCGACAAGGGGGCGTTCGGGCAGCCCTGCCCGAAAAACGTTACCGAAACGGCAAATCGCACGCTGTTTGCGATACACAGTGGGCCCGGCGGCGCCAGGAAACGGCTGCGTGTCAAAGCAAAAAGGCAGCCACGCCGCCATGGTGGGGCGCTGGCTGCCTTGATGCCGCTGGTGCTTGTCCAGGATAGTGGCCCGATCCAGCCGCCGTGCCCTGATGGGCAAGGCGGGCTGGGCCGTGCGAATCAGGTGCCGATCAGGCGGCGACCTTCATCTTTTCGACCGCGAGGCTGACGCGGTTGGAAATCGGCTGGAACGCTTCGTTGGCGAGCTTGAGCACGGCTTCGCTGTGCTTGCTGCTGGCCGCCACGGCGGCGTCGAACTGCTTGCGCATCAGGGCGGTGTGCTTTTCAAAGAATTCGGTCGGCGACTTGGCGCTGGCCAGTTCCTTGATTTCGACAGTCAGGGCTTCCATCGCGGACTTGCCTTCAGCGGCATAGCCCTTGGTCAGTTCCTGCAGGCCCGAAGCAAGGATCTTGCTCGATTCCACGACGGCTTCGACGTTGCCCTTGGCGAATTCGCCGGCATCGCCGAAGGCAGCCTGGCTCTTTTCGAAAGCGGCCTTGGCCTTTTCAGAAGCGTCCTTGAAAGCGGACTGGAACTTGTCGGAAAATTCGTTGGCGGTGGTCATGATAGGGTGTTCCTTCCTGGAAGCCGCGGGCGCGGCGGCATGGTTCACGCGGGTCTTGAGCGGGGCCGGCACCATCGCGTGGGGGATGCCGGTTCCTGGTCTGGGTGCCGTGACCGGCGGCTTTGCGCTGCCCGGCCCGCGCGCCGCCACCGGGGCGGGCTTGGGCTTGGGAGGCTTGGGCTGGGCAGGCTTGGGCTGGGCCGGCGCCACCTTGGTGGCAACGGTCCGGGCCGGCAGCGGCTTGGCCGCCATCGCTTTCACCGGCTTGGCGGCCGGTGCCGGTTCGGGCTTGGTCACGCGGCTGGCGAGCGGCTTGCGCGCCTTGGCGGGAACGGGCTTCGAAACGGGCGATGCGTCCGGCGCTGCCACTGCTTCCGCGGCCTTGGGCGCAGCCACGGTGGGCTCTACCGCAGGGGCGGGGGGCGTGGTGGGCGCCGGTTCTGCCGATGCCACTGCAGGGGTCACGAGCTTGCGTGCACGACGGGCGGCGGTTGTCGGTTCTGCCTGCTCCGTTGCGTGTGTCGCTGCGACGGTCGGTTCGACCGCGGGGGCGGGATCGGCAGCCACGACGGGCGCTGCGCCATCCGCCTGGGGGGCGGGGCTGGGCGTCACGTCGGGAAGCGTCCCTTCGTCCTTGGTTTGATCGGCCATGGCATTACGGCTCCTGCAATGCGGCGAGGCAGGGACCGGATGAACCCGAGGGTCGCACCATGGCGACGACTCAAGCGCAGAACGGCCTTACCTCTGCTGCATTGCAAAAAATAGGAATGCGCTGGCGGAAGTCAAGGTTTTTGTGCAGTGCACAATATCCATCTTGGAGGTAATTGCACAACGTTGCCTAAACTTGCTCGCTGGCTTGTTGCGGCGCCGTCATCGCATGCGCACATATCGCCCTGGCGCGTCTTCTATTGCGTTGCGGCCGGGCACGCGGGCGCCCTTGGCAGGAACGGTTTCACCGTCCAGATCGGCCAGCCAGGCGCGCCAATCGGGCCACCAGCTGCCTTTGGTTTCCTGGGCGCCGGCCACGAACGCCTCGAGGCTGGCAGGATCGCCCGGGTTGGTCCAATACTGATATTTGCCGGCCGCCGGCGGATTGACCACGCCGGCGATGTGCCCCGATCCGGCCAGCACGAATTTCCACGGTCCGGCCAGGTGCCGGGTCAGCTTCCACACGCTGTTCGCCGGGGCGATGTGGTCTTCCCGCCCGGCCTGGATGTAGCAGGGGGTGGTGATGCGGTGCAGGTCGATCGGGGTGCCATCGGCGCTCAGCGCGTCGGGCACCACCAGCTGGTTGTCGCGATAGAGCTCGCTCAGATAGGCGCGGTGCCAGCGCGCGGGCAGGTTGGTGGTATCGCCGTTCCAGTAGAGCAGGTCGAATGCCGGATAATCCTCGCCCAGCAGGTAGTTGTTGATCACGTAGTTCCAGATCAGGTCTGGCCCGCGCAGCAGGTTGAACGTGGCGGCGAGATAGCGCCCGTCGAGATAGCCATCGGTCTCCAGGCTTTCTAGCCAGCGCAACTGCGCGTCGTCGACAAAGTGGCACAGCTCTCCCGCCTCGCTGAAATCGACCTGCGCGGTAAAGAACGTGGCCGAGGCGACCTTGTCGGCCTCGCCGCGCCGGGCCAGTACGGCCAGCGTGGCGGCCAGCGTGGTGCCGGCCACGCAATAGCCGATGGTGTGCACCTTGGGCACGGCCAGCTTCTCGCGCACCACGTCGATGGCTTCGATCTGGGCGCGCACGTAATCGTCCATGGTCACGTCGGCCATGCTGGCATCGGCCGATTTCCACGAGACCATGAACACGCTCAGCCCCTGGTCCAGCGCCCACGACACGAAGCTTTTCTTGGGGTTGAGATCGAGGATGTAGAAGCGGTTGATCCACGGCGGAAAGATCAGCAGCGGCACGGCCGCGACCTGGGCGGTGGTCGGGGTGTAGTGGATGAGCTGGAACAGCGGCGTTTCGTGCACCACCTTGCCCGGCGTGGTGGCGATGTTGCGGCCCACCTCGAATGCCTCGCCATCGGTGTGGCTCAATTGTCCGCGGCGCAGGTCGGCCAGCAGGTGTTCCACGCCCTTGACCAGGTTTTCACCCCGGCTGGCCAGCGTGCGCTCGATCACCAGGGGGTTGGTCATCGGGAAATTGGCGGGCGAGAGCGCCTCGGTGATCAGCCGGGTCATGAAGCGCACTTGGCCATGGCGCTCGGGATCGAGGCCGGAAATCTCCTGCGCCATGTCTTCCAGCCGTTCGGCCAGCAACAGATAGGTCTGGTGGAGCAGGGCAAACCACGGCTGTTCGCGCCAGCGCGGATCGGCAAAGCGGCGATCGCGGCGCGGCAGGGCGTCGGGCGCCACGTCGGCCGGGGCCTTGGCCGGCACCGCCCCTTGCGGGGCATAGAGTTCGATCACCCGGTTCCACAGTTGCAGGCTTTCGTCCCACAGCCGCGCCTGGGTTTCGGCCTGGGTGATCGGCATGGTCCCGGCCCATTCGTCGAACATCTGCTTCCAGCGGCCGCCATCGACCATGCGCAGCCAGGCGGGCTCTGCCACGGCGGTCTGTTCGGCCATGAAATCCAGCCACATTTTCTGCAGCTTGGCGCCCGACATCGCCCAATGCTGGAAATCGCCCGGATCGGGGGCCTTGGCATGGGCAGTGGGCAGGAACGGCGCGGCCAGGGCCTGCATCGCTTCGGCCTGAAGGCGGAAAAGGTCTTCGAACACCGCGTTGTCGGTGGCAACCGGCGTCTTGGCATTACCCGTTTCGCGCATGGACGAACTTTCCCCTGTGACTTTCGGTCCCTGTCATCTGGCGCCGGTCATCGTGGCATACCCGGACCATCGACGTTCGCCCTTTTGCGCCCCGGGGGCACGGGCGGCAAGCCGCTTCGCGTCGCAAAGCGCGAGAGCGGCGGCGGAACAAGGCGCGCGGTGCAGCCCGTGATTGGCGAAGCGGATCGATTGGCGTAAGGGGGCGGTCCCGGCAATCCTGCCGGCAAGCATTACGAGTCATGCCCGTGGAAGAAGAGTTCTACCGCATCAAGCGCCTGCCGCCCTATGTCATCGCCGAAGTCAACGCGATGCGGGCCGCAGCCCGCGCCAGCGGACGGGACATCATCGACCTGGGCATGGGCAACCCCGATCTGCCGCCGCCCGCGCACGTGATCGAAAAGCTGTGCGAAGTGGCGCAGAAGCCATCGGCCCACGGCTATTCCGCGTCGAAGGGCATTCCCGGCGTGCGCAAGGCCCAGGCGAACTATTACGCCACCCGCTTCAACGTGGAACTGGACCCCGAAACCGAAGTCGTCATGACGATGGGATCGAAGGAAGGCCTGGCGAGCCTGGCGACCGCGATCACCGCGCCCGGTGACGTGGTCCTGGCGCCCAATCCGTCCTACCCGATCCACACGTTCGGCTTCATCATCGCCGGCGCGACGATCCGTTCGGTGCCGACCACGCCGGATGAACGCTATTGGGAATCGCTCGATCGGGCGATGGCCTTCACCGTGCCGCGCCCCTCGATCCTGATCGTCAACTATCCGTCCAATCCCACCGCCGAGACGGTGGACCTGGCGTTTTACGAACGCCTGGTGGCCTGGGCCAAGGAAAACAAGGTCTGGATTCTGTCGGACCTCGCGTATTCCGAACTCTATTTCGACGGCAATCCCACCCGCTCGATCCTGGAAGTGCCCGGCGCCAAGGACGTCGCGGTGGAATTCACCTCGATGTCCAAGACCTTTTCGATGGCCGGCTGGCGCGTGGGCTTTGCCGTGGGCAACAAGAAGCTGATCGCCGCCCTGACGCGCGTGAAGTCCTACCTCGATTACGGCGCGTTCACGCCGATCCAGGCGGCGGCCTGCGCTGCGCTCAATGGCCCGCAGGACATCGTCGAGCAGAACCGCAAGCTTTATCAGAAGCGCCGCGACGTGATGGTCGAGGCGTTCGGCCGCGCCGGGTGGGAGATTCCCAGCCCCAAGGCCTCGATGTTTGCCTGGGCGCCGCTGCCGCCTGCGTTGAAGCACATGGGCAGCCTGGAGTTTTCCAAGCAGCTGCTGACCCAGGCCGAAGTCGCCGTGGCACCGGGCGTGGGCTATGGCGAGGATGGCGAGGGCTTTGTCCGCATCGCCATGGTCGAAAACGAACAGCGGCTGCGCCAGGCGGCGCGCAACATCAAGCGCTACCTCACCAGCATGGGCGTCAACGCCTCGGCCGCGTAAGGCGGGGATGAAGGGGGCCGTGCGCCCCCTTCACAGCCCGGCAACAAGCGCGAGGTTGGCCGCCAGGATCAGCGCGAACAGCAGCCAGCCGATCGCCAGCATCGCCTTTGACGCGGCAAAGCGGCCCATGACCTGGCGGTTGCCGGCAAAGCGCAGCAGCGGCCAGATCGCGAAGGGCAATTGCAGCGAGAGCACGACCTGCGTGGCCACCAGCAGTTGCCCGACCGCGCCCTGGCCCAGCCACAGCACCCCGGCCAGCGCCGGCACGATCGCCAGCGCGCGGGTAAGGATGCGGCGCTGCCAGCAGGGAATCTTGAGGTCGAGAAAGCCTTCCAGCACCACCTGACCGGCCACCGTGCCGGTGAACGTGGCGCTTTGCCCGGCCGCGAGCAGCGCCACGCCGAACAGCAGCGGCGCCAGGCCGGCCCCGGTAATCGGCGCGAGTAGCCGCCACGCATCCTCGATCGAGCCGACATCGCGATGGCCATGGCCGTGGAATGCTTCTGCCGCCAGCACCAGGATCGCGACGTTGACCAGCGTCGCCAGCAGCAGCGAGACCACCGTATCGGCGCCGGCCAGGCGCAGGGCGCGGCGCGTGCCCTGTTCTGAGCGATCGCCCAGCCGCGTCTGCACCACGCTGGAATGCAGGTAGAGATTGTGCGGCATGACCGTCGCGCCCAGGATGCCGATCGCCAGAACCAGCGCGCCAGGCTGGGCCAGGCGCGTCAGATCGGGCACCGCGCCGGCGGCCAGCGCGGCGCCATCCACCCCCACGATCGCCAGCTGCACGCCAAAGCACAGGGTGATCGTGGCGATCAGGCCCAGCACGATCGCTTCAAGCTGGCGAAAGCCATGGCCCTTGAGACCCAGGACGATCAGCGTATCGAGCCCGGTGAGCAGCACGCCTGCCCACAGCGGCACCCGCAGCAGGAGATGCAGCGCCAGTGCGGCACCCAGCACTTCGGCAATGTCGGTGGCAATGATCGCCAGTTCGGCCAGCAGCCACAGCACGCGGCAGGCGGCGGGGGAATAGTGGCGGCGGGCCAGCTGGGCGAGATCCTGGCCACTCGCCAGGCCCACCCGCATCGCCAGCGATTGCAGCACGATCGCCGCCAGCCCGCAGGCCAGCACCACGAACAGCAGGCCATGGCCGAACTGCGATCCCGCGGCGATATCGGTGGCCCAGTTGCCCGGGTCCATATAGCCCACGGCCACCAGCAGGCCGGGCCCGGCCGCTTGCCACAGCACGCGCCACCACGGGCCCTTGCTGGCCACGGCCACGGTGCCGCGCACCTCGGAGGGGCAGAACGGGGCCGTGGCGGTGGTGGGCAGCGAAAGGCGGCTGGCCAGAGACGCAAGCGAAGACATGCCGCGAGCCTTAGGCCGTAAACTCATAAATGGCACCCCCGAGGCGCCAAAGAAGAAACCCCGCCTGGCGGGCAGGCGGGGTTTCCAGATCAGCGTTCGATCGGCGGGGCTTACTTGGCGGGTGCGGCCGCCGGGGCTGCGCCCAGGGTCAGCTTGCCACCCTTGCTGTTGAGATAGGCGATCACGTCGGCGCGGTCCTGCGCGCTGGTGAGGCCGGCAAAGGTCATCTTGGTGCCCTGCGCGAACTTGGCCGGGCCGCTCAGCCACTGGTCCAGCGTGGCCTGGTCCCACACGCCCTTGTGTGCCTTGAGCGCGTCAGAGAAGGCATAGCCGCCGCGGCCTTCGGCAATGGCATCGCCGGCCACGCCATAGAGGTTGGGGCCGATCCCGTTGGCGCCGCCCTGCTCGATGGTGTGGCAGGCCATGCACTTGGCAAAGACCTTCTCGCCCTTGGCGGCATCACCGACCATCGCCACCGGGGCCGCTGCGCCCGCCGGGGCTGCGCCGGCTGCCGGCACCGCTTCGGGCGCGGGCAGGGGCAGGTTGGAGCCCTTGGAGTTGAGATAGAGAATGACGTTGGCGCGATCCATCGGATCGGACAGGCCGGCAAACGACATCTTGGTGCCGTCAGCAAACTTCTTGGGATTGGTCAGCCATTCGTCGAGCGAGGCGAAATCCCACTTGCCGGCCTTGGCCTTGAGCGAATCGGAGAAAGCATAGCCACCGCGCCCTTCGGCCCGGGCATCGCCCACCACGCCCCACAGGTTGGGGCCGATGCCGTTGGCCGCGCCCTGGTCGATGGTGTGGCAGGCCTTGCACTTGGCAAAGATCGCCTCGCCCTTGGCAGCGTCGGCCTTGGCCAGGCGGTTGGCGATCGGCTCGACCGCAGCGGCCGCCGCGGCGCCGCCTTCCGGCTCCACCCCGGCAATGGCATAGCCCATCTTTTCCGGGCGCTCGTGCTTGTCAGCAAGAAAATAATGGGCGGACAACGTTGAAAGGCCAAGGGCCACGATACCACCAAACAAGGTCCATCCTGCGATCGTATTGAAACGGTCGTCCATTCCCAGCCCCATTTATCGCACGCATTTTCGGCCCGCTGCCGATACGCACCTTTTGCAGGTGGGATAATCAGCCCCCCGCGCCGGCGCAAGTGCGATTAAAGCCGCAAGGGAAAGCCCGTCTGTGATCCAGAACAAATTTCTGGCTCTGGCGATGCGCATTCCGGCCCGGATTCACGCGGGATTGCGCTTGCCCCGGGGCCGAAATTGCGCCTAACGGCAGCAGCCATGCAAAGTTTTCCTGAACCCGCCCGCCTGCTTGTCGATCGCATGAGTGCCGCTGCTGCGGCCGATCCGGGCCGCGCCGTGGCGTTTCAGGGGGCGCCGGGTGCCAATTCGCACCGTGCCGCGATGGAAGTGATGCCCGATGGGCTGCCGCTACCGTGCTTTTCGTTCGAGGACGCGCTCGACGCGGTCAAGGACGGGCGCGCCGGCCAGGCGATCATCCCGATCGAGAATTCGCAGCATGGCCGCGTGGCCGATATCCATTTCCTGCTGCCCGAAAGCGGGCTGTCGATCGTGGGCGAGCATTTCCTCGACATTCACCACTGCCTGATGGCGCGGCCGGATGCGGGGCAGATCGGCGCGGCCTATAGCCATCCCCAGGCGCTGGGCCAGTCACGCTTTTACCTGCGCGAGCGCGGCATCGTGCCGATGGCCTATGCCGATACCGCCGGCGCCGCCGCGCTGGTGGCCGAAAGCGGCGAGGCCGGCATTGCCGCCATCGCCCCGCGCATCGCTGCCGAACTCTATGGCCTGGACCTGCTGGCCGAAGACATCGAGGACGCGCACGACAACACCACGCGGTTCGTGCTGCTGGCGAAGACGCCGCGCGATCCGGCCACGCTCAACGGGGATTCGCGCGCCGGCCAGGCGCTGACCACGTTCGTGTTCGAGGTGCGCAACATTCCCGCCGCGCTCTACAAGGCGCTGGGCGGCTTTGCCACCAATGGCGTCAACATGACCAAGCTGGAAAGCTACCAGAAGGGCGCCAGCTTTGCCGCCACGATGTTCTATGCCGATATCGTCGGCGCGCCGGGCGATCCCGCAGTGGACCGCGCGCTGGATGAACTGGCCTATTTTGCCAAGGACTTGCGCATTCTCGGCTCCTATCCGCTGGAGCGCGGCCGGGGTTAGGCGCAGCCTTCGGGCAAGCGGTCCAATCTGCGCTTGCGGCGCGCGCGGCGGCATGCAACGAACGGAGATGTGAGCACCGTTGCAGCGGCCGCAAGGGCCGTGACCGCCACCGCGCAAGGCCCCGCCACATCGGCGCAGGCAGATGCTGCCCGTGCCGAGCACGCCTGGCAGACGGTGCGGGGCATGGGCGATATCCAGTTTGCGCCGGTGCCGCCGCCACCCGCCGATCCACCCTACATACCGCCGCACTGGTTGCAGAAGCTGGTCGATGTGTTGGGCCAGGTGCTCGAATGGATCAACCTGCACGTGTTCCTGCCGCTGGGCCTGGTCCTGGCCCGGTCTGGACAGCTGCTGCTGGTGCTGATCTGCGTGGTCGGGCTGGCGGCGCTGGCCTGGCTGGCATGGTCGTTGCTCGCGCCCTGGCTGCGCGCCCGCCGCGCCCGCGCCGGGGTAACCGCCCCGGAATGGAGCCCGACGCCGCAGGCCGCGCTGGCCCTGCTGGAAGATGCCGATGCCCTGGCCGCGCAGGGCCGCTATGCCGAGGCGGTGCACCTGCTCTTGCAGCGCAGCGTGGCCGATATCGGCGCGGCGCGGCCCGATTGGCTGGCCCCGTCGAGCACGGCGCGCGAAATCGCCGTGCTGCCCGCGCTGCCGGCTGCGGCGCGCCAGGCCTTTGCCACCATGGCCGACGAGGTGGAGCGCGCGCGTTATGCCCTGCGCGCGCCCGGCCTGGGTGAATGGCAGCGTGCGCGCGGCGCCTATGCCGCCTTTGCCCTGCAACCGCTGGAGGCGGACGCATGAGTGCGGCGGATGCACAGGCTGGCGTACAGCCTGGCGCACAGGCCGGTGGATCAGGCGCGGGCGGCGCCAGCGCACCGTTTGCGCGTGGCACCGTGCTTGCCCTCCTGCTGGTCGGCGCAGCGCTGTTCGTCGGGCTCTTGTGGTTTCTCGGCCATGCCGCCTCTCCGGCCAACAATGGCGGCGGCCATGCCAGCGGGCGCGGGCTCAACGGCTATGCCGCGCTGGCCGCGCTGGCCGAGGCAGATGGCTTTACCGTGGCGCGCACCCGCAGCCAGAGCGGGATGGAGCAGCCTGGCGTGCTGGTGCTTACCCCGCTGCCCGATGCCGATGGCAAGGCGATCGCCCGCATCGTCGACAAGCGCCGCACGATCGGCCCCACCGTGATCATCACGCCCAAGTGGCAGGCAGGCCTGCTGGAACGCAAGGAACACCGCCCGCGCGGCTGGACCCGGATCAAGGGCATCAGCCTGGCGCAATGGCCCGGCTTTGCCGATGACGTGAGCGTGTCGCTCAACGGCGAAAAGGGCGTGCAGGGGCACGGCTGGCGCACCGCCGCTGGGCGCAGCGGCCCCCTGCCCAACGACAAGCTGGTGGTTTCGGGCACGGGCCAGGCGCTGGTGCCGCTGGTCACCACGTCAGACGGGCGCACGCTGGCCGCCTATCGTGATGACAATGGCTATTACCCCTCGCTCGATCGCCTGGCCGATGTCGAACCGCCCACTGTCGATCCGGCCGGCCCTGACGGCGAAGACGGCGGGCGCAACATGGATCTGCACCCGGTGATCCTGGTGTTCGAGCCTGACCTGATGGACAACTATGGCCTGGCCAACCGGCAGACCGCGTTGCTGGCGCTCGATATCCTGCATGCCGCCGCGGCCGATTCGGGCAGCCGGGCGATCACCTTCGACCTGAGCCTGGCTGGCCTGGGCGGGCGGCCCAATCTCTTGACCCTGGCGTTCGAGCCGCCGTTCCTCGCGGCCACGGTTGGCCTGTTGCTGACGCTGCTGGCGGTGGGGTGGCGCGCATTCTGCCGCTTTGGCCCGCCGCGCGCCGCGCCGCCATCGATACCGCCGGGCAAGACCACGCTTGTGGCCAACAGCGCGGCGCTGATTCGCCGTGCCGGGCGCCTGCACCTGTTGACCGTGCCGTTTGTCGATGCCCTGCGCGAGCGCCTGGTGGCGCGGCTGGGGCTGCGGCGCGGGGCGGCGGCAGAGCAGGTCGATCTGCTGATCGATGCCCATCTGGCGCGGCTGCATCCCGATACCGTGCCGTTCTCGATCGCGGCGGCCCAGCTTGCCGCCGCGCATCGCCCGGCCGATGCCGTGCGCGCGGCCCAGGCGCTGCACACCCTGGAAAAGGATCTTGCGTGACCAAGGAAACCCTATGACCGAGGCAGCTTTCGAACCCGGCGCGTTCAGCCTGGAAGACGTGCGCACGCTGGCCGATGCGATTCGCGCGCAAGTGGCCAAGGCCGTGGTCGGCCAGGACAGCGTGGTCGATCACCTGCTGGTGGCGCTGCTGGCCGGGGGGCATGTCCTGCTGGAAGGCCCGCCGGGCACGGCCAAGACCCTGGTGGCGCAAAGCTTTGCCACGGCGGTGGGCCTCGATTTCGGGCGCATCCAGTTCACCCCCGATCTCATGCCGGGCGACATCCTGGGCTCGAACCTGTTCAATTTCCAGACCAGCCAGTTCACCCTCACGCGCGGCCCGATCTTTCACGACATCGTGCTGGCCGATGAAATCAACCGCACCCCGCCCAAGACGCAGGCCGCCCTGCTCGAAGCGATGCAGGAACGCCGCGTGACGCTGGATGGCACTGCCCATCTGCTGCCCGCGCATTTCATGGTGGTGGCCACGCAGAACCCGATCGAGAGCCAGGGCGTCTATCCCTTGCCCGAGGCGCAGCTTGATCGCTTCCTGTTCAAGCTGCTGGTCGATTACCCCTCGGCCGAGGAAGAGGCGCGGATCGTCACCCGCTATGGCGAGGGGCGCACCGGCCTGCATCCGGCACAGATGGGCGTTGCGGCCGTGGCCAATGCCCATGACGTGGCGCGCGCGCAGGCCGCGCTCAGGTCCGTGACTCTGGCCGAGCCGTTGGTCGATTACATCGTCGCGCTGGTGCGCGGCACGCGCGACAATGGCGACCTGCTTGCCGGTGCCTCGCCCCGTGCGGCGGTCTTGCTGGCCGGGGCGGCGCGCGCGCGCGCGGCGCTTGCCGGCCGCGACTATGCCATTCCTGACGATATCAAGACCCTGGCCACGGCCGTGTTGCGCCACCGCATGGTATTGAGCCCGGCGGCCGAGATCGAGGGGCGCCAGGCCGAAGCGATCGTGGCGGACCTGGTGCAGCGCACCCCGGTGCCGCGCTGATCGGCCCGGCTGACGCGGCGCCATGCCCACTTTGCGCTTTCCCCGCCTGCGCCCCTCCGGCCCTGCTGCCTGGCCCAGCCTGGCCGTCTATCCGACGGCGCGGGCGGTGCTGCTGCTGGCGCTGACCGCGCCGGCAGGCCTGCTGCTTGCCAGCCTGGCGCCACAGGCCTGGATCGTGGCGCCGGCGGCCGGTGCTGCACTGATCGCGCTGGTCCTGCTCGATGCGCTGATGGCCGGCCGCCTGGATGCGGCCCGCCTGGACCTGGCTGGCGACGCGGAAGTGGGCCAAGACGTGGGCTTTACCCTGCATGCCAGGCTGCCGGGCGGCCGTGGCGCGCCGATGGCGGCGATTGCCTGCGATCCGCGCCTGGCCGATGGCGGGCGCGTGGCGCTGCCGCTGGTGCGCGATCCCGCCGTCGCGGGCGCCTGGCAGGCACAGGGCCGCCTGTTTCCGTCACGCCGCGGCACGGCGCGGATCGATACGCTGTGGCTGCGCTGGAGCGGGCCGCTCGGGCTGGGGCATCGCCAGGTTCGCCGCGTGCTTGACCAGGCGCTGCGGGTGTGGCCCGATATTGCCCCGGTGCGCAGCCCGGCCTTGCAGATATTCCTGCGCGACGCCGCCTTTGGCCTGGTGGCGCGGCGCATTCGCGGCGAAGGGACCGAGTTCGAGGCCCTGGCCGATTACGAGCCAGGCATGGACCGCCGCCGCATCGACTGGAAAAGCTCGGCGCGCCATGGCCGCCTGTTTGCCAAGGAGTACGAGACCGAGCGCAACAACCAGATCGTGTTCGCGTTCGATTGCGGACAGGCGATGATCGAGCCGCTGGGCGGGTTGCCCCGGCTCGACCGCGCGATCACTGCGGCGCTGACCACGGCCTGGGTGGCCTTGAAGGCGCAGGACCGCGTGGCGGTCTATGGTTTTGCCGCGCGGCCCCTGGCGCTGTCGCCGTTCGTTACCGCCACGCGCGATTTTGCCCGCCTGCAACGCAGCGCTGCCGGGTTTGATTACCATGGGGAAGAGCCCAACTTCACCTTTGCCATGGCCACGCTGGCGACGCGCCTGCAGCGCCGCTCGCTGGTGGTGGTCTTTTCCGATTTCACCGATCCGACCAGCGCCGAACTGATGATCGAAAGCCTGGGCCGGCTGATGGAGCGGCACCGCGTGCTGTTCGTGGTCATGGCCGATGCCGAACTGGCGGGCCTTGCCACAGCCAGCCCCGATACGCTCGATGCCATTGCGCGCGCGGTAACGGCAACGGCGCTGCAACGCCAGCGCGCGCTGGTGCTGCAGCGCCTGCGCCAGATGGGCGTGCGCGTGGTCGAGGCGCCGTACGAGCAGATCGGCACGCGGCTGATCGATGCCTATCTGGGCGTGAAACGCGAAGGGAGCCTGGGATGATCGCGCGCTGGTTTGGCAGGAACGCCGGGCAGGATGCCGCGGTCGAAGCGGCCGCCTTGCGCTCCGATCGCTTTCGCCAGGCGCGCGAGGGCGATTGGCAGCGGCTGGACGCGATCGTCACGCGGATCGAGGGCGGGCGCCTGCGCAAGCTGTCCGACGATGATCTGCTGGCCTTGCCGGCGCTCTATCGCACGGTGGTTTCCAGCCTGGCGATCGCGCGGGAAACCTCGCTCGACCAGGCGCTGATCAGCTATCTGGAAGGGCTGGCACGGCGCGCGTGGTTTGCCGTCTATGGCCCGCGTGAAGGGCTGGGCGCCTGGCTCGCGCGCTTTTTCCGCGGCGGGTGGAGCGCGGCAGTGCGCGAACTGGGCCGCGACCTGCTGATCGCGCTGGCAGTCATGGTCCTGGGCACGGTGGTGGGCTGGCTGCTGGTGTCGAGCAACCCCGACTGGTTCTACAGCCTGGGCGGCATGGGCGACGATGTGCGGGTGCCAGGCGCCACGCGCGAGGCCTTGCGCCAAACCCTGTTCGGCCAGCAGGACCAGAACGGCCTGTCGATGTTTGCCGCGTTCCTGTTCAGCAACAACGCGCAGGTTTCGCTGTTCGCCTTTGCCCTGGGCTTTGCCTTTGGCGTGCCGTCGATCCTGCTGCTGATCCACAATACCGCCGGGCTGGGCGCGCTGCTGTGGCTCTATCACGGGCAGGGCCTGACGCTGGAACTGATCGGCTGGCTGGCGATCCACGGCACGACGGAACTGTGCGCCATCCTGCTGGCGGGGGCGGCGGGCATCCATATCGGCCGCGCCATGGCCTTTCCCGGCGATCTGCCCGTGCTGACCGCGGCCGCGGTGGCCGGGCGGCGCGCCGCGCAGGTCATGGTGGGGGTGGTGCTGATGCTGGTGCTGGCGGCGCTGCTCGAAGGCTTTGGCCGCCAGCTGATCGATTCGACCACGACCCGGCTGGCCATCGGAGGCGCCATGCTGGCGCTGTGGAATGCCTATTTCTTTGCCTATCGCCCGGCGCGGGCACGGGTGGGCGGCTGATGGCGCGGCGTTCGCGCGCATCCGGCCAGGTGCCGCATCGCCCGGCGCCCGATCGCCGCCGGCGCCAGGTGACCACGCCCGAAGGCGTGCCGCTGCCGTTCACCATCGGTGCGCGCGGGGCGCGGGCGCTGGCGCTGCTGCTTGACCAGATCCTGATCGTGGCGACCATGGCCGGGCTGTCGTACCTGCTGTTTACGCTGGCCAAGGCCATCAATCTCAAGGCCAATGCCAATGGCGATTTCGTCGGCCAGGCGGTGGTCGTGGTGTGGGTGGTGGTGATGTTCCTGTTCCGCCACATCTGGTTTCTCTATTTCGAACTCGGCCCGCGCGGGGCGACGCCGGGCAAGCGCGCGCTGGGCCTGCGGGTGGCGGCGCGCGATGGCGGACGCCTGACGACAGAAGCGGTGGTGGCGCGCAATTTCCTGCGCGATATCGAGCTGACCTTGCCGGTGATCTTCGTGTCGGCCGCGCTGATCCAGGGAGAGGATGCCACCGTTGCCGGCTGGGCCGGGGCGGCCTGGTTCCTGATCTTCGCGTTCTTTCCGTTCTTCAACCGTGACGCCCTGCGCGCCGGAGACGTGGTGGCCGGCACCTGGGTGGTCGAAGCTGGGCGCGACCGGTTGAAAGCGGCGCTGTCCACCGGCGCGGGCGCGCAGGGGCGCAGCACGCTGACCGAGAGCCGCTATGCATTCGGCGAGGCGGAACTCTCGATCTATGGCGAGTACGAACTGCAGGTGCTCGAACGCGTGCTGCGCGAAAACAAAGAAGAGGCACTGGTCGACGTGGCGCAGGCAATCTGTGCCAAGATTGGCTGGAACAGTGGCCGGGGTGACGAGCGCGCGTTTCTGGAAGCCTATTACACCCAGCTGCGCGCCCGCCTGGAACGCGGCATGCGCTTTGGCCAGCGCAAGGCCGACAAGTTTTCGTGAAGAGCGGTTATTCCCCGGTGAAAATCGCCACCTCGGCCCGGCCGGTGTGGTCGGCAAAGCCGCGATAGAGGCCCTTGGTGTTGAACGCGTGGGTCAGGTTGCCCTGCGCGTCGACCGCGATGATGCCGCCCACGCCGCCCAACACGCCCACTTCGCCCAGTACGGCCTGCGTCGCTTCGGCCAGGCTTTCGCCGGCCAGGCGCACACGCGCGGCGATTTCGTGGCCCACGCCCACGCGGATGAACACTTCGCCAGTGCCGGTGCACGACACCGCACAGGCGCGGTTGTCGGCATAGGTGCCCGCGCCGATCACCGGCGAATCGCCGATGCGGTTCCAGCGCTTGCCGGTCAGGCCGCCGGTGGAGGTGGCGGCGGCGAGGTTGCCTTGCGCGTCGCAGGCCACCGCGCCCACCGTGCCAAACTTGAGATCGGCATCGAACCAGCCGTCCTTGCGGGCCTTGAACTCGTGCAGCTGGCGGCGGCGCTCGTCCGTGGCGAACCAGGCCGGGTCCACCTCTTCCATGCCGTGGTCGCGGGCAAATTCCTCTGCCCCGCTGCCGGCCAGGAACACGTGTGGCCCCTGTTCCATCACCGTGCGCGCCAGGCGCACCGGGTTGCGCGTGCGGGTGACGGCGCAGACCGAGCCGGCCGCGCGGGTGCGCCCGTCCATGATCGCGGCGTCGAGCTCGTTGGTTTCGTGGTAGGTGAACACCGCGCCGCGCCCGGCGTTGAAATGGGGATCGTCCTCCAGCGCGCAGACCGCGGCGGTAACCGCATCGATCGCTGTGCCACCGGCGCGCAGCACGGCTGTGCCGGCGTCGAGCGCCTGGGCCAGCGCCGCGCGATAGTCGGCCGCCATGGCCTCATCCATGATTTCAGGAGACATGGCGCCAGCGCCGCCATGGATGGCCAGGCTCCAGCGGGACGAGGAATGCGTTGCTTCGGTCATGCCGCAGGCGATAGCAGATGCAACCGGTTTGGCCAGATGGAGCGCGTGCAATGCCCGAGGTGACGATACGCCAGGATGATCTTTCCGGTGCGGCGATCCAGGCCCTGGTGGCGCTGC
>CAYXUN010000007.1:17081-86899 GCA_964468165.1 uncultured Novosphingobium sp. | reverse complement strand
CTGGGCTGCATCGCCACCAGGAACGCGCCCAGGTGCGGCGCCAACTCGCCTGGAGCGGAGCGCTGGCGCTGGTGGTGGGCGTGGCAGGTGGCGGGGTACAATTGCCCTGGCATGGTGGCACCGCGATGCGCGTGGCCAGCCCGCTGGCCCTGCCGGCGCAGGCCCCCTCTATGGTGCTGATGGGGGCAGGGTGATGGCCATGCGCCAGATGCTCTTGGTGGCGCTGCTGGCCTTTGCCGCGGCCATGGTGGGGGTTGGGGTAGGGCGGATGCTATTTGCGCCCCCACAGCCGGCGGAAAACGCCTTTCACACGCTGATCCACCGCGATCTGGCGCTCGATCCGGGGCAGGAACAGGCCATGGCCCACCTGGAAGGCGATTATGCCGCCGCCCAGGCCCGGTATGGCGCGCAAATGGCGCAGGATAACCGCGATCTGGCGCAGGCGATCGTGGCCGAGCGCGGCTATGGCCCGCGGGTGGCCGCGGCGGTGGACCGCTCGCACGTGGCGATGGGCATGTTGCAGAAGGAAACCCTGCAGCACCTGTTTGCCATGCGCCGACTGCTGCGCCCCGATCAGCAGGCGCGGTTCGACCAGGCGATGGTGGTGGCGCTCACGCAATCCCCCGCGCCCAGCGCTTCGCAGCGGCCCTGAGCGGCCGCGCGGCGGTGCGTGACGATCCCCTGGACACGGCCGATGACGCCGCCCTGGTGCGCGCCGCGCTGGCGGGCGAGGAGCGGGCCTATCGCCAGCTCATGGCGCGCCACCGCGCCGTGGTGCATCGCGTGGCCCGGGCGCAGACCGGGCAGGCCGATGCCGCGCTGGACGTGACGCAGGAGACGTTCATTGCCGCCTTTGCCGCGCTGCGGCGCTATGATCCGGCGCGACCGATGGCGGCCTGGCTGGCACGCATCGCCCTGAACAAGGGGCGCGACTGGCGGCGGCGACAGGCGGTGCGGCGGCTGTTTCTGGGCTGGCGCGGGCAGGGAGAGGCGGTGGTGGAGCACATTCCCGATCCCGCGCCAGGGCCGGAACGGGAAGCGGCAGGACGTGCCGATCTGGCACGCCTGGCGCAGGCGATCGACGCGCTGCCGCAGCCGCTGCGTGAGGCGATCGTGCTGCACGGCGTGGAAGGGATGCCGCAGCGCGAGGTTGCCATGCTCTTGAATGTGAATGAAAAGACAATTGAAACAAGAGTTTACCGCGCAAGAAAGAAGCTTGCCCAGATGCTTGGCGAAAAGGACTGACATAGTGGATCGGCGCACGATTTTGGCGGGACTGGCGGGAGCCGGATTGGGTGGGGTTTTGCCCGATCTGGCACGCGCGCGCGCCGGCATGACTGGCATGATGCCGGGCATGGCCGAACTGGCGATGGGCACGCCGGCAGCGCCGCTTTCGGGCGATCTGATCGAACTGGTGATCGACCAGGCGACGGTGCGCGTGGGCGGGCGCAGCGGCCATGCCATCACTGTCAACGGCACCACCCCGGGGCCGATGATCCGCCTGCGCGAAGGGCAGCAGGTGTGCCTGCGCGTGCACAACCGCCTGGCCGAGGATACCTCGATCCACTGGCATGGCCTGCTGGTGCCGTTCCAGTTTGATGGCGTGCCCGGGATCAGCTATCCCGGCATTGCCCCGGGACAGAGCTTTGACCACGTGTTTACCGTGCGCCAGGCCGGAACCTATTGGTATCATGGCCATAGCGGGATGCAGGAGGCGATGGGCCTGTTCGGCCCGATCGTGATCGATCCCGCCGGCCCAGCCATTCCCGCGGCGCGCGAGCATGTGATCATGCTGCACGATTGGACCGACGTGCATCCGCACGTGCTGCTCAAGCGGTTGAAACAGCAGGGTGGTTTCTACAACCGGCAGCAGCAGACCCTGGCCGGCTTGCTGGCCGGCCGCGACCAGCCGCTGGGCGAAAGGCTGGAGTGGGGCCGCATGCGCATGGACCCGACCGACATCGCCGACGTGACCGGATCGACCTATACCTATTGCATCAACGGACATGACAGCGCGGCGAACTGGACCGGCGCGTTCGTGCCGGGAGAAGCGGTGCGGCTGCGCGTGATCAATGCCGCGGCGATGACCAATTTCAACCTGCGGCTGCCGGGCGTGCCGATGCGCGTGGTGGCGGCCGATGGGCAGGACGTGGTGCCGGTGGAAACCGATGAATTGCAGATCGGCATTGCCGAAACCTATGACGTGATGGTGCAGCCCGGATCGGCGCAACCCGTTGCGATCATTGCCGAAGCCATCGATCGATCAGGCCAGTGCCGGGCCACGCTGGCGCCGCTGGGTGGGCCGGTGGTGGCCGCGCCGATCCCGCCGCTGCGCGCGCGGCCGCTGTTGACCATGCGCGACATGGGCATGGGCGCCATGGACATGACGGGGATGGACATGGCCGCCGGCACGCTGGACCTGTCCGCGCCAATGCCGGCAGCAGGGCAGGGCGGGCATGGTGGGGGCCATGGCGGGATGAAGATGCGGGACAAGTCGCTCGCGCCGCCGGGCATGCGCCTGGGCCCGGGGGTGGCGACGCTGTCTGCCGCGCCGGCCGATCGCCTGGCCGACCGGCCCACGGGCTTGGAAGACGTGGACCATCGCGTGCTGACCTATGCCGATCTCAAGGCCGCCGTGCCGCGCCCGCAGGTGCCGCCGACGCGCAGCCTGGACGTGCACCTGACGGCCAACATGGAACGCTACATGTGGTCGTTCGACGGGGTGAAGCTGAGCGAGAACCCCGCGCCCCTTGCGTTCCGCGCCGGGGAGCGGGTGCGGGTGACCCTGATCAACGACACGATGATGCCCCATCCCATTCATATCCATGGCCATTTCTTTGACCTGGTGAACGGCGCGGGCGAAGCGGCGCCGCGCAAGCATACGGTCAACGTCCTGCCGGGCGGCAAGGCCAGTTTCGACCTGACCGCCGATGCTGTGGGCGATTGGGCGTTTCACTGCCACATGCTGCTGCACATGCATGCCGGCATGTTTCGCGTGGTGACCGTGCGCGAGCAGGCCGCATGAGCGGGCGCGGCCTGGCGATGATGCTGGCGCTGGCTGCCGTGCTGGGCGGCACTGGCGTGGCACAGGCACAGGAGCAGTCGCAGGACACTGCAGCGGCGCCGCTGCCACCGACCGACCATGCCGCCGATGCCGTGTTCGATCCGCAGGCGATGGCGCGCGCGCGGGCTGCGCTGGTGCACGAAAACGGCGGCATGGCGGTGAGCCAGGTGATGATCGACCAGCTGGAAGCGCGCGGCGGCGGCGATTATGCCTGGGAGGGCAAGGGCTGGTGGGGCGGAGACATCGACCGCCTGGCGCTGGAATCACGCGGGGAAGGGGCCTTTGCCGGGCGGGTGGAACGTGCCGAGCTCCAGGCCGGCTGGCTCCACGCGCTGGACCCCTGGTTCAACTTGCGCGCCGGGGTGCGGCAGGATCTGGGCCGGGGTGTGCTCGGCACGGGCCAGCGGCGCACCCATGCCGCGCTGACGATCGAAGGGCTGGCGCCCTACTGGTTCGACGTGGAGGCATCGCTGTTCCTGTCCACGCGGGGCGAGTTGAGCGGCCGGGCCGAGGCGAGCTATGACCAGCGCATCACCCAGCGCGTGGTGGTGCAGCCACGCGTGGAAATGGAGTGGGCGGCGCAAGCCATGCCCGATCTGGGCACGGGCGCAGGGATCAACCGCATCGAGAGCGGGCTGCGCCTGCGCTATGAAATCCGGCGCAACCTTGCGCCTTACCTGGGCCTGGGCTGGGAACGCAGCCTTGGCGGCAGCGCCCGCGCGGTGCGGGCGGCGGGAGAGCGCGCCAGCGCCGTGCGCGCGCTGGCCGGGGTGCGGCTGTGGTGGTGAGGCGGCGGTTGATGGACGGTCAGGCCGCCACGGCCGGCTGCGCCGCAACCAGGTGATCGGCCAGGCGCTGTGCCTGGAGGCGGATATCGGGCACGGCGACCATTTCCCAGTTGAGCCCCTTGGACAGCGCCCCCATGGCATGGATGGCAAGCGGCGCGCGGCCACGCGCATCGCGCAGGCGCCAGGTATCGTCGACATCGAGGCCGAGATGGAGCGGGCAGGGGCGGGCGAGGCCGGCGGAGAGTAGGCCGCGCAGCAGGGGATCGCGGCTTTGCGCCGGATCGCCGCCGGGGCCGGTGCAGACCACGACATGATCGACCGCGAGCGTTTCCACGGCATCGCTGCCGCGCGCCCGCCATTGCGCAAGGAGGCCATCATCGCCAACCGACACGACCTGTTGCAGGCTTCCCGCGACGACCAGCAGGCGCCCGGCGGCAGTCAAAGCCTCGATCCGCTGGGCAATGGCCGGGGCCATGCGATGGCGGTGTACGTCCCACCACGGGCGGGCGTGGCGCAGGAAGCGCGCCTGCGCCGCGCCATCGTGTGCCTGCCACAAGGCGTGGGTGTGGGGGCGCAGTTCATCGATCGCATGGTGCCAGCCCACGGCGCGGGCGCGGGCGCGAATGTGGCGCAGCAGGGCGCTGCCGCGCGCGGCCGGCATGGGTTGGGGCGAGATGGCCGGGCCGCTGGCGGCATGGGCGCGCGGCACCAGGCCGCGCCGTGACAGCGCGACGATCGGCCCGCGATGGCCGCGTGCCTCAAGCGACTGGATCACGTCGATCGCGGTGAGGCCGGTGCCGAGCAGCAGCACGCGGGCATCGGGCGCGATGGCATCGAGGCCACCCGGCGCCCAGGGATCGGGCAGGGCGAGAGGCGGCGCCAGCCCGGCCAGCACGCGATGGCGCTGCGGCGGCAGGTTGCCCTGGGCCAGCACCACGGCGCGGGCATGGAGCGGCGCGCCGTGATCAAGCGCGACCTGGAGCGTGCCATCGGCCAGCGGGGTGACGCCTTGCGCGCCGGCGATCGCGATCGTGATGCGATCGGGCATGGCGGCGCGGGCGCTGGCCAGCAGGCTGGCGATATAGGCGCCATAACTGGCGCGCGTGGCAAAGCGGTTGGCCGCGTCGGTTTCCCCATGGCCCAGCCAGCGCAGGAAATGCGTGGGATCGTCGGGAAAGGCGCTCATGTTGCCGGCGCGCACGTTGAGCAGGTGCTGCGGCCCGCAGGCGCCATAGGCAAGGCCATGGGCCAGCGCCTGGGGATCACGCTCGACAATCACGGCGCGCACCCCGCGCCGGGCGAGGTGGATGGCCAGCAAGGTGCCGCTGAACCCGCCGCCGATGATCGCCACGGGCAGATCATCGTGGCCGGCGCGCCGCGCCAAGTCATGGAGCGCAAAGGGATTCGCCATAACTCAACCTTTCAAGTTGAATTTAGGCTCGCAAGTTTTTCCTTAACGGTCAATAGCCATTCTATGAACGGTGGCAGGGCCGGGGCGTGGTGCCTGCCATGGGCTGAATCCGTACGCACCCTAGGGGCCGAGGCTGACCATGCCGGCCAGGCCGCAGCGACCGGGCGTGGCGCGATTGTCGAACAGCACATCGAGCAGGCGTTCGCCGCTGCCAGCGGGCACCGGAACGGTGAGCGGGGCAGGGGCGGGATCGGCCTTGAGCGCGACGCGCGCGCCGTCGAGCCAGATTTCGGCGCGACCGACCACGCGGGCAAAGCGCAAGGTGCCGCCCTTGGCCGCCACGGCGCGGCGCGGGGTGAAGGCAAGGTGCAGCAGCACCCAGGGCGCGGCAGGATCGGTGGGCTGGGTCGCGCCCGGCTTGGTCCAGGCCCAGGAGTTCATGTCTCCATCGCCCAGGCGTTGGCCGGTCAGCGGGCGTTGCGCGCTGGCGGGCGCCTGGCGCCATTCGGTGAGCAATTGCGCCGAGGGCACTGCCGGTAGGGCAGGCACCTGGCCGGGATCGACACGCAGGACGCAGCGCGCCGGGGCGAGGCCGGCGGCAGTGGCGACAAGCTGCAGCGGGCCGCTGCCATCGGCGCAGACGATCGCCTGGGCCAGCCCGTTGAACAGCGCCATGGCCCCGCTGCGGCCATCGGCAGCAGGCGTTTCGGGCAGGGCGAGGTTGGGATCGCCATTGCCGAGGCCGAGAACCTGCCCGCCTTCGACATGCAGGGCAAAGCCGTGCTGCGCCACGGGCACGGCTTGTCCGGCGGCATCGACTGCCATGACCGTGACCGGCACGGCATCGCGGCGTTCGGCCCTGATCCGCAGGCGATCGGGCACGAGGCGCAGCGCCACGGCCGGGCCGGCGGTGACGCATTCCGCGCTGGCGACCACGCGCCCATCGCGCCAGCCCTGGGCAAGCAGGCGGCCCGGGGCATAGACCGGAGTGAAGCGCGCGACGCCATCGCGCACGGGCGCCCGGGCCACTTCGCGGCCGTTGCAGTGGAGCGAGACGACCTGCGCATTGCTGGCAACGAGGATCGGCACGGCGCGGCCCGCTTGGCCGGGAAAGGTCCAGTGCGGCCAGATCGCGATGACCGGCGTGGCGCTCCACAGCGCGCGGCGGATGTGAAACGCGCTCTTGGCAAAGCCGCACAGGTCCATCGCGCCAAAAAAGCTCGACGTGCTGGGCCACCCGAACGGGGTCGCCTCGCCGCGATAGTCGAAGCCGGTCCACACGAAGCCGCCGGCCAGCCAGGGGCGCTCGGCGATGAACGCCCAGGCGGCGCTGTGGGTCTGGCCCCAGGGCACGGCAGTGGTGTCGTCATCGGCGATGACATGGCGCGCGGCATCGCTTGCCGGCGCGCCGCGGGTCATCAGGGCAGAGGTGTCTTCGCTGCTGAGCAGGGGGCGGGTGGGATGGGCGGCGTGATAGGCATCGATGCCCTGGCGGCCATAGTTGAAGCCGACCACGTCGAGCGCGTCGGCAATATTGGGCTCTGCCTCCATCGCGCCGTTGAGCGCGGCGGTGACCGCGCGGGTGGGATCGAGCGTGCGGACCAGCGCTTTCATCCGCGTGATCATGGCAACGCCGATGCCGCTGGCCTGGATCGATTCCTCGTTGCACAGCGACCAGGCGATCACGCTGGCATGGTTGCGGCCCAGGCAAACCAGCGCGGCCAGGGCATCGAGCGTATCGGGCGCGGCCGACAGCGTGCGGTTTTCCGCCAGGACCATCACGCCCAGTCGGTCTGCCGCATCGAGCAGTTCGGGCGCCGGGGCATGGTGCGCGGTGCGCAGCGCATTGCCGCCCATCGCGCGGATGCGACGCAGGCGATAGTCCCACAGGCTGTCGGGCACGGCGACGCCGACGCCGGCGTGATCCTGGTGCGCGCAAACGCCCTTGATCGGGCAAGGCTCGCCATTGAGCAGCAGGCCGCGATCCGCGTCAAACCGCACGGTGCGCAGGCCCAGCGCGCAGTTTTCCTGATCGGCCAGCACGCCATCGGCCAGCACGCGCGTTTCCAGGCGATAGAGCGCAGGATCGGCCGGCGACCACAGCCGGGGGCGCGGCACGGCCAGCGTGAGCGCGGCCTGCGCCTGGCCTTGCGCGGGCAGGGCAAGGGCGGCCTCGCCGGCGGCGACGGGCGTACCATCGGGCGCGATCAGGCGCGCGGCAACGGTGACGGCGGCCGCGGCCGCGCCGTGGTTGGCGAGATTGAGCGTGAGGGGAACCGCCCAATCGCCCGCCGGCGGCGCGGTGCCATCGGTGGCGCCGAGCGGACGGGGCCGCGCCACCAGGCCATGGCGCACGATATGGACGGGCGCGCGGCGTTCGATCCAGACGTGGCGATAGATGCCGGCGCCCTCGTACCACCAGCCCTCGCTGTCTTGCGCGTCAACCCGCACGGCGATGGTGTTGGGCTCTGCGCCAAAGCGGGCGAAGGGCACCAGATCTATGACCAGCGGGGTGTAGCCGCCGAAATGGCGCGCGGCGAGCGTGCCGTTGATCCACACCGTGGCATTGGTGGCGATGCCATCGAACACCAGATCGAGCGCGCCATCGCGCCAGGCGGGATCGAGCAGGAAGCCGCGCCGATACCAGCCAATGCCGCGCGGGCGATAGGCCTGGTCGGGATTGGTCGCCGGATCGGGCGCCTGGCCCAGCGCGAAATCGTGCGGCAGGCTGACCATGGCCCAATCGCCATCGTCAAGATCCTCGGCCGCGCCGCCCGTGGCATTGCCGGCCTTGGCATGGGCATAGGCCGCCTCGTGATCGATGAGCGGGGCGAAGGGAATGTCACCGGCGTGAAAGCGCCAGTCGGCCTCGAGCGATAACCGGCGGCGGGGGCTGTCAGGCTGTGGAGGCGCCCCCGCCGCCGGGTCGGCGCGCGCTTCGGCCGCGATCGGGGATCTGCCCAGCACGGCGGCCAATGCCGCCGTGCCGGCCAGGATCGTGCGCCGGCTTGCCGACAGCATGGCTCAGCAGTGCTGGCAGGTGGGATCGAGCAGATCGTGCAGCAGGGCGCCGGTGGGGTCCCATTCGCCGATCGCCGGGTGGATCAGCAGCGCCTTGCGTGCGGTGGGCCGCTCGCCGGTAAGCGCGGCATCGATCGCGGCGCGTTCATAGGCCTTGATGCCGTGAACCAGGCCAAGCGCCACATCGGGCAGCGGGGCGATCGGCAGGGGCGTGATGCTGTCGGCATCGATGCGGCTGCTGGTTTCGACGATATCGCCGGCGGGCAGATTGGGCAGCGCGCCCTGGTTGCGCGTGTTGACCACGATCGTGGCGGGCCGCGCGCCGGTGAGCGCGCTCATCACGTCGATCGCGATGCGGTGATAGCCGCTGGCGACGCGGAACGGATCGATGTGGAACGTCGCCTCGGGATCGAAGGCGGAGCCGCCTTCGGCCTCCAGCTTCATGTAGGAGCCGGAGCGGCGGTTGAGATAGGCGGCATAGGCGGCAATCGCGCCCGGCCCGTCGTCTGCGCCCAGGCGATCGCGCAGCGTTTCGATCAGCGTGACGTTGAGCGCCTCCACCTCGGTGCCGCGGCTGGAGCCGTGGCGCTGCTGGTTGGCCAGGGCGCGGCGGCGCTCGTAATAGAAGAACAGGTATTCGGTGGGGATCAGACGCAGCGCGCGGATCATCGCCTTGTCGAACACCGGGGCGGAATAGAGCTGATCGAGCACGGCATCGTCGGCCAGCACGCGGTCGAACACGTCCACCCCGTTGAGGCGGATGCCGCGCACCCAGCCCAGGTGGTTGAGGCCGACATAATCGCATTCGACATCGGCCAGCGTGGCGCCCAGCGCGTGGGCGATGTTGTGGAACAGCTCGGTCGGCGTGTCGCAGATGCCCACGATCTTGGCGCTGGTGTGGTTGGCGATCGCCTGGGTGATGAGGCCGGCGGGATTGGTGAAATTGACGATCCACGCATCGGGCGCGTGGCGTTCGACCAGGCGGGCCTGCTCGATCGCGATCGGCACGGTGCGCAGCGCCATGGCAGCGCCGGCGGGCCCTGTGGTTTCCTGCCCGGGAAAGCCGTGTTCGATCGCGGTGCGTTCATCGGCGGCGCGGCCGGCGATGCCGCCGACGCGGATCGAATTCATCACGAACGCGGCGCCCTCGATCGCGTCTTCGATGCTCGTCGCCTCGCGCACGATCAGATCGCCGCCTTCGGCGCGCACGATGGCCCGGCCCAGCGCGGCCATGATCGCCAGGCGATCGGCATCGGGGTCCCACAGCACCAGTTCGCGCGCGCCCAGCGCCTGGGCGGCATCGTTGACGCCGAACGTGACCAGCGGCGTGCGAACACCGCCGCCGCCGATCAGGGTCAGCTTGCGATCAGTCGTGGAGGGCATAGTTGCGGTCATGGACAGTCCAAAGCTCCTGTGCATCGGGGATGCCGCCAAGCGCCCCCGGCTTGCGGGTGGAAAGGGCGCCGGTGATGCAGCCGCGTTCGAGACGGCGGCGCAAGGGCGCGGCATCGAGCAGCGCATCGATGAACCCGGCATCGAAGGCATCGCCCGCGCCGGTGGCATCGACCGCCTGCACCACGGGCGGGCGAACGTGGACGATCTCGCCATTGTCGAGCGCGGCGGCACCGCGCGCGCCCAGCTTGAGCAGCGGGTTGCGGATGCCGATGCGCGCGGCGTGATCGAAATAGGTGCCAACGTCGGTGCTGCCGAACAGCAGTTCGGCCTCCTTCTCGTTGGGCATCAGGTAATCGACCTGGGTGATCGTCGGGCGGTTGAGCGGGCTGGCCAGCCATTCTGGCTGATAGCCCATGTCGAGCGAGGTGGTGATGCCGCGCTCGGCCAGCAAGGGCAGCACGACCTGGGCCACGGTGTGCGGCATCGGCATGGCGAAATGCACGTGCGCGGCCGCGCAAAGCGTCGCCAGCCCGTCACCCATGGCGAGCGCGCCGACCGCCGAATTGACGCCGATATGGGTGAAGAACGAGCGATCCTGCGGCGTGGAGATCGAAATCGTCGTGCCGGTAAAGCCATCGCCGATGCGGATGCCATCGGACGCCACGCCATAGCCGGCCAGGCGCTGTTCGAACCAGGCGCGATCATCCGCGCCGATCAGGCCGACCACGCCCACCTTGCGCCCGAGCCGGGCGAGGCCGCAGGCCGTGGCGATGGTGCCGCCGCCCATTTCGCGGGTATAGGCATCAGTGGTCACTTCCTCGCCGGGCAGGGGCCAGGCGGGAAAGCCGCTGAAGATGTGATCGACATAGATTTCGCCAACGACGGCGACATCGAAGCGGACGGTCATGGGCGGGAGGCCTTGTGCAAGGAATTGTGCGCGGAATTGTCTGGGGAAAACGGCCACTGGCGCGTGCGGCGCGCGATGGCGAGGAACAGCGCGCTGCCCACCGCGATCATCGCCACCCCGGCGAGGATGTGCAGCGGCCGCGCGGTGGTGACGATATAGGCCCAGCCCGCCAGCGTGATGATCACCGGCAGCGGATAGAGCGGCATGCGGAACTGGCCGGGCGCTGCCTGCGGGTTTTGCCGCCGCAGCAGGATCACCGCGACGCATTGCGCGGTATATTGGAACATCGTCTGCACCACGATCATCACCGCGATCAGCGTATCGAGCGAGACCAGGCAGGCGAGGGCCGAGGCGAGGCCCATGAACAGCAGCGAAACCGCCGGCACGTTGCCCCGCGCATTGGTGCGGGCGAACACGGCCAGGAAATCACCGGCACGCGCGGCGGCAAAGGGCACGCGCGAGGCGCCGAGCAGGTTCATCAGGGCCGAGGCCCAGCTGGCGACAAGGATCAGCACGGTCACGACGCGCCCGCCGACCGGGCCATAGATCGCGGCCATGAAATCGGCCACCACGGCCTGCGAATGCATTGCCTGCTGCCAGGGCAGCACGCCCAGGATCGCCAGGTTCAGCCCGATATAGAGCAGCGCCACCAGCGGAATCGAGAGCAGCACGGCGCGCGGGATGTTGCGGCGCGGTTCGACCACTTCATCGCCGAGCATGCAGATCGTGTTGTAGCCGCCATAGTCATAGACGCCGATCAGCGTGGCCGCGCCCAGGCCGAGCCAGAACCCGCCGTTGATGGCAAAGGCGTGGGGCGGAAAGGAAAAGGCGCGCGCCGCATCGAAATGGACCGCGCCCGAGGCGATGATCCACAGGCACGAGCCGATGACGATGACGCTGGTGGCGACCGAGAGCACGCCGATCGCGCGGATATCGCGCCACAGCAGGACAAGGTTGACCAGGCACACCGCAGCAGCGATCGCGGCCAGGGTCCAGGGCGACAGGCCCGGCTCAAGCCAGGTGAGGTAATGGGCCATGCCCACGGTGCCCGAGGCGATCGACATCGGCCCGATCAGCAGCGTCTGCCACAGGTAGAGAAAGCCGAACAGGCGCCCCAGGCCCTGCGGCCCGAAGGCCTCGCGCAGATAGTGGAACGAGCCGCCCGAGCGGGGCAAGGCCGAGCCGAGTTCGGCCCAGACGAAGCCATCGCACAGGCACAGCACCGCGCCGAGCAGCCAGCCCAGCAAGGCCTGTGGCCCACCCATGGCGGCGAGCGCCAGCGGAATGGTGATGAACGGGCCAACCCCGATCATGTTGAGCATGTTGGCCGAAAGCGCACCGGCAAACGTCATGCGCGCGCGCCCTGCGGGCGGCGTGCCGATAGCGGTGAGGGGTGGCGTGCTCATGGATGTAGTAATCAGGAAATGCCATGATTACGTCAATATGAAAATTTTATTCCATGATGAAATGTTGCATCGCCGATCCACTGGCATATACCGGCCAGGACAGTGGAGACAGCGATGACCGCCTCGCAAGACAATCCCCCCGACGCTGCGGCAGACGGCGATGGCCTGCCCGGCAGCGCCGACGCGCTGCGCGACATGATCCTGGCGCGTTACGACGGGATGACCAAGGTGTTGCAGCAGGTTGGCCGCTATGTGCTCGATCATCCCGAAGACATGGCGCTGCTCACGCTCAACGAACTGGCCGAGCGATCTGGCACGCAGCCATCGGCGATCGTGCGCTTTGCCAAGGCCCTGGGCTTTACCGGGGCGGGGCCGATGCAGCGCCTGCTGCGCGACAGCCTGATCGCGCAGAACAGCGCGCTGGGCTATAGCGAGCGGGTGCACCAGTTTGGCGCGGCGGTGGAGGATTCGGTCTCGGCCGGGGGCATCGGCGCGCTGATCGACGAATTTGCCGAAGGCGACATCATGGCCCTGCAGAACACCCGGGCGATGGTCGGGCGCGAGGGGCTGGCCAATGCCGTGGCGCTGATCGCGGCGGCGCGGGTGGTGCATCTGGTGGGCATGCGCCGCGCCTTTCCGGTGGCGGCCTATCTGGCCTATGCGGTGCCGCAGGCGGGCAAGCCGACCATGCTGGTCGATGGCGTGGGCGGGTTGGCAGCCCAGCAGTTGCGCGCGATCGGGCCGGACGACGTGATGATCGCGATCAGCTATCACTCCTATGCCCCGGAAACGGTTTCGGCGGTGGAGGCCGCCTGCGCGGCGGGCGCCAGGGTGCTGGCGATTTCCGACAGCCTGCTGAGCCCGATCGCCAAGCGCGCGACGCAGACGCTGCTGGTGCGCGAATCCGAAGTGCGCGGCTTTCGCTCGCTGTCCTCCTCGCTGTGCCTGGCGCAGGCGCTGGTGGTGGGTCTCGCCTATGACCAGCAGCGCAGCGCGGCGGCGGGCGCGGCGGGCAGCGGAGGCGATGCATCGTGACGAAAGGATGGCGTGCTGTGGCACGACCGTCGCAATTTTGAAATTTTTATATCAAAAATGCCGGGAACAGAAAAATCATATTGACATAAACGGGGCAATACCATTCCATACGCTCAACGCCCGGTAATGCGGCGAGAGGGATATGGGGGTTTGTGAAATGATCGGATTGCTTTCTCGGTCGCGTCTGCTGCTTGGTGGATCGACCATGATGCTGGCCCTGGCAGCGCATGCGCCGGCCACTGCCCAAACCCTTCCCGCCACCGCGCCGGCACCGGCCGATGCGACGGCCGGCACCCCGGCCGAGAACGAGGCCCAGCTGGGCGCGGGCATCGTGGTGGTGGGCAACCGCTATCAGGCGGCCACCCTGCAGATGCGGTCGGCCAATACGGTCAATGTCATTTCCGCCCAGGATCTTGAGCATACGGCCGTGCACAACGTGGCCGAAGCGCTGGGCACGGTGCCGGGCATCAACGTGATGAACACCGGCTCGGCCTTTGCCGGCGGCGTCGATGGCGCCTCGCGCGGGGAGGGCATGTTCGTTTCGGTGCGTGGCCTCAATTCCGAATACAACATCAACCTGATCAACGGCGTGTCGGTGGCGCAGGGCAATCCCTATAGCCGCGGCGTGCAGCTCAGCCTGCTGCCCCCGTCGGGCCTGCAGACGATCATCGTCAACAAGACCTCGCAGCCCGACATGCTGGGCGATGCGATCGGCGGCACGATCGATTTCCGCACGCCTTCGGCGTTCGACTATTCGGCAGACTCGCGCGGGTCGGTCACCATCGGCGGCCGCGTCGAAAGCCGCGCGCGCGCCTATGGCCAGAACGGGTTGGGCTGGAACGCCGGGGCCGATTATTCGGGCAAGTTCGGCGCCGATCACCAGTTCGGCGTCTATGTCAGCGGCTTTTACGACATCCGCCACTTTGCCAACAGCCTGGTGGGCGGCGTGCAGGAATCGGGATGCTGCGACAATGGCTATGACTTTGCCGTGCAGGATGCGGCCGGCAACAGCGCGCCGGGCCTCGATCCGGCGGCCAACCTGATCCTGACCGCGGCGAATTTCGGCCTGTCGAGCGGCTATACCGAGCGCTATGGCGGCAACGGCACGTTCGACTGGCACCCCGACGAGGACACCTCGATCTATCTGCGCGCCAGCTATGCCCGCGCCAAGACCGACCAGAACAGCCAGCTGACCCAGATCGTGGGCGTCAACAAGCAGGACGGATCGAGCGGCACGGCCTTGGGCAACGGCACCTATGCCCCGGTGATCGGCGCGGTCCAGGCGCGGTTCTGGTATGAAACCAACCCGGCCATCGCCACGCTGGGCACGGTGCAGCTGGGCATGGACAAGCATGCCGGCAAGCTGACCGTGTCGCCCAGCCTGTTCTACAGCTGGGGCAGCAACGCGCGGCCCAACCATATCGAAGTGGCCGGGCGCTATGCCCCGGTGGCCTATGGCGGCTCCACCCTGTTCGGCTATGACAATGGCTATCCCGTGCCGTTGCTGCCCGCCACGGTGCGCAACCAGCTTAACAACATCAGCGGCATGCCGGCCAACGGCGGCCCGCCGGAATATACCCCGCAGACCAGCTTCCAGCGCAAGGGCGGCGGCAAGATCGACCTCAAGCTCGATTTCGATGGCGGCCATCTCACGTTCCTGAAGGCCGGCTTCCGCGTGGAAACCAGCCACCGCGAAATCACCAACCGCGACTATACCGTGCCCGGCTATGGCAATGCCGCGACGCTGGGCGATCTGGGCGTGATCAAGCAGATCTATCCGGCGGTCTGGCCCAAGCGCTATACCTGGCAGGTGCCGGTGATCGACCAGGGCAAGGTCTTTTCGCTGTTCAACCAGCTGGGCGGCGCGACCGACGCGACGATCGATACCTGCGGCTCGAACCCGATCAACAGCTATAACTGCAATACGCAAAAGGCCAACGAGACGGTCTGGGCCGGCTATGTCATGGGCCAGCTGCAGTATGGCAACCTCGAAATCGTGCCGGGCGTGCGCTATGAGCACACCGACATCAAGAACGTGTTCTGGGTTACGCCGAGCGACAATGGCACCACCGCGACCGGCTCGTTCGGCTCCAACAAGGCCAAGTTCGATGCGGTGCTGCCCAGCATCGCCTTTACGTATCGCGACAATGGCGGGGCGGTCTATCGCGCCTCGGCCTGGACCAGCTATGTCCGTCCGCCGTTCCTGCAACTGGGCGGCGGCGCTTCGACCAGCGTGTCGGGCGGGGTGACCACGATCACCCAGGGCAACCCCAACCTCAAGGCGATCCGCGCGATCAACCTCGATGCTTCGGGCGAATGGACCATTCCGGGCGGCGGCCACGTGATGCTGGCCGGCTTCTACAAGCACCTGGCGCACTATATCTATGACAACGGCAGCAGCGCCGGGATCGTGACCGGCAGCAATGCCGGCGTGACCACCGGCACGGTGACCTATCAGCCGCAGAACGGCGGTTCGGGCCATGTCTATGGTATCGAGCTGCAGGCGCGGCAGAAGTTTTCGGCGCTGCCCGGCCTGCTTTCCGGCCTGGGCGTGGCGGTGAACTTCACCCGGCAGTGGACGCGGGTTGACGTGCTGGGCGATGGCACGCGCATGGACCGCATCCAGAACGCGCCCGAAGTCATGGCCAATGGCCAGGTCTTCTTCGAAAAGGGCCCGGTCTCGCTCGACGTGAACTACAGCTATGCCGGCGAATATGTCTCGCTCTACGATACGCTGGGCAAGAATTCGACCTGGGACGACGTGTGGGTGCGCCCGGTGAGCCGCGTCGACGTGCATGCCGGCTATACCTTCAGCCGCATGTTCAAGCTGGACCTGTCGATCGCCAACCTGTTCAACACGACCAGCTATTGGTCGCACATCGGGCAGCACAGCCTGGCGGTTTCCGATATCGTCAATTCGGGTACGACCTCGCTGCTGACCGCAACGATGAAGTTCTGAGCCGCGCGTTCGCGTTCCGCCTGCGGGCGGTATTTCGGGGAAGGGGCCGGGCAGAAGGGGACTGTCCGGCCCCTTTTCTGCCCTGGCAGCAGGAGAAGATGATGAAGCCCACGCGTCGCGACATGCTCAAGGGATCGGCCGGCCTCGCAGGCACGCTGGCGGGCGGGCTGGCCGGTGGCGGCCTGGCCCAGCCCGCCGCTGCCCTGGCCCGGCCCGCGCCCGATGCGGCGCTGGCGCTGGTCGATCCGATGATCGGCACGGGCGGCCACGGCCATGTCACGCCGGCGGCCACGGTGCCGTTCGGCATGGTCCAGCTGGGCCCGGATACCGACAACGCGCGGTGGGATGCCTGTTCGGGCTATCACCATGACGATACGACGCTGCTGGGCTTTTCGCACAACCACCTGAGCGGCACCGGCGTGGGTGACCTGATGGACGTGCTGGTGGTGCCGCGCACCGGGCCGGTGGTGCTGTCTCCCGGCACGCGGGCCAAGCCGCAGGGCAGCTATCGCCAGCGCTTTGACCATGGCGACGAGACGGTCGAGCCGGGCTATTACGCGGTGCACTTGCGCGAAAGCGGCATCGGCGTGGAATTGACCGCGACGGCGCGGGTGGGGCTGCACCGCTATCACTTTGCCCAGGCAGGGCACCTGCTGATCGACCTGGCCCACGGCGCGCGGGACGAGCCGGACGAGGCGAGCATCGCCGATGATCCCTCGGGCCCGACCAAGGTGACCGAGGCGAACCTGCGCGTGGTTGCGCCCGATCTCATCACCGGCAGCCGCCGCGTGCACCAGTGGGCCGATGGGCGGCAGATCCATTTTGCCCTGCGCCTGTCGCGCCCGGCAGCGCAAGTGCGCCTGTTCAGCAATGACGCGCCGTTGCCAGAGGGCGCCACGCAGGTGGCCGGGGCCAACCTGAAAGCCGCGGTGATGTTGCCCGATGCCGCCGCTGCGCCGGTCCTGGTCAAGGTCGGGCTTTCGGGCGTGGACGTGGCGGGCGCGCTCGCCGCGCTCGATGCCGAAGTGCCGGGGTGGGATTTTGTCGCCGTGCGCGGCGCGGCGCGCGCCGCCTGGGCCGAACGGCTGGGCGCGGTGCAGGTTGCGGGCGGCACGCCCGATCAGCGCCGGATCATGGCCACGGCGCTCTATCACGTGGCGGCCGCGCCCAATCTCTTTGCCGATGTCGACGGGCGCTATCGCGCGATGGACAGCGCGGTACGCACGCTGCCGGCGGGGGAGGCCAACTACAGCACCTATTCGCTGTGGGATACCTATCGCGCGCTGCACCCGTTGCTGAGCCTGGTCGATGCGCCGCGCAATGCCGCCTTTGCCCGCAACTTGGCGCGGATGACGCTGGAAAGCCCGTTCGGGCCGCCGGTGTGGCCGTTGCAGGGGATCGAGACCCACTGCATGATCGCCTGGCATTCGGTGGTGGTGATGGCCGATGCCCTGAACAAGGGCGCCAGCGGGCTGGACCTGGCGACGCTGTGGCCGGCGCTGCGCCACCTGGCGTTCGAGCGCGCGGACAGCGGCCTCGAGCCCTATCGCCGGCTGGGCTATATCCCCGTCGATACCGTGCGCGAGGCGGCCAGCAAGACGCTGGAATATGCCTATGACGATTGGGCCATGGCCGCGATTGCCGAGGCGGCGGGCGCCCATGGCGATGCCACAGCGCTGCGTGCGCGCTCGCGCAACTGGCGCAACCTGTTCGACAAGGACACCGGCTTTGTCCGCCCGCGCCTGGCCAATGGCGCCTGGGCCACGCCGTTCGATCCGCGCGCGCTGGGCCATGATACCAACCACTGGCGCGATTTTACCGAATGCAACGCCTGGCAGGCCACGTTCATGGCCCAGCACGATCCGCAGGGCCTGATCGACCTGATGGGCGGGGATGCCGCGTTCGAGGCCAAGCTGGACGCGCTGTTTGCCGCCGACAGCACTTTGCCGGCCGATGCGCCGCCCGACGTTTCCGGCCTGGTCGGGCAATATGCCCATGGCAACGAGCCGAGCCACCATGTGGCCTATCTCTATGCCTGGTCGGGCTCTCCGTGGAAAACCCAGGCGCGGGTGCGCAGCCTGTTGACCAGCATGTATCGCGCCGCGCCCGATGGCCTGGCGGGCAACGAGGATTGTGGCCAGATGAGCGCGTGGTTCGTGCTGAGCGCGCTGGGCCTCTATCCGGTCGATCCGGTCAGCGGGGTGTGGGTGTTCGGCTCGCCGCTGTTCGACCGGGCGGAGCTGGCGGTGCCGGGCGGGCGCCTGGTGATCGAGGCGCCGGGCAACAGCGCGGCGGCGGTCTACGTGCGGCAGGTGCGCTGGAACGGCAAGGTGTGGGACCGCAGCTGGATCAGCCATGCCGAACTGGCGCGCGGCGGGCACCTGGTGTTCGAGATGGACACGCGCCCCAACCCCGCCTTTGGCCGCGCGCCCGAAACGCGCCCGCCGCGCAACGCGCTGGGCTGAGGCGCCCGCCGATCACACGCGGACAAAGGCCCCGCGGCGCGCCGATTCCTGCGCGCCCTGGGCCAAGAGCAGCGCGCGCAGCCCGTCGGCCGCGCTGATCAGCGGCGCGGCGCCGGCGATGACCTGGGCAAAGTGGGCGATCTGCGCGGCAAAGGCCGCGGCATAGCGATCGAGGAAGAAATCCATGAACGGCGCGGCGGCCGCGCCCGCCGGCGCCCAGTGTTCAACCCGGCTGCGCGGCATGTTGCCCACGCGCAGCGCGCCGCGCGCGCCGAACGCCTCGATCCGCTGGTCATAGCCATAGCCGCTGCGGCGGCTGGAACTGATCATCGCCATGCGCCCGCTGGCGGTACGCAGGATGGTCTTGGCGGTATCCGCATCGCCCGCAGCGCCGATCGCGGGATCGATCAGGCAGGCAGTGGCGGCCATGACCTCCACCGGCTCTTCGCCCAGAAGCCAGCGCGCCATGTCGAAATCGTGGATCACCATGTCGTGGAAGATCCCGCCCGAGGTGGCGACATAGGCGGGCGGCGGCGGGGCGGGATCGTGGCTGATGATGTGCAGCGTTTCGACCGCGCCGATCGTGCCTTGCGCCAGCGCGGCCTGCAGCGCGGCGAAATCGGGATCGTGGCGGCGGTTGAAGCCCATCAGCACGCGCGCGCCCAGGCCGGCGAGGCGATCCAGCGCCGCCTGCGCCACGGCCGGATCGAGCGCGAGCGGCTTTTCGCACAAGACCGCCAGGCCGCGCGCGGCGGCCTCCAGCGTTTGCGGCGCGTGGAGCGCGGTGGGGCTGGCGATGACCACGCCGGAAAGGCCGGGATGATCGAGCGCCTGATCGGGCGCCAGCGCCAGCGCGCCGTGGCGATCGGCTAGGGCCTGGGCGGCGGCGGGATCGATATCGGCCACCACCGCCAGGCGCAGGCCGGGATGGCGAGCGATATGCGCGGCGTGAACGGCGCCGATGCGCCCGGCGCCGAGCAGAGCGATTGTATGCATGAGGCCTGGCGGTTCCCTTGGCGTGGTCTGGCGCGTCTGTGCCGAAACTGGCGCGCCGGCACAAGAGCGGCTCTGGCCAGAGCGCGCGCTTGGCGTCATAGCGGGGGCCACGCTCAGCAGCCAGGGAAACGGCGCCGTCCATGAAGCCACTCGATGTCATCGCGATCGGCCGCGCCGGGGTTGATCTCTATGGCGAGCAGGTCGGCGGCCGCCTGGAAGACATGGCGACGTTTGCCAAGTATGTCGGCGGCAGCCCGACCAACACCGCGATCGGCATGGCGCGGCTGGGCCTGCGCGCCGGGCTGATCACCCGCGTGGGCGGCGATCACATGGGCCGCTTCATCCGCGAGGAACTGGTGCGCGAAGGGGTCGACACACGCGGCGTGCGCAGCGATCCGGCGCGGCTGACGGCGCTGGTGTTGCTGGGCATTCGTGAAAACGGTACCTATCCGCTGATCTTCTATCGCCAGGATTGCGCCGACATGGCGCTGTGCGAGGCAGACATCGATGCCGCGCTGATTGCCCAGGCCAGCGCGGTGCTGCTGTCGGGCACGCATTTTTCCACGCCGCAGACCGCCGCCGCCAGCCGCCACGCCGCGCACCTGATGCGCGCGCAGGGTGGGCGCGTCGTGCTCGACGTGGATTATCGCCCGGTGCTGTGGGACCTCGCGCCGCGCGACTGTGGCGAGGATCGCTATGTGCCGAGCCACAGCGTGACGGCCACGCTGCAAGGCGCGCTCGACCTGGTGGATCTGGTGGTGGGCACCGAAGAGGAAATCCACATCCTGGGCGGATCGACCAACACGCTCGATGCGCTGCGCTCGATCCGCACGCTGACCGACGCGCCGGTGGTGGTCAAGCGCGGGGCCAAGGGCTGTGTCGTGTTCGAAGGGGTGATCCCGGGGGAACTGGACGAAGGCCTGGTGGCGCCGGCCTTTGCCGTGCCGGTGGCCAACGTACTGGGCGCGGGTGATGGCTTCATGGCCGGGTTCCTGCGCGGCTGGCTGCGGGGAGAGCCGATGGCGCGGGCGGCGGCCTGGGGCAATGCCTGTGGCGCGATCGTGGTGGCGCGCCACGGCTGTGCCCCGGCGATGCCGACGTGGCCCGAACTCGATGCGTTCATGGCAGGGCAGGGGGCGCGCAGCCCGGCCAGCCTGGAGCAGGTACACTGGGCCACCACCCGCGCCCCGGCGGACGAGGCGCTGACCATCCTGGCGATCGACCATCGCGGCCTGTTCGAAACCCTGATCGACAGCGGCGGCGGCGACGAGGCCCGCGTGGCGACGTTCAAGGATCTGGCCGGCATGGCGATGGAGCGTACCGCGGCTGGCGATCGCGCCTGCGGCCTGTTGCTCGATGGCCGGTTTGGCGCGCGCGCACTGGCCCAGGCGGCCGATGCGCCCTATTGGATCGGGCGGCCGATCGAGATTTCCGGCTCGCGCCCCTTGCGCTTTGAAGGTGGGGCCGATGTGGCGATCACGCTGCGATCCTGGCCGCGACCGCATGCGGTGAAATGCAACCTGCGCTATCATCCCGATGATCCGGCCGAGCTGCGCGCCGAACAGGATGCCCAGCTGGCGCGCCTGTTCGATGCCACGCGCAGCACCGGCCACGAACTGCTGCTGGAAATCATCGCCGCGCCCTATGGCCCGGTGCATCACGATACGGTGGCCCGGGTCATGGCGCATGTCTATGCCCAGGGCATCTATCCCGATTGGTGGAAGCTGGAAGCGACCGACGACCCGGCCGCCTGGTCGGCGATCGAGGCAGTGATTGCCCAGGCCGATCCGTGGTGCCGCGGCGTGGTGGTGCTGGGCGCGGAAAGCAGCCCGGCGCACCTGGCCGCGAGCTTTGCCGCCGCCGCGCCGCGCCGCGTGGTAAAGGGCTTTGCCGTGGGGCGGGCGATCTGGCACGATGTGGCGCAGGAATGGTTTACCGGCATGATCGATGATGAAACCGCACTGGTGCGTTTGACCGAGAATTTTGCCGCCATGGTCGCCACCTGGCGCCAGGCCCGGGCCAAGGCGCTGGCCCCTTGCGCCTGACCGCCGCCCAGGCCCTGGTGCAGTGGCTCGCCGCGCAGGACATCGCGGGCGCCGATGGCGTGCGCGTGCCGTTTTTTGGCGGCGTCTGGGCGATTTTCGGCCATGGCAACGTCGCCGCGCTGGGCGAGGCATTGGCCGAGGCTGACCCGGCCCGCCTGCCCACCTATGGCGCGCATAGCGAGCAGGGCATGGCCCACGCGGCGATCGGCTTTGCCCGGGCCCATGCCCGGCGGCGGGCGATGGTGTGCACCACCTCGATCGGGCCGGGGGCAACCAATCTGGTGACGGCGGCGGCGCTGGCCCATGTCAACCGCCTGCCGGTGCTGCTGCTACCCGGCGATGTCTATGCCTCGCGCCGGCCCGATCCGGTGTTGCAACAGGTCGAGCATTTTGCCGATGCCACGGTTTCGGCCAACGATTGCCTGCGCCCGGTCTCGCGGCTGTTCGACCGGATCACCCGGCCCGAGCAGCTGATCGACGCACTGCCCCGCGCCATGGCGGTGTTGACCGATCCGGCCGCCTGCGGCCCGGTGACACTGGCGCTGTGCCAGGACGTGCAGGCCGAGGCGATCGACTGGCCGGCCGATTTCCTGGCGCCGCGGCTGTGGCACATCCGCCGCCCGGCGCCCGATGCGCGCGAGCTGGCGGCGCTGGTGGCGGCGCTGCGCGGGGCGCGGCGGCCGCTGGTGATTGCCGGGGGCGGCGTACACTATGCCGGGGCGGCGCCGGCCTTGGCGGCGCTGGCGGCACAGACCGGGTTGCCGGTGGCGGAAACGCAGGCGGGCAAGGGCGCGCTGCGCGACGCCGGGCCCGGCGCGCTGGGGGCGATCGGGGTGACCGGCACGGCAGCGGCCAACGCCGCGGCGCGCGAAGCCGACGTGATCGTGGCGCTGGGCACGCGGCTGCAGGATTTCACCACCGGATCGCGCCGCCTGTTCGGCGCCGATGTGCAGCTGTTCCAGGTCAACGTGGCGCTGCACGATTGCGCCAAGCATGGCGCGCAGCCGGTGCTGGGCGATGCCGGCGTGGTGGTCGCCGCGCTGGCCCAGGCGCTGGAAGGCTGGACCGTGCCCGCCGCCTGGGCGCAGCAGGCCGGGGCCTGGGCCGCGCAGTGGCACCAGGCGGCCAGGGCCGCGCGCGATCTGCCGGTGCCGGCAGGCGCCCTGCCCGATGACGTGGCCGTGATCGGCGCGGTGCAGCGCGCCCGGCCCGATGCCACGATCGTGGCAGCGGCGGGCGGATTGCCGGGCGATCTGCACCGCTTCTGGCCGTGCCCGTCGCCGGGGCGCTATCACGTGGAATACGGCTTTTCCTGCATGGGTTTCGAGCTGGCCGGCGGGCTGGGCATCGCGCTGGCCGATCGCGCCGCCGATGTGGTGGTGATGGTGGGCGATGGCAGCTACCTGATGCTCAATTCCGAACTGGCGAGCGCGGCGGCGCTGGGCGTGGCGTTTACCGTGGTGCTGCTCGACAACCGCGGCTTTGGCTGCATCCACCGCCTGCAGGGGCGCACCGGCAATGCCTCGTTCGCGACGCTGCGCGGGCCGGGGCAGCCGGCGATCGATTTCGTCGCCCATGCCCGCGCGCTGGGCGCGGTGGCGCACAAGGTGGCCGATTGCGCCGCGCTGGAAGCAGCGCTGGCCGCCCCGCGCGCAGCCGATCGCCCGACCGTGCTGGTGATCGAGACCGATCCCGATGGCACGCGCGATCTGGGCGGCGCCTGGTGGGACGTGGCCGTGCCGGAAGTTTCGACGCGTGCGGCGGTGATGGCCGCCCGCGCGCAGTATGAGGCAGTGCTGGAGGACCGGCCATGACCGTGCGCTGGGGCGTCAGCCCGATCGGCTGGGTGAACGATGACCTGCCCAGCCTGGGCGCGGGGACCACGCTGGAGACGATCCTGGGCGATGCGGCGGCGATCGGCTTTGTCGGGATCGAGCGTGGCGGCGTGTTTCCGGCCGAACCGGCGGCGCTGGCGGCCAGGCTGGACCAGGCCGGGCTGGCGCTCGCCGGGGCATGGCATGGCAGCGGCCTGCTCGCCCATGGCCTGGCGGGGGAGCGCGCGGCGATCGATGCGCAGGCCAGCCTGCTGGCGGCCTGCGGCTGTGATGTGTTCATCCTGGCAGAAACCAGCGGCGCCGTGCACGGCCAGCGCCATACCCCGCTGCGCCAGCGGCCGCGCCTGGCGCCCGGCGAATGGCCGGGGTTTGGCGCCATGCTCGATGCCGTGGCGGCGCGGCTCGCCGATCGCGGCCTGCGCCTCGCTTATCACTATCACCTGGGCACCGTGGTGGAAGATGCCCAGGATCTGGCGCGGCTGATCGATGCCACAGGCGAAGGCGTGGGCCTGGTGATCGATACCGGCCATGCGCGCCTCGGCGGCATCGACGTGCCGGCCTTGATCCGCGACCATCCCGCCCGCGTGGTGCACGTTCATGCCAAGGACGTGCGCCCGGCGGTGGCGGCCGAGACGATCGGCCAGGGCGCGTCGTTCCTCGATGGCGTGATTGCCGGCATGTTCACCGTGCCGGGCGATGGCGCGGTGGATTTTGCCGCGATCTGCGCCGCGCTCGCCGCGATCGACTATGCCGGGTGGATCGTGATCGAGGCAGAGCAGGACCCTGCCCTGGCGCCGCCGGCCGCCTATGCCCGCGCTGGCCTTGCCCATCTGCGCACGCTATGGTCGGGGGCTGGGGCTGGGGCGCAGGGGTTGAAGTAGGCCGCCATGCATGCGACATCGGCGGGCATGAACCCCGATACCCGCGCCATGATCGCCGCCGTCGCCTTTGCCTCCACCACCGGCAAGACGGTGGCCGGGCTGTTTGACCATGCCGCCGGCCGCGATCTGCGCGTGGCGGCAGAGCGGCGCGGGGAGCAGGTCCAGGGCTTTGATGGCGAACGCAACGTCGCTTTTGCCGGTACGCTGCCTGAAATCCATGATGATGGCAGCAAGGCGTTCGTGTCTTTCACCATCGACGGCGCGCAGGTGCGCGGCTTTGACCGTGCCAGCGGCGCCCATTTCGAGGCGCGCGTGGGCGATGGCGTAGTGCAGGTGTTCGACCACGCACAGAGCACCTGGTTTGCCTATGATGTGCAGGATGCGCAAGCCGCCAGCAGCTATCTGCGCAGCACGTCTTAATCATCCAGCTTGGCGCGCTTGGCCTGTGCCCAGGTGCGTCCCGCGTCGCCACCCCACAGCAGCCAGGCGATGAATCCCGCCGACGGGTCGCTGTTGCTGTTCCACTGGTGAGCCGCGCCGTCCTTGTCCACCTTGTGGCGGGCGAAATAGCTGGCCATGGCTTTCACGTCGGCCTCGGTCACGTCGCGCCGCTCGGCCAATTGGTGCGCGCGGCGCACGCCCACCTCGGTGCCGCCGCGGCCGAACTTTTCGCGCAGGCGCAGGCCGCGCTTGGCATTGGCCGCCATCTTGAGCGTGGGGGTGAAGTGCTGCCCGGCCATGGCGCTATTCCTTTTCCAGCGCTTCGGGCTTGTGCGCGGCGCGGGCGCCGCTGTCGGTTTCCACCAGGATCTGCGGATCATCGGGCGAGGCGGCGACCTTGTGATCCTTGATCTTCATCGGCTTGGTTACCTTGCGCACAACCTTGCCGTGGGCGGTGCCGCCGCTGCTGTGCCATTTGACTTTTGCGCCCTTGCGCAGGGTTTCGGCCATGGTGGGTTCCTCTTGCCTATGCGGTAAAGGAACCCACCATCGCCAAGGACAGTTCCGTATGGCCCTTGGGGCAGGGAGCTACTTCGCCTGGTCCAGCACCCGGGTTTGCCGGGCGATCAACGCGGCAAAGCCTTCCGGCGTGCAGGCGGTGCCACAGCGGCCGACCGAGAGCGGATGCAGCGGCGCGCCGGTGCCTGCTTGCGGCAAAGGCAGCAGGCGGCGCGCCTGATCGGGCGTTTGCGCCAGATAGGACAGGCGCAGCAGGTGGCGGCCGGTGCGCGTGTCGATCAGGCGTTCGAACAGCAGGCCCGCACCGATCGGCGGATCGTTGCGGCCATAGCCGGGCAGGGTAAAGCCGGTGCCGATCAGCGCGGTAACCGCCGCGATGGTATTGTCATGGCCGACCAGCACGCTGAACGCGGGCGCTTGGCGCGCCGTCAGCGTGGCGGCGATCCTGCGCGCGATCAGGCCGCCCACGCGCGGCGCCATATAGGCCGAGCGGGCAAAGACATCGAACAGCCGGGCATGGAGCGGAGACATCGTGGCGATGTCTGCCGCGCTGGCCCGGCCCCAGCCCACCTCGCGCAGCGGCATGCCTTCGGTATACTGCAGCAAGAACACCTGCGCCGTGCCCGAGGCGAGATCGATCGGCCCGGCAAGGCTCAACCCCTTGCCATCGGCCGACGGCGCGATGCGATTGGGCTGGGTGGAAATCGGGCAAGGCGCGCGGCAGCCCAGCACGCGTTCGATCGTGGCGACGGCCGGGCCCATGCCGACCATCAGCGCGCGACCATTGTCGAGTTCGGCGTTGATGCTGGCAGCAGCGGCGCGCGCATCGAACGGCACGGCCGGCGTATCGAGCGCGTCGAACAGCGGATCGGCCTGGCCTTCGGGCAGGTGATCGACCGCCAGCGCGCAACCGGGCGCGAGGCCCTGGGCGAGGGCCTGGCCGCTGGCGATGGTGCGCGATTTGCTATTGGTCCAGATCGCGATGCTGCCGGCTTGCGGGCAGCCCTGGCGGGGCAGCAGGCCTTGGCGCACCAGGCGCGCGCGCGCGTAATCGGCAAGGCGGCCGAGCGCCTGGGCGCCGTGCGGGGTCAACTGGCTGGGTGGGGTATCCCAGTGGGGAAAGGGCTGGTCAGCCAGCGGCGCGGCGGCCGCTTCGCCATCGAGCGGGGCGCGGATGCCGTGGCGGATGAGCAGGACCGCGCGATCGACGCGGTAGCGCGGCGTTTCCGGGCGGGCGATCGCCATGGCGGGGATCAGCGCGGCGAGCAGGCACAGCGCAAGGCGGGAAGGGAAGCGGGCACGAGCGAGCATGGCGGGCAGCCTTAACTGGCAAATGTGAAACAGGGGCGACGTTGGCAAAAAAGAGGGGCAGCGGCCGCGATAACCGCGCCGCCGCCCCAGTTTGCGATCGGGCCAGTGAGGGACGACCCGAGGGATCAGGCGATCAGAACGAATACTTGATGCTGGCCAGCGCCGTGGTCCCGGAATTGACAATGTCGGAAATGGCCAGCGAGTGGCGCCCGATGTGCGCCCAGTAGGTGTAGTTGTTGAACAGGTTGGCCACCGAGACATCGGCCTTGAGGCCGTTGCCGAAGTCATAGCCGGCGTGCAGGTCAACCCGCTTGACCGGGCGCACCCAGCGATCGTCCCAACCGGTGGGCTGGCCCAGGTAGTTGTAGGATTCCAGATAGGCGCCGGTGTAGTTGTAGATGGCGTCGATCGAGAAGCCGCCGAGCGCGTAGAACACCCGCGCCTGGCCCATCACATCAGGGGCGTTCTGGATATTGCGCATCACGCCGTTGCCGATGTCCACCTTGGTCCACTGCCGGGTGAGGTTGGCACCGACGCCAAAGCCGCGCAGTGCGCCGGGCAGTTCGACGAAGGTTTTCTGCACCTGGAATTCCAGGCCATAGACATTGCCGCTGCCGCCGTTGAGCGGACGGGTGATGAACGTCTGGTTGGTGCCGTCGTTGGTGGCGGTGTTGAGCAGGGTGGTGCCGCTGTCATAGAGATAGTTGGTCAGCCGCTTGTAATAGCCGCCCAGCATGACATGGCCCGAGGGGGCAAAGTTCCATTCGACCGAGCTGTCGATGTTGAGCGCGCGGATCGGCTTGAGGTTGGGATTGCCCTGCACGATCGTGGTCTTGCCATCGTCACCCGTGCGCGCGGTGGAGCTGCCGCCAAGCTGGAAGAACGGGGGGCGGGTATAGGAGAACCACACGTCGCCCCGTGCGACCAGCGTGCTGCTGGGCCGCCAGTTGGCAAACAGGCTGGGCAGCAGTTCGTTGTAGGTGGTGCGGTTGCTGGCAAAGGCGCCGGGCTGTTCCACGCCGCCGCTATAGGCCATGACCCAATAGGTGTTGTTGATCGTGGTGTGTTCAAAGCGCAGGCCCGGAATGATTTCCAGGTTGCCGGCCTTGAGCGTGGCCGTGGCATAGGCCGCCGCCACGGTTTCACGGCCCGACAGCGTGCCGCAATTGTAGTTGTTCACATAGAGCGAACCGCAGGTGTCGAAGCTGTTGTAGCTCGATCCGTCGGCCTCGTTGGCGAACTGGTACTTGTTGAACAGGTTGAACAGCGCGGCCTTGTTGAAGCGCGGCAGCGACCAGTCATAAAGGCCCGGATAGGTGTGGGCATACGTGCCGTTGGTCAGGCCGAGCTGCGCCCAGGTGACGGAATGGCCGACATAGTTGGCGACATAGTCGGTGGTCCAGTCGCGGCTGGTCACGTTGCGCTTGCTGCTTTGCAGCTTGGCGCCGAAGGCGATGCTCTGCAGCAGGCCGCCATCGGTGAAATCGCGGCTGATGTCGAGGCGGCCGCCCCACTTGCGCTGGCCGCTGAACTGCTCGGTCAACTGGCCGGCGCGGCGGGCGGGCAGGACGCTGGCCGAATTGTCGAACGCGTTGAAGATCGCCTGGTTATAGAGCGCAACCGGGTAGTTGTCGGAATAGCCGACTGACTGGCCACCGAGCGGGATCTTCGATCCGCTGGTATACTTGTCGGACTGGTTGATGCGGGCCGAGGCCTCGATGTGGTTGGGGCGGTTGTTGTGGCCTTCGCTGTAGAACACCTCGGGCGCGACCTTCCAGTCGCCGAGCTGCTTTTCCCCGCCGAACGCGGCCGTTGCCAGGATCGCGGTTTCGGGGTTGGTTTCAAAGTAGTTGCGCACCGAAACCGACGGCACGGTCAGGACATAGCGATCGGTGCCGGGCGAGAGAATCCACGCCTTGGTGCCGCCATTGAACTGCGCCAGGGTGGAATCCTGCTCGGTCAGCGCCTTGGCATAGGTGCCGCGCAGATAGACGCGGGTGGTATCGTCCGGGCGCCAGTCGAGCGAGGCATTGCCGCCAAAGCGGCGGGTCTTGCCGCTCGACACGCCCGCGTCAAAGCCGGTGAGCGCGGCATTGCGCTGCGGATCGAGGCCGGGATAGCTGGTGCCCTTGCTGTCCGACGCATTGAGATAGCCCCAGCTGCCATCGTCGTGCGCCGATTGCGCGCCGCGGATCTCGCTGTTGGTATAGGTGCGCTTGTCGTAATAGCCGCTGACATAGATGCCCATGGTGTGGCCCGGGCCAAAGCGCGACGAGATTTCCGCCGCCAGGCCGCCGCCCAGGCCGCTGTCGCCATAGGTGCGCGCGCGGGTTTCCAGGCGGCCCGAGGCAGTCACGCTGCCGTGCAGGCGATCGGAATAGTCAAACGCGGAAGGCGTGCGGAAATCGACCGTGCCGCCGATGGCATCGCCATCCATGTCGGCGCGCGAGGCCTTGTTGAGCACGATCGTGTTGAGGCCAGTGGGCGGCAGCAGGGTCAGCTGCACGCCGCGGCTGTAGGGCTGGCCCTGGGCAACGTTGACGCCGTTGATCAGGTTGACGTTGTATTCGGAATTGAGGCCGCGGATGGCGACATACATGCCTTCCCCGCGCGAGGCGCCATCGACGCCGCCGATGAACGAGGAGCCGGTGTTGACCACGTTGACGCCGGGCAGCAGGCCCAGCGCCTCGGCCACGTTGTGCACGGCGGTGTGGCGCAGGTCTTCTTCCGACAGCACCGAGATCGGGTGCGCGGACTGGAACTGGATATCGGCGGCCTGCTTGCGCGTGCCGATCACCACGATGGCGCGTTCGGCATCGGCCGGCGCGGCGGCATCGCCAGCGGAACCGGCGGTGGCATCGGGCGCGGGCTGCGGCGCCTGTTGCGCCAGCGCGGGAACGATCATGGTGTGCAGCGCGCTGGCAAGCAGAGCCGGGCGCAGATACGAAACGGGCATGTTTTCCCCCTTTAGGAAACACGACCAGCCACGGCGGGCGGGTCTGCCGGAAAGGACGCAGCGCCGCCCCACGATTCCCCGAAAAAATTTGATGGCGGGATTGTCACCGCGCTGTCACACCTGCCCCCTAGGGCGCCCGGCCATGTGCCCGCGGGGATCAGTCCCGTGCGTTTGGCTGGGGGCCGCCGGGGGCAATGATGGCAGGAACGGGGTCAACCATGCGGAGCATCGACGGGGATAGTCATGCGCCGCCACCAGAGCTGCCGCAGGGGGCGGCAGCGTGCCGCGCGCAAGAGCTGGAGGCGGCCACCAGTGCCGGCGAGATGGCCGCGCTGCGCGCCTATCTCAAGCGGCGGATGCGCGACGGGCAGGACCTGGACGACATGGTCCAGGATGTCTATCTGCGCGTGCTTTCGACGCCGGAAGCCGATCCTGTTGCCAATATTCGGGGATTTCTGCGCCGGGTTGCGTCAAACCTGTTGATCGACCGTTACCGCAGGAAGGCTGCCCGCTTGTCCGAACACCATACCACGCTGGACGAGCATATCGTCGACGATGGCGCGCTGGCGCCCGAACGCATTGCCTCTGGCCGCCAGGAACTGGCGCTGCTGGGCGATGCGCTCGAGGCGATCGGGCCGGTGGCGCGCGATGCGTTCCTGCTGGTGCGGGTGGAAGGGTTGAGCCACAAGGAAGCGGCGCAACGGCTGGGCATCACGCCCAAGGCGGTTTCGCACCATGTCGAGCGCACGCTGGCGCGCATGGCCGGGCGCCTGGCGCTGGGCGAGGGTAGCGGCAGGAGCGACGGCGGGAGAGCCCCGCGATGACGGCGCCCGACCTGCACGACAGCCCGATCCTGGCCGAGGCGGCGCGCTGGATGGAGCGCGCCCGCACCGGCAGCGAGGAAGATCGCCAGGCGTTTCGCGCCTGGCTGCGCGAGCGGCCCGAGCATGTCGCGGCGATGGACCTGGTCGAGCGCGCCTGGCGCGAGGCGCCGCGCGCCGCATCTGGCCGTGGCCTGCGCCCGCGCGCGCGCCAGGCTGAACCCGCCGCCGCGCGCGGTGCCGGGCGCTGGCGCTTGGCCGGGCCGGTGCTGGGCGCAGCCTGCGCCGCGCTGGCGGCCGTGGCGGCCTGGACCTTGACCGTGCACGAGCAGCACCTGGCCGCGCCCGCCGATCGCACCGCCAGCTTTGCCCTGGCCGATGGCAGCCGGGTGTGGCTGACGCCGGGCAGCGCGGTGACGATGCGCGCCACGCTGCTGGGCCGGTCGGTGCAGCTCGATGGCGAAGGCACGTTTGACGTGAAGCACGAGCGGCGCCCGTTTGCGGTGACGGCGGGCGACGTGCGCGTGGTCGATCGCGGCACGCTGTTTTCGGTGGCGCGGCGCGCCGGGCAGACGGCGGTGATCCTGGCGCGCGGCGCGATCGATATCGAAGACAGCCACAGCGGCGCATTGATCGCCACGCCCCATCCCGGGCAGCAGGTGTCGCTGGCCGGCGATACCGCCACGATCGCCGCGATCGATGCCGATGCCGCGCTGGCCTGGCGCGATGGGCGGCTGGTGGCGCAGGATCTGCCGCTGGCCGCGGTGATGGCGCGGTTCTCGCAATTGAGCGGCGTGCCGATCGCGCTGCGCGATCCTGCGATGGGCGATCTGCGCGTCTATGGCACCTATCGCATCGGCGATGTGGCGCAGTTCCTCGATGCCGTCGGCGCGCTCTATCCCGTGGCGTGGCGCCGAACCGAGCGTGGGTATGAGGTTTTCCGCCGCTAGCGCCGCTTTGCTGGGCGCGGCGTGCCTTGTGCCCGCGCCCGTTCCGGCCATGGCCGCGACGGCACAGCCCGTCGGCGCGCCGACGCGCATCGTGCTGCCAGCCATGCCGCTGGGCCAGGCCCTGCTGGCGCTGGCGCAGCAGACCGGGCGCAACATCCTGTTTGCCGCTGCTGATGTGGCCGGGGCGCAAGCGCCACCGGTGCGCGCCGCCACGTTTGACGCGGCCTTGGGCATCCTCGCGCGCAGCAATGGCCTGGTCGCCACGCGGCTGGCCGGCGGCGCCGTGCGCCTGGCCCCGCGCGGGCGCCTGCCTGCGCCGGTGCGGGCCGCGCCGCGCCGCCATGCGGTGGCGGCCCTGCCCGTGCCCGCGATCGAGGATCGCACCGCCATCGTGGTCGAAGCCTCGCTGGCGGCGCGGGCCTGGCGCGATGGCGCGGCCGACGCCACCCCCGATGCCCTGGCCAGCGCGCAGATCCGCCGCCTGCCCGATCGCACCATTGCCGAGGCGCTGGGCCGGCTGCCCGGCATCGTCACGCTGGCAACCTCGCTGGAAGGGGCGATGGGCCGGGTGGACCACGCGGGCCGTGCGACTGGTGATTTCGTGGCGATGCGCGGGCTGCCCGGTGCCTATGTCGAAACGCGGATCGACGGCATCGAGATACCGCAAAGCCTGCCCTACAGCCGCGGCACGCAGCTGGGGCTGATGGCCCTGGCGCCCGATCTGGGCCTACAGGTGCACCGCGTGCTCGATGCCCGGCTGGCGGGGGAAGCGATTGCCGGCACGCTCGATATCGATCACCTGGCGCCGTTCGCGCCGCGCGCACAGGGCCTGCGCCTGGGCCTGACGGCAGGGGCCGATGACCAGGCCTGGCGCTTTGGCCAGAATGCCGGCACCTGGGGCGCCAATGCCGGGTTTGGCTGGCAATCGCCCGATGGACGGCTGGCGCTGGTGGCCAGCGCGGCGCTGAGCCGGCGCCATTTCGCCAGCGTGGAACAGACCTATCAATCCGGCAACCTCGCCTATGCCCTGACCAATGCGCAAGGCAACAGCGCGCCGGGGCTGGACCCGGCGGCCAATCTCCTGCTCGCCTCGGTCAACGCGCAGGTGACGCGTGGCACCGCGCATGAAGAGACCGCGTTCCTGTCGCTGGGATGGCGGGCAAGCGACCGGCTGACGCTGACGGCCAGTGCGATGTGGGCAAGCCGCGCGATTGCGCAGGATGTCTACCAGGTCAGCGTGCAGGGCGGGCGCGCCGCCGGGTTCTTTGCCCAGACCGCCACGGCCGATGGCCTGCTGCGCACCCAGAGCATTCGCGCCGATGCGCACTATTGGTTCGAAACCAATCCCGAGCGCGACCGGCTGGGCATGGCCCAGGCCACACTGGCGTGGGAGGCTGGCGGGCTCAAGGCGCAGGCCCGCGTGTTTGCCGCGCTGGGCCGCACCGACCGGCCCGACCATATCGAGATTTCGTTCTGGGACGCGGATAGCACGCGGCTTTCGGGCGGGGTGAACGTGGCCGATGTGCGCGGCTTTCCCGTGCTCAAGCTGGGCGCCGCCGATGCCGCGCTGGTCGCCAATCCGCTCGCCTTTCCGGTGCACAACCAGGGGGAGCGGGAAAGCGAGACGAGCCAGGACCACCGCCTTGGCGGGGACTGGCGCGTACAGGCGAGCCCGGCGCCGGGCTGGCAGGCCGAGATCGGCGGGCTGGCGCTGCGCTCGTGGCGCAGCCGGGCGACGGCGCATTTCCTCTATGCCGATACGCTGCCGGCGGGAACGACGCTGGGCAGCAGCGGGCTGGTCGATGGGCAGATCGGGCCGGTGCTGCGCGGGGTCTATGACTATGCCATCCCGACCATCGCCGATGCCGCGCTGCTGCGCGCGATCAGCCGCGCCACCACCCAGCCGCGCACGATCGATGACAGCAACGCCAATGCCTATGCCCTGCATGAAGACCGCCTGGCCGCCTATGCCGTGGTGACACGGCACCTGGGCGGCGATGGCGATGCGGGGGAGGGCGCGGCAGGGGAGGGCGGGCTTGACCTGTCGCTGGGCCTGCGCGGCGAATGGTCGAGGGTAAGCGGGCGCTATTGGCTGGCGGGCAACGATGGCGTGCCGGCCGATGGCGTTGCCTATGGCTGGAACCACCTGTCGGCCCACTATGCCGCGCTCTTGCCCAGCGCCACGCTGCACTGGCGGCCCGACCGGCACTGGACATTCGATGCGGCGCTGTGGACCAGCCTGACCCGGCCATCGCCCTATCAGCTGACCGGCGGGGGCAGTGCCACGCGCGATAGCCAGGGCGTGACCGAAATCCAGCTGTCGAACCCCGATCTCAAATCCGTGCGCGGCAGCAATGCCGATCTCGGCGTGGCCTGGCAGGGGCCGCGCGGGCTGCGCCTGGCGCTGGGCGGGTTTGCCAAGCACCTGGCGCGTTACCTAAACGATACCGGCAACGATCTCAACAATCCGGCCAGCGTGATGGAATACCGCGCGATCCGCCTGATCCGCCCGGAAAACGGCGGCACGGCCACGATCCTTGGGCTTGAGGCGAGCATGGCCGTGCCGCTGGACCTGGTGGCGGGCGCGCTGCGCCATCTGGCGCTGGCGGCCGATCTCACCCTGTTGCACAGCGCGGTGCACCTCGAAAACCCCGCGCTCGACCGGGTGGAGCGCACGCAATATGCCCCGGCCAGCAACCTCTTGCTGCGGCTGCACTATGATGATGGCCGCTGGTCTGCCGATGCTGCCTGCCGGCTGACCGGCGCCTATATCCAGGAATACGGCATCGAAGTGCCGACCTTTGCCGGCACCGCGCCGCTATCGGGCAGCGCGCTCGATACCTGGGTGCGGCCATCGCGGCAGGTTGACCTCGCCCTGGCGCGCCACTGGGGCCAGCAGACGCTGCGCCTGGCCCTGCGCAACGCGCTGGACGATACCGCCTATCGCGCCACGATCGGCCGCTATAGCGACGCCGTGCCGCAGACGATCCTGGGCGGGCGGCAACTGCTGCTGACCTGGTCGGCGGGCTTCTGAAACCGCGCTGGGCTGCCTGATTTTCGCGCCAGGAAAAAGATTATCGACACAATCTTGGGAACCACATCGGGTGATGGCCGGTTGCGAAAACAGGCCGGGCTTGCCCGGTCGAGCGCTAAGTCTATGGCAAGATGGGAGTTCGACACGTGAAGGTTTTCCATTTCCTGGTGGCAGCAGCGGCGATGGCCAGTGTTCCGGCGCTGGCCCAGGCCCAGACCGCACCGGCGGCGAACGCGACGGCTACCGTGGCCGTGGGCGGCACCATCTTCGATCCGCAGGGCGGCGAAGTGGGCAAGATCGTGAGCATGACCGGTGATGCAGTCGTGGTCGACACCGGAACCAACAAGGCCACCCTGCCCAAGAGCGCCATCGGCACCGGGCCCAAGGGCCCGATCATCGCCATGACCAAGGCCCAGATCGACGAGCAGGTGGCCGCCGCCAACCAGAAGGCGAGCGCGGCCGTAGAAGCGGCGATGGTTCCCGGCGCGGCGGTGAAAGGCAAGGCCGGCGGGGCGATCGGCACGATCAAGGAAGTGAAGGGCGACCAGGTGATCGTGGCGCGCAGCGCCGGTGCGGTGGCATTGCCCAAGACGGCCTTTGGCATGGGCGCCGATGGCCTGTTCATCTCGATGACCGCGGCCGAACTGGATGCGGCGACCAAGGCGGCTGCCCCGGGGGCGTGATGCGATGGCCCGGCCTGCCTCGGGGCGGGCCGGGCGCACCCCTGACCAGGCGGAAAAACGGTTGATTTGGCGCTATTTGCCTCTGGCCGTGTAACGGGATTCGTGATCAAACGGCGTGTCGCGTGGATGGGGGGCATGCCAGCATGAATCGGCGATCGATGAAAAGGGTGTTTGGCGCCAGCCTGGGGCTGGCCCTGGCCACAGCTGGCCTCGCCGTGCCCCGCGCCCATGCGGAGGGGGCGAGCAAGTGCAAGGTGGGCTTGATCGCCAAGCTGCCGGTGGTGATGGAAAACGCCCGCGCCAGCGTGCCGGTGACCGTCAACGGCAAGGACACGCGCGTCTGGCTCGATAGCGGGGCGTTCTTCAACTTCATGCCCAAGGCCCGCGCGGTGGAACTGGGCCTGCGCACGCAGCCTTTGCCAATGGGCTTCTACATGACCGGGATTGGCGGCTCGGTGACGCCCGAACTGGCGCAGGTGCGCGATTTCGGCATCGTGGGTGTCACGCTGCACAACGTGCAGTTCCTGGTGGGCGGGAGCGATGCCGGCAACGGCTTTCTCGGCGCCAACCTGCTGGGCGTGCAGACCACCGAGTTCGATCTGGCCAAGGGCGTGGTCAACCTGTTCCAGGAGCGCGACTGCGAGGGGATCAGCCTGGCCTATTGGGGCAAGGGCATGTCGGTGGGCGAAGCGCGCGTGTTCCGCCCGACCAACGAGCATGATTACCACATCATCGTGGAAGTGATGATCAATGGCCAATCGATTCACGCCCTGCTCGATACCGGGGCGCCGACCACGCTGCTGGGGCGCCGCGCGGCCGAGCGTGCCGGCATCGACATGGCAGCGCCCGACGTGGTCAATTCGATGCGCATGGGCGGCATCGGCATCAAGCGGCGGCAAAGCTGGATCGTGCGGACGAAGACGATCTCGATCGGGGGCGAGGAAATCCGCAACAGCCCGATCCGGGTGATCGACGATGCCGACGATGATCGCTCGACCGATATGATCCTGGGCGTCGATTTCCTGCTCTCGCACCACGTGGTGGTGTCGCGCGCGCAGCGGCTGATGTTCCTGACCTATAACGGCGGGCCGATCTTTTCCGCGACGACCGATGGCGAAATCGGGCGGATCGCCACCCGCGCGGAAAACATGGGCACGGCCGAAGCCAGCGCCGACCCCAAGACTGCTGACGAATTTGCCGGGCGCGCCTCTGGCCGGATGGATCGCGGCGATACGGCTGGCGCCGTGGCCGATTTTTCCGAGGCTATCCGCCTCGCGCCAACGCGGGCCGACCTGCTGGAGCATCGTGCCAATGCCTATCTGCGCAGCGGCCAGCTGGATCTGGCCCGCAAGGATCTTGACGCGGGCCTGGCCCTGCGGCCCGACGATCACCGCCTGCTGACCCGGCGCGCGCAGTTGCGGCTGGCCACCAGGGACCGCGCCGGCGCGCGTGCCGATACCGATGCGGCGGCCGCGCATCTGCCGCCCGGCTCGCTCGACGTGATGCCGGTGATCGTCTTGTACGAGCGGCTGGGCGCGGCCGATCGTGGCCTGGCGCTGATCGATGGCGTGGTGGCGCTGCATCGCGACGATTCGGTCTATCCCAGCCTGCTCAACGCGCGCAGCTGGAACCGGGCCCTGGCCAATGCCGATCTCGATCGCGCGCTCAAGGACAGTGACCTGGCGATCAAGAAGGCTGGCCCGCAGCCGGCCATGCTCGATACCCGTGCCCTGGTGCAATATCGGCGCAAGGCCTATGCCGCCGCGATTGCCGACGAGACCGCCGCGCTGGCCGCCAATCCGCGCATGCCCGCCGCGCTGTTTGTGCGGGCACTCGCCCGCGAGGCCAGCGGCGATGCCACCGGCGCCGCGACCGATCTTGCCGCCGCCCGCGCCATCGCGCCGCGCATCGACCAGCGCTACAAGGCCTATGGCCTGATCGCCCCGGCAGCAGTTCATCCTGCCGCTGCCCATCCTGCCACTACCAAGCCTGCTGGCGACGCCGAGGACGAGGTGGAGATCGAGAGCGAATAAGGCGCGATAAAGGCGCTGCCATTGCATTGCAAAGGCCCGATCAACTGCTATGTGTCATTACGATATGACAAGGCCCCGATCGGGCGGGAAGAGGTAATGATGCGCGTGTCCCTGCGTTGTCTTGGCGGCTTGCTGGCCGGTATGTCGGTATTCGCGTTCACCCCGCTGGCCCATGCCGCAACGACGGCGCCGGCGCCGGTGGGCAGCGAGAGCTGCGCCGCCCTCACGCAGGCCGGCCGTGTTGCCTGGCCCGAGGCGGGCACGCGGATCGTGACGGCAACCTGGCGCCCGGCCGGCTATGCGGCGCCCTTGGTGGGCCAGCCCGATGCCCCGCCGATCCAGGCCGTGCTGCCCGCGCATTGCGAAGTCGAAGGCGTGATGCACGAGCGCCGCGGCGTCGATGGCCAGGCCTATGCCATCCATTTCCGCCTGCGCCTGCCCAGCGATTGGAACGGGCGCTTTTTGATGCAGGGCGGGGGCGGCACCAACGGCATCGTGGGCGATGCGATCGGCAAGGTCAGCTTGGACGAGGCTCCGGCGCTCACCCAGGGCTATGCCGTGATGGCGCAGGATTCGGGGCATGACAATGCCACCAACACCGATCCGGCGCGCGGCGGCATGGTGGCCTTTGCCCACGATCCGCAATCGCGCGCTGATTATGGCGGCGCGTCGCTGCGCCCGGTGACTTTGGCGGCCAAGGCGCTGGTTGCGGCCTTCTATGGGCGCGGTCCGCGCTTCAGCTATTTCTATGGCTGTTCCAAGGGCGGGCAGGAAGGCATGGTCCTGGCCCAGCGGGAACCCGATCTCTACAACGGCATCGTCGCGGCGGCCCCTGGCTTTGCCCTGCCGCGTGCGGCCCTGGCCGAAGCGTGGAACACCAAGGCGATGGGCGGCGTGCTCGCCGCGCGCGGCGATGCGCCCACCGTGGCGAACCTTGCCCGCGCCTTTTCGGTGGAAGACGGCACGCGGGTGCGCCAGGCGATCCTGGCGGCCTGCGACGGCCTGGACGGCGCCAAGGACGGCATCGTGGCCGATGTGACGCGCTGCACCAGTGCGCTGGTGGTGCCGCAATTGCGCGCGGCCGGCCTGAGCCCGGCCCAGGTCACCGCGCTGGAGCAGATTCACGAAGGGGTGCGCGATGGCGCCGGGCGGCAGATCTATCCCGGGTTTGGCTGGGACGCCGGCTGGTTCGACATGGGTTGGCGCATCTGGATGACCGGCAGCCCCGATGGGCGCGTGCCGGCGCTCAATGTCGTGCTGGGCGGGCCATCGCGCGTGGTGCTGTTTGCCACGCCGCCGGGCAACGTGCCGCTGGCGCCTGACGCCACCCTGGCCGCGCAATTGGCGTTCGACCCGGCGCGCGATGCTGCGGCGATCACTGCCACCGCGCCGGGCTGGCCGCGCTCTGCCTGGCAGGACGTGGGCGCCCATGTTCCCGATCTCGATCGCTTCCAGGCGCGCGGCGGCCGCCTGATCGTGCCGCACGGCGGCTCTGATCCGGTGTTTTCGCTCAACGACACGCTGGACTGGTGGCGCGCGCTCGATCGCCACAGCGGCGGGCGTGCAGCCAGCTATGCCCGGGTGTTTCCGGTGCCGGGCATGGGCCACTGTGCCGGCGGCCCGGCCACCGATCGCTATGACGCGTTGCGGGCGCTGGTCGATTGGGTGGAGCAGGGCAAGGCGCCCGAAGCGCTCGCCGCCAAGGCTGGCCCGGCCACGCCCTGGCCCGGGCGGGAGCGGCCGCTGTGCCGCTATCCGCTGGTGGCCAAGACCAAGGGCGGCGTGACGGCTTGCGCCATGCCGCCCAAGGTCGCGCGCCGCTGATCAGCGCACCTTGTAGACGGCAATGTCCACGGCCGGATGGGCCGGGTCATTGCCGCCGGTGACCGTGGCGACATAGGCGCCGCTGTTGAGCCAGCCTTGCGGGCCGAGCGGCGCCTCGAACATCGGCATGCCGACCATCTGCGGCTTTTCGCCGTGGGGGCCGGGGCAGGCCTTGGCGTGGTTTACCACGTTGATCACGGCCCCGTCAGCGGCCTTGAGCATATAGTCGGCATGCAGTTCGATGCAGCCGCCCGCGCCATGCAACTGCCAGTCCCACCCGCCGGGCAGCACCACGCCGTGCAGCATGGGCCCATCGACCGTGCCCCCGATGATGCGCACCAGGCTGCGCCCGCCGCGCGGCGTCTGGCCCACGTCGAGGCTTTCCCCCAGCAGCACGTGCGCGCGAAACGCGGGTTCGAGCACCGGGGCTGGCGCCATGGGCGCATCGGCATGCGCGAGATTAGGCAGGGCGGCCGAAAGCGCGAGCGCGGCGGCGGCAAGGCATGATAGCAAGACTGATTGCATGGGGATGGGCCTCTCCGAGTGGCGTAATGATCTATTGAGTAAACGATTGTGCAAAAGGCCGCCTTATGCAAGATGGCATGGCCGCGGCGACAAGGGAGACGGTGATGATCAACAGACGTGCGATCTTGCGCCGGGGTGGCATGGCGCTGGGTGTTGGCCTGGGTGGAATGGGCCTGGGTGGAATCGGCCTGAGCAGCCTGGGCATCGGCGGGCTGGACTTTGCCAGCGCGGCAGCGGCAGATCCGCTGGCCGGCGTCGATCCCGCGCTGCGCGCGGGCGCGGCCACTGTCCTGGCCATGGGGGCCAAGCTTTCCCCACTCACCACGGCGCGGCTGCCGATCCTGCGGGCGGGCGGGGCGGCGATGGCCGGGCCGCTGCGCGCCGATGTGCCGGTAGAAGCGCGCAAGATCGCGGTGGGGCCAGGCATTCCCGACGTGACGGTGCAGGTGATCAATGCCGGCAGCCGTGCGAGCGGCGGCCCGCGCCCGGCGATCCTGCACACCCATGGCGGCGGCTTCGTGGCCGGTTCCGCACTGGCCGAACGCGGCTATCTGCAAGATTTTGCCCACGCGCTCGATTGCGTGATCGTCTCTGTCGAATACACCCTGGCGCCCGAGGCGCGGTTCACCCGATCGGTGGCGGAAACCTATGCCGGGCTGCGCTGGCTGCATGACCAGGCCGAGGCACTGGGCGTCGATCGGCGGCGCCTGGCGGTGATGGGCGAAAGCGCCGGCGGCGGCCATGCCGCCCTGCTGGCGATCCAGGCGCGCGACCGCGGGGAAGTGCCGCTGGTCTTGCAGGTGCTGACCTATCCCATGCTGGACGATCGCACCGGCAGCACGGTGATGCCGCCGCCGGGCATCGGCAAGCTGGGCTGGGATGCGCAGGCCAATCGCTTTGGCTGGGAGAGTTTCCTGGGGGCAGCGCCGGGATCGCGCGCGGTTCCGGCGGCCGGGGTGCCGGCCCGCTGCACCCGCCTGGCCGGCCTGGCGCCGGCGTTCATCGCGGTGGGCGGGATCGATCTGTTCGTGGATGAAGACATCACCTATGCCCGGCGCCTGACCGATGCCGGCGTGCCCACCGAACTGCTGGTGATCCCCGGCGCCTATCACGGGTTTGACCGCGTGGTGCCCGATGCCTCGCCCTCGCGCCGGTTGATCGCGGCGCGCCTGGCGGCCCTGCGCCGCGCGTTTGGCCAGCCGGGGGGGTAACCCCGCCTGGGCGCAAGGCCATGGCCTTGCCGTGCGATGGCCGCCGCGCCATGGTGCCGGCGGCAAGCGGCGACATGATGAAACGGACCACATGAATCTCAAGCAATTTGCTGAACTGGCAGGGGTTTCCACCGCAACCGCGTCCCGCGCGCTGAGCGGGACGGGCCGGGTCAGCGAAGAGACCACCAGCCGCATCGTCGCCCTGGCGGAAAAGCTGGGCTACCAGCCCAACGCCATCGCCCGCAACCTGCGCACCCAGCGCACGATGACCGTGGGCGTGGTGGTGCCGATGGGCCACGACGCCTTGCAGCACCTGTCTGACCCGTTCTTCAACACGATGATCGGCTTCCTCGCCGATGCCCTGGTCGAGCATGGCTATGACCTGCTGCTTTCACGCGTGCTGCCCGATGACGAGCGCTGGCTCGATCGCTACATCGGCACCGGGCGCGTCGATGGCATCCTGGTGATCGGCCAATCGGACCAATACCATGTGATCGAAAGCATGGCCCGCCGCTATCGCCCGATGGTGGTGTGGGGCGGGCAGATCCAGGGGCAGCGGCACTGCGCGGTGGGATCGGACAATTTCCGCGGCGGGCAGATGGCGGCAGAGCACCTGATCGCACGGGGCTGCCGGCTGCTGGCCTTTGCCGGGCCGGGGCTGGGCGTGGAATTTGGCGAACGCCTGGCCGGGGTGCGCGCCGCGCTGGCCGCTGCCGGCCTGCCGCCGCCGGTGGAACTGCCCTCGCACTTCGAACCCGATGCCGCCTATCGCGACCTGGCCGAGCACTTGGGCGCTCTGGAGAGCATGCCCGATGGCATCGTTGCCGGCGCCGACGTGACGGCGGCCAGCATGCTCAAGGCCCTGGCCGAAATGGGCTGCGACGTGCCGGGCACGATCAAGGTCATCGGCTATGACGGGCTGCCGATCGCCGGGCATCTCGTGCCCGCGCTCACCACGATCGACCAGCACTTGCGCGAAGGGGCGCGGATCATGGTCGATCTGTTGATGCGGCGCATTGCCGGCGAAGATGCCGCCTCGGTGCGGATCGAGCCGCGCCTGCTGGTGCGCCAGTCGACCTGACAGCAGTCGACCTGCCGACTGCCAATCTGACAGCGTGAGACACATGCGCAGGCGGCCAAGGCAATTTTTGCGCATCGATGCGCAATCGATTGCGCAAACCAAAATGATGGCGTAGGCGTAACGTCGAATCGCGGACGAACGCGCGCCGGCCGGGCCGGGGCAGCGTCGATCCAACCAGGGAGAGAAACGCATGATCCACCGCACCATCCTGCTCGGCTCGGCCGGCATCCTGGCCCTCGCCCTGGCCACGCCGGTGCTGGCGCAGGCAGCCGCCCCGCAGGCTGCGCCCGAGGCAGTGGCCGACGAGCCGCCCGCCGAAATCGTCGTTACCGCGCAAAAGAGCAGCGAGCGCATCAGCAAGGCGCCGATCGCCGTCAGCGTGGTGGCGCAGGGCCTGCTCGATCGCCAGGGGCTGACCACGGGCGAACAGCTCGCTACCACGGTGCCCTCGCTCAAGCTGTCGCAGAACGGCTTTGCCATCCGCGGCATCGGCAGCAACAACGGCTTCAGCGGCTATTCCACCGTCGCCACGCAGATCGACGGCATCTACAACCCGTTTTCCGCCGCGTTGAGCATGGCGGTGTTCGACGTGGCATCGATCGAAGTGCTGCGCGGGCCGCAGGGCACGGTCTATGGCCGCAATGCCACGGCCGGCGTGGTCAACATCAACACCGCCGATCCGGGGCGCAACCTGGGTGGCAGCGCCAGCGTGCAATATGGCCGCTTCAACGATATCCGCGCCCAGGCCGCGATCGACCTGCCGATTGCCGATACGTTCGGCATCCGCATCGCCGCCTTCCACCAGATCAACGACGGCTATGGCCCGCAGTTCAAGACCGACCGCTTTGACAAGACCGATCTCTCGGCCGTGCGCGTCACTGCCAAGTGGGATATCACCCCCAACCTGAGCTGGCGCGTGGCGGGCGCCTATGCCGAGAACAACGGCACGGTTCCGGCGGTCTATCTGCGCAACTATACCTATTACCCCAATGCCGATCTCAAGACCGGCACGTTTGGCCAGGGCGTGATCGTGCCGAGCGATGCGATCAATCCCGGGCTCGACCAGGTGACCAGCAATCGCCAGGCGCTCAAAAGCTATGACGTGCGCTCCAAGATGGTGTGGCGCGCATCGGGCGCACTCAGCCTGACGTGGCTGGCCGGTTATTCCGAACTCAAGAACAACGGCGTGACCGCAACGACCGGCGTGTTCTCGCAGGAATACCTCAACCAGCGCATGCAGACCTGGTCGCACGAACTCGACGTGAATTACGAAAGCGGGCCGATCAAGCTGGTCGCTGGCGCCTATATCTCGGAAGACAAGCAGCCCTCGGGCCAGCGCCTGCTGCACGCCGGCAACACCGCGCCCGCGCCGTTCAACAGCGTGTACAACATCTTTGGTGCCAAGGTGGCGGGCACCGGCAACCAGATTTCCACGATCAGCGCGGTGGACGTGGTCAACACCTATTCGGGCACCGGCAGCCGTTCCAAGGCGCTGTTCGGCCAGGCGACGATCAAGCCTGTGTCGGGCCTGCGCATCAACCTGGGCCTGCGTTCCACCTGGGACAAGGTGTTCTCGCGCGAGCAGCAGCTGGTGTGCCAGGGCGACAAGGTGACGAGCACAAACATCAGCGCCACAACCTGCCCGACCTTTGCCCTGGCTTTTACCGACGACAGCAACCGCCCGGCGGTGAATTTCAGCAAGGTGAACTGGAAGGTCGGCCTCGATGCCGACATCACGCCCGACCTGATCGGCTATGCTTCGGTCTCGACCGGCTATCGCAGCGGCGGCCTCCAGGCCAGCACCAACCCGGCCGCGTTCCGCCAGTATGCGCCCGAAACGGTGACCAACTATGAAGCGGGCCTGCGCGCCAACCTGCTCAACAACCGCCTGTTCGTGGGCCTTACCGCCTATCAGATGGACTATCGCGACCTGCAGGTGTCGACGATCATCGTCGATCCGGTGCAGGGGCCGATCGCGGTGACGACCAATGCGGCCAAGGCGCGCATTCGCGGGCTGGAGCTGGAAACGACGTTCCGCCCGACCTCGGCCGATCGCTTCTCGGGCTATATCTCGCTGATGGACGCCAAGTTCCGCAGCTTTGCCAACACGCCCGATGGGCTGCTCTATGCCGATACGATGTACAACATCTTTGCCCCGCTGCTCGGCTATGCCCCGATCACCGCGGCAACGACCGACAATTCCGGCAAGCGCCTGCCCAATGCCCCGACGTTCAGCGCACGGGCGAGCTATTCCCACAGCTTCACGTTTGTCTCGGGCGCGAAGATCACCCCGGCGGTGGATTTCTATTACCAGACCCACAGCTATGCCACGGCGCAGAACATCGCGCAGGGCCTGATCGATGGCTATACCAAGACCGACCTCAACCTGCAGTTCGACGAGGCCAGCGGGCATGCCTATGTCAACCTGTTCGTCAACAATCTGGAAGACCGCCGCATTCCCACGCAAGTGACGCCGGTGTGGAGTTCGACGGCGGCCAGCTATGCCGCGCCGCGCACCTATGGCATTCGCATCGGCTTCAAGTATTGAAGGCAGGAATGCGTGAACGTGCGAAAGGGTAGGCAATGGCGCATGCAATCAACCGGCGCAGCATGCTGGGCATGGTGGGGGGCGCAATGATGGCCGGCGCCTTTGCCGATGCCGCGGCCGGGCACACGCGCGCGCCGTTGCAGACCCCGATCGGCGCCAGCGCACTGCCGCCAGCCTGGCAGGCGGCAGAGGCCGTGCCACTGTGGCGCGGGCGCGCGGCGCCGGGGGGCACCTTTCACCCGGCAGCCGCGCGGCCGGCCGATCTGGCGGCCACGTTCCTTACCGACGTCGCCGCGCCGGAACTGCGCGTGTTCCGCCCGCGCCAGGGCAATGGCCGCGCGCTGCTGGTCATTCCGGGCGGCGCCTACACCTTCGTTTCGGTGCGCAACGAAGGGTTGGACGTGGCGCAAACCTTTGCCGCGCAGGGCTATACCGTGTTCGTGCTGGTCTATCGCCTGCCCGGCGAAGGCTGGACGCCGCGCGCCGATGTGCCGCTGGCCGACGCGCAGCGGGCGATGCGGCAGATCCGCGCCATGGCCGGGGCAGGGGGATATGATCCAGCGCAAGTGGCCGTGATCGGCTTTTCCGCCGGCGGCCATCTCGCCGCTTCGCTGCTGACCGGCTTTGACGAGGCGCTGTTTGCCCCGGGCGATGCGATCGACCGGTTGGATGCGCGGCCGGCCTGCGGCGTGCTGCTCTATCCGGTGATCGCGATGGAGCCGCCCTATACCCACGCGCTGTCGTGCAGCCGCCTGCTGGGCGATCACCCCGATGCCGCGCTGATCGCGCGGCGATCGCCGGCGCGCCATGTCGGCGCCCAGACGCCGCCGGTGATGCTGGCCCACGCGTTCGACGATCCGGCCGTGCCATGGCAGAACAGCACGCAGTTCATCGAGGCGATGCAGGCTGCCCACCGCCCGGTGGAAGCGCATTTCTTTGAAGAAGGCGGCCACGGCTTTGGCATCGGCCCGGCCAACGCTCCCGCCGGGCAGTGGACCAACCTGGCCGCAAGCTGGCTCGACCGCCAATTAAACTAGGAACACCCGGCACAATAGCGCGAGGGCAAGGGCGGGCGGCATGGCGATCATGCCCAGCTTGAAGAACGTGGCAAAGCCCACGTCTTCGCCCTCGCGCCGGATCACCTGGAGCCACAGGATCGTGGCGAGCGAGCCGGTGATCGACAGGTTCGGCCCAAGATCGACGCCGATCAGCAGGGCATCGACCACCACGCGCGGCGGGTGGGCCAGGGCAACCGTGCCGGCGGCGACCAGCCCGGCGGGCAGGTTGTTCATCACGTTGCACACGAACGCCAGCACCGTGCCTGCGGCCAGGGCCACCGTTGTCGGCTGGGTCGTGGCCTGCGACAGCATGCGCGCCAGGGCGCCGATCGCGCCGGTGCGGTCCACCGCTTCTACCACCACGAACAGGCCCGCCACCAGCGGCAGCACGCCCCAGGAAACATGGCGCGCCAGGCCGAGCGGCGATTGCCGCGCGAACAGCGAAACGCCGATGGCGCAGGCCAGGCCCGCCACGGCCGTTGGCAGCCCGAGCGGGCGATCGAGCGCCGAGGCGGCGAGCAGCACGCCGGCGGTCAGCACGATCGCCAGCACCGCTGCCTTGCCGGCGGATGACAGGGTTGGCCGCTCTACCGCGGCGGCGCAATCACCCGCCAGATCGCGGCGGAAATACCAGCGCAGCACGGCATAGGTGGCGGCGATCGCCGCGAGCGAGGGCACGGCAAAGGCAGCGAGCCACGGCCCCAGCGGCGGCATGTGCCCGCCATAAAGCACCAGGTTGGCGGGGTTGGAAATCGGCAGCACGAAGCTGGCGGCATTGGCGATGAGCGCGCAGGCAAACAGCAGCGGCAAGGGCTCTGCCCGCGCCTTGCGCGCCACGGCAAAGACCGCCGGGGTCAGCACCACGGCGGTGGCATCGTTCGACAGGAACACGGTGACCACCGCGCCGGTGGCATAGACCAGGGTGAACAGCCGCGCGCGCGATCCGCCGGCATGGTTGACGGCGGCCGCCGCCACCCACTCAAACACGCCGTGCTGCCGCGCTGCCTCGCTCAGCAGCATCATGCCGGTAAGGAACAGGTAAACGTCGAGCCCCTTGGCCACGGCGGCGCCGGCGGCGGCGAGCGGCATCAGCCCGGTCAGGACCAGCAGCACCGCGCCGCTTGCGGCCCAGATCCATTCGGGCCAGCGCATCGGGCGCGCGATCACGCCGGCAGTGGCAAGGCTGGCGATCGCCCAGATGGCGCCTGTGGCGGTTGGCATCGGCGCCGTCATGGCCGGCCGGCGCTGGCCGCGCAAGCCGGGCGCAGCGTGCCGGCAAAGCCTATCCACAGCGCCAGGCTGGCGAGGGCAAAGCCGCCCAGGATGAAGAACGTGGCGTGATAGCCCAGCATCTGCGCCAGCCACCCGCCGATCGCGGGAGACAGGCTGGCACCCACGCCCTGCACTGTCATCACCGCGCCCTGGCCGACGTTGACGCGGCCCGTGCCGTCGAGCAGGCAGGCGATCAGGCCGGGCACCGCCACGCTTTGCAGGCCCGCGCCAATGCCATCGAGCGCCTGGACCGGCCACACGCCCCAATGTTCGATGAACGCGCCGGCCAGCAGCCCGCGCAGCGGCAGCGCCGCGAACGACACCAGCAGCACCAGCCAATAGCCGCGCCGGTGCGCCAGTTTCATCGCCACGAGGCTGGCGACGATCATCACGGCCTGGGCCACCATCACCGTGGTGGCGGTGAACATCGCCGGATCGCCCTTGCCCATGCCGACCACGGCCATACCATAGAGCGGCAGCATCGCCCCGTTGCCGAGGTGAAAACAGGCAAGTGCGGCGGCCAGGATCAGCAGCGGCTTGTTGGACAGCAGTTCGCGAAAGCCCTCGGCCTGGCCATCGGCGGTGGCCTGGTGTTCCGGCTCCAGCCCGCGCGCGGCGCGGTGATCGATCGCGCGCTCGGGGATCGACAGCACGGCGGTGATCGCCATGACGCCAAACGCCGCGGCGAGAAAGAAGATTGCCGGCATGCCAAAGCGCCAGCCGAGCCAGCCCGACAGCCCGGCGCCAACCAGGTTGCCGGCATGGTTCCACGCCTGGTTGCGGCCGTTCTGGGCATTGAAGCCACGCTGGCGCACGACGCCCAGCGTTATCCCGGCGACGGCCGGCCCGATCGCCGCACCGGCAATCGCGGTCGCCACCTGGCTGCCGGCCACGACCACGAACGCCTGCGACCACAGCAGCAGGAACGAGGCAAGCACCGTGCAGATGCCGGTGATCACCACCACCCAGCGCTTGTGCGCCGTGTGATCGATGAACGCGCCGGCCGGAACGGTCATGGCCATGCCGGCAATGCCGCCGGCGGTCATCACCGTGCCGATCGGCCCGGTCTGCCAGCCGCGCTGTTGCAGGAACACGCCCAGGAATGGGCCGATGCCGGCCTGCATATCGGCCATGAAGAAATTGAGTGCCTGCAACGCGCGGGTGGCGCGGCGCCGATCGGCATTGTCCGTTGCTGCTGCTGCGCCCACGCCCTTAACCCTTTGAACCGGCTTTCGCAGGTGAACTCTGGCGTGGCGGGATGTTTCCCCGGCAATAGGGGCATGGGATGGCGGCGCGGTGGCCGGTTCAGGGCAGGGTGGCGAAAAAGGCCTCCAGCGCGGTGAGGCTGTCGGGCTCGTCCATCATCGGGGCGTGGCCGATGCCGGGAATGGCGGCGAGCCGGGCGTGCGGCTTGCCCGCGACCATCGCCTGGGCCACGGCTTCATCGAGCAGGTCGGTGGCCGTGCCGCGCAGCACCAGGACCGGGCGATCCTGGGCAAAGGCATGCCATTTGCCCCAGGGATCGGGATCGGCCACGATCTTGCCAAAGGCCTGGGCGATGGCGGGATCATAATCCGCCACGATCGCGCCGTCCTCTTCGCGGAACAGGCGGCGGGCCATGGCCATCCAGTCTGCCGCGCCATAGTGGGGAAAGACATCGGCGTTGAGCGTGGCGCAGGCCCTGGCGGCATCGTCCCATGTGGCGATCGCGCCACCCTTGCCGACATAGCCGGCAATGCGCGCCAGCCCGCGCAGCGACAGTTCGGGGCCGATGTCGTTGATCACGGCAGCGGCAACGCGCGCCGGGGCGTGGGTGGCAAGGGCCACCGTGATCAGCCCGCCCATCGACGTGCCGACGAACACCGCGCGGGCAATACCCAGGGCATCGAGCAGGGCGCAGACATCGCCCACATAGGTGCCCACGTCATAGCGCTGCGCTGGATCGCGCGCCGAAAGCCCGCGCCCGCGCATGTCGAGCGCCAGGACCCGGCGCCCCCGCGCGGCGAGCCAGGGGGCCAGCGCCTCGAAATCGCGGGAATTGCGCGTGAGGCCATGCAGGCACACCACCGGTAGCCGCGCCGGGCCGGGCGCGGCGGCATAGTCGCGCCCCGAGAGCGCCAGCCCATCGGGCGATGTCCACTGGCGCAGAACGAATGGAGGGGAAGCGGGCGGGGAAGCGGTCACGCCGGTTCCTCCCCGTTCGCACGCGGTGTTGACAGGCCGTGGGCGAGCAGGCGGCCGGCTTCCTGCACCACCGCTTCGGGCGCCTCGTCGCCCCACACGCCAAAGCGCAGGCCCAGGAACACGTTCATGCCCATGATCGCCCAGGCGCGCACTTCGCTGTCGCCGCCGCTGATCTCGCCGCGCTGGGCCGCGGCCTCCAGCCGGGCGGCGATGCGCGCGGCCGAATTGGTATAGTGCTCGCGATAGGCGGCCGGATCGACGAATTCGGATTCATCGATGATCCGGTAGATCTCCTTGTGCTGGCGCACGAAGTTCAGATAGGCGAGCTGGCCGGCCTGTTCGGCGGCAAGCTGGTTGGGCGCCGCGGCAATGCTGGGGCCGACGAAATCCTTCACCTGGCCGGAAAGATCGCGCACCAGCGCCTGGAAGATCGCTTCCTTGCTGTCAAAATAGACGTAGAAGCTGCCGGTGGCGACCCCGGCCCGCGCGGTGATCTGGCTGATCGCGGCATCGTGAAAGCCCTTTTCGCCGAACTCTTCCGCCGCGGCATTGAGCAGCGCGCGCAAGGTGCGCCGGCCACGCTCGGTCTTGGGCACCTTGGACGGCCGCGGCGGTGGCGCCGCCGTTTCGGGCTGCGGGGCCGCAGTGGCGGCAGACGGCGCGGGAGAAATCCGGGTTTCAGCCATGGACAGCCAGTTCTAATTTGAAGAGTGATTCATTTTTCACTATTATGCCGGAACTGTCCGGCAGTGCAAGCTACAGCCAAGCCCATGCCGCACTCAATGGGAGAGACGAATGCCACCTGCGCCAGAATCGCACGAAAGCCCGCCTGCCGCCGTGCGCGCCCCGCTGCTGCGCCGCCCGGCATTCGTGCTGGCGATGCTGCTGGTGGTCTATACGTTCAATTTCATCGACCGGCAGATCCTGGGCATTCTGGCCGGGCCGATCAAGGCCGATCTGGGCCTGAGCGACACCCAGCTTGGCGCGCTCGGCGGCTTTGCCTTTGCCCTGCTCTATTCCACCATGGGCCTGCCGCTGGCCTGGCTGGCCGATCGGCGCGGGCGCACGCGGGTGATCGCGGCCTCGCTCGCGGTGTGGAGCGCGTTTACCGCGCTGTGCGGCATGGTTTCGGGCTTTTGGGCGATGTTTGCCTGCCGCCTGGGCGTGGGCGTGGGCGAGGCTGGCGGCGTGGCGCCATCCTATGCGCTGATTTCCGATACCTTTCCGCCGCAGCGCCGGGCACGGGCCCTGGCGATCTATTCGCTGGGCATTCCGCTGGGATCGGCAGCGGGCATCCTTTTGGGTGGCTATGTCGCGGCGGCGGTGAACTGGCGCGCGGCGTTTCTGGCAGTGGGCCTGGCTGGCCTGGCGTTCACCCCGCTGTTTGCCTGGAGCGTGCGCGATCCGCGCCGGCCGGCGGCGGGCGAAGCGCCGGCGATGCGCGCGGTGCTGGCGATCCTGGCGCGCAAGCGCAGTTTCTGGCTGCTGGCGCTGGGCGCGGCGTCGTGTTCGATGATGGGCTATGGCCTGGCGTTCTGGCTGCCCTCGCTGATGCGCCGCTCGTTCGGGCTGGGGCTGGTTGAAACGTCGCAGTTCTTTGGCCTGCTGCTGCTGGTGGGCGGCACTGCCGGGGTCATGGCCGGGGGCGTGCTGGCCGATTGGCTCGGCCGGCGCAGCCGCGCAGCCTATGCCCGCGTGCCGGCGCTGGCGTTCCTCGCCGGCGTGCCGCTGTTCGTCGCCGGGCTCCATGCCGGCAGCGCCGCGCTGGCGTTCTGGCTGTTCCTGCTGCCCCAGGCGCTGGTCTATATCTGGCTCGGCCCGATCCTGACGGCAGTGCAGCACCTGGTGCCAGCGCCGATGCGGGCGACGGCCTCGGCCGCGTTCCTGCTGATCAACAACCTGATCGGCGTGGGGCTGGGATCGCTGACCATCGGCAAGCTGTCAGACCTGCTCACCCCGCATTTCGGCAACGATGCGCTGCGCCAGGCGATCCAGATCGGCCTGGGCTTCTACCTGCTGGCGGCCATGCTGATGCTGGCCGGTGCGCGCCACCTGGCGCGGGAATGGGTGGATTGATTTTGCCGCGCCAGGGCGCAACATAGGCCGATGTTGCGCACGCTCTATCCCCCGATCGAACCCTACGAAACCGGCACGCTCGATACTGGCGAGGGCCATGTCATCGCCTATGAACGCTGCGGCACGCCCGGCGCGACGCCGGCGGTGTTCCTGCACGGCGGGCCGGGCGGCGGCATATCGCCCACCCACCGGCGGCTGTTCGACCCGGCGCGCTATGATGTGCTGCTGTTCGACCAGCGCGGCTGTGGCCGTTCCACCCCGCATGCCGGGCTCGAGGCCAACACGACCTGGCACCTGGTCGCCGATATCGAGCGGCTGCGCGAAATGGTCGGCGCGCAGCAGTGGCTGGTGTTCGGCGGCTCGTGGGGCTCCACCCTGGCGCTGGCCTATGCCCAGGCGCATGTCGAGCGCGTCAGTGCGATGGTGCTGCGCGGGATCTATCTGTGTTCAAAGGCTGAGCTGGACTGGTTCTATCAGTTTGGCGTGTCGCAGATGTTCCCCGACAAGTATGCCCGCTTTGTCGGGCCGATCCCGCCTGACGAACGCGGCGACATGCTGGGCGCCTATTACCGCCGCCTGACCAGCGGGCCGCTGGAAGAGCGCATTGCCGCCGCGCGGGCGTGGAGCCTCTACGAGGGCGAGACGATCACCCTGCTGCCCGATGCGGCCAACAGCGCGCAGCACGATGATGGCCATTTCGCCCTGGCCTTTGCCCGGATCGAGACACACTATTTCACCCATGGCTGCTGGCTGGAGCCGGGGCAACTGCTCGCCGGGGCAGAGCGGCTACGGCATATTCCTGCCACGATCGTGCATGGCCGCTATGACATGCCGTGCCCGGCGCACTATGCCTGGGCGCTGCACCAGGCCTGGCCCGAGGCGGAGTTTCACCTTGTCGAAGGGGCCGGCCATGCCTTTTCCGAGCCGGGCATTCTCGACCAGCTGATCCGCGCCACCGATCGCTACGCGCGATAGGCGCGGCGGCCGGGCACCTGCAACTGCACCACCACGCCGCCGCTGGCGCCGTTGCGGATCTCGATCCGCGCGCCCAGCGCGGCGGCACGCTCGCGCATGCCGACCAGGCCGAAATGCCCCGCCGCGCCTTGCGCCGCGCCGGCAAAGCCCACGCCATCGTCGCTGATCCGCAGGGTGAGCGTGCGGCGGCCGTGATGCAGCGCGATGGTGATGGCCTGCGCCCGGGCATGGCGGCGCGCGTTGGCCACCGCTTCGGTGGCGATCGCCAGGCATTCCTCGGCCACGCCGATCGCCACCGCGCGCGGCTTGCCGCTGGTTCGCAGGGTCACGGACGGCACATGATCGTCGCTGCACAGCGGCGCGAGCACGCGCGCCAGATCGACCGCGTCGGGCGCCCGGGCGCGCAGATCGATCACGCGATCGCGCGCGGCGGCCACCACGTCATCGCCCCGCTCCAGCGCGGCATCGAGTTCGTCGCGGGTTGACCGATCGAGCGCACCGCGCGCCGCCACTGCCTGGAAGCGCAGGATCAGGCCCTGCACGCCCTGCAGCAGCGTATCGTGCAACTCGCGCGCGATGCGCTCGCGCTCTGCAATCTGGCCCTCGCGCTTGGCCCTGGCGCGCGCCAGCAGCACGCGGGTGCGCTGGCGATAGAGTGCCTGGGCCACGAAAAGCACCAGCGCGGCAACGGCCAAGCGAAACCACGTGGTCTGCCAGAATGCGGCGCGGATGGTGAAGGTCAGCGTGGCGCCCTGCGGCTGCCAGGCGCCCTCGCGGTCGGTGGTCTGCACGTCGAAGCGATAGGTGCCGGGCGCCAGGTTGGCATAGGAGATGTCTTGCGCGGTGCCGTTGGCCACCCAGCCATCGTCCAGCCCGCCCAGCCGCACGCGAAAGCGCCGCTGCGCCGGGGTGGCCAGATCGAGCACGCCATAGCGGATGGTCACCTGGCTGGTCCCCACTGGCAGCGCCAGATCATCATGCGCCGGCCAATCGCGGCCATCGGCGCCAAGGGCGCGCACGAACACGCGATAGCGCGTTTCCGGCAGCGGATTGGCCCAGGGCAGTGCCGCGAGCACGCCCTGGCGGGTGAGGGCAAAGACCCGGTCCTGGCCATCGCGCACGATCTGTTCGCCCGTGGCGGCCTGGGGCAGGGCGATGCGGCGATCATCATCGTCGAACGTGACATGCGGGATCGGCCGCGCCGGATTGGCAAAGGCGCGGGCAAGCGCCGCGGTATTGACGCGCGACAGCCCGTGATAGCCGATCAGCCAGGTCTCGCCGCTGGCGGTGTAGACCGCGCCGCGCGTATCGAACAGCCAGGGATGATCGCGCATGTCGAGGATCTGCACGCCGCTGTCGGTCAGCCGCAGCAGGCCGGTGGTGCCGCCCACCAGCACGTCATCGTCGCGCACGCTCACCGTGCCGGGCCGCTCGAAGCCGATCTTGCTGCCATCCCACGTGGTGAGCCGGCCATGATCGAGCCGGGCAATGAACCGCCGATCGAGGATCATGACCAGGCGCCCCCGCGCATCGAAAGCCAGGCTGCGCGGCGTGCCGAACCGGGCATCGAGAGCAAACGGCTGCAGCTGCGTGCCCACCTGGTGGAGCAGCCCGAGCGTGCTGGCCGCAAGCCACAGCACGCCATCGGCATCGCTGGCGCAATCGCTCACTTCCACCACATGGTGGGGCAGGGGCAGCGCTTGGCCGCGATGGGGGCCGGCCACCACCTGCGCGCGATCCTGGCCAACGGCCCAGACATCGCCATTGGCAGCAGAACACATGCCCAGCACCAGCGCGGGCACCTGCGCCACCAGGCGGGGCGCCTGGCCGGGATCGATCTGATAGACCGCTGGCCCATTGGCGAGATAGACGCGGCCAGCCTGCGCCGTGGCCAGCAACCCCGTGCCTTCGCTGGGCGCCATGCCGGGAACGACGCTGAGCGGCGAGGGGGAAAACCGGTCGAGCCCGCGCTCTGTGCCCACCCAGATGTTGCCGTCGCGATCAGCCAGGATCGGCGACGCGCGATCAGAGGTCAGCCCCTGGTCTTCGCCGATGCGCTCCACCGCGCCGCTGTGCGGCCAGATCGCCACCAGACCGGCAATGGCGGTGGTTGCCCAGATGCGCCCGAAGGGATCGGCCACGGCGCGATAAAAGCCGGCCGTCGGCAGCGCCGTGCCCGGCACCACCAGTCTGCCGCCGGGCGCGGCGGCATCCGGCATGCGGCGCAGGCCCTGGCGGTCGATCAGGTAGAGCGCGTCATCGGCAGCCTGCACCATGGTGCCGCCGCCGGCGATGGCGAGCGGGACCGGCGTGGCGCGAAACGGGCCTGGCCCCGCGCGCCAGCGAAAGGGTTGCCCGCCCCAGGTGGCAAACCACATTTCGCCCTGACGCGAAAGCAATTGTGGTTCAGCTTCGTTGGAATCGAACGTGGGGGCGATCACCGCCTGCCACCCGGCCGGGGTGTGGCGATAGAGGGCATGATCAGCGTCGCCGACGCCGATCCACGGTTCGCCATCCGGCCCGATCACGATGCGGGTGACTTCCGCCGCATCGCCAGGGCGGCCGGCATCGTGCAGCCGCCCATCGCGATAGACCGCGACGCCGCCGCGCCCGGCATAGCCCAGCCACACCGTACCATCGGGTGCGGCGGCCAGGGCGCTGACCGCCGTGGCGGCGCGCGGGTGGCCGGGCGGCGGCGGCACTGCCTCGAACGTGGTGCCGTCAAAGCGGAACAGCCCCTCGACGCTGCCCACCCACAGGAAGCCGTCGCGGTCTTGCGCCAGCGACTGCACGAAGCGCGGGGCATGGTCGCGCGCGGTCCAGCTGCGATGCTGCCAGGCCGGCGGCGGCGCGGGTAGCGCAGCACGGGCTGCCACGGGCGGGGAGGCAGCGGCCGGCGCCTGGGGCGCAGACGCGGCAAGGGCGGCCATGCCGCAGCCCGCGCACAGCATCAGGGCGCCCGCGCGCCAGAGGGGGAAAGATCTGTGTGGTGTGTGCATCATGCCCGGCCGCCGTCCATCGGCAATCGCGCGGGCTTGTGCAAGGGGGCAGCGCGCCGGGGATCGCCCCGGCACGCGGCTTTTACCCGGCCAGCCTGGTCAGACGCGGGTGATGATCGTCTCGATCGGCAGGCGCGACTTGGGCAGGCGGCCGTTGTAATCGGCGTCCTTGTCGGCATAGCCCAGCGCGACCACGAACAGGCTGGTAAAGCCCTTGTCCCGCAGGCCGAATTCGATGTCGAGCAGGCGCGTGTCGATCCCTTCCATCGGCGTGGCATCGATGCCCAGCGTGGCGGCGCCGAGCAGGAACTGCCCGAGATTGAGATAGACCTGCTTGTCCAGCCAGTGCTGCTGGTCGCGCGTGTCGAACTTGTGGATGCCCGAAAAGGTGATGCGCCCGCCATTGGCGCGCGCCTTCATCCCTTCGGGATCGGCGGCATAGCGGCCATCGGCCTCTTCCTGGGCGGTGATGCGGCCGATGTATTCCGGGCTGGCATCGATCAGGCTGGCAAAGACCACCACGTGCGAGGCATCGCGGATCGCCTTGGCATTGAAGGCAAAGCGTTCCTGCGCGGCCTTGGCCACGCGTTCCTTGCCTTCGTCGGTGCCGGCCACGATGAAGTGCCAGGGCTGCAGATTGGTGCTCGACGGGCTGAAGCGCAGCAGGTTTTCCAGCGTTGCGATATCAGCGTCGCTGATGCGGCGCGTGGGGTCATAGGCCTTGGCCGTGTGGCGACGGCGGGCAGTGGCAAGAATGTCGGACAGGGGGAATTCTCCTGGGGCTGGGCAACCGGGCGGCGGGCGCCCGGCGGGGGTCAGCCCGCGTTATGGGTATTGCCCGCGGCATATTCCATGGCCTTTGGGGCAGGCGCGGCCAGATCGCGCCATGATTTTTTCTCGACACACGGGGCATTGCCCTGGCCGCCGCGTGGCGATAGGGAGGCGCCAATCGCATGGACCCGGTGAAACTCCGGGTGGCTATTCCGGCCGCCTATCCGCCGGACAATGCTTGTCGCCGGGGCGCTGTTCAGCCCTGTGGCCGGCCGATGGCGTGCAGTGCCATTCGCCTGATCGCCCCGTTCGCGACCGCCTCGGTTTTTCAAACAGCATGAACAACAGCAGTTTTGCGCGCTATCGCGCCGAATGGTTCGATGGCGCGGCCAGCGCCCGGCGCGACATCCTGGCCGGCATGGTCGGCACCTTTGCGCTCATTCCAGAGGTCATCGCCTTTTCCTTCGTGGCCGGGATCGACCCGGAAGTGGGGCTATTCGCCTCGTTCGTGATCGGCATCGTCATTGCCTTTGCCGGCGGGCGCCCGGCGATGATTTCGGGCGCGGCCGGCTCTGTCGCGCTGGTGGCGGCGGCGTTGGTCCATGCCCATGGCCTGCCATATCTGCTCGCCGCCACGCTGCTTGCCGGCGTGTTCCAGATCGTCTTCGGGCTGTTGCAGCTTGATGTGCTGATGCGCTTCGTGTCGCGCTCGGTGCGGACGGGCTTTGTCAACGCGCTCGCCATCTTGATCTTTTCGGCGCAGGTCCCGCAGATGCTCGATGTGACCTGGCATACTTATGTTCTCATCGCGGCGGGCCTGGCGATCATTTACCTGGCGCCGCGCATCACCACGGCCATACCCTCGCCGCTGATCTGCATCGTGGCCTTGACCGCGTTCAGCATGGCGTTTCCCATGCCGATCCACACCGTGGCCGATCTGGGCCGGCTGCCGGCCAGCCTGCCCGCGCTGACCTGGCCCGACGTGCCGATCGCCTGGGAAACGCTGCGCATTGTCGTGCCCTATGCCCTGGCGATGGCGGCGGTTGGGCTGCTTGAATCCATGATGACCGCCAGCGTGGTCGACGACCTGACCGAAACGACGAGCAGCAAGGCGCGCGAGTGCACGGGCCTGGGCCTTGCCAATCTTGCCGCCGGGCTGTTTGGCGGCATCGCCGGGTGCGGCATGATCGGCCAGACCGTGGGCAATGTGCGCTATGGTGGCCGCGGGCGGCTGTCCACGCTGGTGGCAGGGGTGTTCCTGCTGGTGGTGATGGTGCCGCTGCGCCCGTGGGTGGCGCAAGTGCCGGTGGCCGCGCTCGTTGCGATCATGATCATGGTTTCGATCAGCACGTTTTCGTGGGGCTCTATCCGCGATCTTGCCCGCCATCCCAAGGTTTCGGGCGTGGTCATGGTGGCTACCGTGCTGGTCACCGTGGCCACCCACGATCTCTCCGCCGGGGTTGCCGTGGGCGTGCTGCTGAGCGGGGTGTTCTTCGCGTTCAAGGTGACGCGGATGATGGAAGTGAGCACCACGTATGACGCGGCGTCCGATACCCGCACCTATGTCGTGTCGGGCCAGATCTTCTTTGCCAGCGCGGATATCTTTGCCGACCGGTTCGACCTGCGCGATCCTGCCAGGCACGTGCGCATCGACCTGACCGCCAGCCATCTGTGGGATGTTACCGCCGTGGGCGCGCTGGAAGAGGTGATCACCAAGCTGCGCCATCACGGCATGACGGTGGAGCTGATCGGGCTGAACCAGGCCAGCGCCATCCTGGTCGATCGCCTGGCGCCGGCGATGGCGACCGCTGCCTAACACAACGCGGCTGGTCAGGGCGTCATGTATCCATTAATCTGGATATATGGATAGTGATTCGGCCATCGCAGCGCTCGGTGCCCTGGCGCAGGGCACGCGGCTCGACACGTTTCGCATGCTGGTGCGGCACGAGCCGGCCGGGCTGGCTGCGGGCGAAATCGCGCGCCTGCTCGGCGTGCCGCAAAACACCATGTCGGCGCATCTGGGCATCCTTTCCCGCGCCGGGCTGGTGCAGGCAGACCGGCAGGGGCGCACGATCGTCTATCGCGCAGACCTTGATGGCTTGCGCGCGCTGATGCTGTTCCTCGTCACCGATTGCTGCGCGGGCAACGCCGCGCTGTGCGCGCCGCTGATTGCCGCGCTATCTCCCTGTTGCTGAAAGGATTTGCGGCGTGAGCGTCGATATCGTCATCTACCACAACCCGGAATGCGGCACCTCGCGCAACACGCTGGCGCTGATCCGCAATGCCGGGATCGAGCCGCACGTGGTCGAATACCTCAAGACCCCGCCGGCGCGCGATCTGCTGGCGCAGCTGATCGTGCGCGCCGGCATCACGCCGCGCGAACTGTTGCGGGAAAAGGGCACGCCCTATGCCGAACTGGGCCTGGCCGATCCCGCGCTGGATGACAGCGCCCTGATCGATGCGATGATCGCCCATCCGATCCTGATCAACCGCCCGCTGGTGGTCTCGCCGCTGGGGGTCAGGCTGTGCCGCCCGTCCGAAGCCGTGCTGGACCTTTTGCCCCAGGAGCAGCTGGGCGCCTTTGTCAAGGAAGACGGCGAGGTTGTGGTCGATGCCGCCGGGCAGCGGGTGCGCTGACCCATGGGCACGTTCGAACGCTATCTTTCGCTGTGGGTGGCGCTGTGCATCGTTGCCGGCGTGGCGCTGGGCCAGGTCTTGCCCGGACTGTTTGCCGCGATTGCCGCCGCGCAGCTGGCGCAGGTCAACCTGGTGGTGGCCGGGCTGATCTGGCTGATGATCGTGCCGATGCTGCTCAAGATCGATTTCGCGGCGCTTGGCGCGGTGCGGCAGCACTGGAAAGGGGTGGGCGTCACCCTGCTGATCAACTGGGCGGTCAAGCCGTTTTCGATGGCGCTGCTGGGCACGCTGTTCATCGGCTGGCTGTTCGCGCCAGTGCTGCCGGCGGGGCAGGGGCCATCCTATATCGCCGGGCTGATCCTGCTGGCGGCCGCGCCCTGCACGGCGATGGTTTTCGTGTGGTCCAACCTCTGCGATGGCGAGCCGACCTACACGCTGTCGCAAGTGGCGCTCAACGACGTGATCATGGTGTTCCTGTTCGCGCCCTTGGTCGGCCTGCTGCTGGGCGTGGCGGCAGTGCAGGTGCCCTGGGCCACGCTGCTGTTGTCGGTGCTGCTCTATATCGTGGTGCCGGTGATCGCCGCGCAAGTGCTGCGCCGGGCCGTGCTGGCGCGGGGCGGGCAGCCGGCGCTTGGCCGGTTGCTGGCCGCGCTCGGCCCGGTTTCGCTCGTCGCGCTGCTGGCCATGCTGGTGCTGCTGTTCGGCTTCCAGGGCCAGGCGATCGTGGCGCAGCCGGTGGTGATCGCGCTGCTGGCCGTGCCAATCCTGATCCAGGTCTATGCCAATGCGGCGCTGGCCTATTGGCTCTCGCGCCGCCTGGGGGTGGCCTGGTGCGTGGCTGCGCCCGCGGCACTGATCGGCGCATCGAACTTTTTCGAACTGGCAGTGGCCGCGGCGATTTCCCTGTTCGGGCTGCAATCGGGTGCGGCGCTGGCGACGGTGGTGGGCGTGCTGGTGGAAGTGCCGGTGATGCTGTCGATCGTGCGGATGGTGAAGGCCACGCGCGGCTGGTACGAACAGGCGCCGGCCTGAACCCTGCGGCAAAGTTGCCCCCCGCCAAAAGGCCATGCTTTCGCCGCCGCGCATAAGGGTGTAGGCGCGCCCCCTTTGCAGGCAGAAGAAAGTGTAACAGGGATGATCGGCACGACGCGCAAGCGGGCCATGCGGGGCGCGGCCATGGCGCTGGCGATGTTGGCGGGCACGGCCGCCGTGGCCGCCCATGCCGCTGCGGCTGATGATGCCGATACGGGCGACGGCACGCGCCCGATCCGTGTGATCGGCCATCCCGATCCCGAAGGGCTGCTGCCCGATACCGATGCGCCCAAGGCGATCAGCACGATCGGCGCGGCGTTCATCGAAAAGCAGGCCGCCACGTTCAACGCGTTCCAGCTGGTCAACATCCTGCCCGGCGCCAACGTGGCCAGCACCGATCCGTTCGGCCTGTCCACCTCGTCCAGCCTCACCCTGCGCGGGCTGGGCCAGGATGCCATCGGCGTGACCATGGAAGGCGCGCCGCAGAACGACATCGGCTATTACTATGCCTATCCCGCCCAGTTTGCCGACGCGGAAAACGTTGCGCGGGTGGACCTGAGCCAGGGCTCGGCCGATATCGCAGCGCCCGTGATCAATGCCGTGGGCGGCTTGCTGGCCTTGAGCCTCGACGCGCCGCACCGCGATTTCGGCGTGATGGCCGATGCCTCGCTCGGCTCGTTCAACGAACGCCGCGTGTTCGTGCGGGTCGATAGCGGCAACCTGGGGCAGGCGCCGGTGCGCGCGTTCCTGTCCTATTCCAACAACAGCGCCGACAACTGGCGCGGGCCGGGGGTGGACAAGCGCCAGCATATCGACGCCAAGATTGCCGGCGAATGGGGCAATGGCAACACCGCCAGCCTTTCGGTCTCGTATAACGACGCCAGCAATTCCACCTATCTCAGCCCGAGCCTGGCCGATTGGCAGGCGCAAGGGCGCGGGTTCAACCTCTCGGCCAGCTATGGCGCGGGCGATCTCAACTATTGGCGGCTCTATCGCCAGCCGTTCAGCAACCTCTATTTCGCCGCGCCGGTGCATCTCGTGCTGGGCACGGGGCTGACACTCGATACCACCAGCTATCTCCAGTTCGGCTATGGCAACTCGCCCTATGGCGCTTCGCTTGGGCCGGATGGCTATTATCCCGGCACCTATCTCGGCACCCAGGCGCTCGATGCGCCGCTCAAGCTGGCCGGCCTGGAAAACGGCGGCACGGTCAACGTGCTGGGCAACTGGCTGGGCGAACAGATGCGCGCCGGGCAGATTGCGCGGCTGACCCTGGCGCGCGGCGCGCACACGCTAACCGCCGGGCTGTGGATCGATTATGGTAGCGACCGCGTGGTCGAAAGCTTTACCCCGCTCCGCGCCAACGGCGATCCGGTGGATGGCTGGGCGCGCGACGAACACGCTGTGCACACTGCCGATGGCCGGCTGTTCTCGGTGGGCGATACCAAGACGATTACCGTGGCCAAGGCCTTCTTCCTGGCCGACAGCGTGGCCCTCTCGCCACGCGTGACGCTGGACCTGGGCTTCAAGGGGGTGGACCTGCTGCATGCCGGGCGCAACAACCTGCCCGGCAACCAGGGGCGCCTGCATTTCGACAGCTTTGCCGCGCTGCCGCGCGCGGCGCTGCATGTGCGGTTGAGCGATCGGCAGCAGGTCTTTGCCAATATCACCACCAACTTCCGCGCGCCCGACGAATATACGCTGTATGATACCTATGACGGCTATGGCGGCATCGCCACCTATGGCACCACGGCGTTGAAGAACGAATATTCGCTGGCGCAGGAACTGGGCTGGCGCTGGCAGGGGCGCAATCTGTCCGCTTCGGCCACCGGGTTCCACTATGCCTTCCGCAACCGCCTGGTGGCGACGATGGCCAATGTGAACGGCGCCATGGTCAACACCACGCTCAATGCCGGGCGGCAGGAAAGCTGGGGCGTCGACGCCGAAGTGGACTGGCGCCCGCTGGCGGGGATGAGCCTCTATGCCTCGGGCGAGTGGCTGCGCGCGCGGATCAAGGACAACCTGCCGGCGGGCGGCGATTTCCTGCCCACGGCGGGCAAGGTTGCCGTGTCGAGCCCGGCCTGGCAGTTTGCCCTGGGTGGCACCTATGACGACACGCGCCTGTTCGGCAGTTTCGCGATGAAATATCTGGGCCCGCAGTTCGCCACGTTCATGAACGACGAGCGCATTCCCGGCTATGCCACGCTCGACCTTGCGATCGGCGTGCACCTCGCCGGCTGGCTCGACGGCAAGCGCACCGATCTGCGCCTCAACGCCATCAACGTGACCGATCCCCATGTACTGTCGGGCGTGCAGGCGGTAACGCCGGCGGCGCGCGATACCATCGGCACCGGTGGCACGCTGATCGCGGGCGCGGCGCCGACCTATTACATCGGCAGCGGGCGCGCGTTCATGGTCACGCTGGCGCGGCAGTTTTGAGCGGGGACGAACACCGCGTGCACGGCATGGGCACGGCGCTGGAAGCGCCGGCCTGGCCGCCGATCACGCTGGCGCAAGCCGAACAGGTCTTGGCGCGGCTGCCCGAGGCAGGCCAACTGCTGCGCCTGGAATGGCACAGCCCGCGCCCGTTCTCGGCCGCCGCGCTGGCCCAGGCCGAGCACGGCACGGTGTTCCTCAAGCGGCATCACCGCGCCATGCGCAGCGTGGCGGGCCTGGGCGCCGAGCATGCGTTCATGCGCCATCTGGCCGATCGCGGGCAGCCGGTGCTGCGGCCCCTGGCCGATGTGGCCGGGCACACCGTGCTGGCGGCGGGCGATTGGGTGTGGGAAGCCCATCCCCTGGCGCCGGGCCAGGACCTCTATCGCGACCGGCCATCATGGACGCCGTTTCTCGATAGCCGCCAGGCCCATGCCGCTGGCGCCGCACTCGCCCGCCTGCACCGCGCCGCGGCCGACCATGCCGCCCCGGCGCGCCCGGCCGAGCCGCTGGTCAGCAGCGCGACGATCCTGGGCAGCGCGGACCCGCAGGCGGCCGCGCGCGCCGATGTCACCGCGCGGCCGGCCCGGGCCGGCGGGGTGGGGGGGCGCGCCGGGCGGGATGGACTGGCCGGCGTGCTGGCGCGGCACGATGCGCCCGGCGTGGCCAGCGCGCTGCGCACGCGGCCCACGCTGTGGACGCACAACGACTGGCATCCTTCCAACCTCACCTGGACGGCGCATGGCACGGTTGCGGCCGTGCTCGATTTCGGGCTGGCGGACCGCGGCTTTGCCCTGCTCGACCTGGCGATCGCGCTGGAGCGCAGCGTGGTGCGCTGGCTAGAGCTGGGGGACGGCACCGCGCCCCCGCCGCTCGCCGAAATCGACCAGGCCCGCGCGCTGCTCGCCGGCTATGCCCAGGAAGCGCCGCTTGACGAGGCCGATCGCGCGCTGCTGGCGCGGCTCCTGCCGCTCGCCCATGTCGAATTCGCGCTGGCCGAGGTGGACTATTTCGCCGGGCAGGTGCAACGCCCGGGCGATGCCGCGCTGGCCTGGCAGGGTTATCTCATCGGCCATGCCGCGTGGTTTGCCGGCGCCGAGGGGCAGGCCCTGCTGGCAGCGACCGCGCAAGGGAGTAATGGGGCATGAGCGCGCTGGAACTGGTGGCCGTGGCAGTCAGCTTTCTGGGAATCTGGCTGACCGCGCGGCGGATGATGGTGTGCTGGCCGGTCAACATCCTGGCCTGCGCGCTCTATTTCAAGCTGTTCCTCGATGTGAAGCTCTATGCCGACATGGTGCTGCAGGCGCTGTTCGGCCTGGCGATGATCTATGGCTGGGTGGCCTGGGCGCGCAGCCGCCACGACAGCCCGCAGGTTGGCGCGGCCGGGGCAAGCGACGTGGTCAGCGTGGTGCCGCTGCGCCCGCTGGCGCTGCTCTCCGGCCTGGGCCTTGGTGCCCTGGGCGCGGTGGCGATCGGCTGGTTCACCAGCCACTATACCGATGCGGCGCTGCCGTGGATCGATGCGGCGCTGTCGAGTTTCAGCCTGGTCGCGCAGTTCTGGGCGGCGCGGCGCCACGCGGAAAACTGGCTTTTGTGGATTGCGGCCGATCTGGTCTATGTCGGCATGTTCGTGTTCAAGGGCCTGTGGCTTACCGCCGGGCTCTATGCCGCGCTGGTGGTGCTGGCCGTGCTGGGCTGGCGGCAATGGCGGCGCGGTGCCGCAGCAGCAGCAGGCGGGGCAATCTCGTAACCCATATCAAGGAAAGGGCGATTTCCTGATACCGCGCGGAACGGAACGGGCGCGCGTGCCGTTCTGGCGCTACCATGCAACCCCTGCCTTGCGTGCCGGCGTCATCCGGCCCAGTTTCCCCATCGTCCCGTGTCCCTTCCATCGCCATCGTCGGTGCCGGGCCCACGGCCGTCTATGCGCTCGACGCGTTGCAGCGCCAGGGGCCGGCGTGCCGCGTTACCCTGCTCGAGGCGGGCGGGCAGCCGGGGCAGGGCATCCCGTTCAATGCGCGCAACAATGGCGCGCATCTGCTGGCCAACATTGCCGGCTTCGAACTGCCCCCGGTGGGCGAAACGCTCAATGCCTGGGCCATGCGGCAAAGCCCGCGGCGCCAGGCGGCGCTGGGCGTGGCGGGGATGGCGCACGATCCGCGCGCGTTTTTCCCGCGCATGGCGCTGGGCGCCTATTATGCCGACCAGCTCGGCCGCCTGATGGCGCCCGAGGCCGGCCCCTGCATGGCCGAGCTGCATTGCCATGCCGAAGTGCAGGATATCGTCGCCCGCCCCGATGGCGCGCGGGTGATCTGGACCCAGCGCGGCCAGCGCCACGCTGCCGATTTCGACGCGGTGATCGTCGCCAGTGGCTATGGCAAGCCCGATGTCGGCGCGCGGCTGGCCGGGGCCAGTGCGCGCAGCGCAAGCGGGCGGCGCGTGGCGGTGATCGGCAGTTCGTTGAGCGCGATCGATGCCGCGGTGGAACTGGCCGTGCGCCACGGGCAGTTCCACGAGGCAGGCGATGGCACGCTCCGCTATGCGATGGAGCAGCCCTTTGCCGTCACGTTCCTGTCGCGCCACGGCCTGCTGCCCGAGGCCGATTTCTGGGTGCCGGAACAGGCGCCGCCGCTGCGCCATTGCACGCCCGCCGCGCTGGCCGCCGTGGTGCGCGGCGATGATGGTGACCTTGATCGCGCGTTCGCCCTGTTCGCCCGCGAGCTGGCCGAGGCGGACCCCGACTATGCCCGCACGATCGACCTGCCTACCTGCGACGCTGACAGCTTTGCCACCCGCCATTTTGCCGTGCGCATGGCGGCCGACCCGTTTGCCCATGCCCGCGCCAATCTTGCCGAGGCGCGCGAGAGCCATGCCCGCAGGCAGACGATCGCCTGGCGCCACGCCATCCTGCGCATGCACGAAGCCTTTGCCACGATCGTGCCCGACTTGAGCGATGCGGATCTGGCGCGTTTTTCCCAAGGGCTCAAGCGCGTGTTCGTCGATAACTATGCCGCCGTGCCGCACCTGTCGGTGGCGCGCCTCTTGGCGCTGCACGCGGCCGGCGTGCTGGATGTGCAGCGCATCGGGCGTGACGCGACCATGGCGCGGGCCGCCGATGGCGCTGGCTGGACCATTGGCGCGGCTGGCGCGGTAGAGCGGTTTGACGAGGTGATCGACGCGCGCGGCCAGGCGCCGCTGGGGCTGGAAGACTTCCCGTTTCCCACTCTGCGCCTGCACATCTGCGCGCAGGCCCTGGCCGAAGACCGCCACTGGCACGAAGGGCTGGCGCCGGCGCAGGGCCACGTGCTCGATCCCGACGATCCGGCGCTGGCGCGCGTGCACGTGCTGTCGCTGCCGTTCCTGCTGCACCGCCATCCGTTCATCCAGGGGCTGACCGAAAGTGCGGCCATGGCCCGTGCCTGCGTGGCGGCGCTGGCCCGCCGGGCCGAGGCCGGCGCGCGCGGACGGGACGACATTCATGCCGCGCTGGCCTGGCTCGATCGCACCGATCCGATCTACCAGGGCACCGAAGTGCTGATGGTGGCGCGGCCAACGGCCTGACGCATCGCGAAAATATTTTTGCAGGCGGGATGACGGAAACGCCTGCGCGGTGCATCGGTGCGGTGATGCCTGCAATGTCTTCGTTCCTGATCGGCTGGGTCAGCCGCCACGTGCTGCCGCACGAGCGCGCGCTGCGCACGTGGCTGCGCACGGCCTTTCCGGCGATCGACGTCGATGACGTGATCCAGGAATCCTATTGCCGGCTGGCCGGGCTTTCCAGCGTCGATCACATCGACGATCCGCGCCGCTATTTCTTTCGCATCGCGCGCAATATCGTGCTGGAACAGGTGCGCCGCGAACGCGTGGTGCGGATCGAGGCGGCGAGCGGCCTGGCGGTGCTGGAACAGGGTGCGGTGGACGAAGAATGCAGTCCCGAGCGGATCGTGGCCGGGCGCATGGCGCTTGAGCGGGTGGAGCGCCTGATCGATGCGCTGCCCGAACGCAGCCGCCGTATCGTGCGCATGCGCAAGATCGATGGCCTGCCCCAGCGCGAAATCGCCTTGTCGCTGGGGCTGAGCGAGAACGTGGTCGAGAACGAAGTGGCGCGCGGCCTGCGCCGGGTGCTGGATCAGTTGACCGAAGGCGAACGCGCCGAAATGCCCACGCGCCGCCGGCGGCGCCCGCTGTTTGCCCGCCCCGCGCGGCAGGGAGACCGGCCATGATCGACAACGACGAAACCGGCGCCAACCCGATCGATGCCCAGGCCTGCCAGTGGGCCGCCGCGCTCGACCGCGAACTGGGCGCGCAGGAAGCGGCGGCGCTCGACGCCTGGCTGGCGGCGGACCCACGCCATCGCGGCGCATTGCTGCGGGCGCAGGCGGGCATGGCCCTGCTCGATCGCTGCCGCGCGCTGGGCAGCGGTGACGATGCTGCGGCTGACGCAGAGGAAGAGGCTCCGGCCCCGGGTTGGCGCACCACGCGGCGCCAGGCCATGGCGCTGGCCGGGGTGGGCGTGGCCGGTGGCCTGATCGGCGCGGGCGCGCTGGCGCTGTGGCCGCAGGGTTCGGGCATCCGCACCCGCATCGGCGAAATGCGCCGCGTGCCGCTGGCCGATGGCTCGATGGCGGTGGTCAACAGCGGCAGCGAATTGAGCGTATCGTTCACCCGCCGCCGCCGCGACGTGGAACTGGCACAGGGCGAGGCCTGGTTCCAGGTGGCCAAGGCGCCCGACCGGCCGTTTACCGTCACCGCCGGCCGCGTGCGGGTCCAGGCAGTGGGCACCGCGTTCAACGTGCGCCGCGCTGGCCTGGGGGTTGACGTGGTGGTGACCGAAGGCACCGTGAAAGTGTGGAGCGAGGGCGGCGAGCCGCAGTTGGTCAAGGCCGGGCAGCGCGCGCGGCTTGACGATGGCGTGGGCCTGGCGGTCAGCGCGATTGCGCCCGATGCCGCGCAGCAGGAACTGGCCTGGCGTGAAGGGCAGATCGTGCTCGACGATGTAACGCTGGCCCAGGCGGCGCAGCGGTTCAACGCCTATCACGAAGATCGCCTGGAAGTGGACCCGGCGCTGGCCGACCGGCGCGTGGTCGGCTCGTTCCAGACCAACGACATGGATGGCTTTGCCCAGGCCTGCGCGGCGATGGTCGGCGGCCGGGTGGAACGCGGCGATGGCGTGATCCGCATCCTGAAATAGATACATTCGAAATTTTTTTTGGAGCGGGCGCGACGGAAAAACCTCGGCCGCTCATCTGTAGGGCCGAACGCCGCAAAGGCGTGGCAAACCTTCAGGGGAGGATACCTTGCGATTGATCCATCGCTTCTGCATTTCGTCATCCATGCTCGCCGCAGCCGCGGTGGTGGCCGCAGCGCCGGCCCAGGCGGATGAACAAGTGCGCCAGTTCGACGTTCCGGGCCAGCCCGCCAAGGACGCCATCGTGATCTTTGCCCATCAGGCCGGCATCCAGATCCTGGCGCCGGGCGCGGCCACGCAGGGCCGCCGCATTGCCCCGCTCAAGGGCCGCTATACCGTGGCCGATGGCCTGCGCCGCCTGGCCGCGTCCAGCCACATGCGCCTGGTGTCGTTCGATGGGCGCACGGCGGTCCTCGCCGATGCCGGCATGCCCGATCCGCAGCTGTCGGGCCAGCAGCCGCGCCTGCGCGCACAACCGCGCCCGATGGCAACGCCTGCCGCTGCGCAGACCATCGATCCCGCGCCGCCCGCACCCGCCGCGGCCGAAGCGCCCGCGCCGGTGGAAGCATCGCCCACCGATGTCATCGTGGTGACCGGCAGCACCTCGGGCCGGCGCACGCAGTTCAACTCGTCGAGCAACGTGACCCTGGCCAATGCGGCCGAACTTCAGCGCAAGGCGCCGCGTTCTACCGCAGAAACGCTCGAACTCGTGCCCGGCATCTTTGTCGAGGCGACCGCCGGCCCTGCTTCCAACAACTATTCGGTGCGCGGCCTGCGCGGTGGCGGGCAGACGTTCATCACGCTGGAGCAGGATGGCCTGCCGATCCTCTATGGCGGCGGCGGCGCCGATTTCTATTTCCAGCAGGATCTGTCGGTCGATCGCATGGAAGCGGTCGAAGGCGGCACCTCGGGCGTGTTGGCCCCCAATGGCGCGGGCGCGACGATCAACTTCATCTCGCGCAAGCTCAATTTCGACAAGTTGGGCGGGGCGGTGCGCGCCACGGGCACGACCTATTCCGATTTCCGGGCCGACGCCTATCTGTCCGGCCCGATCAGCGATGGCCTGGCCTATAGCCTGAGCGGCTATTACTGGAGCCAGCGCGGCCAGCGCCATTCGCCGTTCCGCTACAACAGCTATCAGGTGAAGGGCCAGATCGAGAAGCGCTTCGACGACGATGGCTTCGTGCGCCTGACGCTGCAGCGCCGGGACGAGCACGATCCCTATTACGCCGACATGCCATTTGCCGTGGATGCCTCGGGCAAGATCGGCAGCGTGCCGGGCACCGACCTGCGCTATGACAATATCCTGGGCCAGGCGTTCCGCTCGATCGCGGTGCCCGATGCCTCGGCCACGGGCAATCGTCTGCGCACGTTCAGCGGCGAGGACGGCATCCACACCACCTCGTGGACCTATCGCATCGACATGGAAAAGCCGGTGGCCGATGGCGTGAAGCTGTTTGCCCGCGCGCGCTATCTTGATGGCAAGTATGATTTCAACGGCATTTTCCCGGGCAGCGGCTCGGGCACGGCGGGCCTGGCTTCGGCGGTCAACTACCTGACGCCGGGCACTTCGCCGATTGCCAGCACCCTGGCGGCGGGCGCGGCGGCCTTCCCCGGCACGACCCAGTTCGGCATTCGCGATACGCTGACCGGCAACGTGATCGCCGCTTCGGATGCCGGCACGCTCAACGCGCTCAACGGCAATGGCCTGTTGCAGCAGACCGTGCTCAACCACCAGACGCTGGCGACCAAGGATTTCGGCAGCAATTTCGGCGTGACCTGGGACGCGCGCGGCGATGCGATCCAGAACTCGCTGACCGTGGGCGGCATGTATTACGACGTGCGCCAGCGCAACGACCAGTCGGCCGTGGCCACCTTGATCAACGACGTGCGCGACAATTCGCACATCTATGACGTGGTGGCACTCGACCAGGGTGGCCAGGTGCTGGGCCAGCTGACCAACAACGGCATGCTCAGCTATGGCAACTGGGGCCAGGGCATCTACAACAGCCACGTCGAAAGCCTGTCGGGCTATTTCAACGACGAATTGACCGTCAACGACAAGCTGCACATCGACTTTGGCGCGCGCTATGAGCACCAGCACATCTCGGCCAACATCGGCAACACCGCCACGGTGAACGAGGCGGTGCCGGCCGGCACGCCGGGCCTGGCACGCGACGTGGGCAGCACGTTTGACGGCACCTATACCCATGTCGCGGCAAGTTTCAGCGATTGGGCCTATACCGCCGGGATCAATTACGAGTTGACGTCCAATGTCTCGCTCTACCTGCGCGGGGCCAAGGGTTTCCAGACCAACGGCGCAGACACCGGCGGCGCCCACGGCCCGACCGACCTGACGCTCTACGAAGGCGGGGTGCGTTTGCGCACGTCGATCCTGTCGGCCTCGATCGTCGGCTTCCGCACCTTGTTCAAGAACCAGTCGTACCAGTTCATCGATCCGGCCGATCCGGCCAATGCCGTCAACGCCCTGGCCGACAACACCACCAATGGCGTGCAGCTTGACGCCGAACTGCGGCCGACGCGGTTCTTCAGCATCACTGCCACCGGCGTCTATCAGGTGCCGCGCCTGGTGAACCTGCGCTTTGACGGTACGGCGCAGCCGCAATACGAAGGCAACACGCCCGAACGCACGCCCAAGAAGCTGCTGACGGTGACGCCGTCGTTCACGCTGCCCCATGGGCTGGGCGAGATCTATGGCCGCTGGAAATACGTCGGTAAGATCTTTGCCGACGCCGGCAATGGCGTGGCGCTGCCCAGCTACAGCGTGTTCACGATCGGCACCAACCTCAACCTCACCGACCAGCTCAACCTGGCGGTAAGCATCGACAACCTGACCAACGCCAAGGGCTTTACCGAGGGCAATCCGCGCCAGGGCCAGACGCAGACGATCGTCAACGGCTATTTCTATGGCCGTGCAATCGCCGGGCGCAATGCCCTGGCCTCGCTGACCTACCGGTTCTGAAGCCCCCTCGCGGCCCGGGGGGGGCGGCCCACGCCCCCCCCGCCCCCCCCCAGGCGTTTTTG
>CAYXUN010000007.1:0-17071 GCA_964468165.1 uncultured Novosphingobium sp. | reverse complement strand
GGGCCGCGCTCACCTCCGGTTTCTCAACCCCCCCGCCGCCGGGGGCTGCCCCCCACGGGCCCCCGGCGCACCCCATCTTCTCTTTCGTCACCCCGGACTTGATCCGGGGTCCCGCTTCTTGGAGCTTGGCGTGACGCAGCAAGAAAAAGCGCGACCCAGGGTCGAGCCCGGGGTGACGATGGAATTGAACAGCATCGTCTCATTGCAGGAGTACCCATGATCCCCACCCGCGTGTTGGCCCCGCTTGCCCTGCTGTTGCTGACCGGGGCGGCACCGGCGCCGGTGGTGAACGAAGGGCTCAATCTCAATTCCTTCGTGCAGGCAGGCGATGTGGCGGCGCACGTCGTGCTGCGGTCGGGCAGCGATCCGCGCCTGATCGTGGCGTTTCCCGCGGGCAACAGCGGCACCGGGCTGTGGTTCGGCAGGCTTGCCCAGCCGGCGCGCTGGACGCTGGCCGCGCCGCCGGTGCCGGTGCACGACGCCGATGCGCAGGGTCGGCCCTTGCGCGGGGTGCGCCTGGCTGCACAGATCACCACGCCCCGGCTCGATCTCAAGCAGGCGGTGCTGTCGAGCGTGCGGGTGCTGCGCGATTACCAGGCGCTGGGCAAGGCGCCGGGCGATGTGCTGGTGGCGCCGCGCGTGGCTGGCAACAGCGTGGTGTGGCAGCGTGACCGGCTCGATGGCCATGCCGGCTATCGCCTGGCGCTGACCGTGACGCATGGCCGCCTGGCCGATGGCGCGATCCTGGCCGCGCCCGATGGGCGCATCACCCTGGCGATCACGGCGCTGAGCGGCGATCCCGCGCTGACGCCCTATACCGCGCAAACCCTGCTTACCCCGCAGGCGGCTGCCGATCCGGCGGCGCGGCGCGCGTTGCAATTCCTGAGCTATCATGAGAAATTCCTGGCCGGGTCGTGGCGGTTCAACACCTATTTCGGACGGGATACGCTGATGTCGGTGCGGCTGCTCATGCCGGTGTTGACGCCCCCGGCGGTGGAAACCGGCCTGCGCTCGGTGCTCACCCGCCTGTCGGCCGATGGCAATGTCGCGCACGAGGAAGACATCGGCGAATTTGCCGTGCTCGATCATCTTGCCGCCGGGCAGGGTGCGAGCGATGCGCCCACCTACAACTATGCGATGATCGACAGCGCGTTCCTGCTGGCGCCGGTGGCGCGCGCCTGGCTGGTGGATGATCCGCGAGGGGCAGCGCGGGCCGCCGCATTCCTGGCGGAGCGGGACGGCGATACCGCGCTGGGCGCGGCATTGATGCGCAACGTGCGCCATGTGGTGCAGGCGGCCGATGGCTTTGCCCGCGATCCGCGCTGGCAAAACCTGATTGCCCTCAAACCCGGCATGGAAGCGGGCGAATGGCGCGACAGCAACGATGGCCTGGGCGGCGGGCGCTATCCCTATGATGTGAACGCCGTGCTGGTGCCGGCCGCGCTCGATGCGGCGGCGGCCATGGCCCAGGCCGGCCTGCTCGATGCCTATGCCACGCCCGATGACCGCGCGATGCTGGCGCGCGTTCCCCACATGGCGCAGGTGTGGCACGATCAGGCGCCGCGCCTGTTCCTGCAAAGCGTGGACGCGGCGGCGGCGCGCGCGCAGGTGGGCGCCTATGCCCGGCAGGAAGGCGTCCCGGCCGGCCCCGCGCTGGCGGCGCTGGGCAGCGATCCGCTGCGCTATCACGCCATTGCGCTCGACGCGGCGGGCCAGCCGGTGCCGATCCTGCATTCGGATGAAGGCTTTGCCCTGCTGATGGGCAAGCCCGATGCCGATCAGGTGGCGCTGGCCGCCGATACCATGGCGCGGCCCTTTCCCGCCGGGCTGATGACCGGGGCCGGGATGGTCGTGGCCGATCCGGCGCTGGCCCCGGCGCCGTTGCAGGCGCGCTTTGGCCGCAATGCCTATCACGGCACGGTGGTGTGGTCGTGGCACCAGGCGCTGGCCGCCGCTGGCCTGGCGCGCCAGGCCGCCCGGGCCGATCTGCCCGCCGCGGTCTGTGCCAAGGTGCGCGGCGCGCAAGGCGCGCTGTGGCAGGCGATCGACGCCAGCCGCGCGGTGCAGAGTTCGGAGCTGTGGTCATGGAGCGTGACGGGCGGGCGCTACAAGGTGGAAGCCTTTGGCGCGCGCGGCGGCGATGCCGATGAATCCAACGCCGCGCAGCTGTGGAGCACGGTCTATCTGGCGCTCAAGCGGCCGGCACCGGGCATGACGGGCTGCGGCCCGCGATGAGCGGCGCGCCGATTGCCGCGATCGCTATCCTGGGCGGTGGCACGGCCGGGTGGATGACCGCGGCGGCCCTGTCCAAGGCGCTGGCGCCGCAGGGCGTGGCCATTGCCCTGATCGAATCCGATGCCATCGGCACGATCGGCGTGGGCGAGGCGACGATCCCCACGATCCACTGGTTCAACCAGTTGATCGGCCTGGACGAAGCGGCATTCATGCAGGCAACCGGCGCGACCTGGAAGCTGGGCATCGAATTTCGCGGCTGGCAGGGCGAGGGCAGCGCCTATTTCCATCCGTTCGGCACCTATGGCCTGCCGGGCGACGCGCAGATGCTGCCCCATCGCCTGATCCGCGCGTGGAACGGCGGGCACGCGGTGGAGATCGAGCAGCTTTCGCTGACCACGCAACTGGCGCGCGCGGGCGTCTTTGCCCGTGGCAACGGCGATCCGCGCTCGTTGCTGTCAACGCTGGGCCATGCCTATCATTTCGATGCCGGCCTCTATGCCGCGTTCCTGCGGCGCATGGCCGATGAGCGCGGCGTGCGCCGTCACGAGGGCCGCGTGGCGGCGATCGACCGCGACGCTGAGACCGGCTTCATCCGCGCGCTGACCACCGAGCGGGGGGAGCGGGTGGCGGCAGACCTGTTCATCGATTGCTCGGGCCTCAATGGCCTGCTGATCGAAGGACAGATGGCCGCCGGGTTTGAAGACTGGTCGCACTGGCTGCCGTGCGACAGCGCCTGGGCCGCGCCCACTGCCGCCGATCCGGCCGCGCCGCTGTTCACCACGGCGACGGCCGCGGCGGCTGGATGGCGCTGGCGCATTCCGCTGCAACACCGCGTGGGCAATGGCTATGTCTTTTCCAGCCGGTTCGAAACCCCCGATGCCGCGCGCGACAGCCTGATCGCCGCGATCGGCACGCCCGCCGCCGATCCGCGCCTGATCCGCTTTACCCCCGGTCGCCGCCGGCGCGCCTGGATCGGCAATGTCGTGGCGATCGGCCTGGCCAGCGGATTCCTCGAACCGCTGGAATCGACCAGTATTCACCTCATCCAGACCGGGATCGGCAAGCTGCTTTCGCTGTTCCCGCGCCAGGACTGCGCGCCGCTGCTGGCCGAGCAATACAACCGCGTGTTCGCCCAGGAAATGGAAGACGTGCGCGATTTCCTGGTGCTGCACTACCACTTCACCCAGGGGCGCAGCGAGCCGCTGTGGCAGCACTGCCAGGCCACGGCCCTGCCCGACAGCCTGGCCTACAAGGTGGACCAGTTCACCACGAGCGGGCGGCTGATGCTGCGCGGCGAGGAACTGTTTCGCGATGCCAGCTGGTTTGCCGTCATGACCGGACAGGGCTTGCGCGCGGGCGATCATAATCCGATGCTTGACGGCATGAGCGAAACGGAAAATCTGCGCCACCTCGATGCCGTAAAGGCGGCGGTGGCCAAGAGCGCGGCCCAATTGCGGGCTGGCCGGGCATGAGGCTGCGCCCCCTCGCGCTTGCCCTGGTGGCGCTGGCCACGATGGGGCAAGTGGCGCCTGTGCTACCGCAACGCGCGATACCGCAGCCGCCGCCGCAGGTATTGTTCGGCCCGCTGTTCGAAGCGGTGCAGGCCGCGCGGCTCTATCCCGACAGCAAGACCTTTGCCGATGCCACCCCGCGCGAGGCGCCCGCTGCGGTCATGGCCGTCTGGCGGGCCGAGCAGCCGCAGGGCACGGCGGCACTGCGTGCCTTTGTGAACCGGCATTTCGTGGTGCCGGCCGAGCCGGGGGCGCGGCCATCGCTGCGCGAGCACATCGCGGCGCTGTGGCCGCAGTTGACCCGCCCGGCGCTGACCCCGCCGCCCGGTTCATCGGCATTGGCCATGCCGCAGCCCTATGTGGTGCCGGGCGGGCGCTTTCGCGAAATCTATTACTGGGACAGCTATTTCACCATGCTGGGCCTCAAGGCCGATGGCCAGGATGCGCTGATCACCGGCATGCTCGATGATTTCGACAGCCTGGTGGCGCGCTATGGCTTTGTGCCCAACGGCACGCGCACCTATTACCTCGGCCGTTCGCAACCGCCGTTCCTGGCATTGATGGCCGATCTCGATCCGCGCCACGATGCGGCCACGGCGGCGCGGCATCTTTCTGCGCTCAAGGCCGAGCATGCATTCTGGATGAAAGGCGTTGCCGCCGCGCGCAAAAGTGGCGCAGCGGCGCGCGTGGTGCGCATGCCCGATGGCAGCCTGCTCAACCGCTATTGGGACGATGCCCCCGGCCCGCGCGATGAATCCTGGCGCGAAGACGTGGCGACGGCGCGTGCCGCCGGCCGCCCAGCCGAACAGGTCTATACCGATCTGCGCGCCGGGGCGGAGAGCGGCTGGGACTATTCCTCGCGCTGGTTGGGCGATCCGGCCCACCTGGAAACGATCCGCACCACGCAGATCGTGCCGGTCGATCTCAACAGCCTGCTGTGGGCGCAGGAAAAGGCCATCGCCCGCCGCTGTGCCGAAGCGGGAGACCGCGCCTGCGCGGCTGACTTCACCGCCCAGGCCGATGCCCGCGCCCGCGCCATCCAGCGTTGGCTGTGGCTGCCGGGGCAGGGGCGCTTTGCCGATTGGGACCGCGAAAGCCGCCAGGCCAGCCCCCGCGTCTCGGCCGCCACGCTCTATCCGCTGTTCGTGGGCCTGGCCCGGCCCGACCAGGCGCAGGCCGTGGCCCGGCTGGTGCGCGCGCAATTGCTGGCGCCGGGTGGCTTGCGCACCACGCCGCTGCGCACCGGGCAGCAGTGGGACGATCCCAACGGCTGGGCGCCGCTGCAATGGATCGCGCACGAAGGGCTGCTGCGCTATGGCGAGGGCGATCTTGCCGCCACCATCGCGCGCGCATGGCTGGGAACGGTGCAGGCCGCTTATGACAGCACCGGCAAGATGCTGGAAAAGTATGACGTGGAAACCCATGCCCCGGGCGGCGGCGGGGAATATCCGCTGCAGGATGGCTTTGGCTGGACCAATGGCGTGACGCGGGCGTTGCTGGAGCGATACGGAGATCAGCGCTAGGGTTCGCACCACCCCCCGACCCCCTCCTCTCAAGAGGAGGGGGAGTGAGTTGCTGATCCCAAAGCCCCCTCCTCTTCAGAGGAGGGGGTTGGGGGTGGTGGACACCGGACGCAACCCCACCTTGCAAATTCGCCATTGCCGCGTATATTGCCCCTGTATTGCGGCAAATGGTGAGGCAGACGTGGCTACGGCGTTTCTGGTGGATGTGGTGGGGCAAGGCGGGGCGGTTTCGCCCGATATCGTCTCGGGCCGCTTGCGCATCACCAAGACCGAACTGGCCCATGCGCTGGGCCTGTCGCGCGACAGCGTGTCCAAGGCCAGCCGCGTGGCATCGCCTGCCACGCAAAAGCGGCTGCGGGACATGGTGGAGATCGTCAACCGTGTGATCCCCTGGGCCGGCTCGGAACTGGCCGCCTTTGCCTGGTATCGTTCGCAGCCGCTGCCCTCGTTCGGGGACCAGACGGCAGAGGATCTGGTCCATGCCGGGCGGGGAGAAGCGGTAAAGCGCTATCTCAGCCGCATGGCCGAGGGTGGCTTTGCCTGAGCGTGGTGCAGGCCTTGCCGTTGAGCCGCTTGCGCGGCGCCGTTTATCGCGCGCATCATCCGCGTTGGGCGTTCGATCCCGTTTCGGGAGAAGGCGCGGCGCGCCATGGCGGGCGCTTCAATCCCGTGGGCACGCCCGCGCTCTATACCGCGCTGCGCCCGGAAACCGCCTGGCTTGAAGCGCAGCAGGGCTTCGCCTTCAAGGCGCAGCCGCTGACGCTGTGTTCCTATGACGTGGATTGCGCCGATCTGGTCGACCTGACCGATCCGGCCACGCTGGCGGCGCTGGCGGTGGCCCCGGCTGACCTGGCCTGCGCCTGGGAAGACCTGGCCGATCGCGGGCAGGTGCCAGCCACCTGGCAACTGGCGACGCGGCTGGTGGCGCAGGGCGCGGCCGGGGTGATCGTGCCCAGCTTTGCCCATCGCGCCCAGGCGGAGGACCGCAACGTGGTGTTCTGGACCTGGGCCGATGCGCCGCCGCACCAGGTGCGCGTGGTGGACGACCACGGCCGCCTGCCGCGCGACGACAGTTCCTGGCGCTAGGCCGTCAATTTCCTGCCTGCCATGCGCACAGCCCGAGACTGGCGCCCTTGGCCAGTGCAGCGGGCACCTTGGCATCGGCCAGGGCCGCGCTATGTCCGCCCTGGCACACCACGGTTTGCCCGGTGATCCCGGCCAGTTCGATCAGCACCTGGTCCCAATGGCGATATTGCACGTCGTGGGCTTCGCCGGGGTAGACGCGGAAGGCGACCACGTTGGGGAAATGGTGGTGCCAGTATTCCGCCTGGTCCAGTGTGACCAGCGGATCGGCACCGCCCTGATAGATGTGCACCGGCGCGGCAACCTTGGAAACATCGGGCGCCGGGCCGCAATAGCGCAGCATCTCGGCCGCTTCGGGCAGGGGATCGCCCATCTGCCCGCGAATGAAGAATGTGCGCGCGCCTTCCTCGAACGCGCGATCGGCAAAGCCGGGGATGCGCCGCGTCGGGCTGGTGGCGGGAAAGGCCCACCAGCTTTGCGGGTTCTGCACTTGCCCGGCAAGGGATTGCGCCAGCGTGGCCAGCGGCACGCCGCATTGCCGCCCTTGCGGATTGGTGGCCGCGGTGGCCAGCATGTGCAGGCTGATCACGCGATCGGGCATTGCCCCGGCGACGGCGGCCATATAGGGCCCACCGCCCGAAATCGCCACGCCGGCAAAGCGCTCTACCGCCAGGTGATCGAGCACGGCGCGCACCTCGCCGGCATAATCGGCATAGGTCCATCCCGCCTGATAGGCGGTATCGCCAAAGCCGTTGCGCTCCACCGTGATGAACCGCAGCTTGAGCGCGACGCGCAGGCTCTTGAGGAAATCGGTCATCCCGCTGGCGCGCGCGCTGGTGCCGGTGCCGCCGATGAACACCACGCTGCGCCCGCCCAGATCGCCGCTGTCGGTGAAATGGACCACGCGCCCGCCCGGCAGGGTCAATGCCTGGACCGCCGGGCCGAAATCGTCGAAGCGATCGGGCAGCGGCGGGACCACGGCGGCGGGCCGGGCCGGTGCCTTGGCCAGGCCCGGGGTTGCGGCCGTGGCCGCCAGAAGAAACGCGATCAGCAGGCGGCGCATCGGTCTTTCCTTTCCGTTCAGCCCAGCGATATCCGGCGCCCGGCGCCATCGGGCACCGGCAGATCGGCCTGCGCCGTTGCCAGTTCGGCCATGCGCGCTGCCGGCACGCCGGTGGCCGGCCCGGCCCGGCCGGTGTCCTTGCTGACATGCAACAGCATCTGTTCGGCCGTGGCCACCAGTTGCCCGTCGCTGCCGCGAAACAGGCTGTGGAACACATGCGCGCGCTTGGCATCGGCGCCCAGGATCTGCGTGGCGGCGATCAGGCGATCCCCGGCATGGGTTTCGCCCAGATGGCGGATGTGGGTTTCCACGGTGAACCAGCTACCCGATTGCGCCAGATATGCCGCATCCACGCCGATATGTCGCAGCAGCGCATCGGTGGTATCGCCAAACACCTGGAGATAGCGATGCTCGGTCATGTGGCCGTTGTAATCGATCCATTCCGGCGCCACGTCGGTGGCGTGGAGGGCGAGCGGCCGGCGCTCGTCGATGCTGCTGGCAAGCGGGAGGGGGGCCTGCTCCATCAGGCGGCGGGCATAGCTGGCAAGGGTTTGCCCGGCGCCATAATCCTGCCCGCGCAGGCCCGAAAGCACGGCGATCAAGCAATCGTCGCGCTGGCGTTCCAGCGCGCGGATCGTCATGTCGCCGGCCTGGTCGTCAGACTGCGCGGCAACCGCGTCGATCAACTCCTGCGTCAGTTCGGGCGCTTCCAGCTTGGTCCACGGCAGTTTCAGCGCGGGGCCGAACTGCGCCAGGAAATGGCGCATCCCCGCCTCGCCGCCGGCCATGCGATAGATCAGGAACGTGCCCATGAACGACCAGCGCAGCCCGGCGCCAAAGCGGATGGCGTCGTCGATTTCCTCGGTCGTCGCCACGCCGTCGTTCACCAGCCACAGCGCCTCGCGCCACAAGGCTTCGAGCAGGCGATCGGCGATGAACCCGTCGATCTCCTTGCGCACATGCAGCGGGTGCATGCCGATGGCGGAATAGAAGGCGGCGGCGCGGTCCCTGGTCTGGGTCGAGGTCTGGGCGCCGCCGCAGATTTCAACCAGCGGCAGGAGGTATACCGGGTTGAAGGGATGACCCACGACCATCCGTTCGGGATGGGCCATGCCCGATTGCAGGCGTGTGGGCAAAAGGCCCGAGGTGGACGAGCCGATCACCACGTCGGGCCGCGTGGCGGCATCGATGCGGGCCAGGATCGCGATCTTGAGGTCTTCGCGTTCGGGCAGGCTTTCCTGCACGAAATCGGCATCGGCGACCGCGTCTTCCACGCTGCTGGCCAGGCGCAGCCGGCCTTGCGCCGGCAGCGCGCCGGGCACCAGCTTGTCCCAGGCGCGGCGGGCGGCGGCGAGCACCGTCGTCACCTTGCGCTCGATCTCGGGATCGGGATCGAAGATCGCCACGTCGATGCCGTTGAGCAGCATGCGCGCCGCCCAGCCGGCGCCGATCACGCCGCCGCCGACCAGGCCCGCCCGGGCGATGGAGGGCGCGGCCATCATGCCACCTTCCGCAGCTTGAGCTTTTCCCGCACTTCGGCCGGGCCCATCACGCGCACGTTCATCGCCTCGATGATGGTGCGCGCGCGGGTGACGAGATCGGCGTTGGAGGCCTTGACCCCGCGCGAGAGATAGAGGTTGTCTTCCAGGCCCACGCGCACGTTGCCGCCGGCCAGCACGGCCATGGCCACGAACGGCAGCTGCCGCGCGCCGATCGAAAAGGCCGAGAACGTGGCGCCCGGGGGCAACTGGTTGACCATCGCCATGGTCGTGCCCGGATCATCGGGCGCGCCATAGGGGATGCCCAGGCACAGCTGGATCATCACCGGATCATCGAGCAGGCCTTCCTTGATCAGGTCTTTGACAAAGACCAGGTGGCCGAAATCGAACACTTCCAGTTCGGGCCGCACGCCCAGTTCCTGCACCTTGGCCGCCATGGCGCGCAGGTGGCTGGGCGTGTTGGTCATCACGTAGTCGCCCAGCGAAAAGTTCATCGTGCCGCAATCGAGCGTGCAGATTTCGGGCAGCAGTTCCACCACGTGGGCCAGCCGTTCCATCGGGCCGACCATGTCGGTGCCGACGGGATTGAGCGGCAGCGGGTTTTCGCCCGCACCGAACACCACGTCGCCGCCCATGCCAGCGGTCAGGTTGATGATCACGTCGGTATCGGACGCGCGGATGCGCTCCACCACTTCGCGATAGAGCGCGACATCGCGGCTGGCCTGCCCGGTTTGCGGATCGCGCACATGGATGTGGGCAATCGCGGCGCCAGCCTTGGCCGCCTCGATCGAGGCCTGCGCGATCTGCGCCGGCGTGATCGGCAGGTCGGGATGACGGCTGGCGGTATCGCCCGAGCCGGTAACCGCGCAAGTGATGAACACGTCGCTCTGCATCGCAACTCCCCCGTGCTGATGATGGCAGCATGCGGCAGGTGTCGGAAAAATTTGACGCTGAAAACGACATCCATGATGCAATCTGCGACATGGTGTGTTTTGTTGGCTGGCGATGAGCGCGCCACCGATCCCGCCCGAGCGAATCGATTTCCTGCTGGTGGAGGGGTTTTCCGCCCTGGCGTTCTTTTCCACGGTGGAGCCGCTGCGCGTGGCCAATCGCCTGGCCGCCCAGCCGCTGTTTGCCTGGCGCCTGCATTCCGCCGATGGCGAGCCGGTGGCAGCGTCGAGCGGGATGCGCGTGGTGGTCGATGCGCCGCTGTCCGCGCTCGATCCGCCCGGCACGCTGATCGTGTGCGCCGGGTTTCATCCCGAACGCGGCCTGGGGCGCGCCGGGCTTGCCGCACTGCGCCGCTTTGGCCGTGGCGGCGGGCGGTTTGGCGCGATCGACACCGGCATCGTGCTGCTGGCCCAGGCGGGGGTGGCGGGGCCGGGGCCGGTGGCGATCCACTGGGAGGCGGAAAGCGGGTTTCGCGAGGCCTGGCCGCAGATCGCCGTGGCCGACGCGCTCTACACGCTGAGCGAGCGGTTGTTCAGCTGTGCCGGCGGCACTGCCGCGCTCGACATGATGCTCGAACGCATCGCCCGCGCCCACGGCCTGGCCTTTGCCAACGCCGTGGCCGAGCAGTTCATCCACGAACGCATCCGCCCGGCCGGCGAAGGGCAGCGCATGGCGGCGGGCCAGCGCCTGGCGATCCGCGATCCCCACCTGCTGCGCGCCATCGCGGCGATGGAGGCCCACCTCGACCTGCCGCTGCGCTCGGCCGACCTCGCCCGCCAGGCAGGCGTGGGGGTGCGCCGGCTGGAGCGGCTGTTCCTGGCGCATCTGGGCGTTTCGCCGCAGCGCCACTACCGCCGGTTGCGGCTGGAGCGGGCGCGGGTGCTGCTGGAAACCACCGATCTGCGCGTGCTCGACGTGGCGCTGGCCACGGGCTTTGATTCGGCATCGGCACTCACCCGCGACCTGCGCCGCGCGTTTGGCATCACCGCCACCGCCGCCCGCCGTGGCACCCGCTTTGCCCGCGCCGCCACGGCCGATTGAGCCTTGCGCATTTCCCCCCTTGCGGCCCCTGGCCAAGCCCCCCAGCATCGCGTGTACACACGGGCGTGCACAGGCACGACCCGCCAAGACGGGGGAAATGGGCCATGTCCAGCCAACCGGTTACGCGCTCGCGGATAGAGGCGCATTCGATCGATTTCGTGCCGCTGGCCGAGCGCCACGGCAAAGTCTGGCATCTGTGGCCGGTGTGGTTTGCCGGCGATGCGCACCTCGCCACGCTGGCGACCGGCGCGCTGGGCATTGCCATGGGGCTCAACCTGTTCTGGTCGCTGGTGGCGATCGTGGGCGGCTGCGCGCTGGGCACGTTCTTCATGGCGTTTCACGCCGCGCAAGGGCCGCAGCTGGGCCTGCCGCAGATGATCCAGTCGCGCCCCCAGTTCGGCTATCGCGGGGCGCTGCTGGTCTGGGTGGTCGCGCTGATCACCTATGTTGGCTACAACGCGTTCAACCAGGTGCTGGCGGCGCAGACGGTGCACGAACTGGCCGGCCTGCCGCCCCGGCCGACGATGGCGGTTTTCACCATTCTGGCGATGGGCGTGGCGCTGATCGGCTATGACCTGATCCACCGCGCCCAGCGCACGCTGGCCTTTGCCCTGATCGCCATCCTGGCGGTGTTTACCGCTGGCGCGGCCTGGCTGGTGCCCCTCCCCGCCGGGCAGTTCGATCCGCATCGCTTTGTCATGATCCCGTTCCTGCTGCAGTTCTTTGCGGCGGCTGCCTATCAGCTCAGCTGGTCGATCTATGTTTCTGATTATTCGCGCTACCTTCCGCCAGAAGTGGGCGTGCGCGCAGCCTTTTGGTGGACATTTGGCGGCGCCATGCTCGGCGGGGTGTGGATGATGGCGGTGGGCGCCATTGCCGCTGCCGCGCTGCCGCAGGATGGCGTAATCGCCGCTGCGCGCATGGTGGGTGACCAGATCGTGCCCGGGTTCGGCATGGTGCTGCTGGTCGTGGCCTTTGCCGGGCTGATCACCGCCACCTCGCTCAATTTTTACGGCGCGTCACTCACGCTGCTTTCGATTGCCGATTCCTTCATGACGCTGCGCAGCACGATCCGCGAACGGGTGGTCTCGCTAGTGATCGTCACGGTCTTTGCCTCGGCCCTGTCGTTTTCCGCATCGAAGGATTTCATGCACGATTACGAACTTCTGCTTTCGGTGCTGCTGTACATCTTCACGCCATGGACGGCGATCAATCTGGTTGATTTCTATATCGTGCGAAAAGGGCATTATTCGATTTCGGCGATATTTGATCCAGACGGCATCTATGGTCGGTGGAATGCGCGCGGGCTGATCGCCTATCTTGCCGGGTTCCTGGCCATGGTGCCGTTCTTCAGCACGCATGTTTTTACAGGGCCGGTCGCGCGCGCCTTGGGCGGGGCAGACATCTCGATGCTGATCGGCTTGCCGGTCTCGGCGGTGGCTTATCTCGTCTTGTGCAGAAACGTTTCAGCAACGCAACAGATGGAGGCGCCGTACCATAAGCAAAGCGTTTGTTGACCATAAGTTGCGCTTTGCATAACTTTTTTGACAGGAGGACCTGGCTGAATTGATCCGGTGAGTCCGCACAAGCGCATAACGCCCGCGTTCCCGTGATCATGTTCAGTACAACACATGGGGGAATTCATATGCGTTATAAGCATCTATCCGGCGTTGCCATGCTTGCGCTCGCCGGCGCCGCCTCACCCGTCCTCGCGCAATCGGCACCCGATGCGGCAACGCCGGCGCCCACCGCCGGGGGCGATGACGAAGGCAGTCCCATCGTTGTCTATGGCCGCGGCGAAACCCGCCAGGTCCAGACCGTTACCGCGGTTGACATCAAGGCCGCCACGCCCGGCACCAGCCCGCTCAAGGTGCTGGAAAAGCTGCCCAGCGTTTCGGTGCAATCGGCCAATGCGCTGGGCACCAACGAATGGTCCACGCGCTTTTCGGTGCGCAGCTTCAGCCAGAACCAGCTCGGCTTCACGCTCGATGGCGTGCCGCTGGGCGACATGAGCTATGGCAATTTCAACGGCTTGCACATCAGCCGCGCGATCGCCTCGGAAAACATCGGCAGTTCCACCCTGGCGCAGGGTTCCGGCGCGCTCGATACGCCGTCCAGCTCCAACCTGGGCGGCACGGTGCAATTCTTCAGTCAGACGCCGACCGATGATTTCGGCGTCGATACCCAGGCCAGCTATGGCAGCGAAAACGCCTATCGCCTGTTCGGCCGGCTCAACACCGGCGATCTGGGCGGCGGGGTCAAGGCCTATGTCAGCGGATCGTGGCTCGATGCGCCCAAGTGGAAGGGCGAGGGCAAGCAGCAGGCCTGGTCGGTCAACAGCAAGATCGTGGTGCCGCTGGGCACCAGCGCCAAGCTGACGGCCTTTGCCAACTATTCCGATTTCAAGGACGACGACTACATGGATATGTCGCCGGCCCTGATCCAGAAATATGGCTGGAACTGGGATTACATCCGCAACGATTACAAGACCGCGCTGGCGATTGCCAAGAATCTGCAATCCGATCTGGTCAATTATTCCAAGTACTGTGCCAATTACGCCGGATATAGCCAGACGATCTGCGCCGATGACACCTATTACAACGGCTATGGCCTGCGCAAGGACTTCCTGGCCGGCGCCAGCCTGACGACGGACCTTGGCAGCGGCCTGTCGCTGCGCATTTCGCCCTATTATCACCACAACAAGGGCATCGGCACGTGGTGGACGCCCTATACCCCGACACCGGGGGGCGCGGCGCTGTCGATCCGCTCCACCTCGTACAAGATTGCGCGTGGTGGCCTGACCGGGGCGCTGACCTACAAGATCGGCACCAACGAGCTGGAACTGGGCGGCTGGTACGAATCCAACAAGTATACCACGGCGCGGCAGTTCTTCCCGCTGGCGGATTCGACCACGTCGAGCATCGACAACCGCGAATGGCCGCAAAATCCGTTCTATACGCAGTATAAGTACAACTTCAAAATCACCACGGCGCAGTTCTTTGTCCAGGATACGTTCCAGGCCACCGACAGCCTCAAGATCAACGCCGGCTTCAAGGGCCTCAGCGTGATCGTCGACAACCAGTACGATCCCGCGAGCCAATCCTCGGCCGCCGCGCGCGACACCTCGGGCCGGCTCAAGGCGCGTGACCTGTTCCTGCCGCAGGCCGGCGTGAACTATACGTTCAATCCCCAGGTCGAGGCGTTCCTCAGCTATGCCGAGAACATGCGCGCCTTTACCACCGATCCGTTCATGACGAACCAGGCTGGTTTCCAGGCGATCAAGAACACGATCAAGCCGGAAACGTCCAAGACGGTGGAAGGCGGCCTGCGCTTCCATCTCGATCACTTCGAAGGCTCGATCGCGGGCTATCACGTCAAGTTCGAAAACCGGCTGCTGTCGGTGCAGCCCTGCGCCATCATCGTGGGCTGCGCCACGGTGCTGTCCAACGTGGGTTCGGTCACCACCAACGGGGTGGAACTGGCCGGCACCTATCACCTGACCAGGGCGCTCTCGCTCTATGGCTCGTATTCCTATACCGATGCGCGGTATGACGACGACGTGCTTAGCGGCGTGCTCTACCCCACCAAGAACAAGCAGGTGGCAACCGTTCCGGCACACCTTGCCAATGCCGAAATCGCCTATGACGATGGCGTGATCAGCGGCCGCATCGGCGCCAATTACCAGTCCAAGCGCTATTACACCTATACCAACGATGCCAGCGTGCCCGGCCGCGTGCTGGTCGACGTTTCGCTGGGCTATCACTTCGATGCCGCCGACGGCCCGCTGCACAATCTGGAAATCCAGGGGAACGTCACAAATCTGTTCGACAAGAAGTATATCGCCACGCTCGGTGAGAACGGTCTGGCCTTCACCGATCCCGGTGGTACGCTGCAGTCGATGCTGGTGGGGGCGCCGCGCCAGGCCTCGATCACGCTGCGCAAGCGGTTTTGACAGAGCACGGGTGCCGGCGAGCGCAGCGCCCGCCCCCCCCTGTTTGTTGTGGTTGCATGATGACGTATCGGCCGGCGCGCCGCAGTTTCCTGAAAGCGGTGGCGGCGGCCGGGGCGGCCGGAACCTTGCCGCAATCCATTGCCACGGCGCTGGCACTGCCAGCGGCACGGCGCACCGGCACCTTGGCCGATGTCGAACACGTGGTGATCCTGATGCAGGAAAACCGCTCGTTCGATCACTATTACGGCACCCTGCGCGGGGTGCGCGGCTATGGCGATCCGCGCCCGCTGCTGTTGCGCAATGGCCAAAGCGTGTTTCACCAGCCCACGCCCGATCGCCAGGGCATGGTGCTGCCGTTTCGCATGGATGGCCGGATCAGCAATGCCCAGGGCCTGAAAAGCCTGGACCACAGCTGGAAGGGCGCCTTTGCCGATTGGGCGGAATACGACAGCTGGATCAAGCACAAGACGCCGCAATCGATGGGCCATTTCGTGCGCGAGGACATCCCGTTCTACCACGCGCTGGCCGATGCCTTTACCATCAACGACCAGTATTTCTGCTCGATCCACGGGCCGACCAACCCCAACCGCATGTTCCTGTTTTCAGGCACCAGCGGGCTGAGCGCCGGCGACGATCGCGCCCAGGCGGTGGACAATGCCGACGATGGCAACTGGACCGCCGACATGGCGCGCGACAAGGCCGATTTCCCCGGCGCGGCGCGCTGGACGACCTATGCCGAGCGGCTGGAAAAGGCCGGGATCAGCTGGCAGGTCTATCAGGAATACGAGAATTTCGGCGACAACTCGCTGCCCTACTTCGCCAATTTCCGCGGGCTCGATCGCGCTTCGTCGCTCTATCGCCGCGGGCGGGCGTGGGTGGCCGGCTCCAGCGCGGAAACGGCCGAAACCTCGCAGGCGCAATACCTGGTGTCTGCCTTTGCCAAGGACGTGGCCGCCGATACGCTGCCGCAGGTTTCGTGGATCGTCGCGCCGGCGCGCTATTCCGAGCATCCCGAGGCGACCCCGGCCTTTGGCGAAAGCCTGACCGCGCGCCTCATCGCGGCGCTGGTGGCCAATCCCAAGGTCTGGGCCAAAACCGCGTTGATCATCAACTATGATGAAAACGACGGCTTTTTCGACCACGTGCCGGGCCCGGTGCCGGCGGTGACCCGCGCCCAGGGGCTGAGCGGGGTGGATACCCATGGCGAGGTCTACAAGGGCGAGCCGGTGGGCCTGGGCATCCGCGTGCCGCTGATGATCGTGTCACCCTGGACGCGCGGCGGCTTTGTCCATTCCGGGGTCAACGATCACACCTCGGTCATCCGCTTCCTGGAGCGGCGCTTTGGCGTGATGGAGCCCAACATTTCACCTTGGCGCCGCGCGGTGACGGGTGATCTGGTCGATATGTTCGATTTTGCCGATCCCGATGGATCGGCGCTCCATGCGCTTCAGGCGCTGCCCGCGATCGGCGATTATCGCGCCCGCGTGGCCGCACAAGCCGCGCTGCCGCAACCGCATCCGCCGGCCGACCAGGCCATGCCCCGGCAGGAACCCGGCCAGCGCCCGGCGCGCGCGCTGCCCTATCGCCTGGCGGTGGGCGAGGTGGGCAGCGGTGCCGACTGGCAGCTGGAATTTGCCAATACCGGCCGCCAGGGCGCGGTGTTCCAGGTCTATGATCGCGGCGGCACCGCCGGCCCGTGGACCTATACCGTGGCAGCCGGCGCCACCCTGCGCGATCGGCCGCCGGGCCTGGCTGACGGGCCATGCCGCCTGACCGTGCGCGGGCCCAATGGCTTTGTGCGCGATCTGGCCGGGCCACTGCCGCCGCCGGCGCGCGTCTCGGTGCAGGAGGCGGGGGACACGCTGCTGCTGGCGCTGGCCAATCCCGGCGCGGCGCCGGTCACGCTGTCGCTACGGCACCTGGCCTATGGCCCGGCCACGCCGCAGCGCATCGTCCTCGCGCCCGGGCAGGCCCGCACCGTGCGCGTGGCGATTGCTGCCAGCCACCACTGGTATGATCTTGCCGTGGACGGCCCCGACGGTTTCCACCGCCGCTTTGCCGGCCACGTCGAGACCGGCAAGCCGAGCTGGTCTGACCCGGCCATGGGGACGATGGTTGCGGTGTAGGCCGGCGGCTTTTCGGGATCGGCACGGGCAGGAGCGGGACCCCGGATCAAGTCCGGGGTGACGAGAAAATACAACCAAACCAGCATG
>CAYXUN010000006.1:78681-87899 GCA_964468165.1 uncultured Novosphingobium sp. | reverse complement strand
GTTCGTGTGAAATCATTGTAGAAATCGCGCGCGTATCGCGCGAGCTGGGCACTGCGGGATAAAGCGTGCCGCCAGATCGAGTCCGGGGGTGAGCAACCTCCGCCCCACCAAGCGCCTCTGGAATTGTCCGCCCGGCTTGGTCATGATCCTGTCGCAAAGCCCGGCCAGGGCACCCACGGCATTGGCAAAAGGATGAACCCCATGACTGTTTCGCGCCGCTCGATTCTGGCCATGGGGGCCGGTGTGGCCATGCTGCCCGGCGCCCGTGCCTGGGCCGGCGCGCTGGCCCAGCGCCATGGCCGCCACGCGCGGCCGGCGCATCCCCTGGTGCTGGGGCATCGCGGCGCCTGCGCGCATCGGCCCGAACATACGCTGGCCTCGTATCAGCGCGCGGTGGCCGATGGCGCCGATTTCATTGAGCCCGATCTGGTTCCAACCCGCGATGGCGTGCTGGTGTCGCGCCATGAACCCAATATCGTCGACACGACCGACGTGGCTGCCCACCCCGAATTTGCCGGGCGCAAGACCACCAAGGTCATCGATGGCGAGCGGCAGGAAGGCTGGTTCGTCGAGGATTTCACCCTGGCCGAACTCAAGACCCTGCGCGCCAAGGAGCGGCTGGGCACGCTGCGCCCGGAAAGCATGGCGTTCGATGGGCAGTTCCCGGTGCTGACGTTCGACGAGATCGTGGCTTTTGCCGCCAAGGCTGCGCGTGGCCGCCAGCGGCCGCTGGGGATCATTCCCGAAATCAAGCATTCCAGCTATTTCCACAGCCTGGGCCACGACATGGAGGCCAAGCTGCTGGCGGCCATTCGCGCCCATGCCTGGCTGCAGCAGGCGCCGGTGATCGTGCAGTCGTTCGAAGTGGCCAATCTCAAGCGTCTGCGCGGCATGCTCGCGCCTTGGCGCAACATCGCGCTGATGCAACTGGCTGACGAGCCTGACAAGCGCACCGGTGACGCCATCGCCAGCGGCGGCACGCTCACCTATGGCGCGATGCTGTCGGCCAGTGGCCTCGCCGATGTGGCCGGCTATGCCGATTGGATCGCCCCGTGGAGCCGCACCCTGATGCCCGAGACGGCAGACGGGCACCTCGCGCCGCCGCAGCCGATCATCGCCGATGCGCACCGCGCCGGGCTCCTGGTGGGTGCCTATACATTCCGCCCAGAGCCGCAGTTCCTGCCCGCCAGTCTGCGCCAGTGCGGTGCTGCGCTGCGCTGCGAAAGCGGCAGCGTCGCTGAAATCCGCGCCTATCTTGCCGCCGGGCTGGACGGGTTCTTCACCGACGATCCGGCCTTGGGCCGTCGCGCCGTCGACGGGGCCTGATCGGCCGGGGCAATTGCCGGCTTGCGCAATTTCCTGCGGCTTGGCGCTGGACTTTTTGCATTGCAGCGTATTTTATTGCGCTGCGACGGGCATCGCCAGGCCGCGCGCCGGATGCGGTGCGTGCGCCCGGCTCACCACATGCCCGCGCGGGGTTCATGTGGAAGGGAATGCGGTGAGCCAGCCAGCCGTGCTGTTTGTTTGCCTGGGCAATATCTGCCGCTCGCCGTTGGCCGAGGCTGCGTTCCGGGCCGAAGCGGTCAAGGCGGGGCTGGCCGTAACCATCGATTCGGCCGGTACGGGCGGCTGGCACGCCGGCAATCCGCCCGATCCGCGCGCCCAGGCCGTGGCCTTGCAGCATGGCATCGATATTTCCCGCTATCGCGCCCGCCAGGTGACCGAGGCCGATTTCACCCGCTTTGGCCAGATCTATGCGCTCGATTCGCAGAACCTGCAGGATCTGCGCCGCATGGCCCCGCGCCGCACCCTGGCGCGCATGGGCCTGCTGATGGATCTGGTGCCGGGCCGGGAAGGGCAGGCGGTGATCGATCCCTATTACGGCGACGAGCAGGACTTCATCGAAGCCTGGGAAGACGTGAGCGAGGCCGCCCGCCGCCTGGTGGCGCGCATGTTGCGATAGGCACGCCAAGTTCCCTTATCCCTCTTGATTTGCGCAGCGAAACGCACGAAAGCACCGCCCATGCCTGCACGCATCTATCAGCGCCCGAAGAATGCCATGCAGTCCGGCAAGGCCCGGACCGCCGACTGGCTCCTGGAATTCGCCCCGGCCGAGGCCAAGCGCCCCGATCCCCTGATGGGGTGGGCCGGCTCTGGCGATACCCAGCAGCAAGTGGTGATCACCTTCGAAACCGAGGCGGACGCCCGCGCTTATGCCGACAAGTATGGCATTGCCGTGCATGTCACGCCCACGCCGCCGCGCCGGCTCAAGCTGCAAAGCTACGCTGACAATTTCCGCTGATTGATCAAGCCGGCGCTTGCAATCGGCGCGCGCCGGCGCCATAGGGCGGCCCGGGAGTCGGGCGGACGTTAGCGTTCGCCAACCTGGTCAGGTCCGGAAGGAAGCAGCCACAACGGATTGCGGCGGGTCGCCCGGCTCCTTCTTAGCCCCACATTGTGATGCGCCGCCGCCTGGTCGATCGGATCAGGCCTGCTGCCCGGATGCCTTCATCCGCTCGCGCGCGGCCTCGCGCCCTTCCGTCGCCGGCACCAGGCCCATCGCCTTGCCCAGCCCGAAGGCGGGCATATCCACGTAGATGGTTTCGCTGCCGCCGGCCGGCACGGCATAGGTTTCGTGGAAAATGCCCACGCCGCCCCGCTTCTGGCGCGCTGCCTTGTTGAACGCCACCCAGGCCGGCCAATGCGTGCGGTCGCGGCTGCGGGCATAGGCTTCCAGGCTGTCGAAATCGCGCCAGTATTGCACCAGCATGACCGTGCGCAGCCCGCGCAGCATCGGCTCATAGCCCAGAAAACCGCTGTCGGGTGCGGCAGAAAGCTCGGCCAGCATCGGTCCCATGGCGCGGGCCACGGGCAGCCATTCGCCCACGGCGCGAAAGCGGTTGATGCGCATGCCGATCAGGAACACGACCAGCGGCGTGCTGGTCTGGGCGGTGAGGCGGCCGGGCTGGATCGTGGGCATGGCAAACTGGTATCAAATCAAAATCGCGGCGCAAGCTTGCGGGAAACCGTCCTGCCCCCGTTCGACATTTGCAGCCTTTGCGCCTACCTAGGGGCGCGATGGCCGATTCAACCGACATGTTTGGGCACGAACCCGAAACCCCTGATTCCCCGCTGCCCGAGGCTGCGCCCAGCGCAGCCGAACTCGAGGCGGCCGGCCAGGGCGCGATGTTCGGCGATCCGGCACCCGTGGCGCGGCCTGCGCCAGTTGCGGCCCAGCCGGCGGCCCCGGCGGCTCCCGCGGCCGCGCCGGCGCAGCCCTATCGCGTGCTGGCGCGCAAATACCGCCCGCAAACCTTTTCGGCGCTGATCGGCCAGGAAGCCATGGTGCAGACCCTGGCCAACGCGATCCGACGTGACCGGCTGGCCCACGCCTTCTTGATGACCGGCGTGCGCGGGGTGGGCAAGACCAGCACCGCCCGCCTCATCGCCAAGGCGCTCAACTGCATTGGCCCGGACGGGCAGGGCGGCCCGACGATCGACCCGTGTGGCCAGTGCGAGCCGTGCCAGGCGATTGCCGAAGGCCGCCATATCGACGTGATCGAGATGGACGCGGCCAGCCACACCGGCGTGGACGACGTGCGCGAGATCATCGAGGCGGTGCGCTATGCCGCGGTATCGGCGCGCTACAAGATCTACATCATCGACGAAGTGCACATGCTTTCGCGCAACGCGTTCAACGCGCTGCTCAAGACGCTGGAAGAGCCGCCGGCGCACGTGAAGTTCCTGTTCGCCACGACCGAGGTGGACAAGCTGCCGGTCACGGTGCTCTCGCGCTGCCAGCGGTTCGATCTGCGGCGCATCCCGACCGCGCTGCTCGCCGACCATTTCGGCCATGTCTGCCAGGCCGAAGGGGTTGAGGCCGAGGCCGAGGCGCTGGCCATGGTGGCCGCCGCCGCTGAAGGCTCGGCACGTGACGGGCTCTCGATCCTCGACCAGGCGATCAGCCATGCCGATCTGGCTGGCAGCGGCGATGGCTCAGTGATCAAGGTCAGCGCCGCGCAAGTGCAGGACATGCTCGGCCTGGCCGACAAGACGCTGCAACGCCGCCTGTTTGCCGCCATGCTCAAGGGCGATGGTGCCGCGCTGCTGGCCGAAGTGGCGCATCAGTATGCCCTGGGAATCGAGCCGGTCGCCATGCTGCGCGCGCAGCTCGATCTGGTGCACAAGGTTACCGTCACCCAGATCAGCGGCCCTGAGGGCGAGGCGCGCTCGGCCGAAGAGGCTGCCGCGCTGCAGGGCTGGGCCGGCGATCTTGCGCCCGGGCAGTTGCACCGCCTGTGGCAACTGCTGCTCAAGGGCCATGACGAGGTGAAAACCGCGCCCGATCCGCTGGTTGCGGCGCAGATGGCGCTGCTGCGCGTGCTGCACGCGGCCGACATGCCCGATCCCGGCGGCCTGGTGCGCAAGCTCGAAGAGATGCTGGCGCAGGGGCCCGCCCTGGCCGCCAGCATGGCCGCGCAGCCGGCAGCAGATGGCGCCCCGGCTGCGGCCGCTTCGGTGCAGAGCAGCGGCATCGCCATGGATTGGCAAGCCTTGGTGGAGCAGGTGGAGGATGTCTCGCCGCTCACCGGCGCCACCATGCGCCTGTCGGTGCGCCTCATAGAACTGCGCATGGGCACGCTGCGCTATCAACTCGCGCCGGGCCTGCCGGGCGATCCCACGCCCGATATCAAGAAGGCGCTGCAGAATATCACCGGCCAGGCCTGGCTGGTGGAACGGCTCGATGGCGAAGCGGCCCAGGGCGCGCAGCCCAGCCTGGTGGAAGCCAAGGCTGCCCTTGAGGCAGAGGCCGAGGCGGCGATGCGCGCCGATCCCTTGGTGCGCGCTGCGCTCGAAGCCTTTCCCGGCGCCGAAATTCTCGACGAATCCAACCCCGCCACGGCCGAGCGCCGGCCGTGGTCGCCTGCGCGGAGCAGACAAGCATGAAGTCCATGGAAGAAATGATCCAGGCGGCTCAAAAGGCCGCCGAAACCATCCAGCGCCAGATGGAAGACGCCCAGGGCCGCCTCGACGCGATCGAGGTGGAGGGCGCTGCTGGCGGTGGCCTTGTCACGATCAAGGCCTCGGCCAAGGGCCGCGTGATCGGTGTTTCGATCGACGACAGCCTGCTCGTTCCGGCCGACAAGGGCATCCTCGAAGACCTGGTGGCGGCTGCCTTCAACGATGCGCGGGCCAAGGCTGACGCCGCCGCCGCCGAGGAAATGCAGAAGGTGCAGATGGCGGCCGGTATCCCGCCGGGCTTCAAGCTGCCGTTCTGAGCGACGGCGCAACCTTTCAAGATTACCGTTGTTTCCCCATGGCTGCGCGCCTGATCGATCGTTCGTTCAGCGCCCAGTCATGGTGAGACCGACTACGGGGACATGATGATCGTATTGCTTGCCGCTGCGTTGGCCGGGACCACGCCGATTGATGATGGCGCGCCGCCGCAGCCGGTTGCGGGCAGCCCTGCTGCATCTGCCGTTGCGCTCCCTGCGGCTGCGCCCGCGCCAGGCCCCGCGCCAGGCATCGTGCCCCAGGCAGTTCCGGCGGCCCAGCCGGCCCCCGCGCAAGCGCCCGCCCGCGCGCCCGATGGGCAGATCCTGCCGGTCATCGTGCTGCCGGTGCCCACGCCCGCTGCGGCCAACGATACCACGGCTGCCGCCGCTGCCGAGACACAGCCGGCCGATGAAGGCGCCATCGTCGTCAATGCCCGCCGCGGGCCGCCGCCGGGCGATCCGGTCATCGCGCTCAACAAGGTGACGTTCGCGGCCACCCAGGCGGTTGACCGCGCGGTGATCGAGCCGGCGGCCAAGGCCTATGGCAAGACCATCCCCTATCCGATCCGCGCCGGCCTGCGCCATTTCTTCACCAACCTGACCGAGCCGGTCGTGGCGCTCAACTTCCTGTTGCAGTTGAAGCCGGGCAAGGCTGCCGAAACGCTTGGTCGCTTTGCCATCAACTCCACCATCGGGGTGGGCGGGCTGCTCGATGTCGCCGTGGCCAAGCCGTTCAAGCTGCCCTATCGCCGCAACGGCTTTGCCAATACGCTGGGCTATTATGGCGTCGGCCCGGGGCCGTTCCTGTTCGTGCCGCTCGTTGGCCCCACCACGCTGCGCGATGTGATCGGGCTGGGGATCGATCGCGCGCTGTTGCCGGCCGTGGTTGGCGGCCCGCTGCGCAGCCCCTATTATGTCACCGGCAGCTTCATCGTGCGCTCGCTCAACGATCGCCTTGACGATGACCGCCGCATCCAGGCGATGCGCAAGGCGGGTGATCCCTACCTGGCCACCAAGGAAGCCTATCTCGCCGCCCGCAAGGCGCAGATCGACGAACTCAAGGGCCACAAGCACAAGCCCGCCCCCACGCCTGCGGAGCAGACGCCACCCGCGGCGATGACCCCGGCAACCCCTGCGCCAAGCACTGCCGGGCCGGCCCGCGCGCCAGATGGGCAGGTGCTGCCGCCGATCGTGCTGCCCGCTCCTGCGCCTGCATCGGCCCCGGTTCCGGCGACCGCCACGCCCTGATCGGGCGGGTGCCACAGCAAAGGCCAAATACCTCGCGAAAGGGCTGAAAGCCGGCAATCCCCAACCGTCTTGGCGCTTGGGCATTGCGGGGCGGCGCCTTGCACCCCATATCTGCCTCAAGCCCTGCCGGTTTGGGTTCATGTGCGGCAGGTGGGACGGACATTTGCACTTATGACTTTGTATCCCCTGCTGCCCTTGCGCGATATCGTGGTGTTCCCCGGTATGGTCGTGCCGCTGTTTGTCGGCCGCGAAAAGTCGGTTGCCGCCCTGGAAACGGCCATGGCCGGGTCCAAGGACATCTTCCTGCTGGCCCAGCTCGATCCCGGCTGCGACGATCCCGATCGCGATGATCTCTATGAAACCGGCGTGATCGCCACGGTGCTCCAGCTGCTCAAGCTGCCCGACGGCACGGTGCGCGTGCTGGTCGAAGGCAACCAGCGTGCCGAGCTCAAGACGCTCAACGCGGAAAGCTCGAGCCACGGCGACATGCTCATGGCCGAGGTCGAGCCGATCGAGCCCGGCAGCGTCTCGGGCACCGAAGTGTCGGCGATGATGCGCTCGGTGGTCGATCAGTTCGCCGAATATGCCAAGCTTTCGAAAAAGCTGCCGCAGGATGCCGGGCAGCAGCTGGGCGATATCGAGGATGCCGGCAAGTTGGCCGATGCCGTGGCTGCCAACCTGGCGGCCAAGGTGGCCGACAAGCAGGCCGTGCTTTCGGAAAGCGACGCGCTCAAGCGCTTGGAAATGGTGCTTTCCTTCATGGAAGGCGAGCTGGGCGTGCTCCAGGTGGAGCGCAAGATTCGTGGCCGCGTCAAGCGCCAGATGGAAAAGACCCAGCGCGAATACTACCTCAACGAGCAGCTCAAGGCGATCCAGTCGGAACTGGGCGGCGGCGACGGCGAGGAAGCCAACGAGATCCAGGAACTGCAGGACAAGATCGACAGCCTCAAGCTGTCGAAGGAAGCCCGCGCCAAGGCCAATGCCGAGCTCAAGAAGCTCAAGACCATGCAGCCGATGAGCGCGGAAGCCACTGTGATCCGCAACTATCTCGACGTGCTGCTGGGCCTGCCGTGGGGCAAGCGGTCCAAGCTCAAGAAAGATATCCCGGGCGCCCAGGCGGTGCTCGATGCCGATCACTATGCGCTCGACAAGGTCAAGGATCGCATCGTCGAATACCTGGCGGTGCAGGCCCGCACCAACAAGCTCAAGGGTCCGATCCTGTGCCTCGTTGGTCCGCCAGGCGTGGGCAAGACCTCGCTGGGCAAGTCGATCGCCAAGGCCACCGGCCGGCAGTTCATCCGCCAGTCGCTGGGCGGCGTGCGCGACGAGGCCGAAATCCGTGGCCACCGCCGCACCTACATCGGCTCGCTGCCGGGCAAGATTGTTACCAACCTGCGCAAGGCTGGTGCGTCCAACCCGTTGTTCCTGCTCGACGAGATCGACAAGTTGGGCCAGGATTTCCGGGGTGATCCCGCTTCGGCCCTGCTCGAAGTGCTCGATCCCGAACAGAACGCCAAGTTCCAGGATCACTACCTCGAACTGGACATCGACCTGTCCGACGTGATGTTCGTGTGCACGGCCAACAGCCTCAACCTGCCGCAGCCACTGCTCGATCGCATGGAGATCATCCGCCTCGAAGGCTATACCGAGGATGAGAAGGTCGAAATCGCCGAGCGGCACCTGGTGAGCAAGCAGGTCGAAGCGCACGGTCTGCGCAAGGGTGAATTCACTCTCACGCAGGACGCGCTGCGCGATCTGATCCGCTATTACACCCGTGAAGCGGGCGTGCGCACGCTGGAGCGAGAAGTGGCCCGGCTGGCGCGCAAGTCCTTGCGCAAGATCCTGGAAGGCAAGGAAAAGAGCGTGACGATCACGCCCGAAAACCTGGCCGAGTTCGCCGGTGTGCGCAAATTCCGCCATGGCGTGTCGGACGAGGAAAACCAGGTCGGCGCGGTAACCGGTCTGGCCTGGACCGAAGTGGGCGGCGAATTGCTCACGATCGAAAGCGTGACGGTGCCCGGCAAGGGTGCGGTGCGCACGACCGGCAAGCTGGGCGAAGTGATGAGCGAAAGCGTCCAGATGGCGTTCAGCTTCGTCAAGGCGCGCAGCCCGGCCTATGGCATCAAGCCGTCGATCTTCCAGCGCAAGGATCTGCACATCCACTTGCCCGAAGGCGCCGTGCCCAAGGACGGGCCGAGCGCGGGCATCGGCATGGTCACCGCGATGGTCTCGACGCTGACCGGTGTTCCGGTCCGCGCCGATGTGGCGATGACCGGGGAAGTGACGCTGCGCGGCCGCGTGCTGGCGATCGGGGGCTTGAAGGAAAAGCTGCTTGCGGCCCTGCGCGGTGGCATCAAGACCGTTCTGATCCCGGAGGAAAACCGCAAGGATCTGGCCGAAATCCCGGCCAATATCCGCGAAGGGCTGGAGATCGTGCCGGTGTCGCATGTCGACGAGGTGCTGGCGCGGGCGCTGGTCGCCCCGGTGGAAGCGATCGAATGGACCGAGGCCGACGACCTTGCCACGCAGCCGGCGGCAGCCCCCCTGGGCGGCAGTCCGGCCGCGGCCCGCACTGCGCACTGAGCGCAGTTTCTACCGTAGTTTGACGGGAGCCGCGCGGCCCCCACGTGGGCGCGGGGGTTTGTTTGGCGCCCAGGGGGGCGCGGGACCGCAAGGACCCCAGGGACCTGCTGG
>CAYXUN010000006.1:31033-78671 GCA_964468165.1 uncultured Novosphingobium sp. | reverse complement strand
CCCCCCGGGGGGGGCTGGCGGGCCGCGGCCCGCACTGCGCACTGCGCGATGTTTCTACCGTTGTTTCCGGGGAGCCGCGCGCAACAGGGTTGCGCGCGGCTTTTGCTTGCCCGCAAGGTCGGCCGCTATCGGGGATAAATTGCGGGTTTTGCGTGCTTTTGCCTTTGACAGCGCTTTTTTTCTCGGCTCTTTTCCGGCGCACCCGAAATCACGATTTTCCAACATTTGCTGTCCAGTAGATTGGTAGGGGGTTTCCGCACATGAACAAGAACGATCTGATCAGCGCCGTCGCCGATGTCAGCGGCCTGTCCAAGGGCGATGCCATCAAGGCTGTCGAAGCCGTGTTCGAATCGATTTCCGGCGCGCTGGCCAAGGGTGAGGAAGTGCGCCTGGTCGGGTTCGGCACGTTCTCGGTTGCCAAGCGCAAGGCGTCGACCGGCCGCAACCCCCGCACCGGCGAGCCGATGGCAATCAAGGCTTCGGCCCAGCCAAAGTTCAAGGCCGGCAAGGGCCTCAAGGACGCGGTCAACTGATCGCATCCTGCCGCAAGGCATGAAAAAAGGGCCGCGTCGCATGCCGACGCGGCCCTTTTTTGTGGAAAAAGAAATCGGCTGTGCCGTGGGCGCGGCCTCAGTCCTCCACCTCGGGGCGGGTGGCGGCGGCATAAAGCGCGATCGCCGCTGCGTTCGACACGTTGAGGCTTTCGATCGCACCGCTGATCGGCAGGCGGGCGATGGCATCGCAATGCTGCATCACATTGTGGCGCATGCCTTCGCCCTCGGCGCCCAGCACCAGGGCCACCGGGCCGGCGGGCAGGGCGTGGGGAAATTCTTCCCGGCCTTCGCCATCCAGGCCGATTCGCCAATAGCCGGCCTCGGAAATCGATTCGAGCGCGCGCGCCAGGTTCACCACCCGCACCCATGGCACCACTTCCAGCGCGCCCGATGCCGATTTGGCAAGCGTGCCCGATTCGGGCGGGGCATGGCGGTCCTGCGTGATCAGCGCGGCCACGTCGAACGCCGCGCAGCTGCGCAGGATGGCGCCCACGTTGTGCGGGTCGGTCACCTGGTCGAGCAGCACCAGCGTGCGGCCCTCGGCCTCGTCCAGCACGTCGTCCAGCGCCACGTCTTCCAGCGGCAGGCATTCCAGCACCAGCCCCTGGTGCGGCGCATCGCGCGCCACCAGGCGGCCCAGATCGACGGCCTGGGCATATTCCACCGGCAGATCGCGCGGCAGTTCAGCGTCGTGGTCGTCCAGCATTTCCTGGATCGCCTCGCGCGTGCCCCACAGCTTCTTTGCCGTGCGATTGGGATTGGTCAGCGCCGCTTCCACCGCATGGCGGCCCCACAGCCGTACCGTCCCGGTGCTGCCACGGCCCGATCCGCGCCCGCCCTGGTTGCGCCCGGCCCGGCCACGCAGGGCACGGCCCTTCTTGCCACTGTCGTGGCGGTTGTCTTGGTCATCATCGTGGCGGGGCATTGCGAACACCTGTGCATAAAAATCGAAAACTGCATCGCCCTTAGCCAGCCCCCCCATTGACAGGCAAGCGATGGTTCGCCAAAGGGCCTCTCACTCGGCCGGACGGACCGGATCGCTTGCAGCGAAACAGTCCATTCAAACGCAGGAAAGCCTTGGAAAAGGCGCTCCTCGCACCGGCAAATCTGGTGTGGACAGGTGGCCGAGTGGTTAAAGGCAGCAGACTGTAAATCTGCCCGCGCAAGCGTACGCTAGTTCGAATCTAGCCCTGTCCACCACCAGTAATCAATTTCCTTAGTCTTCACGCGTGTATCTCCTTTTGAGGCGCGCTTCATGGCCGCACTGGTCGCTGCGGTAGCGTCACCTGCGGGTTTGGCGTGGCGCTGGGCACCAGGCCATAGTCATAGGTCTCGCTGGCTTTCCAGGTGTGCCCGCAAACCACATTGGTGCACTGGTAATAGATCTCGCGGTGGGTGTCGGTAACCGGCCGGCTCGATCGGCGTTGGCCAGGCTGGTGGCAATGCGGGCAGTGCAGGCGCCCCGTGCGCGGCTGCCCCGTGGCGGGGGATGGCATGATGGATCTCCGTTTTATCGATATATCTATAATGCACCAATCTATTGATGGTGCAATAGATAAATACATTGCCTAGTTATAGTTATTTCTATACATGCGAAGGCATGACACTGGGTGATCGCATTGCCGCGCGAATCAGCGCCTTGGGCCTGTCTCAGGCGGAACTGGCGCGCCGCGTCGGCATTTCGCAGCCGAGCGTGAACCACCTTATCCGAAAGGGAGCGCAGGGGTCGCGCCACATCCACGCCATCGCGCGCGCGCTTGAAACGAGCGTGGAATACCTGACCGGTGAAACCGACGATGCCGCCGCCGATGGCCACCGTGCGCCGTCGGTTTCGGTGGTTGCGGGGGCCATGGGCCTGGTCGCCGTGCGCGAGGTCGATCTGGCGATCGGCCTGGGGGCCGCCTACATCGATCAGCCTATCGCCGACGTGCAGCGCATGTTCCCGCGCGAATGGCTCGATCTCTATACCCGGGCCCCGGCGGAAAGCCTGATCATCGCGCGCGGTTCGGGCGACAGCATGATCCCCACCATCCTCGACAACGATCTGCTGCTGATCGATACCAGCCAGGCCGTGCCGCGCCTGGCCGATCAGGTCTGGGCGGTCAGCTATTGCGGGCTGGGTTGCGTCAAGCGGCTGCGGCCCAGCAAGGATGGTGGCTGGCTGTTGATGGCCGACAATCCGGCCATTTCCCCGATCACGGCCTATGACGGGGAACTGCACGTGCTGGGCCGCGTCGTCGCCTATTTCCGCAAGATGTAGCGCGCCATGGCGCGCGCCAGCCGGGGATAGCCGGGCAGGGCCAGCGCCATCGCCAGCAGCGCCGCAGCAGCCGGTGGCCATTGCTGCAGGCCGGCATAGCAGGCGGCCGCCGTGGCAAAGAACGGCAGGGCGAGGCATTCGCGCCATACCAGCCCATGCCGGCCGGCGGGTGCAAGGCGCGGCCCCAGCCGGGCCATCGTGATCGTGCAGGCCGCTGCCAGGCTGATCAGCCAGCAGGACCAGAACGGGGCGTTAAGGGGGATCATCGGGTGGTTCCTTTTGCGGTTGCCCCACCACAAAAGCCCAATTTTCCGCCCGGCGCGATGCCACCCTGTTGTGCAAATCGCATATACAACAAGGCGTTGCGTGCATTTGGCATGGCGCTGGTCGATCCCTGGCAGCGCTTGGTGGCACTGGTGTGCGCCATACGCTTGCCGCGCGACGCGCCAGCGCCTAGACCGGCGGCATGCCTGGTGACATTTTTGACAATCGCGGACGCGGCAATGCCGGTTGGTCCTGGCCCTCCATCCATCCCGAAGGGCGCAAGTTCGGCGCGATCGCCGGCGGCATCGCGCTGCTGGCCGCCATCTTTGGCGGCAGCATCGTGGCCTGGCCGTTCGTGTTCCTCACCCTCGGGGTGCTCGCGTTCTTCCGCGATCCGGTGCGCGTCACGCCGCGCGACGATCGCTTTGTCGTGGCGCCGGCCGATGGCCTGATCACGCTGATCCAGAAGGTCGCCCCGCCGCGCGAGCTTTCCGCCGATGACGGCAGCGGGCTGGCCGCGATGGACCCGACGCCGGTAACCCGCGTGTCGATCTTCATGTCGGTCTTCGACGTGCACGTGAACCGCACCCCGATCGGTGGCACGATCCGCCGCGTGGTCTACATTCCGGGCAAGTTCCTCAATGCCGATCTCGACAAGGCGAGCGAGGAAAACGAGCGCCAGCACTTCCTGGTGGAGCGCAGCGACGGCGTGATGATCGGCTTTACCCAGATCGCCGGCCTGGTGGCGCGGCGCATCGTGCCGTTCGTCAAGAGCGGGGACATCGTTGCCGTTGGCCAGCGCGTGGGGCTGATTCGCTTCGGCAGCCGCGTTGATGTCTATCTGCCCGTCGGCACCGAGCCGAAGGTGCTGATCGGCCAGCGCGTGGTGGCCGGCGAAACGATCCTTGCCGAAATCGGCGATGCACCGCTGATCGAGGGCATCAGCCAGTGACCGTGCCGGCAGAGGACGAAGAGGCATTTTCGGGTGAAGACTTTGGCCGCCACCGGCTGCCGCGCGGGCTTACCCTGCGCGCGCTGGTGCCCAATGCCATTACCTCTGCTGCGCTGTGCTGCGGGCTGACCGGCATTCGCTTTGCCATTGGCGGTGATTTCCGCGGCGCGGTGCTGGCGGTGATCCTGGCCGGAATGCTCGACGGCATCGATGGCCGGGTGGCGCGGCTGATGAAAGCGCAATCGCGCTTTGGGGCCGAACTGGACAGCCTGTCTGACGCCATTTCGTTTGGCGTGGCGCCGGCGCTGATCCTCTATCTCTGGTCGTTGCAGCAGATGCCGCGCTTTGGCTGGTTTGCTGCGCTCGCGCTGGCGGTATGCTGCGCCTTGCGCCTCGCCCGCTTCAACGCCCGCATCGATATGGAAGAGCAGCCGCACAAATCTGCTGGCTTCCTGACCGGCGTTCCCGCCCCGGCCGGCGCGGGCCTGTCGTTCCTGCCGCTTTACCTGTGGGTGGCGAGTGGCCGGGACGAGTTCCGCCAGCCGATCTTCGTGGCGATCTGGGCCGCGATGATGGCGTTCATGATGATTTCCAACATGGCCACGCCAGGCTGGTCGTCATTCCGTCCGCGCAAGACGATCCGCCTGGAACTCATCGCGCTGACCGGACTGGTCTTCGCCGCCCTGCTGACCGAACCCTGGCTGACGCTGGTGGGAATTTGTGCGCTTTATCTTGCGCTCATTCCGGTGGGCGTGGTGCGCTATGCGCGGCTCAAGCGGCAGCGCGCCGCGCTGCTTTCGTAACCATGCCGGCAGCCGGTCGCGGCGAGGGGCGCCGCACCGTGCTGCGCACCATCGGCGGCAGGGCGGGCGTGGCGGGAGCCGCGGTCGCCAGCGGGCTATCGATCAGGCGTGCCAGAAATGCCCGATCGAGCTCCAGCGCATCCGCCTGCTCCAGCGCGCGGGCATCGGCCAGCAACTGGCGAATGGCACCAAGCTGGCCGCGCCAGGTGGCCGCAACGGCAACCACGGCAGCAACGCCGGCACCGGCGATGACGAGCGAAGCGAGAATGGCGAGCATGGCAATGCCTTTCCGAAGACAAGATGGCGGGCGCCAAGCCGGGCGTCCTGTGACCACGGCTTGACAGCAAGCGCTTGTGTTGTGGATAACTCGATCGTTCCTGAACGGTTCCTGTTTGGACCGTCGATGCCGCAAATGTTCCACTTTTGTTCCAGTGCGTCAACTGGAATTTCAAACACCTGACGGTTTGCGCTAAGTGTTTGTGCTTATGTCGAAAATCGATGGAACAGTTTTCCCGGGCACCCGATTCGGCGCAGGAACGCCCTCGGCAGGGCGTGTTTTTGCTGCGCCGGGCGGGTTGTCCTTCGCGAATCACGGATAAGGGGATTTGCGGTGGCATTGCCGGATTTCGCGCGCTATGGGCGCGGCAGCCCAGCGGTGATTCGCGGCATGTCCGCCGCCATCATGACAGCAGGGCCAGTCCACATGGGGCGCGCACATACCGGTGCCAGCTGCGGGTTCTCCGCGCGGTTCCAGCGCTCCAGAGGTGAAACCGGAAGGAAATGATTATGGCGGCTCCCGTCGTCACCATGCAGCAACTGATCGAGGCCGGCGCCCACTTCGGCCACCAGACCCACCGCTGGAACCCGCGGATGAAGCCGTACATCTTCGGCGCCCGCAACGGCATCCACATCCTTGACCTGTCGCAGACCGTTCCGCTGATGTCGCGCGCGCTCGAGTTCATCTCGGCCACCGTGCAGGCCGGCGGCAAGGTGCTGTTCGTTGGCACCAAGCGCCAGGCGCAGGAACCGATCGCCCAGGCCGCCCGCGCTTCGGGCCAGCACTACGTCAACCACCGCTGGCTGGGCGGCATGCTCACCAACTGGAAGACCATCTCGGGCTCGATCAAGCGCTTCAAGGCGCTGGAAGAACAGCTTTCGGGTGACACCACCGGTCTCACCAAGAAGGAAGTGCTCCAGCTCACCCGCGAGCGTGACAAGTTCGAACTGTCGCTCGGCGGTATCCGCGACATGGGCGGCATCCCCGACGTGATGTTCGTGATCGACGCCAACAAGGAAGAACGGGCGATCAAGGACGCCAACGGGCGGGGTAGCCCGGGCGGGGCGAGCCTCGACTCGAACGTTTCGCCCGAAGGCATCGCGTTCCCGATCCCGGCGAACGACGACGCCAGCCGCGCCATCCGCCTCTACTGCGAAGCCGTCGCCGCCGCTGCCACCAAGGGCGGCCGTGACGCTGCCTATGCTTCGGGCGTGGACCTGGGCGCGCTGGACGAGCCGGTTGCCGAAGAAGCCGTCGAAGGCTGATTGCAGGCTGACATGACGGGGGCGGCGCCCCCCAACGCGCCCGGACCCCAATTTACCCGGTAATGAAGTAGGGCCGCGGCCGCACCGTTTCAAACATTGTGCAGCCGCGGCCGCACCGTTTCAGACAAAGGACAAACGCGATGGCTTACACCGCCGCTGACGTGAAGAACCTGCGCGAGCGCACTGGCGCGGGCATGATGGACTGCAAGAAGGCGCTCGACGAAGCCGCCGGCGATTTCGAAGCCGCGGTTGACGCGCTGCGCGCCAAGGGCCTTGCCGCCGCCGCCAAGAAGTCGAGCCGCACCGCTGCCGAAGGCCTCGTGGGCGTGGCCGTTTCGGGCACCAAGGGCGTGGCCGTCGAAGTGAACTCGGAAACCGACTTCGTCGCCAAGAACGACCAGTTCCAGGACTTCGTGCGCAAGTCGACCGAAGTGGCCCTGGAAACCGGCGCGGCCGACGTGGAAGCGCTCAAGGCTGCTGCCTATCCGGACGGCGGCACCGTGGCCGACAAGCTGACCAACAACGTTGCCACCATCGGTGAAAACCAGCAGCTGCGCCGCATCAAGCACGTCGCCGTGTCGAACGGCATCGTCGTACCCTACATGCACAATGCCGCTGCCACCAACCTCGGCAAGATCGGCGTGCTCGTCGCGCTCGAATCCGAAGCTGGCGCCGACGTGCTCGAGCCGCTCGGCAAGCAGATCGCGATGCACATCGCTGCTGCCTTCCCGCTGGCGCTCAATGCCGAAGACCTCGACGCCGAGCTGATCGCCCGCGAACGCAAGATCGCGGCCGAAAAGGCGGCTGAAAGCGGCAAGCCTGCCGAAGTGCAGGCCAAGATGGTCGATGGCGCCGTGGCCAAGTATGCCAAGGAAAACGCCCTGCTGTCGCAGCTGTTCGTGATGGACAACAAGACCCCGATCGCCCAGGTCGTCGAAGCGGCTGGCAAGGCTGCCGGCACCAAGATCGCTCTCGTTGACTACGTCCGCTTCCAGCTGGGCGAAGGCATCGAAAAGGAAGAGACCGACTTCGCCGCCGAAGTGGCGGCCGCTGCCGGCCTCAAGTAAGCATCGCTTCACGCGTCCCCGCGCAACCGGGGCCTGGCCTTGCCCATGCGGCAATGCGCCGGGTTCCTGTTGCAGCGGGGACGTTTGCGTTTGCGAAAAGCGCAGGCGTGCCCTTGGCACGGCCCGTGCGCTGCGTATAAGGGCGCGAACCAGGGGTGGAGGGGCCGCCGGTTGCGTGCCAACCCGCCTTCATCCCGACCCTTATTTGCGAGACCCGGACGCCCCATGACCAGCCCTGCAAAGTTCAAGCGCATTCTGCTCAAGCTTTCGGGCGAAGTGCTGATGGGCAACCAGCAGTTCGGCATCGATACCGATTTTGTCGCGGCGCTCGCCGCCGAAGTGAAGGCTGCCAAGGAAACCGGCCTTGAGATCTGCCTGGTCATCGGCGGCGGCAACATCTTTCGCGGCATGGCTGGCGCGGCCAAGGGCATGGACCGCGCCCAGGCCGATTACATGGGCATGCTGGCCACGGTGATGAACGCGCTGGCGATGCAGTCCGCCCTCGAAAAGCTGGGCGTCGATACCCGCGTGCAATCGGCCGTGCAGATGGACCAGGTGTGCGAGCCGGTCATCCGCCGCCGCGCCGAACGCCATCTTGCCAAGGGCCGGGTGGTGATCTTTGCCGCCGGCGTGGGCGCGCCTTACTTCACCACCGATTCCGGCGCGGCGCTGCGCGCGGCCGAAATGCAGTGCGATGCGCTGTTCAAGGGCACCAGCGTCGATGGCGTCTATAACGCTGATCCCAAGAAGGATGCGGCGGCCAAGCGCTTTGATACCATCGACTATGACACTGTCCTGGCCCACAACCTCCAGGTGATGGATGCCTCGGCCGTGGCGCTGTGCCGCGACAACAATATTCCCATCGTCGTGTTCTCGATCCGCGAGCAGGGCAATCTTGCCCGCGTGCTGGCCGGAGAGGGCACGCAGACCATCGTTCGGAAGGAAGCCTGATCCATGGCAAAGTATGACAAAGGCGATCTTGAGCGCCGCATGAAAGGCGCTGTCGAATCGCTCAAGGGCGATCTCGCCGGCCTGCGCACCGGCCGCGCCAACACCGCGCTGCTCGATCCGATCACGGTCGAGGTCTATGGCAGCCACATGCCCTTGAACCAGCTGGCCACCGTGTCTGCCCCCGAACCGCGCCTGCTGTCGGTGCAGGTGTGGGACAAGTCCAACGTCGGCCCGGTGGAAAAGGCGATCCGCTCTGCCGGCCTCGGCCTCAACCCCATCAACGATGGCAACAACCTGCGCCTGCCGATCCCGGACCTGACCGAGGAACGCCGCAAGGAACTGGCCAAGCTTGCCAGCAAGTACGCCGAAGGCGCCCGTGTGGCGGTGCGCAACGTGCGCCGCGACGGCATGGAAGCCTTGAAGGCCGACGAGGCCAAGAAGGAAATCTCCGAAGACGAGCGCAAGCGTCTGGAAACCGAAGTCCAGAAGCTGACCGACGAGACGATCAAGGCCGTGGACGAAGCGGCGGCCCATAAGGAAAAGGAAATCCTGGGCAAGTGAGCGCCGCGCCGGTTCCCGTGCCGCAGGTTCGCGACGGGGGCGCTGGCGCCCCCCTGGCCCGCCACGTTGCCATCATCATGGATGGCAACGGGCGCTGGGCCAAGAAGCGGTTCATGCCCCGTGCGTTTGGCCACAAGCGCGGCGTGGAAGCCGTGCGCGCGGCCGTGCGCGCCGCGGGTGACCTGGGGCTCGAGGCGCTGACGCTCTATGCCTTCAGTTCCGAGAACTGGAAGCGCCCGGCCGACGAGATTTCCGATCTCATGGGCCTGCTGCGCGCGTTCATCCGCAGCGATATCGACGAGATCGACCGCAATGGCGTGCGGCTCAAGATCATCGGCGAATACCGCGCGCTGGCACCCGATCTGGTGCAACTGATCGATGATGCCGTGGCGCGCACGGCCGGCAATACCCGGCTGACCCTGGCCATCGCGCTCAACTATGGCTCGCAGCAGGAAATCGCCCGCGCCGCCGCCCGCGCTGCCGCCAAGGGCGAGATCACGCCCGAGACCATCGCGGCCGAGCTGGATACCGCAGACCTGCCGCCGCTCGATCTGCTGATCCGCACCTCGGGCGAGGTGCGCCTGTCGAATTTCCTGCTGTGGCAGGCCGCCTATGCCGAGATGGTGTTCACCCCGGTGCTGTGGCCCGATTTCACGCCGGATCACCTGCGCGCGGCGCTGGACCAGTTTGCCGAGCGGGAGCGGCGCTTTGGTGGACGCTGATCCTGCTGCGGCTGCTGGTGCGGCCCAGGCGCAACCGGCCGAACCCCAGCCGGCCAAGCGCTCCGACTTGCCCGTGCGCCTCGCGTCCGCCGTCGTCATGCTCGCCGTGGCGGGCCTTGCCGTTTGGCGCGGCGGCGTCGCGCTTGATGCATTCATCGCGGTTGTCGGCCTTATCGTGTTTGGCGAATATGTTCGCCTGGTGGCGCGCATCGCGCCCGATCCGGCCCGCATGGTGGCCGGCGTCATCACCGGCGCGGTCTATATCGGCTGGGGCGCCTTGGCGCTGATCGTCATGCCCACGCCCCTGCTCGTCGCGGTCATGGGCCTGGTGATCTGCACCGATACTGGCGCCTATTTCACCGGCCGCGCGCTGGGCGGCCCCAAGATCGCGCCGCGCATCAGCCCGTCGAAAACCTGGTCTGGCCTCGCCGGTGGCATGGCCGCTGCGGGGCTGTGGACCGGGCTGTTCACCCTGGGCGGTGCCTGGCTGATCAGTGGCCTTGGCCCCACCGGGCCGAGCCTGGCCGAGGCCTTGCACATCGCCAACCTCGGCGTGGCGGCGCTGGCCGGCGCGCTGCTTGCCGTGGCGGCGCAGGCCGGCGATTTCTATGAGTCGTGGCTCAAGCGCCGGGCGGGGGTCAAGGATTCCTCGCGCCTGATCCCGGGCCATGGCGGCTTTTTCGATCGCGTCGACGGATTGTTGCCGGTGGCCATCATCGTCGGCACGGCCTGGGCGCTGGGGGCACCGGCATGACTGCGCAACGCTCGATCACCATCCTGGGCGCCACGGGGTCGATCGGCACGTCAACGCTCGACCTGGTGCGCCGCAATCCCGACGCCTTCCGTGTCGAGGCGCTTACCGCCCATGCCCAGGTGGCCGAACTCGCCGCGCTCGCCCGTGAGTTTTCCGCGCGCCTCGCCGTGGTGGGCGATCCTGCCCGCCTGGCAGACCTGCGCGCGGCGCTTGCCGGCACCGATATCGCGGTGGCGGCCGGCCCGGAAGCGCTGGTCGAGGCGGCCGCGCGCGGTGCCGACATTACCGTCGCCGCAATTGTGGGCTGTGCCGGCCTGGCACCGACCATGGCTGCGATCGAATGCGGCCGGACGGTGGCACTGGCCAACAAGGAAGCGCTGGTTTCCGCAGGCGACGTGATGACCGCGGCCGTGGCGCGCAGCGGCGCCACGCTGTTGCCGCTCGATTCGGAGCACAACGCGATCTTCCAGTGCCTTGCTGGCAATGCCACCGAGCACGTGCGGATGATCACGCTGACGGCCAGTGGCGGCCCGTTCCGCGATTGGACCGCCGATCGGCTGCCCCATGCCACCCCTGCCCAGGCGGTGAAGCATCCCAATTGGTCGATGGGCGCCAAGATCAGCGTCGATTCGGCCACGATGATGAACAAGGGGCTCGAGTTCATCGAGGCGTTCCACCTGTTCCCCGTGGGGGTGGAGCGGCTGCGCATCCTGGTCCATCCGCAATCGATCGTGCATTCGATGGTCGAATACCGCGATGGCTCCACCCTGGCGCAACTCGGCCCGTCCGACATGCGCGTGCCGATCGCCTCGTGCCTGGCATGGCCGGCGCGGATGGACACGCCCTGTGCGCCGCTCGATCTGGCCGAGATTGGCGAACTCACGTTCCGCCGGCCCGACGAATCGCGCTTTCCCGCCACGCGCCTGGCGCGCGAGGCGGTGATGGCCGGCGGCGCCGCGCCGGCGGTGCTCAACGCCGCCAATGAAATCGCGGTAGCTGCGTTCCTGGCTGGTAAGATCGGGTTCACCCAAATCGTGGCATGTGTGCAGGCTGTGCTGGATCGTGGCCTGCCACCGCCGCCTGCCTGCCTGGCAGACGTGATTGCGGTTGACCATGAAGCCCGCTTGCGCACACATGCGCATATGGAGCCCGTTCGTTGATGCAGACCCCCGGCCTATTGATCAGTTTTCTGGGCTTTGTGCTCGTGCTGGGGCCGCTCGTTTTCCTTCACGAACTGGGCCATTACCTTGTCGGCCGCTGGTGCGGGGTCAAGGCCGATGTCTTTTCCATCGGGTTTGGCCGTGAACTGATCGGCTGGACCGACAAGCGCGGCACCCGCTGGAAGCTCTCGCTGCTGCCGCTGGGTGGTTATGTCCAGTTCGCCGGAGACATGAGCCCGACGAGCAAGCCGACATCGGAATGGCTGGCCTTGCCGGCGGCCGAGCGCAACCGCACGTTCCAGGCCAAGGCGCTGTGGCAGCGCGCGCTGATCGTGCTGGCTGGCCCGGTTACCAACCTGCTCGTCGCGCTGGTGATCCTGTCGGGCTTTACCATGGCCTATGGCAAGCTGGTGGTCCCGCCCGTGATCGGCGTGGTGCAGCCCGGCTCGGTGGCGGAAAAGGCCGGCGTGCGGGTGGGCGATCGCGTCGTGGCGATGCGCGGCAGCGCGGTCGATACGTTCCTCGACGTCAAGATGACCGTGGCGCAGCACCCTGGCGAGCCGCTTGACCTGGTGGTGGAACGCGGTGGCAAGCGCCAGACGCTGCCCGTGGTTGCCGGCACTCGCGCGGATTCCGATCGCTTTGGCAACGTTCAGAAAATCGGCTTCATCGGGGTGGGCCCGGCCAGTGTCGAACTGGTCCGCGTCGGCCCGCTGGCGGCCGTCGCCGATGGCGCGCGGCAGATGCGCGGCATTGTCGATACCATGGTCACCGGCATCGTGCAGATCGCGACCGGCCGGCGCGAGGTGAAGGAACTGGGTGGCCCGATCAAGATCGCCAAGTTTTCCGGCGAGCAGCTGGTCTCGGGCTGGCAGCCGTTCGTGTTCTTCGTCGCGCTGATTTCGATTAATCTGGGATTCATCAATCTCTTGCCAATTCCGGTGCTCGACGGGGGGCATCTGGCCTTCTACCTGGCAGAGGCGGTGCGCCGCCGGCCGGTCAGTGCGCGCGGCCAGGAATGGGCGTTTCGCACCGGCCTGGCGCTGGTGGTGGCCCTGATGCTGATTGTCACGGTCAACGATGTTGCCTCGCTCGACCTGTTCGGTGCGCATGGCCTGTTTGGAGCAAAGGTTTTCGGCGGCTGACCGGTTTGGTCGGCGCCGCATGGGCGCAGGATGATCGGCCAGCGGCCGGGCAGGGGGCCCGGCAGGCCCAAGGCGCATTATTTTCCACAATATGCGGGGTGAATGCGGTGCCTTGCACCATGCTTGCTTGATTGGCACAGCGGCATCGGGCACAGGGCTGCGGTGCCGAAAATCCGGCAACCGCCATCGTGGCGGAACATTACGAATTCAGACGGGATGGCGCTTGGTGATGAATGAACGGTACGCGAGCCTGACCGCCCCCGCCGCAGCGCGGGCATCGAACCCGGCAACGGCGCGGGTTTCGACTCTCGCGGTGGCGCTGCTTGCCTCGACCACGCTGGGCAATCCGGCCCTGGCGCAGAGCGCGCCCAAGGCAAAGGCTGCACCGGCCCCGGCCAATGCTCCGGCCGCCGGCGCTGCGGCTGCGCCCGCCGTGGCGGCGCCGGCCGAACCGGTGCAACTGGTGCGTTCGATCACCATCGATGGCGCCCAGCGCCTCGAGCCCGATACGATTCGCTCCTACATTCGCCTGCGCGAAGGCGATCGCTATACCCAGGCCGCGGCCGACCAGGTGCTCAAGGACCTGTTCGCCACCGAACTGTTTGCCGACGTGCAGGTGCGCAACAACGCGGGCGCGGTGACCATCCAGGTCAAGGAAAACCCGGTCGTCAACCGCATCATCCTCGAAGGCAACAAGCGCCTCAAGGAAGACAAGATCCTGCCCGAGATCAAGCTCGCGGCACGCCAGATCTTCACGCGGTCCAAGGTGCGCGCCGACGTGTCGCGCATCATCGAGCTGTACAAGCGCCAGGGCCGATTCGCCGCTTCGGTCGAGCCCAAGATGGTCATGCTCGACCAGAACCGCGTCGATATCGTGTTCGAGATCACGGAAGGGCCCAAGTCCAAGGTCCGCCAGATCAACATCATCGGCAACCAGCAGTTTTCCGATACCGAACTGCGCAGCGAGATGGTGACCAAGCAGTCGCGCGCGTTCCGCCTGTTCTCGTCGGGCACCAGCTACGATCCCGATCGCCTCGCGTTCGACCAGCAGAAGCTGCGCCAGTTCTACCTGACCAAGGGCTATGCCGATTTCCGCGTGGTCTCGGCCGTCGCCGAACTGACGCCGGACAAGAAGGACTTCATCATCACCTACGTGGTGGAGGAAGGGAAGCGCTACAAGTTCGGCGACGTGAAGGTGGACAGCCAGCTGCGCGAGATCGACGGCGACAGCCTGGTCAAGAAGCTGCCGATGAAGGCCGGTGACTGGTACAACGCCAAGCTGGTCGAAGACACCGTCGACAGCCTGAGCGAGACCGCCGGCAGCCTGGGCTATGCCTTTGCCAACGTGCAGCCCGATTTCGCGCGGAACAAGGATGACCTCACCATGGGCATCACGTTCCGCATTGCCGATGCGCCGCGCGTCTATGTCGAGCGCGTCGATGTCAACGGCAACACGCTGACCCAGGACAAGGTGATCCGTCGCGAATTCCGTCTCGCGGAAGGCGATGCGTTCAACTCCTACCAGATCAAGCGCTCGTCCAACCGCATCAAGTCGCTCGGCTATTTCCAGGAAAAGTTCGAGGTTGAGCAGAAGCCGGGCACCACGCCCGATCGCATCGCGCTCGAAGCCAACGTGGAAGAAAAGCCCACTGGCGAACTGCAGCTTTCGGCTGGTTTCTCCAGCCTCGAAAGCTTCATTTTCCAGGCCTCGATCCGCCAGAACAACTTCCGCGGTCGCGGCCAGACGCTGGGCCTCTCGGTCGACTATTCCTACTATTCGCGCAGCGTCCAGCTGAGCTTTACCGAGCCCTATCTGTTCGATCGCAACATCTCGATGGGCGTTGACGTCTATCGCCGCGATTACAACAGCTTCAACTACCTCAATTCCAACCGCAACACGACGTACAAGCAGACCACGACCGGCTTCCAGATCCGCGCCGGCGTGCCGCTGACCGAGTATATGTCGCTGATCGGCCGTTACACGTTCAACATCGACGACGTGACGCTCGACCAGGCGACCTATTATCTCAACGGCGTCTGCAGCCCGCTGCTCGCTGGTCGCTATCTGTGCGATGCCATCGGCCACCGCACCAGCTCGATCTTCGGCACCTCGGTGGTCTATGACACGCTCGACAACCGCCTGCGTCCCACCAAGGGCACGTCGTGGCTGCTCAGCGGCGACGTTGCCGGGCTCGGCGGTTCGGTCAAGTATGCCCGCATCACCGCCAATGCCGCGCATTACTGGCCGGTGGGCAAGGGCTTCGTGTTCAGCCTGCGCGGCGAAGGCGGCGCGATCGAGCCGCTGGCCAGCCGTTCGTCCGACCCGACCGTGGACGACGTGCGCCTGACCGACCGCTTCTTCCTGGGCCAGCCGCAGATGCGCGGCTTCGACATTCGCGGCGTTGGCCCGCGCGTGCTGCGCAAGTATTACTCGCGCAATGCCGATGGCACGTTCGGCGCGATCACCACCGACCGCAATTCGTGGGCGGATGACGCCCTGGGCGGCCGTTACTACTACATCGGCCATGCCGAGCTTGAGATTCCGCTTGGTGCCGGTGCCCGCGAAATGGGCCTGCGTCCGTCGATCTTCATGGACGCCGGTGCGGTGTGGGGCGTGCGTCGCCCGGCCACCAGCACGGGCGTGGTGCTCTATACCGACGCGCTTACCGGCAAGATCACCACGGCCGCCAATGCCTCCGACGGCACGGCCAACAGCACATACCAGAAGTACGACGAAGTCTTCGTTGGCAACTCGCCGCAGCCGCGCGTTTCGATCGGCATCGGCGTTAACTGGAACTCGCCCTTCGGCCCGTTCCGCATCGACTTCGCCAAGGTCTTGAAGAAGGTCGACGGCGACGACACCCAGCCCATCACTTTCAACGTGGGAACCCAGTTCTGATGAAACTCCGCATTGCCTCGGCCCTGATCGCGGGCCTGATGATCTCGGCTGCCCCCGCAGCCATGGCCGCCGCCCCCGCCGCCGCGTCGACCGCTCCGGTTGCCAACGGCATCGCCTATGCCAACCCGCAGGCGATCGTTGGTTCCTCCTCGGCCTATCAGACCGCGATGCAGCAGCGCCCGGTCACCTACAAGGCCCAGATCGACCAGGCCAAGACCCGCAGCGACCAGATCAACGCCCAGCTCAAGCCGCTGGCCGACAAGTTCCAGGCTGACCAGAAGAACCCCAAGGCCGATCGCGCTGCGCTCGAAGCCGAAGTGGGCCAGATCCAGCAGATCCAGGAAGACGGCAAGCGCGAAATCCAGCAGATCCTCGCTCCGCTCAACCTGGCCGAGCAGTATGTGATCGAGCAGATCTCCGACAAGCTGGACGAAGCCACCCAGCGCGCCATGGCCAAGCGCCGCGCCACCATCGTGCTCGATGTGCAGGCCGTGGTGAAGGGCGATCCGGCTTCGAACATCAGCCAGGACATCCTGACCGAACTCAACGCCCTGATCCCCACCGCGCAGCTCGTGCCGCCGGCTGGCTGGATGCCGCGCGCCCAGCGTGAAGCGATGGCGCAGCAGCAGGCCCAGCAGGGCGCCGCGCCCGCCGCTTCGGGCGCCAAGGCGCCGGAAGGCCGCTAAGGCAAGGCATACGGGGACCCCATGACTCAGGAAGTTCAGGCCGAAACGGCCGCGCCGCTCTCGTTCGACGTGACCAAGGTGATGGCGGCGCTGCCGCATCGCTATCCCTTGCTGCTGGTCGATCGCGTGGCCTCGCTCGTGGTGGGTGAACGCATCCACGCGATCAAGGCCGTGACCATGAACGAGCAGTTCTTCCAGGGTCATTTCCCCGGCCGGCCGATCATGCCCGGCGTGCTCCAGATCGAGGCGCTGGCCCAGGCGGCCGGCGTCCTCGCGGTGGAAACGCTGGGGCTCGCGGGCTCGGGCAAGCTGGTCTATTTCATGGCGATCGAGGACGCCAAGTTCCGCACGCCGGTAGAGCCGGGCTGCCTGCTCGACCTGCACGTGGAGTTCACGCAGAAGCGTTCGCGCGTGTGCAAGTTTGCCGGCAAGGCCATGCTGGGTGACAAGATCGCCACCGAGTGCAGCTTTACCGCGATGATCGCCGATAGCTGAGTCCAGTCAGCGCTTGCGGTACATGACTCGACAAGCGGCGCCCTTTCGATTATGGGCGCCGCTTTCGAGTTTACTCTCTCGTTTCCCAGCTGCCGGTCGGAACCGGCGGCACATCGGAGCAGTCCCATGAAGGCCAACATCCACCCCGACTACCACTTCATCAAGGTGCAGATGACCGACGGCACCGTGTTCGAAACCCGCTCCACCTGGGGCAAGGAAGGCGACACGCTGGCTCTCGACATCGACCCCACCTCGCACCCGGCGTGGACCGGCGGCAACCAGCGTCTGATGGACCAGGGTGGCCGCGTGGCCCAGTTCAACAAGCGCTTCGGTGGTCTCACCCTCAAGAAGTGAGCCGCCGCGATCGGGCAGGGCCAAGGGCCTTGCCCGCGCGAGCGCGAACCAGGGGCGGCTTCGGCCGCCCTTTTTCGTATCTGCCGCGCCCGCCGTGCCTGCGGCTGGTGAAATCCATGGCCAAGGGTGCTTGCCATGGCCGGGGGGAGCCATAAGGTAATACCATGCAACCAACGCCCTCTGCCTCCGGTTTGCCGGCCACGTCGCTCGATCGCCTGCTCGGTTACCAGTTGCGCCGTGCTTCGGCCGTGATGATGGCCGATCTGGCGCGCGAACTGGCCGATCTCGAAATGCGCCCGGCCGAAGTCACCGCGCTGCTGGTGATCGGCGAGAACCCCGGCTGCTCGCAAACCGAAGTGGGCCAGGTGCTGGGGATCAAGCGCGCCAACATGGTGCCGATCATCTCGCGGCTGATGGATCGTGACCTGATCGATCGCGAGCGTGCCGATGGGCGCAGCCATGCGCTGCGCGTCACGGAAACCGGGGCGGCGGTGGTGGCCGATGCCTTGGCCCGGATCGAGCGGCACGAGGCGCGCTTTTCCGAGCTGTTCGATGCCAAAACACTCGATGCGCTCCACGCCGCGCTCCCGCTGATTCGCGGACAGCGGGACGAGGCCGAGGGCTGACCCGGCCGACCTGACCTTGGCTGCCTGACGCTCCCGGCGTCGCGGCCGGGTTGCCTCGAAAGCGGATTGGCTTGGCTCCAAAGCGGCGCCGGCCTTGCTTGCCTGGGCCGCGCCCTGGGCGCAATTCCACGGCATGAACCGGGCGCTGGTGCCTGCGGCAGAAGCAGGCTTTTCTCTGGTGGAACTGATGGTGGCCCTGGCAATCGCCGGCTTGGCCGCGACGGCGGTGATTCTCAGCCTGCCGGCCACCACGGCCACGCCCGCCATCGCTGCGCAGCGCCTGGCCGTGCGGCTGGCCGCCGCGCGCGACATGGCGGTGATCGCGGGCCGCCCGGTGGCGGTCACGCTCGATGCGGCCGGCTATGCCTTTGCCCTGCGCCGTGATGGCGCCTGGGTCGATCCGGCTGACCGCCGCCTGCGCCGCCAGGCCTGGCCAGCCGGGGTGGCCCTGGCCCCATCGGCGGGGCAGGGCAGCGCGCAGCATCTGGTGTTCGATGTGATGGGCATGGCCAATGCGCCGCTTTCCATCACGCTTTCGGCCGGCAATGGGGCGGCCGTGGTCCACGTGGCCCGCGATGGCGCGGTGGCGGTTGGCGGGGCCAAGCCGTGATGGCGGCGCCACATGCCCAGGTCGTGTCGCCCAGGGAGGCTGGCTTTTCCCTGCTGGAGGTCATGGTCGCGCTGGCAGTATTCGCGATCGCTGCGCTGGCGCTGCTGCGGCTAGAGGCGGCAAGCCTGGCTGGCAGTGCCACGCTCGACCGGCGCTTCCTGCGCGAGGTGGAGGCGGGCAACCAGGCGACGCAATGGCGCACGGACCCGGGGGGCGGCGCGCCTGGCATGACGGGCGGCATTGTCGTCAACGGCGGTCGGCGCCTCGCCTGGCAGCGCCTGGTTCGCCGCGATGGCGCAGTGCTGGTGGCGCAGATCACCGTGCGCGCGCTCGATGCTCCGCAAGAGGCCGCCGTGGCGCGCGCCGTGCGCGCCGCGCCGTGACCGTCCTGCCGCCTGGCGAGCGGGGCTTCAGCCTGATCGAGATGCTCGTTGCCCTGGCGGTCTTTGCGCTGATCGCCACAGCAGCATTGGCCTTGCTGCGCGGCACGGTAACCAGCGAGCTCGCGCTGCGCCGCCACGATGCCGTGGCTGGGCAGCTGCGCCGCATGGTTGCGCTGTGGCAGGCCGATCTGGGCCAGGCCGAGCCACGCCTGGGCCTGGCCAACGGGGGCGATGGCGTGGTCCTGGCCCTGGTGCGCGATGGCTGGGCCAATCCCGATGGCTTGCCCCGGCCGCCGCTGGAGCGCCTGGAATATCGCTGGACCGGGCAGGCGCTGGTGCGGCGCAGCTATCCCCAACTGGCGGGCGCTGCGGCGGATATCGATCTGGCCGTGCTGCCGCTGACCACGCCGCCGCGCCTGCGGCTGCGCGACGTGGCGGGCCAATGGCATCAGGGCCAGTGGACAAGGCCCGATTTCCCCGTGGCCGTCGAATTGGTGATCGCGCCTCCGGGCCTCGCCGGCCCTTTGCGCCTCGTCTCGCCGTTGGGGCAGCCGTGAGCATGGCACAGCCCCCGCCGCATGAACGCGGCGCGGCGCTGCTTGGGGTGCTGCTGCTGGTGGCGATCATGGCCGTGCTGGCTGGCCTGATGCTCGATCGGCTGGGCCTCGCCACGCGGCTGGCAGGCAATGCGCAGGCGCAGGCTGCGGCCCGCCGCGCCCTGGCAGAAGGCGAAGTGCGGTTGCTCGCCAGGCTTGCCCAGCCGGGTGGGGCGCAGCACCGGGCAGAGCGCGGCAGCTGGGCTGTGCCGCGCGGGCAGATTGCCTGGCGACTGGCGCCGGGGGGCAATTGCTTCAACGTCAACGCCCTGGTCGATGCGGCGCCCGATGGCACGCTGCGCGTGCGCCCGGCGGGCCTGCTCGAACTGCGCGCCCTGATGGATTCGCTCGGTATCGGCAGCAGCCAGGCTGCGCCATTGGCCGCGGCCATGGCCGATTGGATCGATAGCGACGCGCTGTCCTTGCCCGATGGCACAGAAGATGCCGACTATGCGCGGCTGGCCACGCCCTATCGCACCGCAGGGCGGCCGCTGGTGGCGGTGGGTGAACTGCGCGCGGTGCGCGGCATGAGCGGCGCGGTCTATGCCCGGCTGGCGCCCTGGCTTTGCGCCTTGCCCGAGTTGGGCAGCTCGCCCATCGCGCTGGGCAGCCTGGCGCCGGGGCAGGGGCGCCTTCTGGCGATGTTCGCGCCCGATGCGCTGAGCGTGGCGCGGGCCGAGCAGATCATCGCCCAGGCGCCGCCCGGCGGTTATCGCGATCTCGCCGCGGCGCTGGGCGCGGGGCAGGGGCTGGCGACCGGGGAAATCGTGCTGGTCGATCGCTGGTTGCGGGCACGGCTGGTGGCCACGATCGATTCGCAAGCTGTTGAGGAAGAGCTGCTGATCGACGCTGGCACCACCCCGCCACGGATCGCCGGGCGCAGCTGGGGTGAGGCGGCCGATCGCTGAAAAAGTTATCCCCCGATGCAAGTTTTCCCTTTTCAACGCGGCAGGATTGTTGCAAGGGCGGCCACCCGAACGGAGCACGCATTTGCCGCTCTGCTCGGAACGCGGAACAACGCCCCAGGGCGCCGCCGTGGCGATCGTAGCTCAGTTGGTTAGAGCGCCGGTTTGTGGTACCGGAGGTCGGGGGTTCGAACCCCCTCGATCGCCCCATTTCTCCCGACATGATCAGATATTCCCTGCGGGGGTCCCGGCGTGGCATTCGCGCGCCCGTTTCATCCCAAGGTTCAAGGCCTTCGCGCCGCTGTTTTGCTTGCCCTTGATCTGGCGCAATGGCACAGCATGCGGGCCGGGCCATGCCTGGTGGAGAAGGATCCCAAGTTCAAAAACATGCACGGTTTTGCCAACCCCGCCCGTTTCCTGCGGCTTGCCCGCTGGCTCATGCCGCTGTTGCTGGGGGTTGGGCTGGTCCTGGCCTTCGGGGCGCTGGCCTGGGGCCTGCTGATGGTGCCGCCTGACCGGCTGATGGGGCAGACCGTGCGCATCCTGTTCATCCATGTGCCATGTGCCTGGCTAGGCATGGCCGGATGGACCACGATCGCGGTGTCGAGCCTGGTGGAACTGGTCTGGCGCCATCCGCTGGCGGCCATCGCGGCGCGCGCGGCGGCGGTGCCCGGCGCAGCATTCACGGCCATGTGCCTGATTACCGGATCGATCTGGGCACGGCCCACCTGGGGCACCTGGTGGGTGTGGGATGGCCGCTTGACCAGCTATCTCATTCTGCTGTTCCTCTATTTTGGCTATATCGCGCTGGCGGGCGCGGCGCAGCGCGATGCCGCCGCCGGCAGCGGGGCCAGCCGCGTCACCGCCATCTTCGGCATGGTTGGCGCGATCAATATCCCGATCATCAATCGATCGGTGGTGTGGTGGAACAGCCTGCACCAGCCCGCGTCGATCACGATGGGCAAATCGGCGATCGATGCCACGTTCCTGTGGCCGCTGCTGATCGGCGCGCTGGGCTTTTCCTGCATTTTCGGCGGTGTCGTGCTGGCGCGCATGCGCACGCTGCTGGCCGATATCCAGGCCGAGGCGCGCCTGCGCCGCAAGGCCATGGCCTGATGTTGCACCGCGCGCTGCTGCCCCACGGAAACCCGCATCATGCATGAACGACTTGATCAATGGCACTATGTGGCGGCGGCCCTCACCATCGGGGTGGTGGGCACGCTGCTGCTGGTCGGCGTCACGCTGTGGTCGATGCGGCGGGCAGAGGCCCGGCGCGACGCGGTGCGCGGCCGATCCGGCGCCCCGGCACGAAAGAACCAGGCATGAGCGCGATCAAGGCCAAGCATCAACGGTTGGTCCTGCTGGTGATCGCGCTGGCGGCGCTGATCGGGGCCGGGCTGCTTGCCGCCTGGGCCCTGTCCAAGCAGGCCAGCTATTTCTATGTGCCCAGCGACATGGTCGCCCACCCGCCCGAACAGGGCCGCGCCGTGCGGCTGGGCGGCATGGTGCAGCGCGGCTCGATCAAGACGATGCCCGATGGCGTGACGATCACCTTCGTGGTCGGTGATGGCAAGGCCACCGTGCCGGTGCGCTATGCCGGGATCACGCCGGACCTGTTCGTGGAAGGATCGGGCGTGGTTGCCGAAGGCCGCATGGAAGGCAAAACCTTCGTGGCTGACAATCTGCTGGCCAAGCATGACGAGAAATATGTCCCGCGCGAGATGAAGGACATGACAGAAGGGCAGGCCAAGGCCGTGGTGGCGGAAACGAAATGATCGCGGAACTCGGTCTTGCCATCCTGTGGATGGCGGCGGCGCTGGCCGTGCTGCAACTGGTGGCAGGCGCCCTGGCGCTGCGGCCACAGGGCGCGGCAATGCTCGGCGTGGTGCGCCCGGTGGCGGTGATGCAGGGCATTCTGGTGGCGCTGGCCTTTGCCGCGCTGATCACCCTGTTCGTCACCACCGATCTTTCGGTCAAGCTGGTGGCGGAAAACAGCCACTCGGCAAAGCCACTGATCTTCAAGATTGCCGGCACCTGGGGCAACCACGAAGGCTCGATGCTGCTGTGGGTCACGATCATGAGCCTGGCAGGCGGCTTCGTGGCGCTGGTCGAACGGCGCCTGCCGGAAAACACGCTGATGGCAACGCTCGCCGCGCAGGCTTTCGTCAGCCTCGGCTTCTATGCGTTCCTGCTGCTCGCCTCCAATCCGTTCGCCCGGCTGCCGCAGCCGGCCCCGGAAGGCGCCGGGCTCAACCCGCTGCTGCAGGATATCGGCCTCGCATTCCATCCGCCCACGCTCTACGTCGGCTATGTCGGGCTTTCGATCGCGTTCAGCTTTGCCGTGGGCGCGCTGATCACCCGCGATGTCGGCCCGGCGTTTGCCCGCGCGATGCGCCCCTGGGTGCTGGGTGCGTGGATCTTCCTGACGGTGGGGATCACCGCAGGCTCCTACTGGGCCTATTACACCCTGGGCTGGGGCGGCTGGTGGTTCTGGGACCCGGTCGAAAACGCCTCGCTCATGCCCTGGCTTGCCGCAACCGCGCTGCTCCATTCGGTTTCGGTGCTGGCGGCGCGCAATGCGCTGCGCGCCTGGACGGTGATGCTTGGCGTGATCGCCTTTTCAATGTCGATGGTCGGCACGTTCCTGGTGCGCTCGGGCATTCTCACGTCGGTCCACGCTTTTGCCGTCGATCCGGCGCGGGGCAGCTTCATCCTGGCGCTGCTGGCGATCTACATCGGCGGTGCGCTGCTGCTGTTTGCCCTGCGCGCCAGCACGGTGACCGAAGGCGCGCGCTTTGCTTTCGTCAGCCGCGAGGCGGCGCTGGTGTTCAACAATGTGATGCTGTGCGGCATCCTGGGCATCGTGCTGCTCGGCACGCTCTATCCGCTGCTGACCGAGGCATTCGGCGTCAAGGTTTCGGTGGGTCCGCCCTATTTCAATCCGGTGTCGGCGATCTTTGCCTTTCCGATGATCGTGGTCATGGCCGTGGGGCCGCTGCTGCGCTGGAAGGATGATCGCGGCGGGCGCATCGCGCCGATCCTGGCGGTGCCTGCGCTGGTGGCTGTCGCCGCCGGCGGCGCGGCATTCGTCGCCGGGGTAAGGGTGCTGCCGGCGTTGGGCCTGGCGCTGGGCGCTGGCCTTGCCATTGCCAGCCTGCTGCCGTTGCGCGGGCGCAACCTGCGCCGCACGCCGCTGCCCATTTGGGGCATGGTCATAGCCCACCTCGGCATTGCCGTGGCCGCCCTGGGCATGGCCAGCGAAAGCGCGTTTTCAACCGAAACCCTCGCGGCGCTCAATCCGGGGGAAACCCGCCAGGTCGGCCCTTATGCCCTCACGCTCGATCGCATCGATCCGGTGGCGGGGCCCAACTGGACCGCGCTGCAGGCCACGGTTTCGGCCCGCTATGACGGCGGCGATGCCACGGTGCTGCTGCCCCAGGCGCGCGTCTTTGCCAATCCGCCGGGCACGCGCACCGAATCTGCCCTGAAAACCCGCTGGAACGGCCAGCTCTATGTCGTTCTGGGTGAAGAGGGCCAGGATGGCCGCTGGCAGATGCGCTTCTGGTGGAAGCCGTTCGTGCCGCTGATCTGGCTGGGCGGGCTGCTGGTGGGCCTGGGCGGCCTGCTGGCGCTGATCGGCCGCGTGGCGCGCGACGTGAAGCGGCTGGTGGCGGTCGACAAGATCGCGTTCCGCCGCGAAAGGCAGGGACGATGAACATGCAGTCCGCTTCCCCCGCCGCGCGCCGGCCGGGCCTGGCGTTGTGGTTGCCGCTGGTGCTGTTCGGCGGTTTCCTGGCGCTGGTGGTCTATGGCCTGGTGCGGCCAGACAACCGCGAGGTGGCCAGCACGTTCATCGGCAAGCCCATCCCGGCGTTTGCGCTGCCGCCGGCCAGCGATGACCGGCCGGGCCTGAGCAATGCCCAGTTTGTCGGTGGCAAGCCGCGCCTGCTCAACATCTTTGCCTCGTGGTGCGGCCCTTGCGCGGTCGAATCGCCGCAACTGGCGCAACTGGCCAAGGCCGGGGCGGAAATCGACGGCGTGGCGATCCGTGATCGCAAGGATGATCTGGCGCGGTTCCTCGCCGCCAATGGCAATCCTTTTGCCCGCATCGGCCAGGATGATCTCAGCAAGGTCCAGATCGGCATCGGCTCTTCCGGCGTGCCGGAAACCTTCGTCGTCGATGCTCACGGCGTGATCCGCCACCAGCATATCGGCGCGATCATGCCCGAAGACGTGCCGGTGATCCTGGCCAAGCTCAAGGAAGCCGAACAATGAAACGGGCTCGTTTCATTTCTGCCGCCACGCTGGCGCTGATGCTGGTGCCGCTGGCGCCGCTGGCCGCGCAAGATAGCCTGCCGCCAGCGCCCTATGCCTATCGCCAGCTGCCCGATCCGGCGCAGGAGGCCAAGGCGCAGGCGCTGATGGAAACGCTGCGCTGCCTCAAGTGCCAGAGCCAGTCGATCGCCGATTCCGATGCCTCGATGGCCGGTGACATGCGCAACGAGGTGCGCACCCGCATCGCCGCGGGCGAAGATCCCGAGGCGATCCGGCAGTGGCTGATCGATCGCTATGGCGATTATGTCAGCTATACGCCGCAGGTGAAGCCGTTGACCTGGCCGCTGTTTGCCGCGCCGGTGGTGTTTCTGGGCTTTGCCGCCCTGCTGCTGCGGGGCCGTTTCCGCCGTGGAAAACGGGCCGATGCGGCCCTGCGCAAGGACAAGCCATGACCTGGGTGATCGTTCTGGGCGTTGCGGCCATCGTGTTTGCCGCGCTCGTGCTGGTGGGGCGCTTGCCGCGCGCCGGGTGGGAAGTGACCGGCGCCGCGCTGCTGTTCGGCCTGGCGGGCTATGCCCTGCAGGGGCATCCGGCCGAGGCGGGCGCACCCACCCCGGCTGTGGAAAACGCGGCCGTGGCAGACGCCGCCCTGCTCAAGGAGCGCCAGGCCATGGGCAGTGCCTTTGGCAAGGGGCGCAGCTGGCTGATCCTGGCCGATGGCCTGACCCGGCAGGGCCAATACCGTGCGGCGGCCGATGTCCTGGCCAAGGCCGCGCAGGAAAACCCCGATGATGCCGATATCGAAGTGGCGCTGGGCAATGCCTTGGTCGGCCATAGTGAAGGCCTGATCACCCCGGCCGCGCAATATGCGTTCCGCCGCGCGGCGATGATCGATCCCAATCACCCGGGGCCGCCGTTCTTCATGGGCCTGGCCATGGCGCAATCGGGGCGCCTTGCCGATGCCCGGGCGCTGTGGGCCGATCTGCTTGCCCGCTCGCCCGCCGATGCGCCCTATCGCCAGGATCTGGCGATGCGGCTGACGCGGCTGGACCAGATGATGGCGGCCAGCGGCATGCCGATCCCGCCGGCACAGCCCGTTTCGCCAGAGCAAGGCCAGGCCGCCAAGGCCCCGGCGGGCGCAGCAACCCCCGCGCCCAAGCCCGCCGCCCGGTGAAATATCGGGAACCGCTTGCCACAGATGGCGGTTTGGTCACCATTGCTTCAGGTTGGGCGCCGGTGCTAAGCGCCGCCCCGATTCGGCTCTATTGCGGGCCGGATAGGACAATGGGGCCGAAGCGGCCGGGGGCAGTCTCGCCATGAACAATGCCGTGGGTGATGCCGTGGGTAACGCCGGAACCGCAGGGAATCCGTCCACGGCCAATGCTGCCTCGCCCGTTGCGGGCCATGGCCATGCGCATGGCCACGTCCGTGGGCAGGCCAGCCTGATCAAGATGGCGGTCGGCGCGGTCGGCGTGGTCTTCGGCGATATTGGTACCAGCCCGCTCTACGCCTTGCGCGATACCTTTGCCGGGCATCATCGCCTGCCGCTCGACCAGACGCATATCTATGGCATCGTCAGCCTGATGTTCTGGTCGATGATGATCATCGTGACGCTGAAATACGTCTCGGTGATCATGCGGGCCGACAACAAGGGCGAGGGCGGCAGCCTGGCGCTGCTGGCGCTGATCAACCAGCACACCGCCAGCAAGCGCTGGGGCCGTGGCATCGTGCTGCTCGGCGTCTTTGCCACCGCGCTGTTCTACGGCGATTCGATGATCACCCCGGCAGTGTCGGTGATGGGCGCGATCGAGGGGCTTTCGGTCTATCAGCCCAGCATGCAAAGCTGGGTGGTGCCGATGGTGGTGGCCATTCTGATTGCCCTGTTCCTGATCCAGAGCCGGGGCACCGAGCGCGTCGCCACGTTCTTTGGCCCGATCATGCTGGTCTATTTCGCCACGATCGCGGTCCTCGGCGCCATGAGCATTGCCCTGCTGCCCGAGGTGATCGGCGCGCTGTCACCGCACCATGCCGTGGCGATGTTTGCCGCCGATCCGTTTCGCGGTTTCCTGGCCATGGGCGCTGCCGTCCTGGCGGTGACCGGGGCCGAGGCACTTTATGCAGACATGGGCCATTTCGGCCGCAATCCGATCCGCGTGTCGTGGCTGGCGCTGGTGCTGCCGGCGCTGGTGCTCAACTATCTGGGCCAGGCGTCTTTGCTGATGCGCGAAGGCCATGCCGCGCTGGTCAGCCCGTTCTATTTCCTGGCGCCCGACTGGTTCCAGTGGCCGCTGCTGATCATTGCCAGCCTGGCGGCGGTCATCGCCAGCCAGGCGGTGATTTCGGGCGCGTTCTCGGTCACCCAGCAGGCGATCCAGCTGGGCTTCATCCCGCGCATGACGATCCGCCACACCAGCACCTCGGCCGGGCAGATCTATATCCCGGTGATCAATTCCGCGCTGATGGTGGCAGTCATCCTGCTGGTGCTGATGTTCCGCCATTCGTCGAACCTCACGGCCGCCTATGGCATTGCAGTGACCGGCGCGATGATGATCGACAACGTGCTGCTTGGCGTGGTGCTGATCAAGCTGTGGCATTGGCGGCCGGTGCTGGCGACGGGCCTGCTGGCGTTGTTCATGGCGATCGACCTGGGCTACCTGGGCGCCAACCTGACCAAGATCCCCGATGGCGGCTGGGTGCCGCTGGCCATGGGCATCACCATCTTTACGCTGCTGACCACCTGGTCGCGCGGGCGGGCGCTGATGCGTGCCGGGATGGCCGAAGGGTCGATCCCGCTGGAAGTGTTCACCAAGTCTGCCCATTCCAGCGCGGCGCGGGTGGCCGGTACGGCGATCTTCATGGCCTCGGCGTCCAACGGGGTGCCCTCGGCGCTGTTGCACAACATCAAGCACAACAAGGTTCTGCACAACCGGGTAGTGATCCTGACGGTGCAGATCCAGGACGAACCCTATGTCGATCTGGCCCAGCGGTCAGAGGTCAAGGATTTCGGCAACGGCTTCTATCGCCTGACGCTGCGCTTCGGCTTCCTGGAAGAGACCGACGTGCCTGCTGCGCTCAAGACCATCACGACGTGCGGCGAACCGTTCGACATGATGAAGACAAGCTTCTTCCTCTCGCGCCAGACGCTGATCCCGTCGGACAAGCCGGGCATGGCGCTGTGGCGGGAAAAGCTGTTTGCCTGGATGCTGCGCAACGCGGCGAGCGCGATGGAGTTCTTCCGCCTGCCGACCAACCGCGTGGTCGAACTTGGCAGCCAGCTGCGGATCTGATCGAAAGCCACCCGGCTGCCGCTTGGTGTGCCGAGGCGTGAGCCAGCCGCAAACGCAAAAGCCCCCGGCCAGCTGACCAACCGCCATTAGGCTAGTTGGTCGGCTGCGCCGGGGGCGATGCGGGCAAGCGCCAAATCAGTGCTTGAGCGTGTCAGACGCTTCGTCGGCACCCTGCTTCACGCGATTGCCAAACTTGTCGGCGGCAGTGCCGGCCTTGTCGGCCGCCTTGTCGATCTTGCGGCCAGCGTCGTCGGCGGCCTTGTCAGCAGCGCGGCTTGCATTGTCGAGCGCCTTGTCGGCAGCGGCACCCACGCTATCGGCGGCCTTGTCAGCGGCGCGGCCGGCGTCCTCGGCGGCGTTGCGTGCGTCCTGCGCGGCCGAGTCTGCCGCAGCGGCAGTCTTGTCCTGGGTCTTTTCCGAGCAGGCGGCAAGGCTGGCACCGGCCAGCATCAGGGCGGGAAGGGCAAGGTAGATACGGCGCATGTGACGGACACTCCCGTTCGTGGTGGTTTGCCATGGCCAACGCCGGACGCGGCATGGCGTTCCCCCCGACGGGCTTGCGTCAATCGTGCGGCGTCGTGGTCTCTGCTTCGTCCACCGCCTGTTCGCTGCCCAGGCCATGGCGCAGCAGCATCGGGATCTGGGCAAAGGTGAACAGGAACGAAAGCGCGCTTACGCCCCACAGCTTGGCGGTGAGCCAGCCATCGAACGTCAGCGTGTGGCGCAACACTTCATTGAGCACGGCAAGGAACAGGAAGAACCACGCCCAGTTGCGCGACAGCTTGCGCCAGCCGGTTTCATCAAGCCCGTCGAACGCGCTTTGCAGCAGCATGCGCAGCACGGCCTTGCCGCGTGCCAGGCCAATGAACAGGCCGGCGGCAAACAGCAGATAGATCACCGTGGGCTTGATCTGGATCCAGAACGGATCGCCCAGGAACACGGTCAGCGTGCCAAAGCCCAGGATCAGCGTGGTGGACAGCCACAGCATGGGCGAAACCTTGCCCAGGCGCCATTTCGACGCGATCAGCGCGGCCACCGTGGCGATCATGAACACCACGGTGCTCTTGGTGATCGCCACCACGGCGCCAACGCCGGCATCGGCATCCTTGGCCGGGCTGAAATGGCGATAGGCCAGGAAGAACACGAGCAGCGGGCCGTAATCGACCGCCAGGTTGACCCAGGATGATTTGGGCTGCGATTTGGGCTGGGCCTGGTCTGCGCTCATTGAAACACCCCTGCAATCACCTTGGCAACGAGATCGGGATCGAACGGTCGAAGGTCGTCGATGGTTTCGCCAACGCCAATGGCATGGATCGGCAGGCCATACTGTTCGGCCGCCGCCACCAGCACGCCGCCGCGCGCCGTGCCATCCAGCTTGGTCATGATCAGGCCCGATACGCCGGCCACATCCTTGAAAATCTCGATCTGCGACAGCGCGTTCTGGCCATTGGTGGCATCGAGCACCAGCACCACGTCGTGCGGCGCCTCAGGGTTCAGGCGGCCGAGCACGCGGCGCACCTTGGCCAGCTCGTCCATCAGCTCGCGCTTGTTCTGCAGGCGGCCGGCCGTGTCGACGATCAGCACGTCGGTGCCAACGTCGGTGGCCGCCTTGACGGCATCGAACACGATCGAGGCGGGATCGCCGCCTTCGGGCCCGGTGATGATCGGCACGCCCAGCCGATCGGCCCAGACCTTGAGCTGGCCGATCGCGGCGGCGCGGAATGTGTCGCCCGCGGCCAGCATCACGGAATAGTCCAGTTCCTGGAACAGGTGCGCCAGCTTGGCGATGGTCGTGGTCTTGCCCGAACCATTGACGCCGATCACCAGGATCACCTGCGGGCGGGGAAAGGCCACGATATCGAGCGGCTTGGCCACGCCGCGCAGGATCGCGGCGATTTCATCGGCCACGGCGCCGCGCAGGGTGGCATCGTCCAATCCCTGTTCGAACCGGGCACCGGCCAGCCTGGCGCGGATGCGCGCCGCCGCACGCGGGCCCAGGTCGGACATGATCAGCGCGTCCTCGATCTCGTCGAGCTGGGCCTCGTTCAGGCGCGTGGCGCCGCCAAAGCCCGCCAGGTTGCCGGCCAGCCGCTCCGAGGTCTTGCGCAGCCCGCTTACCAGGCGATCCGACCAGCTGTCGCTACTCATGCCAGCATTCCTTCTTCGATTCTTTCAGGTGTCAGCGTCACCAGGCTGCCCGGCGCGGTGCCGGGAGGCAGGCGATAGGGCGCGAAATCCGGGCCATGGCCGGTGCCGTCGCGTTCGGCAAGCACTTGTGCAGGGCGGCCGACCAGGCCTTGCAGCCAGGCCGCGCGGGTTTGCGCCACAGCGGCACGCAGTTGCGCGGCGCGTTCGCGCACCACCGGCGGGGGCACCTGCGGCATGCGTGCCGCTGGCGTGCCGGGGCGCGGGGAATAGGGAAAGACATGGCCATGGACGATGCCGGCCTGCGCCACGATGCTCAGGTTATCGGCATGCATGGCGGCGTCTTCGGTGGGAAAGCCGGCAATCAGATCGGCGCCGATCGCCATGTCGGGGCGATGCTGTCGCAGGGTTTCGACCAGGGCCAGCGCCTGGGCACGGCTGTGGCGGCGCTTCATCCGCTTGAGCACCATGTCTGCGCCCGATTGCAGGGAGAGATGCACGTGCGGCATCACGCGCGGCTCGTGGCACAACAGGTCGAGCAGCAGCGGATCGATCTCCACCCCGTCGACCGACGACAGGCGCAGCCGGGGCAGGGCGGGGAACGCACGCAGGATCGCCGCCACCAGATCGCCCAGGCGCGCTGGCTCGGCCAAGTCCGCGCCCCAGCTGGTCAGGTCAACGCCGGTGAGCACCACTTCTGCCACGCCATGGGCAAGGTGGCCGGCGAGGGTCTGCAGCACTTGCGCCACCGGCACTGAACGGCTGGCCCCGCGCCCGGCCGGAATGATGCAGAACGTGCAGGCGTGGTCGCAGCCGTTCTGCACCGCCACGAATGCGCGGGTATGCCGATCCGATGCGGCGACGGGCACCGCCGGGGCTGGCACCTGCCAGCGGGCGGGGTCCAGCTTGGCCGCGTTGGGCACCACGCCATCGACCTCGGCCATGGCGGCAAAGCCGGCGGGATCGATCGTGGCGGCGCAACCGGTGACGAGCAGGCGTGCCCCAGGATGATCGCGGCGCAGGCGGCGCACGGCGCGGCGGGACTGGCGCACCGCCTCTGCCGTGACGGCGCAGGAATTGACCACCACCGTGGGCGTGGGCGCCGCGGCGAGCAGATGGCGGATCGCCTCGCTTTCCGACAGATTCATGCGGCAGCCCAGCGTCACCACGCCAGCCGGATCGGCCACTACGGGATCGACCAGCGCAGGATCGGTCGCAAGCTCAGGCGCAGGGGCTGCTTGGGCCAAGGCCGGCCTCAGAGCGGGTAGAGCGCGTCGTCAAAAGCGCCTTCGAAGCTGGTGGTGGCAGGCCCGGTCATGACGATATGCCCGCCTTCGGGCCAGGCGATCTGCAAGGCCCCGCCGGGAAGATCGACGGTCACGCTCCGTCCCACCAGCTTGCGGCGCATCGCCGCCACCGCCGTGGCGCAGGCGCCGGTGCCGCAGGCGCGGGTCAGCCCGGCGCCACGCTCCCACACGCGCAGGACGATGTGATCGGGGCCGACAAGGCTGGCCACGTTGACGTTGACGCGTTCGGGAAAGACCGGGTCATGCTCGATGATCGGGCCGAGCCGCGCGAGATCTACCGCAGCCGCATCGGGCACGAAGAACACGGCGTGGGGATTGCCCACGTTGACGGCCACGGGGTTTTCCAGGTCTTCCCAGGCCAGCGGCATGGCCAGGGTGTCCATGGCATAGGCCAAGGGAATCGTATCCCAGTCGAACCGCGGGGCGCCCATGTCCACCGCGATGCCGGCATCTGTCGCCTGCGCTGCGATCAGGCCACCACCGGTTTCGATGCGGGTGAGGCCGGCGCGCTCGCCGCCCAGCAGCAGGCCCACGGCGCGGCTGGCGTTGCCGCAGGCGCCCACTTCGCTGCCATCGGGATTGAAGATGCGCATCTTCACGTCGGCCTGCGCTGACGGTTCCAGCACGATGAACTGGTCGCAGCCGATGCCAGTGTGGCGATCGGCCAGCGCGGCGGCGCGCGCGGGCGAGACCGGCAGCGCGTTTTCGCGCGCATCGATCACCACGAAATCGTTGCCCAGGCCATGCATCTTGATGAACGGAATACGCATGGGCGCGATCTAGGCGGCAAAGGGCGGCGGCGCAATGGCTGCGCCGCTGATCAAACCGGGTTCAGCCGATCGCGGCGCGGTTCTGGCCGGGCGTTGCCGGCTCTTGCGCCACTGCTTCGGCCGGGGCGGCGTTGCCGATCAGCAGGTCGTCCGCGGCCAATGCGGCGCGCACCGTCTGGGCATCCTGCGGATGGCCATAGAGGAAGCCCTGGCCCTTGAACGAGCCCAGCTTGCGCAGCTCTTCGAGCACGCCCTCGGTCTCGATCCCTTCGGCCGTGAGCGGCAGATCCAGCCCCTGGCCAAGCGAGGTGATTGCGGCCACGATCGTGGCGCTGTCCTTGCAACTGTCGAGCGTGGAGACAAAGCTGCGGTCGATCTTGATGCGGTCAAACGGCAGCGAGCGCAGTTGCGCGATCGAGCTGTAGCCCGTGCCGAAATCATCAAGGCTCAAGCGGATGCCCTGGTTCTTGAGGCTGGCGACCAGCGAGCGGACCAGTGGCAGGTTTTCGTGCAGGCAGGTTTCGGTGATTTCCACGTCCAGCCGGTGCGGGGGGAAATTGGCCTCAACCAACAGCTTGAGCAGGCGCTGCGCAAACCAGGGATCACGCAACTGCAAGGGCGAGACATTGACCGACAGCGTGAGCGAGGGGTCCCATTCGCGCGCATCGACCAGCGCCTGGCGGATCAGCGATTCCGAAAGCTCGGCAATCACGCCGATTTCCTCGGCCACGGGAATGAACACGTCGGGCGCGATCAGGCCATGGCGCGGCGATTGCCAGCGGGCCAGCATCTCGAAACCGGACAGGCGGCCGGTGTCGATGTCGATCTGCTTTTCGTAATAGGGCACGAATTCGCCACGCGCGATGCCTTCGCGAATGCCGGTTTCCAGTTCGGCGCGGAACCGCAGTTCCTTTTCCATCGTCGGGTCGAACCAGCAGAAGCGGTTCCGGCCGCCGCTCTTGGCCTGATACATGGCGAGGTCGGCATGGTGTTGCAGGCGGGCAGCGATCGTTGCGTCGTCGGCCTGGGATGGCATGGTGGCGCCATCGCTGCGCGCCAGGCCGATCGAGCCGGAAACATCCACCTCGCAATCGGGCAGGCGCACCGGCTCGCCCAGCGTGGCGTTGAGCTGCTCGGCCAGCTGCTCGACCATCGCCGTGCGCGCCGGGTCAAACCGCATGGCGCAGGTAAATTCGTCGCCCCCGATGCGCGCGATGATGGCGCCTGGCGGCAGCGTGGCGCGCAGGCGATCGGCCGTTGCCACCAGCACCGCGTCGCCGGTCTGGTGGCCGTGCAGGTCGTTGGCGCGCTTGAACTTGTCGAGATCGAGCATGAACAGCGCCACGGCATCGCCATGCGCGCGGGCCTCGGCTACCAGGGCTTCGATCGCACCATCCAGGCTGCGGCGGTTGAGGCACCCGGTCAGCGGATCGGTAAAGGCGAGGGTGCGCGCGGTTTGCTCGGCGCGGCGGCGTTCGCGCACTTCCCCGGTCAGTTCCACATACCGGCGCCAGCCAAAGATGATCAGCGCGATGTTGAGCAGGAGGGCATTGGCCAGCACCGAATCGACACTGGCCCCGCCGAACAGCACATGGCGCACGGCGCGGGTGAGGACGGCGGAGCCGGACCCCACGAACAGGATGATCGCTGCGGTGATGATGCCCAGGGCAACCACATCACGCTCGGCACGGGCGATGCCGGTTGGTGCCGCTGATGCGGGCTGGCCGCTTTCCATTGCCGCACTTGCCATACCGTTACCTGCTCGTTTCCCCCGGGGGGCAGCGTGCCTGCATGCCCTGTTACCCACCTTCGGGAAACTACGTGCAGGCTGTTGAAAGATTGGTTAAGGCACCCAAAGCGCCCGCATGGCCGGCATTTTGCCGCAGGTGGGCGCGGCGCAGGGTTGCAATCGGGCAGGGGCGCGGGTAAGGGCACCGCTCTGCCAGAGCCGGGATTCGCCGGCGCTTGCGCAGAGTCGTTTTGTACGCCCCCTGTTGGATGGCGCACGCTGGTCGGCGAGGTTTCGCCCACCGGCGTTTTTCGCGTTATCGGCTGGCGGCGCCCGTTTTGGCAATGGAGCAGCGCGTGTTCGACAGTCTTTCCGACCGGCTTGGCGGTGTATTCGACCGCCTGCGCGGGCGCGGCGCGCTTTCCGAGGACGATGTCCGCGCCGCCATGCGCGAAGTGCGTATTGCCCTGCTCGAGGCCGACGTGGCCTTGCCGGTGGTGCGCCGCTTCATCGATCGCGTTACCGAAGAAGCCGTTGGCCAGTCGGTCCTGAAGTCGGTCACGCCGGGCCAGCAGGTCGTCAAGATCGTCAACGACGCGCTGGTTGAAATGCTGGGCAGCGAGGCCGCTGACCTCGATCTGGCCGCCGCCCCGCCGGTAGTGATCATGATGGTCGGCCTGCAGGGTTCGGGCAAGACCACGAGCACGGCCAAGATCGGCAAGCTGCTCAAGGAAAAGCGCGGCAAGAAGGTGATGATGGCGTCGCTCGACGTCAATCGCCCCGCCGCCCAGGAACAGCTGCGCGTGCTGGGTGAGCAGGCCGGCGTTGCCACGCTGCCGATCGTCCCGGGCCAGTCGCCGGTGGAAATCGCCACGCGCGCGCTGCATTCCGCCAAGCTCCAGGCCGTGGACGTGCTGCTGCTCGATACCGCCGGCCGCCTCCACGTCGACCAGGCGCTGATGGACGAGATGAAGGCCGTCGCCGCCATCTCGGTGCCCAAGGAAACCCTGCTCGTCGTCGACTCGCTGACCGGCCAGGACGCGGTCAACGTGGCGCAGGCGTTCTCCGGCGAGGTTGAGCTGACCGGCGTGGTGCTGACCCGCATGGACGGCGATGCCCGCGGCGGCGCGGCGCTGTCGATGCGCGCGGTGACCGGCAAGCCGATCAAGTTTGCCGCCACCGGCGAAAAGCTGGACGCGATCGAGCCGTTCCAGCCCGAACGCGTTGCCGGCCGCATTCTGGGCATGGGCGATATCGTCTCGATCGTCGAAAAGGCGGCCGCGACGATCAAGCAGGACGAGGCCGAAAAGCTCGCCGCGCGCATGGCCAAGGGCCAGTTCGACATGAACGACCTGCGCATGCAGTTGCAGCAGATGCAGCGCATGGGCGGCCTGGGCGCGCTCGCGGGCCTGATGCCGGGCATGAAGAAGGCCAAGGCGGCGATGGCGCAGTCCGGCATGGACGACAAGGTGCTGCTGCACATGGATGCGATCATCGGTTCGATGACGGCCAAGGAGCGCACCAAGCCCGAACTCTTGAACGCCAAGCGCAAGATCCGCGTCGCCAAGGGTTCCGGCACCACGGTGCAGGACGTCAATAAGCTTCTGAAGATGCACATGGAAATGGCCAAGGCCATGAAGCAGATCAAGAAGATGGGCGGCCTCAAGGGCCTTGGCGCGCTGTTCGGCAAGGGTGGCCTGGGTGCCGCGATGCCGGGGCTCGACCAGCAGGCCGGGCCCGGTGGCCTTGGCGGCGGCATGGGCGGCGGTCTTGGTGGTCTGGGCGGCGGTGGCGGCCTTCCCGGCCTGCCCGGAATGGGCAGCGGCGGTTTGCCGTCAAACCTGGCTGACCTGCTCAAGAAGAAATGATTTCATCCTGATTTTCCAGTGTTTCCGAATTTCCAGTTTGTTTGAAAGGTAGTCGAATGTCTGTTTCTCTGCGTCTGTCGCGTGGCGGTTCCAAGAAGCGCCCCTATTACAAGATCGTCGCTTCCAACAGCCGCGCCCCGCGCGACGGCAAGTATCTGGAGCAGGTGGGCACCTACAACCCGCTGCTCGCCAAGGACGCCGAAGATCGCGTGCGCCTGGTCGAAGACCGCGTGCGCTACTGGCTTGGCGTTGGCGCCCAGCCGACCGACCGCGTTGCCCGCCTGCTCGACAAGGCCGGCATCAAGGAACGCGCCCCCACCAACAACCCCAACAAGGCCGAGCCGGGCAAGAAGGCCAAGGAACGCGCTGAAGATCGCGCTGAAAAGGCCGCTGCTGCTGCTGAAGCGGCTGCTGCTGCCAGCGCCGAACCGGCTGCCGAAGCCACCGAAGCCTGAGCTTAGGCAAACGGCATGACGCACGATCGTCCGGTCACGCTTGCGGCCATCGCCGGCGCGCATGGCGTGGCCGGCGAGGTGCGCCTCAAGCTGTTTGGTGAAGGCGTGGCGGCGTTGAAGGCCTACAAGGCGTTCAACGGCGGCACGCTGACCCTGCAAAAACTGCGCGACGACGGCAAGGGCGGGGCAATCGCCCGCTTTGCCGAAGTCACCACGCGCAATGCCGCAGAAGGCCTGCGCAGCACGGCATTGACCGTCCCACGCTCGGCCCTGCCGCCGCTCGCCGATGGCGAGTATTATCACGCCGATCTGATCGGCCTGCCCGCCCATTCCACCGACGGCACCGTGCTGGGCACTTGCGTGGGCGTGGACAATTATGGTGCGGGTGACGTGCTCGACATCGAGCGGCCTGACGGCAAGCGCTTCATGGTGCCGATGCGCGCCGAAGCGGTGCCGGAATGGAACCACGACCGCCTGTTGATTGACGCTCTCTACGCGGAATAGTATATACAGGCCGTATATACAGGAGCGTTCCGTGACCGAGCAATTCAAGGCCAAAAGCTTCATGTCCGGCAATTCGGTCGCCATGCGCCTGCCCAAGGGGCTGGGTGTCGATCCCGGTTTGGACTGGATCGTCGAATGGCGCGGCAACGATCTGGTGTTTCAGGCGAAGGACAGGCCCAAGCGCAAGTTCAACATCGACAAGGTGTGGGGCATTGGCGCCGGTACGGGCCTGGAGTTGCGCAAGCCGGAGGATCGGGTTTTCGAACCGAGCCGGCGTGTGTGGGATGACATGCCCGACGAACAGGCATGAAGTATCTGCTCGATACCAATGCCATCATCGTCGCGCTTGAGGCGCGCAGCGAGATGTTGCGTGCTCGCCTTGCTGAATGCGAGGAGGGCGATCTTGCGACCTCGGCTATCGTCCATGCCGAAATCTTGCTTGGCATCGAAGTGGGCAAGCCGCCGCTGCGTGGGATTTTGGCCATCTTCTCTGAAGAAGTCCCGGTTCTGCCGTTCGATGCTGCGGCGGCCGAAGTCTATGCCCGGCTGCCATTCCGGCGCGGCAGTTTCGATCGTCTGATTGCCGCGCACGCGCTGGCCCTCGATCTGGTGCTGGTGACCGACAACGTGGCCGACTATGCCGACGTGCCAGGGCTCAGGGTCGAGAACTGGGTGCGGTAACGCGCGCCTTGCCAAGGTCGCCTGGTCACGCCAAGGCCCCTTTACCAGCTTGCGGCTGGTCCCTCTCCCCGATCGAGCAGGACTTTTTGTAGATGACCTTCCACGCTGCCGTTCTGACGCTTTACCCGGAAATGTTTCCCGGGCCGCTGGGCGTGAGCCTGGCCGGGCGCGCGCTGGGGGAGGGGAAGTGGACGCTCGACCCCGTGCAGATCCGCGATTTCGCGGCCGACAAGCACCGTACGGTGGATGATACGCCCGCCGGCGGCGGGGCAGGGATGGTGCTGCGCGTGGACGTGCTGGCCAAGGCGATCGATCATGCGCGGGCGAGAATGGCGGAGAGGGTGGGATTCGAACCTTCCGCGGACGAAGACGGCCCCCTCCACCAGCCTGCGGCTGGTCCCCCTCCCCCGGCGGGGGAGGAACTTGTTGATCCTCCCCATGCAATGGGGAGGGGGGCCGCCGGCGCAGCCGGTGGTGGAGGGGTCTCGACCATTCCCGTCATCGCCATGACGCCGCGCGGCAAACCGCTGACCCAGGCCCGCGTGCGCGAGTTGGCGGCGGGGCCGGGCGTCATCGTCTTGTGCGGCCGGTTCGAGGGTTTTGACGAGCGTATTTTCGAGGGCCGCCAGGTGGAGGAAGTCTCGGTCGGAGACATCATCCTGTCGGGCGGCGAATGTGCCGCGCTGATGCTGCTCGATGCTTGCATTCGCCTGCTTCCCGGCGTAATGGGCGCGGCTTCCAGTGGGCATGAAGAGTCGTTCGAAAACGGGCTGCTCGAATATCCCCACTATACCCGCCCCCAGGAATGGGAAGGGCGCACGATCCCGCAAGTGCTGCGATCGGGGGATCATGCGAAGATCGCGGAATGGCGGCAACGCCAATCCGAGGATGACACACGGTCACGCAGGCCGGACCTTTGGGAGCGTCATGTCGGCGCTCGGGCCCAGTCTGCCTCTGGCGCGCGGCAAAAAAGTGCAGGACGTTTGAAAAATGAACCTGATTCAGCAGCTTGAAGCTGAAGCGATTGCCGAATTCAAGGCGTCGAAGTCCATCCCCGAATTCCGCGCTGGCGACACCGTGCGCGTTGGCGTGCGCGTCGTCGAAGGCGACCGTACCCGCGTTCAGGCCTATGAAGGCGTGGTGATCGCGCGTTCGAACCGCGGCATGGGCTCCAACTTCACCGTTCGCAAGATCTCGTTCGGCGAAGGCGTGGAACGCGTGTTCCCGCTCTACTCGCCCAACATCGATTCGATTACCGTCGTCCGTCGGGGCGTGGTGCGTCGTGCGAAGCTGTACTACCTTCGCGGCCGCACCGGCAAAAGCGCCCGTATTGCCGAGCGCCGTGACACGCGCCCCGGCCAGGAAGGCTGAGAAGCCGCCGCCGCGACACGGAATTGACCGTGAAAAAGGCGTCCTGGCATATCCGCCAGGGCGCCTTTTTTGCTTATCGGGAACATCCCCTTGCCATGCAATTTCGCCTTCACCTGCTTGCCACGGCGCTGGTCTGCGCCCCCGTTCTTGCCCACGCCGCACCTGCCGGAACTGCCCCGGTGACCGCGCCGAGCGCCGCCCCGGTGCTGACGCTGGAACGCGTGTTCGCCAGCCCTTCGCTCAATGGCCCCACCCCGCGCGGCGTGCAGCTTTCGCCCGATGGGCGCTATCTCACCCTGCTCAAGAACCGCGCCGACGATCGCGAGCGGTTCGACCTGTGGGGCTTTGATCGCAAGACCGGCAAGTGGTCGATGCTGGTCGATTCGCTCAAGCTGTCGTCGGGCCGCGTGCTGAGCGAGGCGGAAAAGATGCAGCGCGAGCGCCAGCGCATCGGCGATCTCAAGGGCATCGTCAGCTATGACTGGGCGAGCGACAGCAAGACCGTGCTGGTGCCGCTCGATGGCGATCTGTTGCTCGCCGGGCTGGATGGCAAGGTGCGCAAGATCGCCGGCACCACCGGCGGCGAGTTGAACCCGCGACTGGGGCCGCAGGGGGACACCCTGGCTTTCGTGCGCGATCGCCGGCTGTGGATTGCGCCGGCCGATGGCAAGGCGCCGCCGCGCGCGATCACCCCTGAGGAAACCGCCGAAACCGTCCACTGGGGCGAGGCGGAATTCGTGGCGCAGGAAGAACTCAGCCGCATGACCGGGTTCTGGTGGGCGCCCGATGAAAAGCGCCTGGCTGTCGAACGCTTTGACGAGGCGGCGGTGGGCGTGGTGACGCGTGCGGCGATCGGCGCCGATGGCACGCGCACCTATGACCAGCGCTATCCCGCGGCCGGAGGCGCCAATGCCGACGTTTCGCTGTGGCTGATGGATGCCGATGGTGGCCACCGCGTTCAAGTGGACCTGGGCGCCGACAAGGACATCTACCTGGGCCGGGTCGATTGGGCGAGCGACGGCAAGACGCTCTATGTCCAGCGGCTCGATCGCGCGCAGACCCGGCTCGACATGCTGGCGGTGGACCCGGCGACCGGCGCTTCGCACGTGCTGTTTACCGAGCAGGCGCGCGAGAAGAGCTGGATCAACCTGTCGAGCAACTATCGTTTCCTCGATGATGGCAGCCTGATCTGGTGGTCGGAACGCGATGGCTTTGGCCATCTCTATCGCCGCTTCAAGGATGGCCGCTGGCAGCAGCTGACCAAGGGCGACTGGGTCGTCACCGATCTGGTTGGCGTCGACCAGAAGACCGGCCGCGTCTATTTTTCCGGCACCCGCGACGATGTGCTGGCAGGGCAGGTCTATGCCCTGTCGCTCGATGCGCCCGACAAGATCACGCGGTTGACCGACCTGGCGTTCGACAACCGGGCGAGCATGGACGGCAAGGGCCAGGCCCTGATCGTCACGCGCAGTGGCGACGCGCAGCCGCCGCAATCCTATCTGGCCGATGCCCATGGCAAGCGGCTGGCGTGGATCGAGGAAAACAAGCTCGACGCCGCCCACGCCTATGCACCCTATCTGGCGGCGCATCGCCCGGCGACGTTCGGCACGATCGCGGCGGCAGACGGCACGCCGCTGCACTATATGATGATCACCCCGCCGATGGAGTCGGGCAAGCGCTATCCGGTGTTCACCTATCACTATGGCGGCCCCACTGCCAACGTGGTGCACAAGGGCTGGCAGGGTGCGCTGGCGCAGGCGATCGTGGCCAAGGGCTATATCTATTTCGCGCTGGACAACCGCGGCTCGGAAAACCGTGGCGTCGATTTCGGCAGCAAGATCTGGCACGCGATGGGCACGGTCGAGGTGGAAGACCAGCTGGCCGGCGCGCAGTGGCTGAAAACCCAGCCCTATGTCGATCCCGCGCGCGTCAGCACTTTTGGCTGGTCCTATGGCGGGTACATGACGGTCAAGATGCTCGAAGCGCATCCTGGTGTCTGGGCTGCGGGCATCGCGGTGGCGCCGGTCACCAAGTGGGAGCTTTACGATACCGCCTATACCGAGCGCTATCTGGGCAATCCCCGCCAAGTGCCGGAGGTTTACAAGGCCGCCGGCGCGCTGGAGCGGACCGGCCAGATCCGCGATCCGCTGCTTCTGGTGCATGGCATGGCCGATGACAACGTGGTGTTCGAAAACAGCACCGCGCTCATCGCCAAGATGCAGGGCGAGGCCATTCCGTTCGAGATGATGCTCTATCCCGGCTACACCCACCGCATCAGCGGACCCAAGGTGAGCCAGCATCTCTACGAGACCATGTTCCGCTTTCTTGACCGGAACGGCGCGGGCAGCGGCAAATAAGACGTTTGGGGGGCAAAAGCCCCTTTCGCTTGGCTGGTTGGAACCAGCCGCTAAGGAACGGGCGCGCGCAAGGCGCCCGCAAGGGAGTGACAGGTATCATGGGTTATCGGGTTGTAGTGGTGGGTGCGACGGGCAATGTTGGCCGTGAGATGCTCAACATCCTGGCCGAGCGCGAATTCCCGATCGACGAGATCGCCGCGCTGGCTTCCTCGCGCTCGCAGGGCACCGAGATCGATTTCGGCGAAACCGGCAAGAAGCTGAAAGTGCAGAATGTCGAGCATTTCGACTTCACCGGTTGGGATATCGCGCTGTTTGCCGCTGGCTCGGCGCCGACCAAGATCTATGCGCCCAAGGCCGCGTCGCAGGGCTGCGTGGTGATCGACAACTCGTCGCTCTATCGCATGGACCCGGACGTGCCGCTGATCGTGCCCGAAGTGAACCCGGATGCGATCGATGGCTACAAGGCGCGCAACATCATCGCCAATCCCAACTGCTCCACCGCGCAGATGGTCGTGGCGCTCAAGCCGCTGCACGACAAGGCCAAGATCAAGCGCGTGGTCGTGGCGACGTATCAGTCGGTGTCGGGCGCCGGCAAGGACGGCATGGACGAACTGTTCGAACAGAGCCGCGCGATCTTCGTGGGTGACCAGGTCGAACCCAAGAAGTTCACCAAGCAGATCGCCTTCAACGTGATCCCGCACATCGATAGCTTCCTGGATGATGGCTCCACCAAGGAAGAGTGGAAGATGGTGGCCGAAACCAAGAAGATCCTCGATCCCAAGATCAAGGTGACGGCCACGTGCGTGCGCGTGCCGGTGTTCATCGGCCACTCCGAAGCGATCAACCTGGAATTCGAGGACGAAATCTCGGCCGCCGAAGCCCAGGACGTGCTGCGCGAGGCGCCGGGCGTGATGCTGGTCGATAAGCGCGAAAACGGCGGCTATGTCACGCCGGTGGAATGCGTGGGTGATTACGCCACCTATGTCTCGCGCGTGCGCGAGGACTCCACCGTCGACAACGGCCTGTCGCTGTGGTGCGTGTCTGACAACCTGCGCAAGGGCGCGGCGCTCAACGCTGTGCAGATTGCCGAACTGCTGGGCCGCCGCCACCTCAAGAAGGGGTAATGGGCCGGCTGGTTGGGCGCTTCGGCGTTACCAATCGTAGAACATCATCGTCACCCCGGACGTGATCCGGGGTCCCGTTGCCTGAATTGGGTTGATTGAAAAAGCGGGACCCCGGGTCAAAGCCCGTGGTGACGAAGAGAAAAGCGACAGCAAAAAGGCCCCGGTATCCGTGCTGGATACCGGGGCCTTTTTGTTTGCGTTTGCGCAGATTATTGCGTGACGCGGGTGGTCGTGGTCACCGTGCTGGCGGCCGAGGCCGTGCGCACCGGGCTATGCGTGGTGCGGCGGGCCACCTTGCGCACCGTGACCTTCTTCACCGGCGCGCGGGCGGTGCCCTGCGTGGTGACGGTGGTTTCCACCGTGGCCGGGGCGGGCTGCGGCGTGGTCAGCGCCACGGCAGCGGCCTGACGGGCAGCGGCGGCATCAGCTGCCGAAGACTGCGCGGCAGCGGTTGCCACATCGGCGCGGGCATTGGCGGCATCGGCCTGCTGCTGCGCGGCATCAGCCTGGGCCTGGGCATTGGCAACCGCCGCAGCCGACTCGCGGGCGGCCATGTCGGCCTTGTGCTTCTGCATCATGCCGATCGCCGTGTCGGCCAGCGCCGAAGCGTGGATCGCATCATCGATCGCTTCGGGCTTGTGCCCGGCCGAGAGGTTTTCCTGGGCATGGGCGAGCGCAGCCTTGGCCTGGGCGGTTTCGCCCGGACGGAATTCGGCAGTGCCGAGCTGTTCGGCCGTATCGATCTTCGCCTGTGCGGCGGCAATCGCCTGGCGGGCGCGTTCGGCCTTGCCGGCAGCATGGGCGGGGGCCGAAAAACCGGCGATGAGGGCAGTGGCCGCCAGCAGCGGCGCGACGAGCTTGGTCTTGGTCATCGAACGATCTCCACTATGGGATGGCCGTGTGCGGCCGTGTTGGCAGGGGGAACCGCAAGCGGCGCATTTGCGTTCCGCCGCGCTTTCGGTTCGTCGTCAATGAGATGCACTTTGGCGCAGAGATGTGCCTGTCATGCGGCAAGGCGAGTGGTGCGGGGTTGCGCTGGGCCGGCGCAAAAGAAAGAATGCCAACCCCGAAACTAGAGATTGGCGCCATAGGCATTGCCGAAGCGCACCCCACGCCAGTATGGCCGCCGTCAAGGGCCAGGTTGGTCTTTGCACGTCGCCGGAGGGACAATGTTCGCACACTTCGATGCCCTTCACGCGGTTGCCGGCCTCTTGGTCGGCATTCTCGTGGGCCTGACGGGTGTTGGCGGCGGGTCTTTGATGACGCCGATCCTGGTGCTGATCTTCGGGATCAACCCCGGTACGGCCGTGGGCACCGATTTGCTGTTTGCCTCGCTGACCAAGGTGGTCGGCTCCACCGTGCATGGCAAGCGCAACACCATCGACTGGCCAATCATGGCGCGCCTGGCCGCAGGCAGCGTGCCGGCCGCGATTGGCGCGCTGGTCGTGCTGTCGTGGGCGGGCAAGGTGGGCGGGCACACCAGCCATACCATCCTGCTGGTCCTGGGCGTGATGCTGATCCTCACCTCGATCGCCACGCTGTTTCAAAAGCGGATCGTGGCGATGGTCCGCAATGTCGAGCCGACGCAGGTGGGCCTGGGCACGGCTGACGAGGCCAAGCCGGTCTGGGCGACGGTGCTGCTGGGTGCTGTTCTGGGCGTCCTCGTGTCGATCTCGTCGGTGGGGGCAGGGGCGATTGGCGTGACCGCGCTGCTCATGCTCTATCCCACGCTTCGCATCTCCCGCATCGTCGGCACCGATATCGCCCATGCCGTGCCGCTGACCATGGTGGCCGGTTTCGGCCATTGGATCATTGGTGACGTCAACCTGGCGCTGCTGGCCGCACTGCTGCTCGGCTCTGTCCCCGGGGTGATTATCGGCAGCCTGTTGTCCACCCGCGCGCCCGATCGTATCCTGCGCCCGGCGCTGGCCGCCGTTCTGTTCATATCCGGGATCAAGTTGCTGACCTGATGGAAAAGACCACCACGTTTTTTGACGGTTTTGATGGCGCCCGCCTGGCGCTGCACGAGATGGGAACGGGGCGCCCGGTCATTCTGCTGCACGGGCTGTTTTCTTCCGCCGAAGTGAACTGGATCAAGTTCGGCACGGCGGCGCAACTGGCCGCCGCCGGCTTTCGCTGCCTGATGCCCGATCTGCGCGCCCACGGGCAAAGCGCCGCGCCGCATGGCGCCGATGCCTATCCGTCTGATGTGCTGGCGCGCGATGCCCAGGCGCTGGTGGCGCACCTGGGGCTGGATGATTTCGATCTGGTCGGATTTTCGCTGGGTGCCCGCACGGCCGCGCGCAGCGTGATCGCCGGCCCGCCGTTGCAGCCACTCACCCCGCGCCGGCTGGTCCTGGCCGGGATGGGGCTGGAAGGGCTGGCCGGGTGGAACCAGCGGCTGGCCTTCTTCCGCGACGTGATCGATCGCTTCGGCACGATCCGCCCCGGCGATCCGGCCTATCTCTCGCAGCAGTTCCTCAAGAGCAGCGGGATCGATCGGGCGGCCGTGCGCCAGCTGTTGGGCGCGATGGAGGATACCGATCCCCAGGCGCTTGTGGCCATCACGATGCCCACGCTGGTCTTGTGCGGCGATCAGGACAACGACAACGGCTCGGCCGACAATCTGGCGGCCGCCTTGCCCAATGCGCGCCGCGCGACCATTCCCGGCACCCACATGGGCTGTGTCACGCGGCCCGAACTGGGCGTGGAACTGGTTTCATTTTTGACCGCCTCGGCTTGACCTGACGCCATTTGGGCGGCACCCCACCGGCAATGGCCACGCCGCGCGCGTGGCGGACCGGTTCAGGGAGTGCCCCCAACATGAAGTCCCTTGTTTCCACCCTCGCGCTGGTGGCGGCCACGCTGGCCGCGCCCGCGGCGCTTGCTGCGGCGCCCACCACCACAACGGCTCCTTCGGCGGCGCCCGCTGCCGCCACCCCGGCCACGGTCGATGCCTGGCTGGCCCAGGCTGACAAGGCCTATGCCGATCAGACCGTCACCTCGGGCCGCGCCGAATGGGTCTATGAGACCTATATCACCGACGACACCGCCCAGATCACCGCCGATGCCGGCGCGACGATGAGCAAGCTGCAGGTGGCCCAGGCCAAGCAGGCCGCCGAATTCGCCAAGGTGCCGGGCCTGTCGCCCGAAACGCTGCGCAAGCTGACGATGATCCGCACGCAGATCACCAGCCCGGCGCCGTCCACCCCCGGCGCGGCCGAGGAATTTGCCGCGTTGCAGGCGCGTATCCAGGGCCTTTACGGCAAGGGCCACGGCACCCTGCGCGGCCAGCCGATCAACGGCAGCGATATCGAAGAGGCGATGGCCACCGATCGCAACCCCGACGAACTCAAGGAAATGTGGCTGTCGTGGCACGACAGCGTCGGCACGCCGATGAAGGCGGACTATGCCAAGATGGTCGAGATCGCCAACGCCGGCGCGCGCGAGCTGGGCTATGCCGACACAGGCGCGCTGTGGCGCGCGAACTATGACATGAGCCCCGACCAGTTCGCCGCGCTGACCGAAAAGGTCTGGGGCGAAGTGCGCCCGCTCTACCAGCAGCTGCACTGCTATGTGCGCGGCAAGCTCAATGCCAAGTATGGCGATGCCGTGCAGCCCAACAAGGGCCCGATCCGCGCCGATCTGCTTGGCAACATGTGGGCGCAGGAATGGGGCGGCATCTATGACGTGGTGGCCCCGCAAGGCGCCGGCGACATCGGCTATGACCTGACCAGCCTGCTCAACGCCAAGGGCTACGACCCGCTCAAGATGGTCAAGACCGGTGAAGGGTTCTACACCTCGCTGGGCTTTCAGCCGCTGCCGGCCACATTCTGGCAGCGCTCGCAGTTCACCAAGCCGCGCGACCGCGAGGTGGTGTGCCATGCTTCGGCCTGGGATCTCGACAATGTCGATGACCTGCGCGTGAAGATGTGCATCAAGGTGGATGCGTCTGACTTCGTGACGATCCACCACGAACTCGGCCACAATTTCTATCAGCGCGCCTATAACCAGCAGCCCTCGCGCTGGTACATGGAAGGGGCCAACGACGGCTTCCACGAGGCGATCGGCGATACCATGGCGCTGTCGATCACGCCTGACTACCTGGTCAAGCTCGGTCTGCTCGATCCGTCCAAGGTGCCTGGCCCTGACAAGGATATCGGCCTGCTGCTGCGCCAAGCGATGGACAAGGTGGCGTTCCTGCCGTTCGGCCTGTTGATCGATCGCTGGCGCTGGGGCGTATTCTCGGGCCAGATCGCGGCGGCTGATTATGAAAAGGCGTGGAACGAGATGCGCCTGTCCTACCAGGGCGTGGTGCCGCCGGGGCCGCGCGGGGCCGATGCCTTTGATCCGGGCGCCAAGTACCACGTGCCGGCGGGCGTGCCCTATACCCGCTATTTCCTCGCACGCATCCTGCAGTTCCAGTTCTATGAAGCAGCCTGCAAGGAAGCGGGTTGGAAGGGGCCGCTGCACCGGTGCAGCTTCTATGGCAATCCCAAGGTCGGGGCCAAGCTCGACGCCATGCTCAAGATGGGCGCGTCCAAGCCCTGGCCCGATGCGCTGCAGGTGTTCACCGGCACACGCGAAATGAGCGGCGGGGCCATGTTGCGCTATTTCGCGCCGCTGACCGCGTGGCTGAAGAAGCAGAACGCGGGCGCCGACTGCGGCTGGTAAATCCTGCGCCGCAACACGGCACACAAAGCCACGAGAGAGGCCGGATTCTTGGGTGAATCCGGCCTCTTTTTGCGTGCGGCGCAGCGCAAGCCATGGATTTCACAGGGTGAATTTACGCGCTTGCCACGCCCGGGCAGGTATGAGACGCTTCGCTCAACAAAACAGAACACACATGTTGAGGATGCTGGGGATGGAAATCAAACTTCCCGCCATTGCTTGCGCTGTTGTTGGCGGCATCCTGCTCGCCACCGCGCCCAGCGCCCAGGCGGAAACCGTTTCGGCGATGACCCCCGCCAGCGTGGTCACCGCGCTCAAGGCGCAGGGCTATGTCGCGACGCTGGGGCAGGATTCCTCGGGTGATCCGCTGGTTACCGCCGATATCGGCGGCTGGCGCTCGCAAGTGGTGTTCTACGATTGCAACGAAGTCACCCATGGCAGCTGCCAATCGCTGCAGTTTTCCAGCAGCTTCCACCCCGAACGCCCGTTTGACGCCGAAAAGGCCGTGGCCTTCGTCAATGCCAACCGCTTTGGTGCAGTTTCCGTGGCGGCAGACAAGTCTGTCACCGTGTCTTGGGACGTGATCACCGGCAGCGGGATCGATACCTCGGTGTTCGCCATGGTGGTCAAATCCTATCGCATGGCGCTCGATTCGATCGGCAGCGAAGTGTTCCCCGCCAGCGGCCATCCGCAACTGGCCAGCGCGGCACGCTGACGGCTACCACCCGCGGTCACCCCGGACTTGATCCGGGGTTCCGCTTTTTTCCCGCGCTGCGCTTGCTTTCAAGAAGCGGGACCCCGGATC
>CAYXUN010000006.1:1737-31023 GCA_964468165.1 uncultured Novosphingobium sp. | reverse complement strand
GGTTTTTGGGGGGGGTTCGTTTTTTTTGCCCGCGTGGGGTTTTTTTACATTTCGCGGCCCCCGGTAAAAAGTCCGGGGTGACGATTGGCAGATAGGTGCCCTCACCGGAACGGCGGCTCGTTGAATGCGCGCAGCTTGCGGCTGTGCAGGCGGTCGCCCTCCGCGCGCAGCAGGGCGCAGGCGGTGGTGCCGATCTCCAGGTGGGCGGCAATCGCCTCTTCGTAAAAGCGGTTGGCCTGGCCCGGCAGCTTGATCTCGCCATGCAGCGGCTTGTCCGACACGCACAGCAGCGTGCCGTAGGGCACGCGGAAGCGATAGCCCTGCGCGGCGATCGTGGCGCTTTCCATGTCGATGCCGACAGCGCGGCTCAGGCTCAGGCGGCGGGCGGAATGGGCATAGCGCAGTTCCCAGTTGCGATCGTCGGTCGTCACGATCGTGCCGGTGCGCATGCGCGTCTTGAGGTCTGCCCCGCCGCTGCCGCTCACCACTTCGGCGGCCTGGGCCAGCGCCACCTGCACTTCGGCGATGGCCGGCACCGGGATCTCGGGCGGCAGCACGTCATCCAGCACGTGATCGTCGCGCAGATAGGCGTGGGCCAGCACATAATCGCCTATCTTCTGGGTGGGGCGCAGGCCGCCGCAGTGGCCGATCATCAGCCAGGCCTCGGGGCGCAGCACGGCCAGGTGATCGCAGATCGTCTTGGCGTTGGACGGGCCGACGCCGATGTTGACCAGGGTGATGCCCGAACGATCCGGGCGGATCAGGTGATAGGCCGGCATCTGGTGGCGGCGCCAGGCCGTGTCCGACAGTCGCTCGCGCGCATGGGGCGTGGCGGCGTCGAGCGCCAGGCCGCCGGCACCCGTCAGCGCCACGAAATCGTTCTGGCCCAGCTGGCGCCCGGCCCAATCGACGAACTCATCGACATAGCGATGATAGTTGGTGAACAGGATATAGCGCTGGAAATCGGCCGGGTTGGTGCCGGTGTAATGCGCCAGGCGCGCCAGGCTGAAATCGGTGCGCAGGCCGTCGAACAGCGCCAGCGGTGCCGCGCCCGCCCCGCCATCCAGGCTGGCATCGAGCGCATCGGCGATCTCGTCACCGATATGGGCCAGGTCGGTGGTGGGGAAATGCTTGGCCAGTTCGTTGGGCGAAACCGAACCAAAGCCCAGGCTGCCATCCACCACATAGGGGAAGGGGATTTCCTGGGCCGAGGTCGCCACTTCCAGCGTCACTTCATAGTCCACCATCAGCAGGCCCAGCTGTTCTTCCAGATAGTCGGCGAACAGGGCCGGGCGGGTGATCGTGGTGGCATAGCTGCCCGGCCGTGTCAGGCGGCCGAACGCCCGGCCGGCGGCGGTGCCATGGCTGACCCCGGCAAAGTGCAGGCGCAGTTCGGGATAGCAATAGGCCCCGTTCTGGCGGACGGCCGGATCGGGCAGGGTGCCATCGGCAATATAGCGGGTGATATCCCCGCGCAGCCGCGCGCAGGCCGCCTCATGGCGGGCGGCGAGTTCGGCGATGATGGCAGCAGGAGAGGTGGCGGTGAAAATGTCGCTTGCGTTCATGCCTTCGATGTAGCGCAGCACGATGACAGCGCAAGGGCAGTGGCGCTGGCGGTAGCAGACCGGCACGCTGCCCAGCAAAAAAGGCGCCCCGGTGAGGGAGCGCCTTTTCTGTTTGCTGCCAATGCCGGCAACGATGGGATCAGGCTTGCGCCTCGCCCTCGTCGAGCAGGTCGGCCGGGATTTCGCCCGGTTCGGCATTGGGATCGTATTCCTCGGTGAAACCGCCGGTGTCGCCTTCGAACATGGCGTCGATCACGTCGACACCCTTCGACTGCAGTTCGGCTTCGTCAGGCGAACGGGCGACGTTCACCTTGACGTTGACCGACACTTCGGGGTGCAGCGCAACGCGCACGTCGAACAGGCCGATGGTCTTGATCGGGCGTTCGAGCACGATCATCGACTTGGAGACCTTGGCGCCATCGGCAACCAGGGCGTCGACGATGTCACGCACCGAGACCGAACCATAGAGCTGGCCAGAGTTGGACGAGGCGCGGATGAGCACCACTTCCTTGCCTTCGACCGAGCCGGCTTCGCCCTTGGCTTCTTCGCGGCGCGCCGCGTTTTCAGCTTCGATGCGGGCGCGGTTGGCTTCGAAGACCTTGCGGTTGGCTTCGTTGGCGCGCAGGGCCTTCTTGTTGGGAAGAAGGAAATTGCGGGCGTAACCGTCCTTGACGGTCACTTCATCGCCGATGTGGCCGAGCTTTTCGATGCGCTCGAGCAGGATGATCTGCATGGCTGGCGCTCCTTACTTCACGATGTAGGGCAGGAGGCCGATGTGCCGGGCGCGCTTGATCGCCTGGCTCAGCTCACGCTGCTTCTTGGCCGAAACGGCGGTGATGCGCGACGGGACGATCTTGCCACGTTCGGACATGAAGCCCTGGAGCAGGCGCACATCCTTGTAGTCGATCTTCGGAGCGTTCTTGCCCGAGAACGGGCAGCTCTTGCGACGGCGGAAAAACGGACGAGCCATGGCTTATTCCCCTTCGCGTTCGCGGCGGCGGCTGCGCTCGCGGTCGTTCTTGCGCATCATCACCGACGGGCCGGCTTCGTGTTCTTCCACGCGCACGGTCATGTAGCGGATGACGTCTTCGTTGATCGCGGTCTGGCGTTCCAGCTCGGCCACGACGCCCGCGGGGGCTTCGATGTTGAGCATCACGAAGTGCGCCTTGCGGTTCTTCTGGATCTTGTAGGCCAGCGAGCGCAGGCCCCAGGTTTCGGTCTTGGTGACCTTGCCTTGGTTCGATTCCACGATTTCGGTGGCGGCGGCGGCAAGCGCATCGACCTGAGCCTGGCTCAGATCCTGGCGCGCCAGAAACACATGCTCGTAAAGCGGCATGCTTCGCGTCCTTTATCTAGTCTAACCGATCGCTGGCTTGTCCGCGGGATTGCGGGGCCCCTCCGGCTTTCTTCGTTTCCTGCGGCGATTCGCGCGCAAGAGAGGTGGCCCTTAGCCGTTCTGGCCGGCAATGCAAGCCATTCAGCCGCTTCGCGCCGGCGCATCGCCCCGCTTGCGCGGGGCCACGCGCTGCCCGCCAAAGACCACGGCGAGCAGCGGCACACGCCGCACCACCAGGAAAACCAGGATCGAAAGGCCCAGGACCAGCGCCGAAACCGCCGCCCACTGCATGGTGGGAAAGGGCCAGTCTGCCGCCCCCAGGTGCACCAGTCCCAGGATCACCAGCATCGCCACGATCATGTGGAACAGATAGATCGCCATCGCGCCATCCACCAGGAACGAGACGGTGCGGCTGGGCCGATCGAACAGGCGGGCGAGCAGGCGGAACACGATCAGCGACATGGCATACGTCAGCGCGCAGGCCAGCGCGCCATCCAGCACGCGCAGCGCCGGCGCGGGATCGCCTTCCCAGCCCAGATGCGGGCGGACCAGTGGATCGAGCAGGAAATGCCCGAGCATCAGTGGCGGCGCCGCAAACCAGGGCCAGCGCCCTTCGAACGCGAACATTTGGCTGCCCAGCTTGAGCCGCCAGCCCAGCGCGCCGATCGCGAAGGCAGGAAGGTACTGGCCATAGCGCAGCAGCAGTTCCTGCTCGAACACCGCCTCGTTGTCTTGCAGGCCCAGCACCTGCGCGCCCCAGGCAAGCCCTGCGCCCCAGGCGGCCAGCGCCAGCAGCGGGATCGGCCAGGTGCCGCGATCCAGCCCCAGCAGCGGCCGCCACACGCGATCGGGCACGAACGCACGGCGCGGGCGCAGCGCATAGGTGAAGATGAAGGCCAGCAGCACGATCAGGAACCACAGGTGTTCAAATGCCAGGGGCCAGCCATAGAGCCCCGGCGCCCAAGCGGCCGAGAGCATGACCTTGAGGTGATACTGGATCACCGCCAGGCTGGCGACGCTGGCCACCAGCGGCAGGGCCACGCGCATCATCCGATCACCCAGCCACGAGCGGCGCCCGCGCCGCGCGCTGGCCATGCCCGAGAAATAGCCGGCGAGGATGAAGAAGGCCGACATGCGGAACGAATGGATGAACGAAAGGCCCACCCCCAGCACCGGATTGGCCATCCAGGCGGGAAAGCCCGGCGACAGGATCATCGTGGCGGTGGTGCCGACGTGAAAGGGAATGCCGAGCAGGAGCAGGACCGCGCGCGCCGCATCGAGATGATGAAGGCGTTGCTGCATCAAGACAGCGCGTTCAGGTCAGCGGGCGGCGGGGCAGGGCGCATGGCCTGCCCCGTAACCCCGCAGCGCGCCCGCGTCCATGGCCAAGCCAAATGCTGCGGCCAATTGCCAGGGTTGCGCGGTGATCAGGGCAGGTTCCCGGGCCTTGCGCGCCAAGGGTCAGGCGGCGTTGCGGATGCTGGCCTTGCCCGTGCGGCCCAGGGCCATGCGGCGGTGGTGGCCCACGGCAAAATCGCTGATCAGCGCGGCAAACACGTCTTCGTGCAGCGGGTGGTCGAATTCCAGGCCCGAGGTCATCGGTTCGGACCAGGCGATGAACGCCAGCTTGGGCTTGAGGCCCGGCAGCATCAGCATGATCGGCTCACCAAGGCGCTGCTTTTCCAGCCCTTCGATCCGCGCGCCATAGGGCGTGAGATCCTTGAGCATGACCGTGGCGCGCACCAGCCCGTGCTTGACGCGCACCGGCAGTTCCACGCCGATCCGGGGGAAGCGGCGCGCCTCGGGGCTGTTCGCGCCGGGCGTGGGCGGCATGCCGGGGCCGCCTTCGCGCGGGCCGGTTGCATCCAATTCCTGCTTGCGAAACATGGTGTTCTCCACTGGCCAAATGCCTTTGACCGGAAGAACGGCGAATGCCGGGCCGCTTTCAGTCACCTGCGCAGATAAGGCTGTCGCGGCTAGACCGTTGCGCCAGGATCAGCGCGCGGCGAGCTGCTTTTCCACCAGTGCGATGGCGGCCGCAACGGCCGCTTCACGCCCCAGGGCCGAGGTGTCGAGCAAGGCGGCGCCCGGCGCCTGGCGCAGCGGCGCCGTGGCGCGGCCGGCATCGCGGGCGTCGCGCGCGGCAAGGTCTGCCTCGATCTCTTCGCGCGAGACGGTGCGGCCCTGCGCGGTCATCTCTGCCCAGCGGCGCAGCGCGCGCGAGGCCACGCTGGCGGTCACGTAAAGCTTGGCATCGGCGTGCGGGGCAATCACCGTGGCGATGTCGCGCCCATCGAGCACGGCGCCGCCCGGCTGGTTGGCAAAGGCCTGCTGCCTCTCCAGCAAGGCGGCGCGCACCGCGGGGTGGATCGAAACACGGCTGGCAAGGCCCCCGGTCGCCTCTGAGCGCAGATCGGGATCGGCCAGCAGGCTTTCGGGAAAGGCCGTGGCGGCCAGCGCGTCAGCCGGATCGTCGGGATTGCCGCCCAGCAGGGCGACCTGGCGGCCGACCGCGCGATAGAGCAGCCCGGTATCGAGGTGCGGCAGCCCGAAATGGGCGGCCAGCGCGCGGGCGATGGTGCCCTTGCCCGATGCCGTGGGGCCATCGATGGCGATGATCATCGCGCCTTGTTCCTTCTGTCGTGCAATGCCTTGCCCAGGCCCCACAGCGCGATGGCCGACCAGAACCCCTCGAGCACCAGCGAGGCGGGGTTGAGGTTGACCAGCAGCGACACGGTCAGCAGTGCGGCACCGGCCAGATTGGTGCCGTGCTGGACAAACGGATTGGGCCGGCGGCCATGGGCGCCCTCGCGGGTGGTATAACCATAGGCCAGGATAATGCAGGCCATGCCGATGAAGCCGCAGATATTGGCCACGAGCGGCGATAGCGTCATGCCGCCGTTGCCGTTGCCGTGGCGATCAACTGTTCGAACACCGGGAAGCTGGTGGCGATGGGGCGGGTATCGTCGATACCCACGCCCTGCGCGCTGGCCAGGCCCGCCACGGCCATCGACATGGCAATGCGGTGATCGAGGTGCGTGGCGACGCTGGCATCGGCCGGCGTGCCGGGCAGCGGGGTGCCGCCGGTGCCATCGATGATCATGCCGTCTTCGGTTTCCGTGACACGCGCACCGGCCAGTTCCAGCGCCACGCGCATGACGGTGATGCGATCGGATTCCTTGACGCGCAGCTCTTCCAGCCCGCGCGTGATCGTGCGGCCCTGGGCATGGGCAGCGGCCACGAACAGCACCGGGAATTCATCGACCATGCTCGGCACCACGGCGGGATCGACGTCGATGCCGGTGAGGGCAGAGGCGCGCACGCGCAGATCGGCCACCGGCTCTCCGCCCACGTCGCGGCGATCGATTTCCTCGATGCTGCCGCCCATCAGGCGCAGCACGTCGAACAGCGCGGCGCGGGTGGGGTTGAGGCCGACATTCTCGATCACCAGGTCTGAACCCGGCACGATCAGCGCCGCCACCACGAAGAACGCGGCCGATGAGGGATCGCCCGGCACGGTGATCGCCTGCGGCTTGAGTTCGGCCTCGCCCGCCAGGCGGATGACCCGCGCGCCATCGCTGGCGATCTCGACCGACAGATCGGCGCCAAAGCCCTTGAGCATGCGCTCGGAATGGTCGCGCGTGGGCACCGGTTCGATCACCGTGGTAATGCCCGGCGTGTTGAGCCCGGCCAGCAGCACCGCGCTTTTCACCTGGGCGGAGGCGACCGGCAGGCGATAGCTCAGCGGCACCGGCGTCGCCGCGCCTTCCACGATCAGCGGCAGGCGCCCGCCGGGATAGGCGGTGAAGCGCGCGCCAACCTGGCTGAGCGGATCGATCACCCGGCCCATCGGCCGCTTGGACAGGCTGCCATCGCCGACGAAGCAGGCGGTGATCGGATGGCTGGCGACCAGGCCCATGAGCAGGCGGGTGGAGGTGCCCGAATTGCCCATGTCGAGCGCGCCGGCGGGCTGCAGCAAGCCACCTACGCCCACGCCCGCGACCAGCCAATCGCCATTGGCCTGGCGTTCGATCGTGGCGCCCATGGCGCGCATCGCCGCGGCCGTGGACAGCACGTCTTCGCCTTCGAGCAGGCCGGTCACGCGGGTTTCGCCCACGGCCAGGGCACCCAGCATGATCGAGCGATGGCTGATCGACTTGTCACCGGGCACGCGAATCCGGCCCTTGAGAGGCCCCTGGGCAGAAAAGCGGCGGGGGCGCATCAGGGCGGGATCGGAATGGCTGCTCACGGGCTCGGTCTTTCCAGAATGGCAAAAGGGCGGCAAAAACGCGCGGCTTTTGACAGCGCGCGGCCACTATGGCAAGGCGCGCGCCGCAGTCTGTCGTGCGCACGCTTGATTTCCGGGTAACGCGCCCCCAAGACGTTTTTTTGGTTCCGGTCCGCGCCGCCATGGCAGCGGGCGAGCTTTTCGAGGATTATTCATGGTCAAGCCTGAATGGGGCGCCAAGCATAGCTGTCCGAAGTGCGGCACCCGCTTTTACGACCTCGGCAATGCCGACCCGGTAACGTGCGTGGAATGCAAGTATTCCTGGCATCCTGAGCCGGTGCTCAAGTCCAAGCAGCCGATCCCTTATGAAGAGATCCAGAAGGAAAAGGTCGAGGCTGACGCCGACGTCGATCTCGCCGAAGAGGATCTCGACATCGACGAAGACGGCGATTCGCCCGACAACGACGTCGACCTGGGTGGTGACGATGACCTCGGCGTGGGCGCCCACGAAGGCGAGGACGACGACAACTAAGCGTTTCCGGCCGGTCCGGGAGATGTCCACAGGGCATTTTCCGGCAGGCCGGGAAAATTGGCGAGAGGCGCAAAAAAGCCTCTTGCCAGCCGCCACCCTCTCCCTTAGAGGCGCGGCTCCCGGCGATGAACACCTTCTGGTGTGACCGCGGGGCAGGGTGCCTCCCAGGGCGCTCTGGCAGACTTTCGGGGCCGTAGCTCAGCTGGGAGAGCGCTACAATGGCATTGTAGAGGTCAGGGGTTCGATCCCCCTCGGCTCCACCAGTTCCCTTCCAAAAAGCCCCGCAGTGCGCGGGGCTTTTTGCGTTTCGGGTCTCAGATCATTCGCGTTCGGGCACCGGCACGTTGAAGCCGTTGAGCGTGACCGACACCAAGGCATAAAGGCCGACCAGGAAGATCAGCTCTTCCACGCCGGCCTGGCCAAAGGTCTGCTTGGCGAGGGCATAGACCGGCTCGGGCAGCACGCCCCCGCGCGAGAGGGCATAGGCCAGGTCGAACGCCACGCTTTCGTCCTCGGCCAGGTCCGCCGGCTTGAGATCGGCGGTCAGGGTGGCAAGACGCTGCGCGCTCATCCCTTCCTTTTCCGCCACGGCGACGTGGGCATAGATTTCGTAGGCGGCATCATAGCGCGCGCCTACGGTCAGGATCACGATCTGGCGGACGCGATCGGGCACGGTGGCCTTGGCCGTCAGCGCCAGGGTCAGATCCCAGATCGCCTTGCCGATTTGCGGCGAATGCAGCCAGGGGTTCCACGGCCCCATCAGGGCGCCGGATTCATCGATCACCTTGAAGGCGTTGAAGTTGCTGGCAATGCCTTCACGCATCGCCTCGTAAAGCGGCTTCTGTTCGTCGGTCAGCTGTGACGGCGGAATGAGCGGCAGGCGCATGGGCGCTCCTTTTTGTGCGGTGCAACAGGTCCCGTGCCTGCAATCCGCCCATGGCCTGCCGGTTCCGCCCGGGGTTACATTTTCAGGCCGATCTCGCGCAGGCGTTCCTGCAGGTAATCATCGGCCGTGATCGACACGGGATAGCGGTCGGGATTTTCCGCCGTGATGCACTGCGGCAGGGTGTGGAACGGGAAATCGCTGCGTAGGTGCAGGAAGAACGGCATCGAATAGCGGCTGTAGCCGGCCCGCGCGCCATCGGGATTGCGCACGCGGTGGGTGGTCGATGGCAGGACGTGGTTGGTCAGGCGCTGCAGCATGTCGCCGATGTTGACCACCAGCGCGCCGGGCGGGGGCGACACCTCGATCCAGCGGCCATCGCGGGCGAGCAGTTCAAGGCCGGCTTCCTCGGCGCCAAGCAGCAGGGTGATGAGGTTGATATCCTCGTGCGCGCCAGCGCGGATCGCGCCGTCGGGGGCGCCGGGCACCGGCGGATAATGCAGCAGCCGCAGCACCGAATTGCCATCGGCAATCGCCGGATCGAACCAGTGTTCATCGAGCCCCAGCCACACCGCGATGCGCGAAAGAATGCGCGCGCCGACCTGGTCGAACGCGGCGTAAAGCGTGGTGAAGGTTTCGTGGAAACCGGCGATCTCGGCCGGCCAGACATTGGGCGGCATCGCCCCGGCAAGGGGGTGGCCAGCCGGCAGGTCGCGGCCGACGTGCCAGAATTCCTTGAGGTCGCTGACCTTGGCGCCCTTGGCGATCTCGGTGCGGAACGGCGTATAGCCGCGCGCGCCGCCGATGCCGGGAATGGCATAGGCCCGCTTTTGCGCATCGGGCAGGGCAAAGAAGGCTTGGGTCTGCGCCCAGGCGCGCGCCACCAGATCGGCATCGAGGCCGTGGTCCTTGACCATGGCAAAGCCGAATTGCTGGAAACTGGCGCCGATATCGCGGGAAAGTTCTGCCGGATCGGCAGCCAGGGACAGGACGGGCAGGGTATCGAGGTTCATTTGGCTCCCCGGGGGAAAATGCGGTATGGGCGCGCCTCTATCCCCATAGTCCGCAAGGTTTCCATGATTCAGATCAGTGCCGATACCCAGCTTTGGCTGATGAAGTCCGAACCCGACGTATATAGCTGGGACGATCTGGTCAGCGAAGGCGAGGGCACCTGGGATGGCGTGCGCAACCACTTGGCGGCGCGTAACCTGCGGACGATGAAGGAAGGCGACCTGGCGTTCTTCTATCACTCCAACATCGGCAAGGAAATAGTTGGCATTGCAACGATCAGCGTGCCCGGCCTGACCGACCCCACTGATCCCGACGGCAAGTGGGCCGCAGTGAAGGTGAAACCCGTGGTCAAGCTGGCGCACCCGGTAAGCCTCAAGACGATCAAGGCCACGCCCGATCTGGCCGACATGGAATTGCTGCGCCTGTCGCGCCTGTCGGTCTCGGCAGTGCGCCGCAGCGAGTGGGACCACATCCTGGCGATGGCAGGCGGCACGCTCTGACCAGCGCCCCCCTGTCCTTTTTGCCACGCGCCCAACCGTTCGTCTCACACGGTGGAACCAAAGCCGCGCCCAAGGCGTAGTTGCTTTCGAAGGATGCGGCCGGCTTCCCCCTCTCACGGCCGCATCCACCCCACCTTTTCAAGGAGATACACCATGGGTGAGCTCAAGGATCGCGCCAAGGGTCTGGCCAACGAAGCGGTTGGCAACGTCAAGGAAGCCGCTGGCAAGATGACCGACAACAGCAAGCTGCAGGCCAAAGGCCTGGCTCAGCAGGCCAAGGGCAAGACCCAGCAGGCCGCTGGTAAGGTCAAGGGCGCGCTGGGCGACGATATCTGATCGACGCTGCTGACAGTCCCTGAATGGTCTGACCTGTAATGGTCTGGCGGGCCGCCCTTTTCCCAGGGCGGCCCGCTTTGTTTTGCGCGTCATTTTGCGCGCACTGTCCCACGGCGGAACGCTGCCGAATTGGCGGCGATCGCGCTGGTGCCATCATGGTTAAATTCGCGTTAAAGCGGATAGCCATGCTCGAATCCACGCCCCAACCCGCCGGCCCTGGCGCCCAGGCACCTGGCCATCCCTTCCGCGCCACGCTGCCGCGGCGCGTGCTGCTGCCAATGCCGGTATTCGAGCCCGAGGTGCAGGCGGCCATGGCCCGCGCTGCGCTGCGCTCCCAGCCGATGAACTGGAAGCGCATCACCGTGCAGGACGTGAAGGAATTCCTGATGGCCTACTGCGCGTGCTTCATGGCGATCATGGCCTTCATGAGCTGACGGCCAAGGGCAAGCGCTTGGCGGTCTGTGCTAGCCCGCCATCTCGTCGAACGTGTGGGTTTCCTGCGCGCCGAGGTGAGCCACTTCGGCGCGATAGAGCAGCCAGCCGAGCCAGGCTGAAAACAGGCAGAGAATGCCCGTCAGCAGCAGTTGGTCGACAATGCGCATGCCGGCGGCCGTCAGGCCCATGGCCAGCAGCGAGCCGGCCAGCATGGCGCCGGAATTGACGATGTTGTTGGCCGCGATCGTGCGCGCCGCCTCGCACTTTTCGACCACGGTCGTGAGAAAGGCATAGAGCGGCACGATGAACATGCCCCCGGTAATGGCGATGCCCAGCAGCGTGCCGATCAGCGGCACGGCCAGCGGCGCGGTAACGAAGGCCGTCAGGTTGAGCAGGCCGCGCTGTTCGGGCACGGGCCAGGCTGCGCAAACGAAGTGGAAGCCGACGACGAACAGCGCCGTCCCGACCACGCAGATCGGGGCATAGCGCGCCGAAACCGTGCCCTTGAGCAGGCGGTTGATCGAGACCGAGCCGATCGCGATGCCGACCGAGAAGATCACCAGGAACAGGCTGGCCACTTCCTTGCTGCAACCCAGCACGTTCTTGGCCAGCGGCGGGAACTGCACGAACAGGATCGCGCCCACTGCCCAGAAGAAGCTGATCGCGGCAATGGCCAGGAACACCCGCGGATGGCGCGTGGTGGAATGGACCAGGCGATAGAGCGAAACCACCTGATCGGCCACGACCACCGGCACCAGGCCCAGCGCGCGCGCCACATTGCGTGGGCGCGCCAGGAACGGGCGCAGCAGCGGCAGGGCGAGCGGTTCGCCCGGCTGTTCGGGCGGTGCAGGGGGCACGCTGCGGCCGGCGAAAAAGCCGATCAGGGCGGTGACGACCACCGTCACTGCCGCGGCCGGGGCAGAGATATAGCCGGCAACAATCGTGCCGGCCAGGATCGCCATATAGGTGCCCGCTTCCACCAGGCCGGTGCCGGCCAGCACTTCATCGGCATGAAGGTGCTGGGGCAGGATGGCGTACTTGATCGGGCCGAAGAAGGTGGAATGCACTCCCATCGCGAACAGCGCCAGCAGCATCAGCGGGATCGCCAGTCCTTCGACATGGAAGCCCTTCCACGCCAGCAGCAGGCCGGTCGCGCCCACCGTCATGATCCCGATTTCGCAGGTTTTCACGATGCGGATGATGCGGGCCTTGTCGCGCATGTCGGCCAACTGGCCGGAAAGAGCAGACAGCGCCACGAACGGGATGATGAACAGCGCAGTGGCCATGCCGGAAAAATGCGCTTCGGCTTTTTCCGAATTGTACACGCTGAACACCACGAACAGCACCATGGCGTTCTTGAACAGGTTGTCGTTGAACGCGCCCAGCAACTGGGTAACGAACAACGGCAGGAAGCGACGGGCGCGAAGGAGATGCGTTGTAGTTGTCATTCTAAGCGGTGCCGGGCATCCCTGGTCTCTGTTCCGCCTGCCTTAGCGCGCCACGCCGGGTGGGCAAGGGGCAAGCGGTGGGCGCCGCAAGATTTACCCGCAGCCCGTCTTACATGGGTGGCCGCAGGCCCCACGGCAAGATGGGCCGGGGCAACGGCGCCACCCCAACACGATGGCATGCGCCTTGTGCACAAACCGTTTCCATGTTGGCCCTGGCCGCCGTATTGCGGAAAAGACATGCTCACGCTGCCCAACATCCTCACCCTTTCGCGCATCGTTGCCGTGCCCTTGCTGGTTGCCCTGCTGTGGTGGCCGGGTTGGCCCACCGGCTATGCGCTCGGCTTTGCCATGTACTGCCTGATGGGCGTGACCGACTATTTCGACGGCTATCTGGCGCGGGCGCAGGGCACGGTGTCCAAGCTGGGCGTGTTCCTCGATCCGATTGCCGACAAGATCATGGTGGCTGCCGTGATCCTGGTGCTGACCGCGCAGGGCGTGCTGACCGGCCCCTATGTGGGAGACATGCACGTTATCGCCGGTCTCGTGATCCTGCTGCGCGAGATTGCGGTTTCGGGCCTGCGCGAATTCCTGGGTGGCATCCAGGTGTCGGTGCCGGTGTCCAAGCTCGCCAAGTGGAAGACCACGTTCCAGATGGTCTCGCTCGGCGCGCTGATCCTGGGCGGGGCGATGCCGTGGTGGACGCTCACGCTTCAGGGGATCGTCATCAACGTGCCGCACACGGTGGGTTTGGCCACGCTATGGGGCGCAGCGGGGCTGACCGTGATCACCGGCTGGGATTATCTGCGGGTTGGTTTGAAGCACATGGATTGAGGGGCTTGCGCGTGAAGCAAAGCTGGACCCCGGATCAAGTCCGGGGTGACGGCAAATCTATGGCTTATCTCAATTCTTCGTCACCCCGGACTTGATCCGGGGTCCAGCTTGATACCTTAGGCAGCGGTCGCCGTACTGGCCGCAAGGCGGCCTCTCACAAACTCTCCGCCAGATAGCGATCGGGCCGGTGCCAGGTCATGATCATCAGGTTGGCGCAGACCGCGCTGGCCAGGGACCAGATGGCGCGTTCGGGGCCGAGCACCAGGGCCGAGGCGGCGATGATTGTGGCGTCGGTGATCATCAGCAGGCGGCCAAAGCTCCAGCCTTTCTTGCGGCTGAGCCAGCGGGCGATCACGCTTGATCCGCCCACGGCGGTGCCGTGGCGTGTCACCGCCAGCAGGCCCATGCCCATGACCGTGCCACCGATCACCGCGGCAACGGCCGGGCTGGCTGACGTCAGCACCAGGCCCTTGGCCACCAGCGTGACCAGGCCGGTGATGGCCAGCGTGGCGACCAGGCTGCGCAGCGTGTAGCGCGTGCCCTGGCTGCGCCAGAAGATCAGGAAGATCGGCAGGTTGAGCACGGCAAACAGCGTGCCGGGCGAAAACGGCGCGAGGTAGGACAGCAGCAGGGCGAGGCCGGCCATGCCCCCGGTGATCAGCCGCGCCTGGTGCAACAGGTGGACGCCGAGCGCCAGCAGCAGGCACCCGGTCGCAACACCATAGAGATCTTCCAGCGCGTTGTGGCGCTGCACCTTCATGGTGCGCGCAATTCCTGCGCCAGCAGGCGGAACTCGTCGGCGCGGGGCGAATTCTTGCGCCAGACCAGGGCAATCTCGCGATAGGCGTGATCGGATTGCAGCGGGCGCGCCACGATATGGGTATCGTGCAGGATGCCTGCGTCCACCGCCATTTCGGGCAGCATGGTCAGCCCCAGGCCATTGTCGACCATTTGCACCAGGGTGTGCAGGCTGGTGCCGATCATCGTGGCGCTGGCGCGCAGTTCCGGCCGGTTGCAGGCGGCCAGGGCATGCTCTTTCAGGCAGTGCCCGTCTTCCAGCAGCAGCAGGCGGGTTTCATCGATCAGTGCGGGCGGCACCGATTCGGGCGGGTTGCGCGGATCGTCCTGCGGGAACGCCACATAGAGCCGGTCCTTGAACAGCGGCGCCACGTCCACCTCGCCGGTGGCAAAGGGCAGCGCCAGCAGCACGCAATCGGCGCGGCCGTGGTGCAGCGATTCGATCGCGGCAGCGCTCGGCTCTTCGCGCAGGAACAGCTTCAACTGCGGGCGTTCCTGGCGCAGGCGCGGCAGGATGCGCGGCAGCAGGAACGGCGCGATCGTGGGGATCACGCTCATGCGCAGTTCGCCGGCCAGCGGCACGCCGTGCGATTGCACCAGTTCCGACAGTTCTTCGGCCTCGCGCAGCAGGCGGTGCGCCTTGGCCACCACTTGGTTGCCCAGCGGGGTGAAGCGCACGACGCGGCGCGTGCGCTCCACCAGTGTCACGCCGAGCAGCGATTCGAGTTCGCGCAGCCCGGCCGACAGCGTGGACTGCGAGACAAAGCACGAATCGGCGGCCTTGCCGAAATGGCCATGTTCATGCAGCGCGACGAGGTATTGCAGCTGCTTGAGCGTGGGCAGGTAAGTGCTCATTCCCCGGTCGGCTCGCCAGCTTCGGGTTCGGCCGGCGTGGCCTTGGCCGGGCCATTGTTGCCGATCTGGTCGATATGCGCCATCTTGAGCTTGCCGTTGACGACGGCAAAGGCCAGGCGCCCTTCCACCAGTTCCAGCGCATCGCGGCCAAACTGCTCGTAGCGCCAGGTTTCCAGCAGGGCCAAGCCCTTGCGCTGCCCGGCTGCCAGCGCTTCCAGGTCATCGCTGCGCGCCAGGAGGCGCGAGGCCACGTCGATCTCGCGGCTGCGGATCTTGAGCAGCAGCTTGAGCAGGTCGGCCACCAGCGCGCCTTCCTTGCCCAGCGGGGCGCCGCGCGGGGCGCGCGGGGGCATTTCCGCCTCGGTCAACGGCTTGGCATCGGCCAGTGTCTGCATCAGGCGGCGTCCGATATCGTTATCCTTCCATCCGGTGGAGAGACCGCGCACCTTGGCCAGGTCGTGCTGTTCGCGCGGCGGGTGGCTGGCAATGTCGGCCAGGGTTTCATCGCGCATGATGCGCCCGCGCGGGATGTTCTTGTCCATCGCCTCGGCCTCGCGCCAGGCAGCCACGGCGCGCAGGCGGCCGAGCACGGCGGGGTTGCGGCTGGGCGGGCGAATCTTTTCCCACACCTTGCCCGGGTCGTTGCGATAGTTTTCCGGGTCGGCCAGCTTTTCCATCTCGATATCCAGCCACTCGCCGCGGCCGGTCTTGATCAGGCGCTTGAGCATGCGCGGGAAAATCTTGGAAAGGTGCGTCACGTCGCCGATTGCATATTCGATCTGGCGTTCGGTCAGCGGGCGGCGCGACCAGTCGGTAAAGCGGGCGCCCTTGTCGATCGACAGGCCCAGCCACGCTTCCACCAGGTTGGAATAGCCGATCTGCTCGCTTTGCGAGAGGGCCATCATGGCGATCTGCGTGTCAAAGATAGGGTGCGGCGTGCGGCCCGAAAGATTGTAAATGATTTCAACATCCTGGCCGCCGGCGTGGAAGACCTTGAGCACGTCTTCGTTGTCCACCAGCAGATCGAGCAGCGGCGACAGGTCGATCCCCGGCGCCAACGGATCGATGGCCGCGGCTTCCTCTTCATTGGCGATCTGCACCAGGCACAATTCCGGCCAATAGGTGTTCTCGCGCATGAATTCGGTGTCGACCGTGACGAAGTCTGACTTGGCCAGCCGCTCGCACAGATCGGCAAGCGCGGCGGTCGTGGTAATCAGCGGATGTATCTTCATCGTTCTTTTCTGTATGGCCCGAACCGCGCGCGGGTGCCAAACACCCGTGGCGGCATGGGGCCGGTGGTGCCCCCGTCCGGGAGCGGCGGCTTGACAAAAGCGTGGCCATCGCCTCTTGGCCGCGCCTGACATTTAAGCCTGTCTCACCTGCCTTATTGCAGACCGATTGGAAAGAGTTTCGATGCATCCTTATCGTTCCCACACCTGCGGCGCCCTCTCGCGCGAGCATGTCGGCGAAAATGTTCGCCTTTCGGGCTGGGTGCATCGCAAGCGCGACCATGGCGGCGTGCTGTTCGTCGATTTGCGCGATCACTACGGGATCACCCAGATCGTGGCCGACAGCGACAGCCCGGCGCTGCCGCTGCTCGAATCCGTGCGCGTGGAAAGCGTCGTGACGATCGAAGGTGTGGTCAAGGCCCGCAACGAAGCCACCGTCAACGCCAACCTGGCGACCGGTGCGATCGAAGTGTTCGCCAAGGCAGCGACGGTGCTTTCGGCAGCCGAAGAACTGCCCATGCCGGTGGCCGGCGAGCAGGAATATCCCGAAGACATCCGCCTGCGCTATCGCTTCCTCGATCTGCGCCGCGAAACCCTGCACGCCAACATCGTGACGCGCACGCGAATCATCTCCGACATGCGCCGCCGCATGGAAGGCGCTGGTTTCACCGAATATTCCACGCCGATCCTGACGGCGTCGAGCCCGGAAGGCGCGCGCGACTTCCTGGTGCCGAGCCGCATCCACGCCGGCAAGTTCTATGCGCTCCCGCAGGCGCCGCAGCAGTACAAGCAGCTGCTGATGGTCGCCGGGTTCGACCGCTATTTCCAGATTGCCCCGTGCTTCCGCGACGAAGACCCGCGGGCCGATCGCCTGCCGGGCGAATTCTACCAGCTCGACCTGGAAATGAGCTTTGTTACCCAGGAAGAAGTCTGGGAAACGATGGAGCCGGTGATCGGCGGCGTGTTCGAGGCCTTTGCTGATGGCAAGCCGGTGACGCCGATCGGCCAGTTCCCGCGCATTCCCTATGACGAGGCGATCCTCAAGTATGGGTCCGACAAGCCGGACCTGCGCAATCCGCTGCTGATCACCGACGTTTCGCATCACTTCACCCAGTCGGGCTTTGGCCTGTTCGAAAAGATCGTCGGCACCGGCGGCGTCGTGCGCGCGATCCCGGCACCGAACACGGCGGACAAGAGCCGCAAGTTCTTCGACGAGATGAACGACTGGGCCCGCGCCGAAGGCCACGCTGGCCTTGGCTATGTCACCCGCAAGGGTGGCGAATTCGGTGGCCCGATTGCCAAGAATCACGGGGCCGAAGGCATGGCCGCGCTCTATGCCGAGCTGGGCCTGGGCGAAAACGACGGTCTGTTCTTTGCCGCTGGCAAGGCCGATCAGGCCGCCAAGCTGGCGGGCCTGGCGCGCAACCGCGTGGCAGCGCAGCTCGGCCTGGTGGAAGAAGGCACCTACAAGCTGTGCTGGATCGTCGATTTCCCGTTCTATGAATGGGATGAAGACAACAAGAAGGTGGAATTCAGCCACAACCCGTTCTCGATGCCGCAGGGCGGGATGGACGCGCTGACCAACCAGGACCCGCTGACGATCAAGGCGTTCCAGTATGACCTGGTCTGCAACGGCTATGAGATCGCCTCGGGCTCGATCCGCAACCAGTCGCCCGAAACCATGGTCAAGGCGTTCGAAATCGTCGGCCTGACCAAGGCTGACGTGGAAGAGCGATTTGGCGGGCTCTATCGTGCGTTCCAGTATGGCGCGCCGCCCCACGGCGGCATGGCCGCGGGCGTCGATCGCATCGTCATGCTGCTGTGCGGGGCGCAGAACCTGCGCGAGATCACGCTGTTCCCGATGAACCAGCGGGCCGAAGACCTGCTGATGGGGGCGCCCTCGCCAGCCGAGCACAAGCAGTTGCGCGAGCTCAACATTCGCGTTGTCGAACAGCCCAAGGGCTGATCGGCAGCGCATTCCGACCGGCGCTTGTGTCCCACGGCTGACAGGCCAGGATGCGGGCGCCTCTTGCCAGCGGTTCAACAGCCTATTAGGGCGATGCCTGACCCGCGACCACCAACCTGTTTCCTGCGAAGGGGCATATAATGAGCGATACCGCCGACCGCGTTAAGAAGATCGTTGTCGAGCACCTCGGCGTCGAGGCCGACAAGGTCACCGAAGACGCCAGCTTCATCGACGATCTCGGCGCTGACTCGCTCGACATCGTCGAGCTGGTCATGGCCTTTGAAGAAGAATTCGGTGTGGAAATCCCTGACGATGCGGCCGAGAAGATCTCGACCGTGTCTGACGCGATCAAGTACATCGACGAAAACAAGGGCTGATCGCCCCGCTTCCCCAACCGTTCCGGCCAGCAATTGCGGGCCGGGCAGGGGAGGAATTCGGCAGGCTCAGTCCCCATATCTGCGGGGCTGGGCCTGTTCGTTTGTGATTTTGCGGAGAAAAGAATGCGTCGTGTCGTCGTAACCGGCCTCGGCCTCGTCACCCCGCTGGGCGCGGACGTGGAAACCGTTTGGGCGAATCTGCTTGCCGGCAAGTCTGGCGCCGGGCCGATCACCCGGTTCGACGCCAGCAACCAGAAGTGCCAGATCGCCTGCGAAGTGAAGCCGGCCGATCATCCCTATGGCTTTGACGCGTCGCGCCGAGTCGATCACAAGATTCAGCGCCAGGTCGATCCGTTCATCGTCTATGGCATCGATGCCGCTGGCCAGGCGTTGGAAGACGCGGGCCTGGCGGACATGGACGATGATCTCAAGATGCGTACCGGCTGCTCGATCGGTTCGGGCATCGGCGGCTTGCCGGGCATCGAAAGCGAATCGATCGTCCTGCACGAAAAGGGCCCGGGGCGCGTGTCTCCGCACTTCGTGCATGGCCGCCTGATCAACCTGATCTCGGGCCAGGTCTCGATCAAGTATGGCCTGATGGGCCCCAACCATGCGGTCGTCACCGCCTGCTCCACCGGCGCCCATTCGATTGGCGATGCCGCGCGGATGATCAAGGATGGCGACGCTGACGTGATGCTGGCGGGCGGCGCCGAAAGCACGATCAACCCGCTGGGCGTGGCCGGCTTTGCCCAGGCGCGCGCGCTCAACTGCAGCTACAACGACCGCCCCGAACAGGCCAGCCGTCCTTATGACAAGGACCGCGATGGCTTTGTCATGGGCGAAGGCGCCGGCGTTGTCGTGCTGGAAGAATACGAACACGCCAAGGCCCGTGGCGCCAAGATCTATGCCGAAGTGGTTGGCTATGGCCTGTCCGGCGATGCCTATCACGTCACCGCGCCGCACCCGGAAGGCAAGGGCGCCGAACTCGCGATGCGCATGGCGCTGCGCAAGGCCGGTCTGGAGCCGGGCGACATCGACTATGTCAACGCCCACGGCACCTCGACCATGGCCGACACGATCGAACTGGGCGCGGTCAAGCGCGTGCTGGGCGATGATCTGTCGGGCGCCTCGATGAGCAGCACCAAGTCGGCCATCGGCCACCTGCTCGGCGGGGCCGGCGCGGTCGAAGCGATCTTCTGCATCCTCGCGATCCGTGACCAGATCGTGCCGCCCACGCTCAACCTCGACAACCCCGATGAGGGTACGCAGGGCGTGGACCTGGTGCCGCACGTGGCCAAGAAGCGCCAGGTGCGCGCCGTGCTCAACAACTCGTTCGGCTTTGGCGGCACCAACGCCAGCCTGATCATGAAGGCGGTTTGAGCCGCAAGGCCAACCCGCGTGGCAAGCCAAGAGGCCGCCGTAAACCAAGGAAACGCGCTCCCATGATTGCCCGCATCGGTAAAGTCCGGCTGGTCATCCTGGGGGCGCTGCTCCTGGCGGCAGCCTGGGGCACCCACTTCCTGTGGGGCTGGTATGGCCCCGGCCCACTGGCCAAGGATACGGCGTTCGTCGTGCCCGATGGCGCCAGCATCGGCTCAATCGCCAGCAAGCTCGAGGCCGAAGGCGCGGTGGCTTCGGCCAGCACGTTCCGTGCCCGCGCCCGCCTGCTCGGCACCACGGGGCCAATCAAGGCCGGCGAATTCAGCCTGCCGGCCCACGCCAGCGGCTCCACCATCCTCAAGATCCTGCAAGGGGCCGAAGGCGCGATGCGCCGCCTGGTCACCGTGCCCGAAGGCATGCCCGCGATCATGGTGCAGGAACGCCTGATGGCGCAGCCGCTGCTTACCGGCACGGTCGCCGTGCCGGAAGAAGGCACCGTGCTGCCCGACAGCTATGAATTCCGTCGCGGCGAACCGCGCAAGGCGGTGCTGGCGCGCATGCAGGCGGCAATGACCAAGACCCTGGCTGAACTCTGGGCACAACGCAGCCCCGATACCGTGGCCAAGACCCCGCAAGAGGCGCTGATCCTGGCCTCGATCGTGGAAAAGGAAACCGGCAAGCCCGCCGAACGCCGCATGGTGGCCGGGCTCTATTCCAATCGCCTGCGCAAGGGCATGCTGCTCCAGGCCGATCCCACGATCATCTATCCGATCACCCGCGGCAAGCCGCTGGGCCGCCGCATCCGCCAGTCGGAAATCCAGGCGGTAAACGATTACAATACCTATTCGATGACGGGCCTGCCCAAGGGACCGATCACCAATCCCGGCCGCGCCTCGATCGAAGCAGTGCTGCACCCGGCGCATACCGAGGCATTGTATATGGTAGCCGATGGTACCGGTGGCCATGTCTTTGCCGATACTCTGGCCGAACATAATGCCAATGTCGCCAAATGGTTCGCCATTCGCCGGGCGCGTGGTGATCTCTAGGCTGGCCTTTGCACAACTCTGGCTCTATTGGTCCGATACGGAGTTTTACGGATTTGCCGCCTGATGCGCGTGCGCATCGCTCCGGCTGTTCCGATTTCTCCTGCGCGGCGGGCCGTGCCGGGTGAGCGGGCCCCTGGTCCTGACAGCCCGGCTGCCCGCCGCGCTCTTTGGCCAGATGGAAGGTTTGCGCCGCGCGCACTATCCGCCTGAACGCAACCATGTGCCCGCCCATGTCACGCTGTTCCACGCGCTGCCGCCATCGGCGCAAGGCGAAGTGCAGCGCCTGGCGGCCCGGTTTTGTGCGCAAACCGCGCCGCCGGTCGCGCATCTCGCCGGGCTGGCAGACCTGGGCACCGGCACGGCTATTGCCGTGCGCAGCCCGGCGCTGAACGCGGTGCATGCCGATCTCGCCGCCGCGCTGCATGGCTTGCTCGGCCTGGCCGACCAAGGCCGCCTGCGCTTTCACATCACGATCCAGAACAAGGTGGTGCGTCACGAGGCGCGGGCGCTCCAGGCGGCGCTGGCAGGCCGCTTCGACGGCCAGCCCTTCGCGTTTGCCGGGATCGATCTCCACGCCCTGCAACGCCTGCCCCAGGGCGGCGCCACCTGGCAGCCCGTGGGGCAGTGGACGTTCCGCGGCCGCTAACGCTCCAGCCCGGCAGGGGGAGGATCAGCTTGCCGGCACCACGTCGAAGGCGATGTTCAGCCGTTCGCCGGCATCGAACGGCACGGTGCCGTGCCATAGCGTGGAGGGGAACAGCACCAGCTGTCCCGCTGCCGGCGCGATCGTGCCATAAGGCGCAAGGTCGAGGCCCAGTTCCTGCGGTGGGGCGCCAAAGTGGAAGTGCCCGGCATCGGGCGCGGTGCTTTCGGCCGGATCGGGCAGGGCGACATAGAAGGCGCTGCTGATCCACCCCAGCGGATGCGAATGCGTGACGTTGAAGCCGTGCCCGTGCAGCCGCACCGACCAGCTGCCGCTGATCCGCACTGCCTCGCGCGGGCGCGATAGCAGCGGGTGCGCCGGATCGGGCGGGGGCAGGGCGGCAATGTAATCGCGCGTTGCCGCCAGCAGCGCCTCGCGCGTGCGCACCAGCAAGGGTTCGTGGCGCAGCAGCACGCTGCGGTCGGTCTGCGTGCCGCCGCGCACCGATTGTTCGGGATAGGGCAATTGCGCCCGGTGCAACCCGCGCAGCAGATCGGCCAGTTGCGCCAGTTCTCGGGTGCTCAGCCCCACCGCCACGCTGCGCACAAACGCCGGATCGCCATCGAGCCAGGCCGCGCGCGGATCGTCGAGCAGCCGCCAGCAGGTGGAAACATAGGGCCAGACCTGCCCGGCCAGCGGCGATCCCGGCGCTTGCTGCGCCAGGGGCAGGGCAAGGGCGAGCGCCGCATCGGGCGCGCCCTCGCGCAGCGCCTGGCGGATGCGCGCGATGGTGATCAGCGGACTGTCGGGCAGCGCGCCTTGGTGGATCAGCCGCGCCATCCCTGCCGCATCGCCGCTTTCGCCGGCCAGGAACACCCGCGCCTGGATCAGCGCGGGCAGCGCGCCCAGATGTCGTTCCGCCTCGTCCAGGATGGCGGCGGCGCGGGGCCAGTCGCGCACCTGGGCCACGGCCGCAAACCAGCCCAGCCACAGCCCGGACTGCGCCGGATGGGTGCGCGCGGCGCGGGCAAAGCTGGCATCGAAAGTCTTGCGGTCTCCGTTCACCCAGCGCAGCGAGCCCAGCACGCGGTGCCCGTCGGCCCAGGTGGGGTGGTGCGCCAGTGCCGCTTCCAGCGTGGCTAGCGCTTGTGCCACCTGGCCTTCGCTGGCCAGCGCCAGGGCGTGGTTGCGCTGCGCGTCGAGATGGTCGGGCCAGCGGCGGCAGACCGCGGCGAACAGCGGCGCGGCGGGATGGCCCAGCTCATAGCGTGATTGCGCGTGGAGAAACGCGATGGCGGGATCGTCTGGCGCCAGGGCATGGGCACGGGCCATGGCGCCGTGCGCGCCGACCATGTCTTGCCGCGCGCGCAGGATATGGGCGCGGTCGAGCCACTCGGCCGCGCTTTCGCTCATGCTGGCTGCGGCGCCAGCCCGGCCAGCACCGCGCCGTGCATCGGTTGCTGCGTGGCTTCGGCGGCCATGGCCCCGCGCAGGCGGGCGAGCCAGGCGCGGCCATCCACGCCGCGATAGTCGATCAGCGGATCGTGCCCTTCGGGCAGGTTGTTCTGCCCGATATGCACGGCCAGCCACGAAGGCGCGGCAAACAGGTCCAGCTCGCGCGCGATCAGGCGGCCATGGCGGCGGAAATGCGCGATCTTCAGGGCCAGGCTGTCGGGAATGTCCATCGCCGCGACATGGCGCCACAGCTCGGCATCCTGCCGCTGCGTCAGCTTGTAGTGCAGGATGATGAAATCGCGGATGCGCTCCATCTCGCCATGGGCGATGCGGTTGAATTCATCGCGCGTGGCGGGATCGAAATCGCGGTCGGGGAACAGTGCCAGGATCTTGGAGATATTGGCCTGGATCAGGTGGATCGAGGTGGATTCCAGCGGTTCGAGAAAGCCCGAGGCGAGGCCCACGGCAATCACGTTGCGGTTCCAGTGCAGCTTGCGCCGCCCGGCCTGGAAGCGCACCGCGCGCGGATCGCCCAGCGCCGTGCCATCGAGGCTGCTGGCCAGATCATCGGCCGCGCGGTCTTCATCCAGGAACGCGCTGCAAAAGACATAGCCATTGCCGATGCGGTGCTGCAGCGGAATGCGCCATTGCCACCCCGCCGCGCGTGCGGTCGAGCGGGTATAGGGCGTGGGATTGGGATCGGCGGCGGGATGGGCGCAGGGCATGGCCACGGCGCGGTCGCACGGCAGCCAGTGCGACCAGTCGTCGTATCCGGTCTTGAGCGCACCTTCGATCAGCAGCCCGCGAAAGCCCGAGCAATCGATGAACAGCTCTGCCTCGATACGGCGCCCATCGGCCATCGTCACCGCCTCGACAAAGCCGGTTTCGCCATGCAGCGCCACGTCGGCAATGCGCCCTTCCACCCGCGTCACGCCGCGCTGTTCGGCAATCGTGCGCAGGAAGCGGGCATAGAGCCCGGCATCGAAGTGATAGGCATAATCGAACGTGCTCATCACGCTGCGTGGATCGGGCGAGGGATGGGCAAAGCGCCCGGCCCGCGCCAGGTGCCAGGCCATGGCATGCTCATCAAGCGGCGCGGTTTCCCCCTGGCGGCGCGCCTGCAGCCAGTATTGGTGCATCGGCACCATGTCGAAGTTGCGGCCATAAGGGCCGAAGGGGTGGAAATAGCGCGAATTTTCTGCGCCCCAGCCAACGAATTCGATCCCCAGCTTGAAGCTGCCCTTGGTCCGCGCCAGGAACTCGCGCTCGTCGATGCCCAGGGTCTGGTTGAACACGCGGATCGGCGGAATGGTCGCTTCGCCCACGCCGATCGTGCCGATTTCCTCGCTTTCCACCAGGGTGATGGCGCAATCGCGCGCGAGCGCCTGCGAGAGCATCGCAGCCGTCATCCACCCGGCTGATCCGCCGCCAACAATCAGTACCTTGCGGATCTTGCGATCGTCCATGGTCTTGTTCCCCTCCCTGGGTGACTGCATCCTACAATCAATTGCAGGGCGCGCAAAGCGGGCTTTTGGGCGGGTTGATGCCGCCTGTGAGAGCCGGCGCGGACACGCATGAAATATTGGTAATAATCTCATTTGTCAGAAGAAATTGCCAGCGAAAGGTCTAGCTTGCGATCCAGCAGGGCCAGATCGGAGAGGCGCCGCGTGAGTCATCTGTTCATTCTGGCTTTCGTTGTCCTGCTGGTCTTGCTGCGCCGGCAGGCGTCGCGACAGGCCCGCCAGCCCTTGCCGATGCCGCCCCCGCGCCGGCCCCTCGCGGCGGCCCGGGTTGACGCGCCGGCCATGCCGGGCCTGGTCGATCCTGTGGCCAGGACGCCGGTTGCAGCCGATGCCCCGGCCGTGCTGCCCGGCGCGCCCCGGCGTTCTCCCACGCTCGACCGCTTTTACCGCACCGTGCGCGGCCCGGGGCTCTGTTCCCCGCGCTAGGGCCTGCCCCCTTCTCCCCGCTTTCCGTCCAGGAGACATGCGATGGCCATTACCAGACAAGTGATCACCACGGTGCGCAACGATGGGTCCGACGCGCTCGGCACCCGCACCGTCGCCTACAAGATCGCGGATGAAAGCATCGTCTCGGGCTCGCTCTTGACGGTGGAAAGCAACCACTTCTGCGTGCTCAAGTCGCGCGGGGCCGTGCTCGATGTCTATGAAACCGGGCAATATGCCATCGAAACGCCCGACAAGCCGCTGATCGGCTCGATCGCCAAGGGCTTTTTCGGCGGCTCCTCGCCGTGGGTCTATGAAGTCATCTATATCAACCGCTCCAAGCTGCTGGTGCGCAACGCCGGCATCGCCACCTCGGCGGAAATGGCCGAAGTATCTTATGTCGTCGATTACTACATCCACATCGACAGCAAGCAGGAAGCGCTCGACCTTATCACCCACATGCCGTTTTCCGGCACGGTGATCGATACCAACGAAGTGGCCGATTACGCCGGCCCGGCGATCGAGCAGGCGATCAACCAGATCGTGCAGGTCACCAAGCTGGAAAACATCAACGAGCACATCAACGACGTGCGCGAGGCGGTGAAAGTTCACCTTGCCGATTTCCTCAAGGTCTACGGCATCATGCTCAACGACCTCAAGGTGCTGATCATGCCGCGCGACGAGCGCATGCGCGAGTTGATCTCGCTCCAGGCGATCGGCCTCAGCCCGATCGAATCGGTGCGCTATTACCTGGCGCTCAAGATGGCGGAAAAGGGCCTGGTCTCCGCGCCCAACGCGGCGGTGGGCATGCCCTTTGCGATCGGCGGCCAGCCCACCGGCTTCTACCCGCTCGGCCCGGAAGTGGGCGCGCCGACATGAGCGGCGCCGAGGATGACGGGCTGGCGGCGCGCGCCGGCCAGGTCGCGCTCAACCTGTTCCGCGGCTATGGCTATACGTTCTATCGCGTGGAAAACGATCTGCGCGCCGATGACCAGCGCATCCGCCGCATGGTGAGCGAACTGCTGCAACAGGCGCGCAAGGCGCTGAGCGAGGCGGAAGGGCGCTATCGCCGCGAGATGATCCCGCCCCCCTCGCGCGCCCAGCCGTTCCCGCCGGCAGAACTGGTCGCCCATGCCAAGCGGCTGGAAGCGCTGGCCCAGACGATCAGCGCGCTCGACGCGCAGGTGGCGCATATGCCCGTGCCCGGCAACGACTTCATGACCGCGCGCTATCGCACCGAGGCCGACACGCTGCGCCGCCTGTCGGAAGTGGACGTGGACCTGGTGGCCGATGCCCATGCCCTGGCCCAGGCCGTGCCGGGCGATGATCCGCTGCTGATCCTGGAGCAGGCACCCGCGATCGTCGCCACCATCGCCCGCATCAAGGACCGCATCGCGCAGCGCCAGGCCATGCTGCTGTAACCGCGCCGGGCCGCGCCGTGATGAACCCCCAGGGCCTTGATCCGCACCTGCTGCACGCCTGGCTCACCGCGCGCTCCCTGGCGCGCGGATTGCCCATGCCGGTGCCCGAGCACGGCGGCTTTCGACCAAGGTCTGCCGTTCTGATGCGTTTCAGGGAACGTCGGTCTACACCAAAACCGGCATTTCACGTTTAGCCTTGTTGATCGTTGCGGCTGACAGAGCTGTCAATCAATAAGAAAAATTTTTTCCTCAATAGCTTCCGTCGGTTCAGGTAATCTCTCAGTGTGTGCCCCCGTAGCGAGGATGCTTTAGGCTGTCAGATCATTCAGACGTTGCCATTCCCTTGTGCGTCGTAGCGCAGGTGCTGCTTCTGCTATGACATCCAAGGCCTTGTCCAATTCGTAGGGCATTTGTGACCTATCATCCGCGATCAATGCATCTAGCAGCTGAAGCGTCTCTGCCGGAAACCTCTGGGCAAAATCGTTGGTGCCGTCTTCCGGTTCTTTTGAGAGGCGATAGGTTATCATGTCGAGATGCGCTACCGGCCGCAGCAGACTGAGCACCGTGCGGATGGCATCCGGGAAGTTGTCGCCGGATTGTTCGACAAGATGCGCGAAACCTCGCGAAGCACTTTCGGTTCGGAACTTTACCTGACGAGGCCAAGCCTGCTCAATGAAGGGTTTTACGAATGCCTGCCATTGTCCATCCTTTGACGCGATTCGACCCAATAGCCAAAGCACATCGCTTCGGCCTTTATCTTCCATACCAGTTAAAACATCGCGCACTTGCCTAAAAGAGATTAGCTGACCATCGTCGTTTGTAGGATCACTTAGCCAAACCATTTTCTGAACTATGTTCTGCTTTTCGGATTCATCCAACTCCCACGCGGGATCGCCCTTGAGCAAACCAAGCAGATAAGGGCAAAGCATTCTGAGCGTCTGCGTCGAGGGCCATTCGGGGCTAGTGGCAAAGCCATGCCAAACAGCCTCGGATAGTGGATGATCAAGCGCGAACATTGGTCGAAGAACCCGATTTGACCATTCCGGGAACCAATGATCGAGCCAAGGAAAATGCCGCGCGACCACACATGCAGCATGTCCGCCTCCATCGCCATTAGCCTCGAACAGTGCCTCAAAGCGTTCGCCCACACCGTTTGGCATCGGCCCTTTCTCGGAGGCCGTGTCTGGCATAAGATCCCAAATTGCCCCCGCGAGAACACCTACCGGGCTATTGATTGCCTTGCTGACCGAAACCTCGGAGCGATCCTGTACAACACCGCCGACGGTCGTATGTCCTATGCCTGCCTTAGTCACCTCTGGGGACGCCGCCACGTAAACGGCAACTACCTTGTCGAAGATGGCTAGAGCGCGGGAGCGATCCGCTGTCGCCAACGCTCCCAAATGCTTCTCAAACCATCTTGGGACGTAATATCTCAGCGCTTCCAGCGCATCGTCGGGAAGGGTGGAGATTGTATGGGCGGCGAGCCAGCGCAGCCTTAAGGATGTCGCTTCGGGCCAGTTCGACACAAACGCTTCCCAGAAACCAGTGGGAACATCACCATTTCGCAACGCGAAGCGCAGCGCCGCTAGCGCGCGGAAAGGCTGGCCAGCGACAAGACCATCAAACGGGCGGAAGTCCCGCAGTTCACCGTGACGGCTCTCAGTCTTGATCCGAGCATCGTCAATAATTCTTCCGATAGGGGCTGATTCAAGCCCACGAGTAACAGTTACCCTTTTTACCATTCCACCGCGTGAATCGAGTGAGCGACCTGCATTACCCGCCCAATCGTCGGACCATTTGGGATCGACACGTTTCAGCGTATCAAGCTTTTTCGCCGTCGCAGGCGCCAATGGGCAGCCGCTTAGTTCGAGCCATGCCAATCTTTCAGCGGCATACACCGCTCTGCGCCGCCGGAAATCAGAAGCTTTCTCCTCCTCCCACCTCGCCGGGCCTTTTGCAATTCTCCGTTCTATCGTTTGGCGCTGCCTGCTTGTGAAATCAGGCCAGCGCGCGCGTAGCGTGAAGAGAAGCTCCCTCTGGCAGCGACGCTCCCAGAAAATCTTGTCATTCAGTTCTGACATAAGCGCAGTGGCTTGGCTTGCCGACGCCACGTCCGGAAACATAGCCCCGTAAATCGACAGCTTCCCGAAGAAATAGCGATCATTGATGGGCCATTGCCGCACTTCGAGTGCAGCTGCCTCAGGATCAAGCTTGACGAGGCGAACAAACAGGTCACGAAACCACAGGAAATACTGTGCCTTTCGCCCGTGAAAGGATTCCCCTCGTTGCTCGGTGGGGTGCAGGGTCGGCATGTCCCACCACAATGTGCCTATCTCGTCTAGAAGGGAGGACGCAACAAGCAGGCTGCGTCGCACGACGGCAATGACTGTGGCAAGTTGCTCGTCAGGAATGTCTAGCTTTTCATTGTGCCGATCCAGAACCATGACCTTGGCATCAACCACTCGGCTGAGAGGCAAGCCGTCCCAACTCTCCTCGACGGGATAGCTCCGCCCGAAACTGTCCCGACTGAACTCGACTCGCGGCTGAGAAACGCGCTCAAAGAACCTCAGCGTCGCGCCCGACCAGCCTTCCTTGCCGACCATCGACCGAAATTCTAACCAAACAAAATCACGATCAAAGTTGCCACCATGATCGCAGCTTTCGAGGTAGAGACGCCAGAAGGTGACCACCTCTTGCGGTATGCCGCCTTCGAGGCGATCTAGCCGTCTAACGACGAACCAGAGCATATTCGGGTTGAGTTGCTTCCAGCCCGCCGCCCACCAAACCGCGAAGGGTTGATGCATCACATCACCGAACCACCTAGCAATGTGGTGCAGGCGTTCTGGCAGGGGGTTCGCCCATTGCGAGTTCCACCCCCTCAACCCGATCCTCTCGGGAAAACTGGCATCGCCAAGTTTCCAATTGAGCGGATTAATGCCGGGAATGGTCCGCTGGCCATTGGCTTCCTTGGGAGGACGAGGCGGATCATCATCTAAGCCAAAAAGGTCGAGCGGGTCGATTTCCTCTTCATCGCTCCATGACCGCTTCCTTGGGTCGGCATAACG
>CAYXUN010000006.1:0-1689 GCA_964468165.1 uncultured Novosphingobium sp. | reverse complement strand
AAAACACACATCCATTCCGCAGAAGGGGTTGGCTTTGCATCAGCGAAACGCTTTGCCCCGAGTTTGCTGCTAACCAGTTCCACGACTTGTCCGCGCTCATGCGGCTTGACCTCAATGGGCCGCTTTTGGGCTATTCCAATTACCTTTTCGGTCCATCCTTGGGGATTTCGCACGGCATCCGCCCACGCCGACAGTGTGTCCCACAGCGCGGCATGACCGACACTCTTTGGATAGCAAATCGGTGTGACTCCACGATCATGCCACTCTTCTTCCGCATCACCCTCCTCGCCTTCAGTAAAGGCGTAAATCGGCGAATTGTAGGTTGCACTCTCAGCCGCGTCTAACCCTTCCAGTAGGTAGCGCATCGGCGGGTCTTCTGCTCGATAGCCAAGCAAAACGATGGTGAAACGCTCACGCAGAGCCTTCACGAATCGAGTGGCCCAGCCTTCTGACAGATATGCCCTGCCAAAGTCCGCGCTGCTGATAACATAACCGGATGTCACACCTAGTTCGGGCGGGCGAAGGCGACCATGTAGATATACCACGCCGTTTATGGATTGCTGTAGTGAAGCGTCCCGGGTTTCCCGGAGGCATTTTTCAATTGAGTTACGCAGCCATATCGAGGTTCTCAAGGGCCGCATAGTAATTGGCTTCGGCCTCGGCGGGAGGAATGTAGCCGATGGGGCCGAAGAGGCGCTGATTGTTGTACCAGTCCACCCATCGCAGAGTGGCCATCTCGACAGCGGAAGCGCTCGGCCAGGAGCGCTGGCGCCAGATCACCTCAGCCTTGTAGAGCCCGTTGATGGTCTCGGCTAAGGCGTTGTCATAGGAATCCCCGACGCTGCCGACAGAGGGGACCAGATTGGCCTCGGCAAGGCGCTGGGTGTAGGCCATGGCAAGATATTGAACGCCCCTGTCGCTGTGGTGGACCAGGCCATCGTCAGGTCCGGGCCTGCGCGCATGGATCGCCTGTTCCAAAGCGTCCAGCACGAAGCCGGCGGTGGCGCTGGTGCTGACTTTCCAGCCCACGATGCGCCGAGCATAAGCGTCGATCACGAAGGCCACGTAGACAAAGCCAGCCCAGGTGTGGACGTAGGTAAAATCGACCACCCACAAGGCGTTGGGCCGGGCGACGCGAAACTCCCGGTTGACCTTGTCGAGCGGGCACGGTGCCTTGGGATTGCTGACGGTCGTGATCGTCTTCTTGCCACGGCGAACGCCTGCCAGACCCATGGTGCGCATCAGTCGTTCCACCGTGCATTTGGCAATCGTAACGCCCTCGCGCCGCAATTGGTGCCAGACCTTGCGCGAGCCATATACACCGTAGTTGGCTTCATGGACGCGCTTGATCTGCCCGCGCATCTCCTCGTCGCTGCGCGCACGCGCTGGGCGCTTAGCGGGATCAGCAAGGCGCCGGGCATGTTCATGATAGGAGGACGGGGCGATTGCCAGCTCACGGCAGATCGGCTCGATACCCAGGTCCTCGCGATGGGCGTCGATGAACGACATCATCATTTGCCGTGGCGGTCGAGCTCCGCCATCGCAAAATACGCTGACGCCTTGCGCAGGATCTCGTTGGCCCGGCGAAGTTCCTTGACCTCGCGTTCCAGTAGCTTGAGCCGGGCCTTGTTATCGGTCGCCTGGGGGGGGGGGGGGGGGGGGGGGGGGGGGGGGCGGGGGGCGGCCCCC
>CAYXUN010000005.1:84540-98443 GCA_964468165.1 uncultured Novosphingobium sp. | reverse complement strand
CCGGGCATGTCTAGCGCGGACCAGGACACCTATATGCGCGAAGCAGGTGTGGTGGCGCGCCGGCTGGGCGCCGATCCCGTGCCCGAAACGCGTGCCCAGGCCGACGCGCTCATCGCCGCGTTTCGCCCTGAACTGCATGCGGATCAGCGCACGCGGCAGGTCGCGCGCATGGTGCTGTCGCAGCCGTCGCCGTCGCTGGCCGCCGCGCCGGCCCAGCATCTGTTGTTCCAGGCGGCGGTCGACCTGATGCCGCCCTGGGCGCAGGCGTTGCACGGTCGCCGCCTGTCGCTGCCGGCGACGCCCATCGTGCGCGGCGGCGCCATGGCCATGGCGCGCACGTTGCAATGGGCCTTTGCCCCGGTCCGCCGTCCACCGCCGGCAGGGTGACCGTTGCGGTTCAAGGCTGCCCCAGCCGCCATTGCAACAGGCGCACGAACGGCGCTGGCTCATCCAGGCGGAATGCCACGCGCCTGATGCTGCGGCGGCGCAGCAGGCGATGATGGTCGATCGGCGCGCGCAAATGCACGATCACGTTGGGCCAAGCCAGCAGCGCCGCGTTGAGCGTGGCGGCATGGCGCACCTCTGCGCCGTCGATCGCCATGCTGACGCTCTCGATATGGTCGAGTGGCACCGCCACGTCGAGAAGCAGCCCGGCGCGAATGCGCAAACTGTCTGCCTCCAACAGGATCGGGCGGAAGCGGAACGATTTGACCAGGCCCACCAGATAGACCAGCCCCAAGTCGCTGAAGACGAACATGGCCATGGCCGCCAGGCGGCTCCAGTGGCCCAGAAAGACGTGATACACCGCCACTTCGATAGCCGAGAGCGACAGGAGCGTTATCGCCATCGGCGTGAGATGCCGGTGATAGGCAAAGGCCCGCGCGCCGGGGGGAACGTCGGCTGGCCCACCCCAACGCAACAGGGCCATGTGCAGCACAACCAGTTCCGCGCGGGCCAGGCGCACCAAGGCAGGGGGGAGGAATTGCGCGGCGGCGCTTTCCCAGCGCGGGGCCGTGTCGCCACGGCGCAAGATGGCCAGCGCCTGCCGACCGGCAAGGGCAAGGTGGGCGAGCAGCGCCAGCGCCATGGCCACCATCGTGCCGGGCATGGCCAGCAAGGCGGCGCGCAGGGCTGACGGGGCGGCCATGCTCACGAGGCAACAGGCGCCCGCCAGCGTGGCGCATACGGTTTGAGCGTCGGGACGGCCGGCGCCATCGCGGATGATGCGGGACAGAAGCAGGCTATCGGCGGCCAGCCACAGGCACAGCCACAGGGACAGCGCCGGGTGGCTTTGCGCCACCGGTAGGCGCGCGGCGAGCAAGGCGGCAGTAATGATGGCGGCCGGGGCCAGGGCCGCTACCCGTCGATGATGCGCGATGCGTGCGGCCAGGATCATCCTGCGCGACCTCCAGCCTCGGCGATGATGCCGGGCAGCGCCGATCATTGCCCAGCGCGCCATTGCTCGCAACCACGTAAAACGCAGTGCCGCCACTGCGCGGGCGTTGCGCCGCGGCTGCCGGCTGGCTATGCCCGGCGGGCCTGGCGGGTGATCTGCCGGGCAAAGATCGCGCCGGTGCCCGGAAGGGCTCAATCGGGAATGCGGTGCGGGGCCCTGGTGCCCCAAATCCGCGGCTGTCCCTGCAACTGTAAGCGGCGAGCGCGATGCATACCGCTTTCCCCGATATCGGCGGGGAGGGCAGCCACTGGGCCGGACGCCAAGACGGGCGAGGCCTGGGAAGGCATGCATCAAGCCCTGACCCGCAAGCCAGGAGACCGGCCGGCGCTTGGTCGCTCATGCCTTGGTCCAGGGGATGGCCGCGGCACGGTTCATTCCGTCAGAGCGACGCCGCCTGGCCGGCGTGTGGTTGCGTGGACGCCCGGCGGCGTGCGCGCGGCGTAACGCGTCCGGCCCCGTCGCAATTCTGGCCGGAGTATTCCCCTCGTGCCCGTATCATTCCATCTTGGCCGCATGCTGGCCCCCTTTGCCGCGCCCTCTGCCAAGGCCTCTGCCACGGCCTCTGCCGCACCCTCCCTGCGCCGGCGCATTGCCGCTCTTTTGGCCGGGCTGCTTCTGGCCAATGCCCTGGCCTGGCTGTGGGCCATGGGCCTGTTCCACGACCAACCGCTGATGCTGGGCACGGCCGTGCTCGCCTGGGGGCTGGGGCTGCGCCACGCGGTCGATGCCGATCACATCGCCGCGATCGACAACGTCACGCGCAAGCTGATGCAGCAGGGCCAGCGGCCGATCGCCGTGGGCCTGTGGTTTGCCCTGGGCCATGCCACGATCATCGCCATCGCCTCGGTCCTCGTGGCCGTGACGGCCACCGCACTCGCGCGGTTTGGCGCCTTTCGCGAGGTGGGCGGGATGATCGCCACGACGATATCGGCGCTGTTCCTGTTTGCCATTGCCGCCATGAACCTGGTGATCCTGCGCGGGGTGTGGCGCACCTTTGCCCATGTGCGGGCAGGGGGCGCCTATGTGGAGGAAGACCTTGACCTGCTGCTGTCGGGCCGGGGACTGCTGTCGCGCCTGTTCCGCCCGATGTTCCGCCTGGTGACGCGATCGTGGCACATGGCGCCACTGGGTTTCCTGTTCGGGCTGGGCTTCGATACCGCCACCGAAGTCGCCCTGCTTGGCCTGTCGGCCAGCCAGGCGGCAAGCGGGCTGGCGCTTGGCACGATCCTGGTGCTGCCCGCGCTGTTTGCCGCAGGGATGGCGCTGGTCGACACGATCGATGGCGTGGTGATGCTTGGCGCCTATGAGTGGGCCTTCGTCAAGCCGATCCGCAAGCTCTATTACAACATCACCATCACGCTGGTTTCGGCGCTGGTGGCGATCGTGATCGGCGGGATCGAGGCGGCCGCACTGATAGGCCACAAGCTCGGCCTGACCGGCGCGCCGTGGCGGTTTGCGGCCGATCTTGCGGGCAATTTCAATGGGCTGGGCTTTGTCATCATCGGGCTGTTTGCGCTGTGTTGGCTGGCCAGCGCGGCGATCTATCGCTGGCAGCGGCTCGACGAGATCGAGGTTGTCCGCGCAATCTGATGTCATGCCCGGTTGGCTTGGCCGGCGAACTGGGCTAGGAGGGCAGGGCAGGCGGCGGTTTCGGCCGGTGCCCTGCAAAAGATCGCGTCGGTGCCCCGAGAGGGGCTTAATCGGGAATGCGGTGCGGGGCTATGCCCCAAGTCCGCAGCTGTCCCTGCAACTGTAAGTGGCGAGCGCGATGCACTGGTCCCCGCAATCGACGGGGATGGCCACTGGGCCCCGAGCGGGCCTGGGAAGGCGTGCATCAAGCCCTGACCCACGAGCCAGGAGACCTGCCGGCGCACTGGTCGCTCTTGCCTTGATCCAGGGGATGGTCCGGGCACGGTAATACTTCCGTCTGGGCGACGAAAACGTGTGCGGCTGGGGCTGCACAGGTTGCGTTGTGGTGGGCGCCCTGGTGCGCCGGCCCGCTGCCGCGCGCCTGGCCGGATCGTTTTCCGGCAAGCCCTGTCGTGTCCGTCGCTCGGCGCGCGGAAGGGGTTTGTACATGCCGGATCTGGCAAAAGTGCCCGTCACCATCGTGACCGGCTTTCTCGGCGCGGGAAAGACCACGCTGATCAGCCATCTTATCCGCCACGCCGGCGGGCGCCGCCTGGCCGTGGTGGTCAATGAATTCGGCACGCTGGGCGTAGATGGCGATATCCTGAAATCTTGCGCCATTCCCGATTGCCCGGCCGAAAACATCGTCGAACTGGCCAATGGCTGCATCTGCTGCACCGTGGCCGACGATTTCATCCCCACGGTCGAACGCCTGCTCGCGCTCGATCCCCGGCCCGATCACATCCTGATCGAAACCTCGGGGCTGGCGCTGCCCAAGCCGCTGCTCAAGGCGTTCGACTGGCCCGCGATCCGCAGCCGCATCACCGTGGATGGCGTGCTGGCGCTGGCTGACGCAGAGGCGGTTGCCGCGGGCCGCTTTGCCCCCGATCTCGCCGCGCTCGAGGCGCAGCGCGCCGCCGATCCGGGCATCGATCATGAAACGCCCCTGGCCGAAGTATTTGAAGACCAGCTGGCCTGCGCCGACATGGTGCTGTTGACCAAGGGTGATCTCGCCGGGCCCAGCGGGCTGGCCGCAGCGCGCGCGGTGATCGCGCAGACCGCGCCGCGCGCCGTGCCGGTGATCGACCTGGCCGAAGGTGCGGCCGATCCGCGCGTGATCCTGGGGCTGAACGCCGCGGCCGAAGACGATATCGCCGCCCGCCCGTCGCACCACGATGGCGCCGACGATCACGAGCACGACGATTTTGCCAGCACCGTGGTGTCGCTGGGCGAGGTAGCCGATCCGGCCGACCTTGCCGCGCGCATCGCCCGCCTGGCGACAGAGCACGGCGTGTTGCGGGTGAAGGGCCACGTTGCCGTGGCGGGCAAGCCGATGCGCCTGCTGGTCCAGGCCGTGGGCGCGCGCGTGCGCCATCAGTATGATCGGCCCTGGCAGGCGGGCGAGCCGCGCACCGGGCAACTGGTGGCGATTGCCGAGCGCGACAGGCTTGATCCGCAAACCATCGGGGCGGTGCTGGCGGCCTGATCGGCGGCGCGCGCCCATGCACGTCATCTTCCGCGAAAGCCACGGGCTTGAGGAAACGGCGGTGCCCCAGGATCTGGGGCAGGCGCCGGCGCCGCTGGTCGTGCTGTCGTTTTCCGACAGCGACCTGGGCGCCTTTGCCGCCGGCTGGCATCTGGCCCGCCAGGCCGATCCGGCATTCCCGCTGCTGCGCCTCGCCAATCTGGCCGCGCTGGAACACCCCTTGTCGGTCGATACCTATATCGATCGCACGCTGGGTGGGGCGCGGGCGATCCTGATCCGCCTGATCGGCGGGGTTTCGTGGTGGCGCTATGGCCTGGCACAGGTTTCGGCCCTGGCGCGCACGCGCGGCGTGGCGCTGGCGGTGCTACCGGCAGACGGCCGCGCCGATCTCCAGCTGGATGAAGCCTCTACCCTGCCGCGGGACAGCTTGCGCAATCTGGCCGCGCTGTGCGAGGCGGGCGGGGCCGATGCCGCCCATCGCGCATTGGTGCAACTGGCGCGGGCAGGCGGCCTGGCGGTTGCCGATGCGGCGGCTGGGGTCTCACCCGCCTCACCCATGCCGGCAGCGGGACTGTGGCATCCGCGCGGTGCGCCGCAACACACCGCGCGCCCGCTGGTGCTGGTGGTGTTCTACCGCGCCTATCTCACGGCGGGCGATGCAGAGCCGGTAACCGCGCTGATCGCTGCACTGGAAGACGCGGGCCTTGCCGCCTGCGGCGTCTATGTCACCTCGCTCAAGGAGCCGCTCTCGCGCGCCGTGGTGGCGGCAGAACTCGGGCGGCTGCGCCCGGCCGCGATCGTCAATGCCACGGCCTTTTCCGCGCGGGACGATGCCGGGCACAGCCCGCTCGACGCAGCGGGCGTGCCGGTGTTCCAGGTGGCACTGGCCACCGGCACGCATGAAAGCTGGGCAGGGGCGGCGCGCGGCCTCGCGCCGGCGGACCTGGCCATGCATGTCGTTCTGCCGGAAATCGACGGGCGCCTGTTTGCCGGCGTTGCGAGTTTCAAGGAAGCGTGCACGCAGGACGCGGACCTGGGCTTTGCCCGCCACATGCACCGGGCAGACCCGGCGCGGATCGCGGCCATTGCCGCGCGGGTGAACGCCTGGATCGCGCTGGCCCAGCGGCCCGTGGCGCAGCGGCAGGTGGCGCTGGTGCTTTCCACCTATCCGGGGAAGGCACATGCCATGGCGCACGCCGTGGGCCTCGATGCCCTGGCGTCCACCACCGCGCTGCTCACCGACCTTGCCCAGGCCGGCTATCAGGTGACGCCGCCGGCAGACCTCGCCATGCGGCTGGGCACGGAGGAGCTGGTCTTTCCACTGGCGGCCTATCGTGCTGCCCTGGCGCAACTGCCGCCCGCCCTGCAGCAGGATCTGGCACAAAGCTGGGGCGCGCCAGAGGATGATCCGGCGGTGCGCGATGGCGCATTCCACTTTGCCGGATTGCGCGCCGGGCAGGCGCTGGTGGCGTTGCAGCCCGAACGCGGCGATCTGGCGGGGCGCGACGAGGCCTATCACGATCTGTCGCGCTGCCCGCGCCATGGCTACGTTGCGTTTTACCTGTGGCTGCGGGCGCAGGGAATCGATGCCCTGGTGCACATGGGCGCGCATGGCACGCTGGAATGGCTGCCGGGCAAGGCGGTGGCGCTGTCGGGGGGCTGCTGGCCCGAGGCGCTGATCGGCAGCCTGCCGGTGATCTATCCCTTCATCGTCAACGATCCGGGCGAGGCGGCCCAGGCCAAGCGGCGGATTGGCGCGGTCACGCTGGGCCACATGCCGCCGCCCCTGCGGCGCACGCAAAGCGGCGGGGGGGGGGCGGGTGGGGCGGGGCTGCTCGCCTTGTTTTCGGGCGGGGGGGGCTTTTATCCACGGCGGCGCGACCGGCTGATCCTGGCCATTCGCGCGCAGGCGCAGGCGCTCGGCCTTGAGGCAGAACTGGGGCTCGATCCCGCCGCCTCCGCGGCCGAGGCGATCGCCCGGATCGACCGCTTCGTGTGCGACGTGAAGGACAGCCAGTATGGCGATGGCCTGCACGTGTTCGGGCGCGGCGCGCAGGGCGGGGCAGAGCGTGACGGCTTGCTCGCCGCACTCGCCGGGCGCCGGGTTGCGGCTGGGCCAGCCGGATCGCCCTGGCGCGGCCGGGCCGATGTGCTGCCCACCGGGCGCAATCTCTATGCGATCGATCCGCGCGCCGTGCCAAGCCGCGCCGCCCATGCCCAGGGGGTGGTGCTGGCCGAAGAGCTGGTGCGCCGCCACCTGCAGGATCACGGCGATTATCCCCATGCCCTGGTGGTGGACCTGTGGGGTTCGGCCACGATGCGCACCGGTGGCGAGGAATTTGCCATGGCGCTGCATCTGCTGGGGGCCCGGCCGGTGTGGGATGCGGCCTCGCAACGGGTGACGGGGATCGAGATCCTGCCGATCGCTTTGCTCGATCGCCCGCGCCTGGATGTGACGCTGCGCATTTCTGGCCTGCTGCGCGATGCCTTTCCGCTGCTGCCGGTGCTGTTTGGCCAGGCCGTGCGCGCACTGGCCGGGCGGGACGAGCCGGCCGAGTGGAACCCCTTTGCCGGCAAGGCGCCGGGCGCGCGGGTCTATGGCCCGGCGCCGGGCCGCTATGGCCTGGGCATGGCGCAGGCGGCGCAACGCTATGACGCAGGCGGCCGCCGCGCGGCGGGAGAGGCGTGGCTTGCCGCGTCTGACCACGCATTTGACGGTGCCGCGCCGCAGGCAGATCCGGCCGGGCTGCGCGCCCGGGTCGCGGCGGCCGGCGCCTTTGTCCACGCGCAGGATCTGCCCGAAACCGATCTGCTGCTCGCGGCGGACTACGCCGCGCACGAAGCCGGTTTTGCCGCGGCGCAGGGCGTGGTCGGGGGTGGGGCCGGGGGCAAGGCCGCGCTCTATCACCTCGACAGCCGCGACCCCGCGCGGCCCGTGGCGCGGCCCTTGGGCGAGGAACTGGCCCGCGTGGTGCGCGCCCGTGCCGCGCACCCCGGCTGGATCGCGGGCATGATGCGCCACGGCTTTCGCGGCGGGGCAGAACTGGCCGCCACGCTCGATCACCTGGGTGCCTTTGCCCATCTTGCCCCCGGCAGCGTGCCAGCGCACCTGTTCGACCTCTATTACCAGGCGACGCTGGGCGATGCGGCGGTGCATGCGTTCCTCTCGCGCGACAACCCTGGCGCCCTGGCCGCGATGCAGCAGGGCTTTGCCGCGCTGCATGCCGCGGGCCTGTGGGCCACGCGGCGCAACGCCATTCTTGCCGACCTGGCCGACCTGGCGGATGACGCCGGGGGCAGGGCGTGAGCGGCTTCCGCGTGGCGGGCTGGTGCCCCGATGCCTGGCGGCCGATGGCAGCAGGCGATGGCCTGCTGTTGCGCATCAAGCCGCGCCTCGCGCGTCTGTCTCGTGCCGCTGCGCAGGCGGTGTGCGCGCTGGCCGTGCAGCATGGCAATGGCCTGATCGATGTGTCGCGGCGGGGCAACCTGCAGCTGCGCGGGCTCGATCACGCCGGGTGGCAGGCGGTGCTGGCCGAACTGCTGGCGCTGGGCCTGGTCGATACCGATCCGCTGGCAGAGGCGCGGCGCAACCTGCTGGTGGCGCCAAGCTCGCGCGATGGCGATGACACGCAGCGCATCGCCCGGGCCTTGCTTGCCCGGCTGGATGAACTGCCCGCGCTGCCGGCGAAGGCCGGGTTCGTGATCGATGCTGGCGCAGCGCCGGTCTTGCTGGCAGAGCCGGGCGATTTCCGGGTTGAGCGGGGCAGCCATGGCGGCCTGATCCTGCGCGCGGCCGGGCGTGCCCATGGCGTGGCCCTGGCGCCCGGGGCAGAGGTTGATGGGCTGATCGCGCTGGCCCGCTGGTTCGTTCAAAGCGGCGGGCAGGGGCGCATGGCGCGCCATCATGCCCCGCTGCCCGCCTGGGCGGCTGGGCAGGATCTGCCAGCGGCGCTGGCGCCGGCCTGGCAACCAGGGCCTTGCGCGCTCGGCATGGTGCATGGCGCGCCATTTGGCCGGGTGGCAGCGTCGGTGCTGGAAACGGCGCTGGCTGCGCCCGGCGCGCAAGGGCTGCGCATCACGCCCTGGCGGCTGCTGGTGGTGGAAGGGGCCGGGGGCGATGCCGTGCCCGGCCTGATTGCCGATCCGGCCGATCCGCTGCTGCGGGTGGAAGCCTGCCCTGGCGCGCCGGCCTGCCCGCAGGCGCATGTGCCCACGCGCGATCTTGCCATCGCGCTGGCGCCGCATGTGCGCGGCACGCTGCACGTATCGGGCTGCGCCAAGGGCTGCGCCTGCACCCGTGCCACCGACCTTGTGCTCACCGGCCGGGCCGATGGTTGCTTCGATCTTGCCCACGATGCCGTCGCCGGGGCGGCGCCCGCCCAGGCGCCGCTCACCGCCCAAGCCGTGCTGTCCCGCTTTGCCCCATCGCCCCGTTCGGAGCTGCCCGATGCCCCATGCCTATGAAACCGATGGCGCGGCCATCTATCGCCAGTCGTTCGCCACGATCCGGGCAGAAGCCGATCTGGCGCGTTTCGCCACTGCCGAAGAGCCTGTTGCCGTGCGCATGATCCACGCGGCGGGCATGGTGGAGTTGGCGCCGCACATCCGCTTTTCCCCCCAGTTCGCCACGGCAACGCGCGCCGCGCTGCGCGCCGGGGCGCCGATCCTGTGCGACGCGCGGATGGTATCGGAAGGGATCACCCGCGCGCGCCTGCCTGCGGCCAATCCAGTGCTCTGCACGCTGCATGATGCGGCGGTGCCGGCGCTGGCCCAGGCCATGGGCAACACCCGCTCTGCCGCCGCGCTGGAACTGTGGCGGCCGCACCTGGCCGGCAGCGTGGTGGCGATCGGCAACGCGCCCACTGCGCTGTTCCACCTGCTCGATATGCTGGAAGACCCGGCCTGCCCGCGCCCGGCGGCGATCATCGGCTGCCCGGTCGGCTTTGTCGGCGCGGCCGAATCCAAGGCCGCGCTGTGGGCATGGGGCGGCGTGCCCTGCTGCATCGTCGACGGGCGGCTGGGCGGCAGCGCGATCACCGTGGCGGCGATCAATGCCCTGGCGAGCGACGCGGAATGAGCGCGCCCGCTCTTTCACCAACCGGGCCGATCGGCACGATCCACGGCGTCGGCCTTGGCCCTGGCGCGCCTGACCTGTTGAGCGTGCGCGCCGATCGGCTGGTGCGCGGCACGCGCCATATCGCCTATTTCCGCAAGGCCGGGCGGCCAGGCCAGGCGCGGCGCATCGCGGCAGACCTGCTGCGCGCCGATGCCGTGGAAATTCCCATGGAATACCCGGTCACCACCGAAATCCCGGTAGGCGATCCGCGCTACAACGCCTGCCTTTCTGCCTTCTATGCCGCGTGCACCGCACGCCTCGCCGATCTCGCCCGCGCCGGGGAAGACGTGGTCGTGCTGTGCGAGGGTGACCCGTTTTTCTATGGCTCGTTCATGCACCTGCACAGCCGCTTGGCGGGGCAGGTGCCGGTGCAGGTGGTGCCCGGCATCACCGGCATGGCCGGCGCGTGGAACGCCACCGGCGTGCCGATCACCTGGGGCGATGACGTGCTCACCGTGGCCATGGCCACGCTGCCCGAGGCGGAACTGACCCGCCGCATCCGCGATACCGATGCCCTGGTGGTGATGAAGATCGGCCGCCACCTGGCCAAGCTGCGCCGCGCGGTGGCCGCCGCCGGCCGCGAGGGGGAGGCCTGGCTGGTGGAACATGCCGCCATGCCCAGCCAGCGGGTGACGCCGCTGGGCGAGGCCCAGGCGGTCACGCCCTATTTCTCGATCCTGCTGATCCACGGCCAGGGGCGCCGGCCATGAGCGGCACGCTGGCGATCGCGGGGCTCGGCCCGGGCAGCGAGGCGATGATCACCCCGCAGGTGCGCGCGGCGCTCGATGCCGCCACCGATGTGCTGGGCTATATCCCCTATGTCGCGCGCGTGGCGCCGCGCCCCGGCCTGGCGCTGCATCCATCGGACAACCGGGTGGAGCGGGAGCGTGCCGCCCAAGCGCTCGATCTTGCGGCGCAGGGCCGCCGCGTGGTGCTGGTCTCGTCCGGCGATCCCGGCGTCTTCGCCATGGCCGCGGCCGTGTTCGAGGTGTTGGAAAGCGGCCCGCGAACGTGGGACGATGTGGCGATCGAGGTGCTGCCGGGCATTACCGCCATGCTTGCCGCTGCTGCCCGCGCCGGGGCGCCGCTGGGCCATGATTTTTGCGCGATCAACCTGTCTGACAACCTCAAGCCGTGGGACATGATCGCGCGGCGCCTGCGCCTGGCAGCAGAGGCGGATTTCGCCATGGCGCTCTATAATCCCCGCTCGCGCGCGCGGCCAGATGGCTTTGCCCGCGCGCTGGATTTGCTGCGCACATGCTGCGGGCCAGAACGGCCGATCCTGTTTGCCCGCGCCGTGTCCACCCCCCAGGAAGATCTGCGCATCGTCTCGCTGGCGCAGGCGCGGCCCGAGATGGCCGACATGCGCACCGTGGTCATCGTGGGATCGAGCCAGACGCGGATCGTGGCGCGTGCCGCTGGCCCGCTGCTCTATACCCCGCGCAGTGCGGGCGGGGTCTTGGCATGAGCGAGCCAGTCCAGCACCTGCGCCGGATCGTGCACTTCGCGGCGCGGCGGGATGAAGGGCCGGTCGATCATGATCACCGGCAGGCCCAGCGCGCGCGCGGCGATCAGCTTGGCCTGCGCGCCGCTGCCGCCGGCATTCTTGCACACCACCACGTCGATCGCATGGTCGCGCAGCAGCGCCAGATCGCCCGCCACGGTGAACGGCCCGCGGTCCACCACCAGGTAATGGCGGGGCAGCGGCGGCGGCGTTTCGGGCGCGTCGACAAAGCGCAGCAGATAGTCATGCTGCGGCTGGGCGAGGAAATCGGCGACATGCAGCCGCCCCAGCGCCAGCATCACGCGCCGAGCCGGGCCGGCAAGTGCCGCCACGGCGCCGGCCATGTCGGGCACCATGGTCCAGCGGTCCTGCGGCTCGGCCTGCCAGGCCGGGCGGGTGAGCGCGAGACAGGGCACTCTGGCCTGCGCGGCAGCGGCGATGGCATGGGCGCTGATCTGCGCGGCAAAGGGATGGGTGGCATCGACCAGGTGGGTGATGCCTTCCTCGCGCAGATAGGCGGCCAGCCCCGCTGCGCCGCCAAAGCCACCGATCCGCGTGGGCAGGGGCTGCGGCAAGGGGGCCTGGGTGCGCCCGGCATAGCTCAACCGGGCGGCAATGCCCTGCGCGGCCAGCAGGCGGGCCAGCGCGCTGGCCTCGCTCGTTCCGCCCAGCAGCAGGACATTGGCCATGGCTGATACCCCTTTGCGCGCATGGTTGACGATCATCGGCCTGGGCGAAAACGGCCGCGACGGCCTGGCCCCGGCGGCCTTGTCGGCACTGGACGGGGCCGAGGTGGTGATCGGCCCGCCGCGCCACCTGGCCCTGCTCGGCCCGCTTAAGGCCAAGGCGGTGGAATGGCCAGTGCCGTTTGCCGATGGCGTTGCCCGGCTGCTCTCCCTGCGCGGGCGCCGCGTGGCGATGCTGGCATCGGGCGATCCTTTCTGGTTCGGCGCCGGCAGCAGTGTCATCGCCCATCTCGCGCCGCACGAATGGCTGGCCCATCCGCAGCCATCCACCTTTTCCCTGGCCGCGGCGCGCCTGGGCTGGGCGGTGCAGGATTGCGCCTGCCTCGGCCTCCACGCCGCGCCGCTGGCGCGCTTGCGCCCGCATCTGGCGCCCGGCCAGCGCGTGATTGCCCTGCTGCGCGATGGCGCGGCGGTGGCAGACCTGGCCGCCTATCTCGTGACGCTGGGCTTTGGCGCCAGCACGCTGTGCGTGCTCGAAGCGCTGGGCGGCCCGCGCGAGCGGGTGCGCAACTGCCCGGCGCAGGCCTTTGCCCTTGCCGACGTGGCCCATCCCGTGGCGGTGGGCATTGCCGTTGCTGGCCAAGGCCTGGCCCTGCCGGCCACGGCCGGGCGGCCCGATGCGCTGTTTGCCGCCGATGGCCAGATCACCAAGGCGCCGGTGCGCGCTCTCACGCTCGCCGCGCTCGCGCCGCGCGCTGGCGAGCTGTTGTGGGATATCGGTGCCGGCTCTGGCTCGGTCGGTATCGAATGGCTGCTTGCCCATCCCGCCAACCGCGCCGTGGCGATCGAGGCCGATCCGCTGCGCGCCGCCCGTGCGCGCGGCAATGCCGCGGCGCTGGGCGCCGATCGGCTGCGCGTGATCACCGGCCGGGCGCCGGCATGCCTGCCCGATGATCCGCCGCCCGACGCGGTGTTCATCGGCGGCGGGCTGTCGGCAGCGCTGCTCGACGCGCTGTGGGCGCGCTTGCCCGCCGGCACGCGGCTGGTGGCCAATGCCGTGACGCTCGAATCCGAAGCCTTGCTCGCCACCTGGCACGGCCGCGCCGGTGGCAGCCTGCTGCGCATCGAACTTGCCGATGCGGCACCGCTCGGCACGCGGCACGGCTGGAAGGCGCGCTATCCCCTGGTGCAGTGGAGCGTAGTGCGATGACGATGATCGTCGCGGGCCTGGGCTTTCGCGCCGGCGCGTCGCTGGCTGCGCTGCACGCCGCCTTGGCCCTGGCACAGGCCGGCCGGCCCCGCGCCACGCATCTGGCCACGGCGGCAGACAAGGCCCCGGCGCTCGCGCCGCTTGCCCGCATGCTGGGCCTGCCGCTGATCCCGGTTGCGCCCGATGCGCTGCGGCGCTGCTGCACACCCACCCAGTCTGCCGCCAGCCAGCGGGCGCGTGGCACCGGCAGCCTGGCCGAAGCGGCGGCGCTGGCCGCAGCAGGGCCGGGCGCGCGGCTGCTGTGCCCCCGCCAGATTTCGCCCGATCGCATGGCCACCTGCGCCCTTGCCCAGGGTCATGCCAAGGAAACTGAACGATGACGGTCCATTTCATCGGCGCCGGCCCCGGCGCGCCCGATCTCATCACCCTGCGCGGGCGCGATCGCATCGCCGCGTGCCCGGTGTGCCTCTATGCCGGTTCCTTGGTGCCCACGGCGTTGCTGGCACATTGCCCGCCCGGGGCGCACATCGTGAACACGGCGCCGCTGTCGCTCGATCAGATCGTGGATGAAGTGCTCAAGGCGCACGCGGCAGGCCACGATGTGGCGCGGCTGCATTCGGGCGACCTGTCGGTGTGGTCTGCCATGGGCGAGCAGTTGCGCCGCCTGCGCGCCTTGGGCATTCCTTTCACCATCACGCCGGGCGTGCCGGCCTTTGCCGCCGCTGCCGCCGCGCTGGAAAGCGAACTGACGCTGCCGGCGCTTGGGCACTCCCTGGGGGTGCCCCCCCCGCCCGGCCCGGCCCCCCCCCAGCCCCC
>CAYXUN010000005.1:74716-84530 GCA_964468165.1 uncultured Novosphingobium sp. | reverse complement strand
GTCCGTGGTGCTGACCCGCACGCCCGGCCGGGCCAGCGCCATGCCAGCGCGCGAGAACCTGGCGACCTTTGCCCAGACCGGCGCCACGCTAGCCATCCATCTGTCGATCCATAACCTGGCGCAAGTGGTGGCCGATCTGCGGCCCGAATATGGCGGTGATTGCCCGGTTGCGGTGGTGTGGCGCGCCAGCTGGCCCGACGAGCGCGTGGTCCGCGCCACGTTGGACACGGTCTTGGCGGCCGTGGCCGGCACGATGGAACGTACTGCGCTGATCCTGGTCGGGCGGGTGCTGGGTGCGGCTGATTTTGCCGAAAGCAGCCTCTATGCCGCCGATTATGATCGTCGCTTCCGGCCGCGCAGCGGGGCAGGCGCATGAGCGTGCCGGGCCTGATGATCGCGGCGCCCAGTTCCGGCGCAGGCAAGACCACGCTGATGCTGGGCCTGCTGCGCGCCCTGCATGGGCAGGGGCTGGCGGTGCAGCCGTTCAAGAACGGGCCGGACTATATCGATCCGGCGTTTCACCAGGCCGCCTGCGCGCGCGCATCTTTCAATCTTGATAGCTGGGCCATGGCGCCGGGCCTGATCGATGCCGTGGCGGGCCAGGCTGCAGGCGCCGATCTTGCCCTGGCCGAAGGATCGATGGGCCTGTTCGATGGCGTGGCCAGCGCAGGCGCCATGGGCAATGGCGCCAGTGCCGATGTGGCGCGCCGGTTGGGCTGGCCGGTGGTCTTGGTGGTCGATGCATCGGGCCAGGCGCAATCGGCGGCAGCGACGGCGCTGGGCTTTGCCCGCTTCGATCCCGCGCTGCCGGTGGCTGGCGTCATCCTCAACAAGGTGGCCAGCCCGCGCCATGAAAGCCTGCTGCGCGCGGGCATGGCGGGGATCGGCATGCCGGTGCTGGGCGCCCTGCCGCGCCGCGCTGACCTTGCCCTGCCAGAGCGGCACCTGGGCCTGGTCCAAGCGGTGGAGCATCCCGATCTGCCGGCGCGCCTGGATGGCCTCGCCGCCTTCGTGCGCGATCATGTCGATCTGGCGGGCCTGGTTGCGGCGGCGCGTGGCAGGGCGGCTGTGCCAGCCACACCCGTCGCGCTGCCGCCGCCCCCGGCGCAGCGCCTTGCCGTGGCGCGCGATGCGGCGTTCTCGTTTCTCTATCCCCACCTGCTCCACGCCTGGCGGGCGGCCGGCGCGCAGATCCTGCCGTTCTCGCCGCTGGCCGATGAACCGCCAGCGGCTGATGCCGACATGGTCTGGCTGCCCGGCGGCTATCCCGAACTGCACGCCGGGGCGATCGCTGCGGCGGGGACGTTCCTGGCGGGCCTGCGCCGCCACGCGCAGACCCGTCCGGTCCATGGTGAATGCGGCGGATACATGGTGCTGGGCCAGGGCCTGGTCGACAAGGCGGGCACGCGCCACGCCATGGCCGGGCTGCTGGACCTGGAAACCAGCCATGCGCAGCGGCGCCTGCACCTGGGCTATCGCGCCGCGCGGTTGCTGGCACCCGTGGGCAGCATGGCGGCGGGCACCACGCTGCGCGGCCACGAATTCCACTATTGCACGATCCTGGCCCAAGGCGATGCACCGCTGGCGCAGGTGGCCGATGCCACCGGCGCGGCCGTGGCGGAAAGCGGATCGCGGCGCGGGCAGGTCACGGGCACGTTCTTCCACATGATCGCGGGGGCCGCGTGATCCAGCTCGATCTTATCGGCATCGGCACGGGCAACCCCGATCACCTCACCCTGGCAGCGGTGCGCGCGATCAATGGCGCCGACGTGATTCTGCTGCCCGACAAGGGCGCGGACAAGGCCGGGCTGATCGACCTGCGGCGCACGATCTGCGCGACGGTGCTGACGCGGCCCGTGCCGATCGTGGAATTCGCCATGCCGGTGCGCGATGGCGCGGGCGACTATGCAGCGGCTGTGGATGCCTGGCACCACGCGATCGCGCGGGTGTGGCAGGCCACGCTGGCCCAATCCCTGCCGCAGGGTGGGCGCGCCGCATTGTTGGTCTGGGGTGATCCGGCGCTTTATGACAGCAGCCTGCGCATCGTCGCGCGGCTGAAAGCGCTGGGCGCGGCGCTGGCGGTGCAGGTCGTGCCCGGGATCACCAGCATCCAGGCGTTGACTGCCGCCCATGCCATTCCGCTCAACCCGCTGGCCGGGCCGGTCATGGTCACCACCGGCCGCCTGCTGCGCGCCCATGGCTGGCCGGCGGGCGCCGATCATGTGGTCGTGATGCTCGATGCCGGCGGCGCGTTTGCCGCGCTGGACCCGGCGGGCATCACCATCTGGTGGGGTGCGTATCTCGGCATGGCGCACCAGGCGCTGGAGCATGGCCCGCTGGCGGCGGCGGCCCCCGGCATTCTCGCCCGCCGTGCCGCGCTGCGCGCGCAGCATGGCTGGATCATGGACATCTATCTGCTGAAAAAGGAAACGGGCGATGCAAGCTGGTGATGAAGACGCGCGCCACGCCGACAAGATGCGCAAGAAGCAGGCCGCGCGCGACAAGATCATGGCCACCAAGACGCAGGAAAAGGGCCTGCTGATCGTCCACACCGGCAAGGGCAAGGGCAAGACCACCGCTGCCATGGGCATGGTGGTGCGCGCCATCGGCCATGGCCAGCGCGTCGGCGTGGTGCAGTTCGTCAAGGGCGCGATGACCACCGGCGAAAAGGCGGTGTTCGATGCCTTTCCCGCCCACGTCGATTTCAAGCCGATGGGCGAAGGCTTTACCTGGGACACGCAGGACCGCGCGCGCGACGTCGCCGTGGCGCGTGCCGCCTGGGACGAGGTGGCGCGCATGATCGCCGATCCGGCCTATGCCATGGTCCTGGCCGACGAGCTCAACATCGTCCTGCGCTATGACTATCTGCCGCTCGACGAAGTGCTGGCCGTGCTGACCGCGCGCCCGGCGATGAAGCACGTGATCGTGACCGGCCGCAACGCGCCCGATGACCTCATCGCCGCAGCCGATCTCGTCACCGAAATGGCCCAGATCAAGCATCCGTTCCGCGCCGGGGTGAAAGCCCAGGCGGGCATCGAGTTTTGACACGTTCTGTTTGCATCACAAGGATTTCTGCCCATGCTTACCCCCGTTGACGATGGCCCCGCCGTGGTCGCCTGCAACACCTGCCGGTTGAGCGCCGACCAGCGCGAGGATGACCAGGGCCAGCGCGGTGGTGCGCGGCTTTTGGCGGCGCTGCGCACGGTCCAGCAGGGCGATGCGCGCTATGCCGGAATTGCGGTGCAGGAAATGGCCTGCCTGTTCGCCTGCAAGGACCACTGCACCGTGCACCTGCGCGCGCCGGGCAAGGTGGGTTATGTCCTGGGCCGGTTTGACGCGGACGAAGCGGCCGCCACGGCCATTCTCGATTATGCCGCCGCCTATGCGCAAAGCGAGCATGGGCGCGTGCCGTTCAAGGAATGGCCGCAGGGGGTAAAAGGCCATTTCATCAGCCGCACGCCGCCGGCCGGGTTCGTCGCGGCATGAGCGCGTTTACCTCGGTGGCCGCGTTCGATGCGGCGCTTGCCGATCTGGCCATGCCCGATGCTGCGGCCGCCGCCGCCGCGCGGGCGCGGCAGGATGATCTGACCAAGCCGCCCGGATCGCTGGGCCGCCTGGAAGATATCGCGGTGTTCATGGCCGGCTGGCAGGGGCGCGAACGCCCGCTGATCGCGAGTGGGCGCACGGCGATCTTTGCCGGCAACCACGGCTTTGCCGTGCACGGCGTCAGCGCCTTTCCCACCAGCGTGACCGCCGGCATGGTGGCCAACTTTGCCGCTGGCGGCGCGGCGATCAATGCCCTGGCCGGTGTCGCGGGGCTCGATCTGCGGGTCGTGCCGCTCGACCTGGATAGCCCCACCGCCGATTTCACCGTTGCCCCGGCGATGACCGAGGCGGAATGCCTTGCCGCGCTCAATGCCGGGGCGGCGGTGGTGACGCCCGATCTTGATATCCTGACGCTGGGCGAAATGGGCATCGGCAATACCACGGCCGCTGCCGCGCTTTGCGCGCGCAGCCTGGGGGGCAGCGCGGCGGATTGGGCCGGACCCGGCACCGGGCTCGATGCTGCCGGCGTGGCGCGCAAGGTTGCAGTGATCGGGCGGGCACTGGCCTGTCATGCCCAGGCGCCGCACACCCCGTTTGAAACCCTGCGCCGGCTCGGCGGGCGAGAGATCGCGGCGATGGCTGGCGCGGTGTTGCGCGCGCGGGCCTTGCGCATTCCGGTGGTGCTCGATGGCTTCATCACCTGTGCCGCCCTGGCGCCGCTGGCGGTGGTGGCACCGGGCATCGTCGATCATTGCCTCGCTGGGCACTGTTCGGCCGAACCGGGCCATGTGCGCCTGCTCGCGCGCCTTCGCCTGGTGCCGCTGCTGAACCTTGGCATGCGGCTGGGCGAGGGCAGCGGCGCAGCGGTGGCCGTGGGGGTGATCCGCGCCGCGCTTGCCGCGCACGACCAGATGGCAACCTTTGCCCAGGCCGGGGTGGCATCGGGGGTCGAAGTGAGCCGGGAAGCGGGCGGGGAAGTCCGGGCGTGAGCGGCTTCCTGCTGCATCTGTTGCGCCACGGCGCGCCGGCCACGCCCGGGCTCTTGCTGGGCCATGGTGACATGGCGCCCACGCCTGCTGGCCTGGCTGCCTGCGTTACGCGGGCGCAGGCCGTGGATTTTTCCGGCATCGTGGCATCGGACCTGCGCCGCTGTGCTGCTGCTGCCCAGGCCATCGCTGCCCCGCGCGCCCTGCCGGTGCAACTGGACCGGCGCTGGCGCGAACTGGATTTCGGTGCATGGGATGGCCTCGCGCCTGCGCAAGTGAGCAGCGCGGCACTGACCGCGTTCTGGGTCGATCCCGACGCGTACGCCCCGCCGGGCGGCGAGCGCTGGTCTGCCCTGCGCGCGCGGATAGCGGCGGCGCTGGCCGATCTGCCCGGCAGCGATACCCTGGTGGTGACGCATGGTGGCGCGATGCGTGCGGCGCTCACCGTGCTGTGCGGCTTCGTGTCGGAACAGGCCTGGGCGTTTGACCTGCCCTATGCCGCGTTGCTCAGCCTGCGGGTCTGGCCCGGGGCGCAGCCATCGGCGCAGATCGTGGGGCTCGTCACGTGAAAGGCCTGATCGTGGCGACGCAGTTTCTCACCCGCCTGCCCACGCCGCGCGTGGCTGCCGGCTCTGACGATTTTGCCGCCTCGATACGCTGGTTTCCCGCCGTTGGCGTGATCTTGGGTGGCGGCGTGGCTGGGGCGGCCTGGGCCGGCGCTTGGGTCGATCCGTGGATCGGCGCAATGGCTGGCCTCGCCGCATGGGTGGCGGTGACCGGCGCGCTGCATCTCGATGGCGTGGCCGATCTGGCCGATGCCAGCGGCGCTGCCCATCGCGATCGCGCGCGGTTGCTGGCCGTGCTGGCCGATCCTCACGTCGGCAGCTTTGGCGTGGTGGCGGTGGTCATGCAACTGATGGCCAAGCTGGTGCTGCTCCATGCGCTGGTGGTGCAAGGCATGGTGGCCGGCATTGTCTGGGTGCCCTTTGCCGCGCGCCTGGGCCCGCTCGCCTGGGCGCGCTGGCTCCCGCCGTTGCACGCCGGGCTGGGCGCGCGTTTTGCCGGCGTGGTGCGCCGCCGCGATCTCGCACTGTGGGCCGGGGCGCTGGCGCTGGCGGCATGGTGGCATCCTGCCTTGCTGATCGCCGTGCCGGGCATGGCGCTGTGGGGCTGGTGGCTGATGGCGCGGATCGGCGGGATTTCCGGCGATGGCCATGGCGCTGGCATCGAATGGAACGAAACCGTTCTATTGCTGGCGCTGTGCATCGGGCGGCGGCTGTGGGGCTGAGCCGCTTTACCTGGCATGGCGGTGGGCTGGCAGCGGCGCGCGCGCAGTTTGGCGATGGGCCTTGGCTGGACCTGTCCACCGGGATAAACCCATGCCCCTGGCGCCATGCCGGGGCCGTGGCGGCGGCGGTGGATTGGCAGGCCTTGCCCGATGAACGCGCGCTGCGCGGGCTTGAGCAGGCTGCGGCAGCGCATTTTGGCTGCGCGGCCGCGCATGTCTGCGCCGTGCCCGGCACCGAGATCGGGCTGCGGCTGGTGGGTGATCTGCTCGGCGGCGCCGGTTGCCATGCCGTGCCGGGCTATCGCACCCATGCCGAGGTGCTGCGCGCCAGCGTGGCGGTGGATGACCTGGAAGGCGCCGATGGCGTCAGCCTGGTCCTGGCCAATCCCAACAACCCCGATGGCCGCCTGTCGACGCCGGCGATGCTGCGCGAATTGCTGCACCGGCGCGGGGATCATGGCTGGCTCTTGCTGGACGAAGCGTTTGCCGACGCCCACCCGCAGCATAGCCTCGCCGGCGATATTGCCGACGCGCAGCGGCTGGTTATCTTTCGCTCGTTCGGCAAGTTCTTTGGCCTGGCGGGCCTGCGCCTGGGCTTCGTGCTCGGGCCGCGCGCCTTGTTGGCGGCGTTGCGGGCGCGGCTGGGGGCCTGGCCGCTGGGCGCGGCGGCGCTGGCGGTGGGCGAGGCAGCCTATCGTGACACCGCCTGGATCGCCGCCGAGCGTACCGCCTTGCCAGAGCGGGCGGCCGGCCTGGACGCGGCGCTGCGGGCCAAGGGCTATGCCGTTGGCGGGGCCTGCCCGCTGTTTCGCCTACTGCGCGGCGTGGACGGGACCGCCCTGTTCGCCCACCTGGCGCAGCAGCATATCCTGACGCGGCCGTTTGCCGATCAGCCTGGTTGGCTGCGGCTTGGCCTGCCAGGCGATGCTGCAAGTCTGGCGCGGTTGGTCGAGGCACTGCCTCGCCATGGCTGAAACGCTTGCCGCCCTGGCACTCGCGCTGGCGCTCGATCTCGCGCTTGGCTGGCCAGCGGCGCTCTATGCGCGCCTGGGCCATCCGGTGGGCGGCTTTGCCCGCGTGATCGCGCTGTGCGCGCAGGTGGGCAACCGCCCGCAGTGGAGCGCGGCACGACGGCGCGTGATGGGCGTGGTGACCGTGCTGGTATTGCTGGCCGTGGCGATTGGCCTTGCCGTTGCGCTCCAGGCCCTGGCAACCTGGCTTGCCGGCCGTTGGGCGTGGATCGTGATCGGCCTGCTCGCCTGGCCGGGCCTTGCCCTGCGCAGCCTGCACGATCACGTGCGGCCGGTGGCGCTCACCCTCGCGCGCGATGAACTTGCCGGCGCGCGGCGCGCCGTGGCGATGATCGTGGGCCGCGATACCGCCACGCTCGACCGCGCCGGGGTGGCTCGCGCCGCGATCGAAAGCCTGGCGGAAAGCTTTTGCGATGGGGTGGCGGCGCCGCTGTTCTGGCTCGTCGTGGCGGGCTTGCCGGGGCTGTGGGCCTACAAGGCGATCAACACCGCCGACAGCCTGATCGGCCATCGCGAGGCGCCGTGGGGCCCGTTCGGCTGGGCAGCGGCGCGGCTCGATGATGCGCTCAACCTGCTGCCGGCGCGGTTGGGTGCGGTCTTGCTGTGCCTGGCGGGCGGGGGCGGCTGGGCAGTGCTGTGGCGCGATCACGGCCGGCATGCCTCGCCCAACGCAGGATGGACTGAGGCGGCGATGGCCGGCGCGCTGGGCCTGCGGCTGGCCGGGCCGCTCAGCTATGACGGCGTGGCCGTGGCCAAGGACTGGATCGGGCACGGGCGCGCGGCCGCCGATACGCGCGATGTGGCGCGGGCGCTGCGGCTCTATCGGCGGGCCTGCGCGCTGTTGATCGCGGTGGCGCTGGGCGCGGCCATGGTGTGGAAGGGATGACGATGGGCGCATTGATGGTGCAGGGCACCGGGTCTGACGTGGGCAAGTCGGTGTTGGTGGCGGGGCTGTGCCGCGCGCTTGCCAACCGCGGCCTGCGCGTCTTGCCGTTCAAGCCGCAGAACATGTCCAACAATGCCGCCGTGACCAGCGACGGCGGCGAAATCGGCCGGGCGCAGGCGCTCCAGGCACTGGCCTGCCGCGCTGCGCCGCATACCGACATGAACCCGGTGCTGCTCAAGCCGCAGGCCGACCATACCTCGCAACTGGTGGTGCATGGCCGGGTGCGGGGCACGCTGGGCGGCGGCAATTTCCGCATGGGCCGCGCCGCGCTGCTGCCCGATGTCATGGCCAGCTGGCAGCGGCTGCGTGCGCAGGCCGATGTGGTGGTGGTCGAAGGGGCGGGCTCGCCAGCGGAAATCAACCTGCGCGCCGGTGACATTGCCAACATGGGCTTTGCCCGCGCCGCGCAGGTGCCGGTGGTCCTGGTCGGCGATATCGACCGCGGCGGGGTGATCGCCGCGTTGGTGGGCACGCGGGCCGTGCTCGATCCGGCTGACGCGGCGATGATCCGGGGCTTTGTCATCAACAAGTTCCGGGGCGATCCCGCGCTCTTTGCCGATGGCTATCAGCAGATTGCCGAACTTTCCGGCTGGCGCGGCTTTGGCGTGGTGCCCTGGCTGGCGGAAAGCGCGCGCCTGCCGAGCGAAGACGCCGTAGTGCTGGAGCGCCATGCTAGGTCGCGCGCCGGGGCGCTGCGCATCGCCTGCCCGATCCTGCCGCGCATTGCCAATTTCGATGATCTCGATCCGCTGAAAAGCGAAAGCGGGGTGGAACTGGTGATGGTGCCGCCAGGCCAGCCGATCCCCGGGGATTGCGCGCTGATCGTGCTGCCTGGGTCAAAGGCCACGCTGGCCGATCTCGCTGCGCTGCGCGCGCAAGGCTGGGATATCGACATTCTTGCCCATCACCGCCGCGGCGGGCGCATTCTGGGCATTTGCGGGGGATACCAGATGCTGGGCACGAAGGTGGCCGATCCCCATGGCATCGAGGGGCCGCCAGGTGCCATGCCCGGGCTGGGCCTGCTTGACGTCGCTACCGTGCTCACCCCGCACAAGGCGCTGCGCCAGGTGACGGGGCAGGCGCTGGGCCAGGCCTTTGCCGGGTTCGAGATGCACATGGGCCAAACCGAGGGCCCCGATTGCGCGCGGCCCTTTGCCGTGCTCGATGACGACAGGCGCGATGGCGCCATCGACGCGAGCGGGCAGGTCATGGGCAGCTATGTGCACGGCGCGCTGGGCGAACCGGCGCTGCGTAGGGCGCTGCTCGAATGGATCGGCGGCATATCCGATGGGGCAGACCATGGCGTGGTGGTCGATGCCGCACTCGATGCGATCGCCGCCCGGTTGGAACAGCATCTCGATATCGATGGCCTGCTGGCCTTGGCGCGCGAGGCGGGCGATGCCTAGTGTGTTCGTGATCGGCGGGGCGCGATCGGGCAAGAGCCGCTATGCCCAGCAACGCGCCGAGGACAGCGGCCTGGCGCCGCGTTACATCGCCACGGCCCAGGCCTTTGACGCGGAAATGACCGCGCGCATCGCCCGCCACCAGGCAGAGCGCGACGGTCGCTGGCAAACCGTCGACGCGCCGCTCGACCTGCCCCACGCGATCGCCGCCCACGCCGCGCCCGATCGCGTGCTGCTGGTCGATTGCCTGACCCTGTGGCTCAGCAACGTGATGCTGGCCGAACTGGACATGGCCGCCGCGCTCGACGATCTGGAGCGGGCCGTGGCCGCGGCGACGGGGCTGGTGATCCTCGTCAGCAACGAAGTGGGCCAGGGCATCGTGCCCGACAATGCCCTGGCGCGGCGCTTTCGCGACGAGGCGGGCTGGGCCAACCAGCGGATGGCGGCCCGCTGCGACGAGGCCGTGCTGATCTGCGCCGGGCTGCCGCTGAAGTTGAAATAGTGACCAGAAAAGCCCGCACCTCTTCAGAGGAGGGGGGTGGGGGTGATGGAAACCTTGCGGCAGGCCTCACGGGCACCCCCCCCCCCCACCAACCCCACACACGATAGGAAAC
>CAYXUN010000005.1:54528-74706 GCA_964468165.1 uncultured Novosphingobium sp. | reverse complement strand
CCCCGGGCCGCCCCCCCCCCCCCCCCCCCCCCCTCGCACGAGGAGGGGGAGAAGCCGTCAGCCTTTTGCCAGCTCTTCATCGAGCAGTTGCATCACGCGCGCTTCGTCGGGGAAGCCTTCGGCCACCCAGCGCGCCTCTACCGCGCGCAGGGTGCGCGCCACGTCTGGCCCGGCGCCGACGCCGCGTGCCACGATCTGCCCGCCCTTGAGCGGCAGACGCGGCACGGCCCAGCCGGACAGATCGGCGGTATCGCGCCCGGCCAGCAGCAGGCGGTCGATCGCCTCGTCCCGGCCCAGTTCATAGGCCATGGCGCGCGGCGGGCGCAGGGCGTCGAGCGGGCTGCGCGCGGCAGCGGCGGAGAGGCGCTTGCGCTGCGCGATCGAGAGGCGCAGCCGCGCGGCGACCTGTTCCACCACGGGCGGATCGGCGGGCAGCAGCGCGGCCATGCGGCGCAGGGCATCGGGGGCCTGGCCGGCCTTGGCCTCTGCCGCAATCAGCGCGGGCAGGGCGGCCGGGTCTGCCTCGGGCAAGACTTGCGCCAGCACGCCCAGTTGCGCCATGCGCGCCACGGTCGGCGCCGGATCGGGCAGGGCAAGCAGGCCGAGCAATTCGCTGGCCACGCGTTCGCGCGACAGGCCTTTCATCCCCGGCGCCAGCGCCGCGCAGGCGGCCTCGGCCGCCGGATCGGCCGGCAGCGAGCCGAACCGCGCCTGGAAGCGGAAGTAGCGCAGGATGCGCAGATAATCCTCGCGGATGCGCTGGTCGGCCGCGCCGATGAAGCGCAGCGTGCGGCTGGCGAGATCGTCCAGCCCGCCGAAATAGTCGCTGACCACCAAGGTGCGCGGATCGGCATAGAGCGCGTTGATCGTGAAATCGCGCCGCGCCGCGTCTTCCTGCCATTCGCGGGAAAAGGCGACGGTGGCATGGCGCCCATCGGTCGACACGTCGCGCCGCAGCGTGGTGATTTCCACCGGGCCGCCGGGCAACACGGCGGTGATCGTGCCATGGGCGAGGCCGGTGGGCACCTGGCGGATGCCGGCGGCTTTCAGCAGCGCCTGGGTTTCCTCGGGCAGGTGCGGGGTGGCCATGTCGATGTCCTTGACATCGAGGCCCAGCAGCGTGTCGCGCACGGCCCCGCCGACATAGCGGCACAGGCCCGCACCATCGGGATCGAGCGCCGCAACCAAGTGGGCCAGATCGTCGCGCGTGGTCCAGGGAGCAGGAGGGAGGATCGTGGTGTTCATGCGTCGGGCCATTGCATGCGCTTGGCAAGGTTGGCGATGATCGCCGCGGTGACGCCCCAGATGCGGTGCCCCTGCCACAGGATTTCGATCGTGCGGCCACGCCGGCCGTTCCATTCCGCCTCGATCCAGTCGTGGCCGCGCCGATCGAGCAGCAGGGACAGCGGCGGTTCGAACCAGCCGGCCACCTCGGCCGGGTTGGGTTGCAGCGGCAGGTCGGGCGGCACCACGGCAAGCACCGGGGTAATGTCATACCCGGTGCCGGTGCGATAGCGATCGGTCGGGCCGATCACGCGCACCAGGGCAGGATCGATGCCCAGTTCCTCGTTGGCTTCGCGCAGGGCCGCCTCTACCGGGGTTTCGCCCGGTTCGATCTTGCCGCCGGGAAAGGCTGCCTGGCCGGGATGGGCACGCATGTGGCTGGGGCGATGGATCAACAGCACGCCGGGGCCATCGGGATGATCGGCGCGGTCCGTCACGGCGATCAGCACGGCGGCCGGGCGCAGGCCATCGGGCACCACGCGCCAATCGGCGATCAGATCGGGTGCCGGCCCTTCATGCCCGGCGCGGTGCAGGGCCGAAAGACGATCGAACAGCGTCGGGTTCACGGTGCCGGAACCAGCGGAAAACGTGCGCCCCGGCTTTCCACGGCCAGGCCGTGCGGCTGGTCGGCAGCGGGCGAAACCTCCAGCGCGTGGGCAATCAACTGGCCATAGGTGCTGCGGTTGAGGCGCGCCTCGATCCCGTGGCGCACCGCCAGGTAGAACGCGGGCAGTTCTGCCGTGCCAGCCACGCGCAAGGGGTGATCGGGGCCGCACAGCACGACGTCATCGGTGTTGAGGCGGAATGCCAGCACGGCCTGGCCAGTGGCCGGATCGTGGCGCACTTCCATGTCGATCGCGATCAGCGCGGCATCGTCCACGGCGATCGCCAGGCGCTCGTGCGGGGTGACCAGCCAGTGCTGGCCGCCCGCGTCGCGCGCCAGCAGCGAGGCAAAGGCGCGGACCATGGCCGGGCGGGTGATCGGGCTGCCTTCGTGCAGCCAGTTGCCATCGGCGGTGATCTGCATGTGGCTGTCCCCGCTGTGCGAGGGGTTCCACTGTTCGAGCGGGGGCAGGCGGCGGCTTTGCGCGAGCGCGGCGATCTCGCTGAGCGAGAGGCCGGCCAGCTCGGGGGGAGGTTCGTAAGGCACGGGCTGAGCCCTGCCAGACTTGATCAGCCCCGCCAAGGCCCCAGCATGCCTTCGCCCGGAAGGACGGCGGCGTTGGCGGTGCGGCACAGCAGGCGATGCTGGTCAAACGGCCCGGGCAATTGCCAGCCAGCGGTGTGCGCGTTGCTGAAGCCGAAAAAGCGTTCGTAGTATTCCGGATCGCCGATCATCACCTGCGGCAACGGCGCACGCGGATCGATCGCGGTCAGGCTGGCGGTAACCAGCGCCTTGCCATAGCCGCGCCCCTGCTGCCCCGGCATGACCGCCACCGGGCCGACCATGATCATCGGCACGCGGCGCCCCTCGGGCGTGGTCAGCGCAACGGGCCAGCACTGGATCGTGCCGGCCAGCATGTCTTCATCGTCCAGCGCGGCAAACGACAGGCCCGGCAGGCAATCGAGCCCTTCGCGCAGCCGATAGGCGGTGCGCTGGCGGCGCTCCGGCTCGAACGCGGCATCAAGCAGCTCTTCGACCAGTTGCGGATCGACATCGGCCAGGGGAATGATCGTGGACAAGAACGGGCGCCTTGGGAATCGTGAAACGTGCCGGGCCGATAGCGGCCGGGGGGCGGGGGGTCAAACGATTGGGGGCGGGAAGGGACGTGCTCCCCAACCTCCTCAGAGTAGGGGGCTATCGATAGTCGCCTCCTCAGCTTTCGCTGAAGACGAAGGGCACGGCCGCGCGGCGATAGTCGTCGGGCAGGATTTCGCGGCCCAGCGGGGGCTGGGCGCGGGCCGGGCATTCCGCGCGCTGGCACAGGCGGCAGGTTACGCCGACCGGCGTTGCTGCAGCGGTTTGCGGATCGACGCCCCGTGCCGCAGCCAGGCGTGGCGCAGCCTGGGCCGGGCAGACCAGCGCCATGGCGCGGCGCACCGGTGGCAGGCCCGGGCCGGCGGGCGTGTCAATCGTGCGTGCGATCGAGAAGAAGCGGTCGCCATGGGGCATTTCCAGCCACTGGGTCAGCACTTCGCCGGGGCGGGCAAAGGCCTGGTGCAGGCTCCACAGCGGGCAGCCGCCGCCCTGCGCGGCAAAGGAAAAGCCCGCGCCATCGATGCGCCGCACGACGTTGCCGGCGCTATCGAGTTCCACCAGGAAAAACGGCACGCCTTCCTGCCCCGGCTTGGTCAGCGTGGCGAGGCGCAGCGCGGCCTGCTGCCATTCGACGCCAAACAGATCGGCCAGGCCCTGCGGATCATAGCCCAGCCCCTGGGCGGCACGGGCAAAGCGGTCATAGGGCATGAGCACGGCGGCCGCGCCCAGTTCGGCCAGGGCGCGGCGCACCAGTTGCGCCGCCGTGGCGCTGGCAAAGCTTTCCCCGCGCACGATCGCGGCGATATCGGGGCGCAGGCTGGTATAGGCGACGTGCAGCGCGATCTGCCAGGCGCGGCGCTGCGGGCCCAGGCATTCGTCGAGCAGCAGTTGTTCGTTGTGCCGGTCATAGCGCGCCAGGGCGCCCATCATCACGCTGGCCGGCATGGCGCGCACGCGCAGGCCGTTGCGGCGCAGCCATTCGGCGCCGCCGCCGGCCGTCTCGATCTCGGCGCTCAGTGCCTCTGCCCGGGTCTCGATGCCGGCAAACCAGTGCCCGCGCGCGGCGAGAAAGCGCCGTGCCTCCCCCACCGGATCGGCCGCCGGGGCAGCGCCAGCCGCCTCGCGTCCTTCGGCCAGGGCCTGGCCAGTACGCGCATAGGCGCCGTGCAGGCGCAGCATCGCCTCGGTCATGCCGGGAAAGCTGGTGGCAAGGTCTGCCACTTCCAGTGCGGGCAGGTCGATCTCGGCAAACAGCGGATCGCGCAGCGCCTCGGCCAGGCGGCGGGCGTGATCGTCGCGGTCTTGCGCGGCGAGGTCGGCCATGTCGAGCCGATAGGTTGCGGCCAGGCGCAGCAGCAGGTCGGCGGTCAGCGGGCGCGGGTTGCGCTCGATCAGCGCGATATAGCTGGGCGACACGCCCATATCCTCGGCCATGGCCTGTTGCGTCAGCCCCAGTTCGCGGCGCAGACGCTTGATGCGGGGGCCAAGATAGAGCGGGCGGGAAGGAGCAGCAGGACGGGCCATGCCCGCATTCTTGTCGTGCCTGTACAACTTTACAAACAAAATCTGTAAAGTTTGACAACAAGACCTCGCAGCGCATTCCGCAGTGCATCATGCCGGCCTATTCAGGGTGCAACGAAACACCATCGTATAGCGGAAGGGGCACATGCCATGACGTACCAGCAATCGATCATCGAGGCGGATCGCACGATCACGCCGAACACCCACTGGGATGGCATTGCCGCCGAAAGCGTGGCGCGCATGCGCCTGCAGAACCGCTTCCGCACCGGGCTCGACATCGCGCGCTATACCGCCGCGATCATGCGCCGCGACATGGCGGCCTATGATGCCGATCCGGCCAACTACACCCAGTCGCTGGGGTGCTGGCACGGCTTCATCGGCCAGCAGAAGATGATTTCCATCAAGAAGCACTTCGGCACTACCAAGGGCCGCTACCTCTACCTGTCGGGCTGGATGGTTGCGGCGCTGCGCAGCGAGTTCGGCCCGCTGCCCGACCAGTCGATGCACGAAAAGACCAGCGTTCCCGCGCTGATCGAGGAGCTCTACACCTTCCTGCGCCAGGCCGATGCGCGCGAATTGAACCAGCTGTTCCGCGATCTGGATGCCGCGCGCGCGGCCGGCGACCAGGTCAAGGCGGCCAAGATCCAGCACGATATCGACAACCACGAAACGCACATCGTGCCGATCGTCGCCGATATCGACGCCGGGTTCGGCAATGCCGAGGCAACCTATCTGCTGGCCAAGAAGTTCATCGAAGCGGGCGCCTGCTGCATCCAGATCGAAAACCAGGTTTCCGATGAAAAGCAGTGCGGCCACCAGGACGGCAAGGTTACCGTGCCGCACGAGGACTTCATCGCGAAGATCCGCGCGGTGCGCTATGCCTTCCTCGAACTGGGCGTGGACGATGGCGTGATCGTCGCCCGCACCGACTCGCTCGGCGCTGGTCTGACCAAGCAGATCGCCTTCACCCGCGAAGCCGGCGATATCGGTGACCAGTACAACGCCTTCCTCGATTGCGAGCCGGTCGATGCGGCCAGGATCGGCCATGGCGACGTGCTGATCACCCGCGATGGCCAACTGATGAAGCCCAAGCGCCTGCCCTCGAACCTCTATCAGTTCCGCCCCGGAACCGGCGAGGATCGCTGCGTGCTGGATTGCATCACCAGCCTGCAGAACGGCGCAGACCTGCTGTGGATCGAAACCGAAAAGCCGCACATCGGCCAGATCGGCGGGATGGTGTCGCGCATCCGCGAGGTGATCCCCAATGCCAAGCTGGTCTACAACAATTCGCCCAGCTTCAACTGGACGCTCAATTTCCGCCAGCAGGTGTTCGATGCCTGGGCCGCGGAAGGAAAGGACGTGAGCGGCTTTGACCGGGCGCGGCTGATGAGCGTGGACTATGACCAGACCGAACTGGCGGCAGAGGCCGACGAACGCATCCGCACGTTCCAGCGCGATGCCGCCCGCGAAGCCGGCATCTTCCACCACCTGATCACGCTGCCGACCTATCACACGGCCGCGCTCAGCACCGACAACCTGGCCAAGGAATACTTCGGCGAGGCGGGCATGCTGGGCTACGTCAAGGGCGTGCAGCGCCAGGAAATCCGCCAGGGCATCGCCTGCGTCAAGCACCAGGCCATGGCCGGTTCGGACATCGGCGACGATCACAAGGAATACTTTGCCCGCGATGCCGCGCTCAAGGCCGGCGGCGCACACAACACGATGAACCAGTTCGCGGCGTGAGCCGAGCCGCGAACATAATCCAAGGAGAAGGACAATGGCTGAACCTGCCCGTGCCCGTGCAGTCCTCTCGACTGAGGACTTCAAGCTGATCCGCGAGGCCGTGCTGCACTACCTCAAGGCAATCGAGGACAAGCCTGAATCGGTGAAGTTCTCGCATCTCTACCACCGCCTCGGCAGCGCCATGGGCCGTTGAGCCCGCGCTGACACGAGGAAGACCACGACTTCGCTTTTCCTGGGGAGGAAAGGCTGGCCCGTCGGGCGCCATAGCGGCGCACGGCGGGCCTTCTTCTTGGCGGCTCAAGGAAAACTTGGGTGGCCTTCAGCTTTTCTCGAATGACCTTTATCAACTGAAACGGTAGAGAAAATGCACCGGTCCCATCCGGTCGCGGCTTTTGATACTGCCAGCTTGCTACGCGTCACCAACGGCTAAAGCGCACGAAAGCGAGGCCATGTGGCCAGGTTCGTGTTCGGCCCCGTAAAAAGGAGAATGCGACTATGCCCCGTTTGAACGCCCGCCCGATTTCCCGCCGCCCGGCAACCCTCCGCGCCAATGCACCGCTGCCCCATCCTTCGTGGGGCACGCTGGGGGCGGCGCGGCCGGACGGCGAACGGCCCAGCACGGCGGAAGAATTCTTTCGCCGGCTGGGCCTTTGAATGCTGCCTTCCGTTCAGGCAGGGTGCTGTAGAAAACCGCATGGGCCTGCTTGCCGGCCCGCAACCGATTGATCACGATAAGGCCCCATGAAGTCCGCGCTCATCATTCGCCACGTGCCCTACGAAGGGGTGGCCGGCTATCGCCAGCCGATCGAGGATGCCGGTTACCAGGTCGATCGCATCGATGTGTCAGATCCCGCGTTCCCGTCGCTCGACCTGCGCGAGCCTGATCTCCTGATCATGATGGGCGGGCCGATGGGCATCTATGACCAGATCGAGCATCCCTGGATTCGCTGCCAGATGCGCCGCCTGGCGCTGCGCCTGGCCGCGGACCGGCCGACGCTGGGCGTCTGCTTTGGCGCGCAGATGATTGCGGCGGCGCTGGGGGCCGATGTCTATCGCGGCCATGCGCGCGAAGTGGGGTTTCATCCCGTGCAGGTGCATGTGGCCGACAGCCCGCTGCGCCATGTCGCCGGCGTGCCGGTGCTGCACTGGCATGGCGATACGTTCACCCTGCCGCCGCATGCGGAACTCCTGGCTTCAAGCCATGTCTATCCGCACCAGGCGTTTCGCCGCGGGCGCAATCTGCTGGCGCTGCAATTCCATGCCGAAATGGGCGAAGACCCGCGCTTTGATGCGTGGCTGGACCAATCGCCCGAAGACGTGGCGGCCGCTGGCCATACCCAGGCTACGTTGCGGCATGCCCATGATAGCCATGGTCCCGGCGCGGTGCAGGCCGGACGGGCGATGATCGGGGAATGGCTGGCCGGCCTGGCCTGATCAGACCTAGGCTGGCCTGACCCACCAAGCCAAGTAGCAGGCCCGGGGCACGATGGCCCCGGCACCTGCCCCGGTTCTGGCGTTAGCGGCCCTGCTGCGCGAGCAGGCGCAGGCGCAGCGCGTTGAGCTTGATGAAGCCGGCCGCGTCCTTCTGGTCATAGGCGCCAGCATCATCTTCGAACGTCACGTGGCGTTCGGAATAGAGGCTGTCGGGCGACTGGCGGCCGACGACCGAGGCCAGGCCCTTGTAAAGCTTGAGGCGCACGGTGCCGTTGACCTTGGCCTGGCTGTGGTCGATCGCGGCCTGGAGCATTTCGCGCTCGGGCGAGAACCAGAAGCCGTTGTAGATCAGCTCGGCATACTTGGGCATCAGCTCATCCTTGAGATGCGCCGCGCCGCGATCGAGCGTGATCGATTCGATGCCGCGATGCGCCACCGCATAGATCGTGCCGCCCGGGGTTTCATACATGCCGCGGCTCTTCATGCCGACGAAGCGGTTTTCCACCAGGTCGAGGCGGCCGATGCCGTGCTTGCGGCCCAGGTCGTTGAGCGCGGTGAGCAGGGTGGCCGGGCTCATCGCCTCGCCATTGAGCGCCACGCCATCGCCCTTGGTGAATTCTATGGTGATGTATTCCGGGGTGTCGGGCGCGTCTTCCGGGTTGACCGTGCGCGAATAGACATAGTCGGGCACTTCCTGCCACGGATCTTCCAGCACCTTGCCTTCCGACGAGGTGTGCAGCAGGTTGGCGTCGGTCGAGAACGGGCTTTCGCCGCGCTTGTCCTTGGGCACCGGAATCTGGTGCTTTTCAGCCCAGGCGATCAGCGCGGTGCGGCTGGTCAGGTCCCATTCGCGCCACGGTGCGATCACCTTGATGCCCGGCTCCAGCGCATAGGCCGAAAGTTCGAACCGCACCTGGTCGTTGCCCTTGCCGGTGGCGCCATGGGCCACGGCGTCTGCCCCGGTTTCGCGGGCGATCTCGATCAGGCGCTTGGAAATCAGCGGCCGCGCGATCGAGGTGCCGAGCAGGTAATCGCCTTCATAGCGGGCATTGGCGCGCATCATCGGGAAGACGAAATCGCGCACGAATTCCTCGCGCAGGTCGTCGATATAGATGTGTTCGGGCTTCACGCCCATCAGTTCGGCCTTGGCGCGGGCCGGTTCGAGTTCCTCGCCCTGGCCGAGATCGGCGGTGAAAGTGACGACCTCGCAGCCGTATTCCACCTGGAGCCACTTGAGGATGACGGAGGTATCGAGCCCGCCCGAATAGGCCAGGACGACACGCTTGATCTCGGACATGGGCGGGGCACTCCTCAAACTGAAAGACGCGACAACCAAAAAGACGGGGCGCGCCTAACAGGGAGGGGGGCAGATCGCAAGGCAAACGGGGGATTTCGCCCCCGCCGCCGCGATGCATCAGTTCATGAACCAGCCGTGGCTGGCGACCAGCGACTGGCCGGTGAGCGCGTTGGTCGGGAATGCGGCAAAGAACAGCGCCACTTCGGCGATATCGTCCACCGTGGTGAATTCGCCGTCGACCGTCTGGCCGAGCATGACGTTCTTGATCACCTCGTCCTCGCTGATGCCCAGTTCCTTGGCCTGCTCAGGAATCTGCTTGTCCACCAAAGGCGTGCGCACGAAACCGGGGCAGATCAGGTTGGTGCGCACGCCCTTCTTGCCGCCTTCCTTGGCGATCGTGCGCGCCAGGCCCTCGAGGCCGTGCTTGGCCGTGACATAGGCGCTCTTGAGCGGCGAGGCTTCCTTGGAATGGACCGAGCCCATGAACAGGATCGCGCCGCTGCCCTTGGCATACATGTGCGGCAACACCGCCTTGCTCGTCAGGAAGGCGCCGTCGAGGTGGATCGCCAGCATCTTTTTCCAGTCGGCAAAGGCGAAGTTTTCCACCGGGTTGACGATCTGGATGCCGGCATTCGACACCAGAATGTCCACGCCGCCCCAGGCGTCCACCACCTTGGCGACGCCGGCGTTGACCTGGTCTTCGCTGGTCACGTCCATTTCCACGGCCATGGCGGCGCCACGGTGATCGGCATTGATGCCGTCGGCCGCAGCCTGGGCCGCGTCGAGCTTGAGATCGGCAATCGCCACGCGGCCACCGGCGGCGGCATAGCGCTTGGCAATGGCCAGGCCGATCCCGCTGGCAGCACCGGTGACGATGGCGATCTTGTTGTCGAGATTCATGGTTTCACTCTCCAGGGTGTTTGGCCATGGGCCGTGGTCGGTCCCCAAGCAGGAAGCGTAAAAATCGGGTGGTTCAGGCCAGGTCGAGTGTGACGATGCCGCGCTGTGGCCGCTTGCGGTTTTTCCAGCGCGGGCTGGCAAACGAACGCTCGACATCGCGCCGGCCGTTTTCCCAGTGGCCGATCGCGGTCATGCGCGAAAACTCATAGTCCTTGTTCTGCGTTTCATAATCCTCGCTGCGGTTGATCAGGTGCAGGATCGTCACCGGCCCGTCCTGCGCATGGGCGGTCAACGTGGCGAGGTCGGCATCGTCGGCAAATTCGGGGGGCAGGCGCTCGGCCAGGCGGGCAGCGGCTGCCTCCAGCGCCTCGATCCGCTTCTGCATGTCGGTGTTGAGCCGGGTGCGGCTGGAAAAGCGGATGTCCTTCTCGCGCTGCGCGGTTTCGGCCAGGCTGCGCGGCATCATGCCGTGGGCGGAAAACAGATCGACCTGAAACACCAGCACGGGATCGCGCGCCGCCTGGGCGCGGGCGGGATCGTGGCGGTCAGCCTCGCGCGCGCGCTCGTCCAGCACGAATTGCAACGGGGTGTTGGAAACCAGGCCCCCGTCCCAATAGGGATCGCCATCGATCATCACCGGCGGAAAGCCGGGAGGCAGCGCGCCGCTGGCCATGATGTGCTCGGGCTCGATCAGGCGGTCGCGGTTGTCGAAATAGGCGAAGTTGCCGTTGAGCACGTTGACCGCGCCCACGCTGAAACGCACCTTGCCACTGTTGATCAGATCGAAATCAACCAGTTCCAGCAGCGTCTTGCGCAAGGGGCTGGTGTCATAAATGCTGATCGATTCCGGCGATCCAGGCAGTGCCAACCACGATGGCGTGGTGCGCGGGGTGAAAAAGCCGGGAATGCCGGTCAGCGCCACCGATGCTGCGGCCCATTCGTTGAACAGGCGGCGGCCCCAGCCATCGGCAAACGGCGATTTGAACGGAATGCGCGAACTCGCCTGCTCCCAGAACGCGCGCAGGTTGCGCACCCGGCGTTCGGGCGGGTTGCCGGCAATCAGCGCGGCATTGACCGCGCCGATCGAAATGCCCGCCACCCAATCGGGGCTGTAGCCATTGGTGGCCAGCGCCTCGAACACGCCGGCTTGGTAGGCGCCTAGCGCTCCGCCGCCCTGAAGCACCAGAACACATCTTTCGCGCGTGGCATCTGCCATGGTCATTCCCGTCCTGCACCCGGCCTGTCGTGCACCCTGTGAAGGAGATGATGCCGGCTTGTGCACTGCACTATGAAGCGAGTGTGTGGCGCCAACGTGAAACTGGCAAGAGCGGTTCCCACCACGGTGTGCCGATTATCGGATGGCCACTTGCAAATTCCGCATGCTCTGGCGCTTTCCATGCCGGCAATACCACCCTACATGGGCAGGCATCATGGCAAGACCCACACCCCTCGCATTCGACAAGAAGAAGATCGTCGCCGAAAACCGCCGCGCGCGGTTCGAGTATTTCGTCGAAGACGTGTACGAGGCGGGGATCGCGCTCACCGGCACCGAAGTGAAATCGCTCCGCTTTGGCGAGGGCTCGATCGCCGAGTCCTATGCCGAGGTGAAGAACGGCGAGGTGTGGCTGGTCAACTCCAACGTGCCCGAATTCAGCCACGGCAACCGCTTCAACCACGAGCCCAAGCGCCCGCGCAAGCTGCTGCTCAAGGAACGCGAGATCGCCAAGTTCCACGGCGCGGTGGAGCGCAAGGGCATGACGCTGGTGCCGCTGTCGATCTATTTCAACGGGCGCGGCCGGGCCAAGGTGGAGCTTGCCCTCGCCAAGGGCAAGAACGCGGCCGACAAGCGCGCCACGATCAAGGACCGCGACTGGCAGCGCGACAAGGCGCGCATCATGCGCGAACACGGCTGATGGTGCTGGGCCAGATGCACGTTCGGCTTCATCGCTTGGCAAGCTGAACGGGTGCATGGTGGCGCTTGCGGCCGGCCGGCCGCCGCTTCACCGCTTTTGCGTCACCAACCCTTGGGAATCGCCGTTTCGATGCGCCAGAAGATTGCCACGATGGTCCGTTCTTCCATGCCCACGCGCGAGCAGATGGAGCGCAACCGCCTGACCGGGCGGCTGGCGGCGCGGGCGGAACTGTGGCGTTTCACCCGCCGCTCGGTGCCGCGTGGGGTGGCGATCGGGCTGCTCGTCGGCATCTTTGCGATGATCCCCGGGGTGCAGATTGCTGGCGCTGCGGCGATGTGCCTGCCGTTCCGGGGCAATATTCCGATCGCGGCGGGGATGACGTTCCTGTCCAATCCGGCGACAACGCCGCTGTTCATTGCCGCTTCGCTCGCGCTAGGCAACTGGTTCGGGTTTCACGCCGACGTCGCCACGTTCATGGCCCTGTTCGAACGCGGCGCCAGTGTGGCGGAATGGACCGGCTGGCTGCTGTCGGATGCGGCCCCCGCGTTGATTTTCGGCTTGTTCGTCATCTCTGTGGTGGCAGCTGCGCTGGGCTATGTCATCGCTGCATTTGCCTGGCGCTGGTGGACGGTGCACAAGCGGCGCACGCGCCTGGCGATGCGCGTGGAGCAGTGAACAGGAACGCGTAAGGGCGCGGGCGGCCGATGCTGCCCGCGACGGTGAAGGGAGCAAGCGTGCTGGCCGCAGCGGGCGATATCGAGGGGGGCAGCGATCTGTCCGGGGCCGCGCAGGCACCGGGCCAGGGGCCGGCATGGCGGCGCGATGCGGCCTGGGTGGCCGCCGCCGCGCTGGCTGGGGCGGCCTTGCTGTGGCTGCTGGCGCGCGATGGCGTGCTGGCCGCGGCCTATCTCGTGGGCCTTGCGGCGCTTGCCTTGCTGGCGCGGCTGCTGGTGCGCTTCGTGCCCGCCCGCGCGGCGACGGAACCGGCGGCGCCCGATTGGTCGGTCACCTTTGCCGCGATCGAGCGGCCCGATGAAGCGCTGGCGATCCTCGATCGCGCCGGCCGCCTGGCCTGCGCCAACAGCTGCTTTGCGCAGTGGTTCGGCCATGTCGCGCCGCCGCGCCTGCCGCTCGATGGGCCTGCCGTCGAGGCGTTGGATGGTGCGGTGCGTGCCGCCTGGCGCGATGGCCGCGCGCAGGTGGGCGAAGTGTCCTCGGCCAAGGGGCGCTGGCGGGTGGAACTGCTGCGCGCCGGGCGGGGGCAGGATCACCTGGTGTGCCGCTTCGTGCCGCTGGCCCAGGTTGACCTGGTGGCAGACATGGCCGGGCATGTTGCCGGCAAGCTGGGCCGCGCCCTGGCGCGCGAGGGCATCCAGGCGGCAGTCGTCATGCCCGATGGCCAGGTCCGCGCGGCCAACCGCGCCTTTGCCACCCGCGCCGGCGGGGAAGGGGCGCAGGTCGGCGGCAGCGATTTCGTCTCATGGTTCCGCGCCGATGATGCCGAGCGGATCTTCTATGCCCGCGAAGGGGCGCGCGGCACGCCGGTGCGCTTTGTCCACGTGCCGATCGCCGATCCCGATGGCGTGGCCAGCACCGATCCGGCGCGCGTGCCCTCGCTGTTCCTGATCATCGACAACGATGGCGCGCTGGGCGATGCCCGCGCCGGGCTGCCGCAGATCGAGGCGCTGCTCTCGCGCCTGCCGCTGGGCCTGGCGATGACCGATCGCGACGGGCGCTTCCTCTTTGCCAATCGCGCGTTCCTGCGCGCCGCCGGCCATGACGATACCGTGCCGCCGCCTTATCCCTCAGACCTGGTGATCCGCGAAGACAAGGGCGCACTGGCCGATGCCGTGCGCCGTTATACCCAGGGTGCGCCCACTGCGGGCGACGTGGCAGTGCGTCTGCGCGCCTCGCCCGAAGAGCCGGTTTCGCTCAGCCTCTCCGGCGTGCGCGGCATGGGGGAAGGGGCCGTGCTGCTCAGCCTCAAGGATTCGACCGAGGAAGCGCGCCTCAAGCGCGAGATTGCCCAGGCCACCAAGATGCAGGCCGTGGGCCAACTGGCCGGCGGCGTGGCGCACGATTTCAACAACGTGCTCACCGCGATCATCGGCTATTGCGACCTGATCCTGATGCGCCACACCCCGGGCGACAGCGACTACGACGATATCCAGCAGATCAAGGCCAATTCCAACCGCGCCGCCTCGCTCACCCGGCAACTGCTGGCCTTTTCGCGCCAGCAGACGCTGCGGCCCGAAGTGCTGCAATTGCCCGATGTGGTGGCCGAGGTTTCCACCCTGCTCAAGCGCCTCTTGGGCGAGAAGATCCAGCTCGACGTGACGCACGACCGCGATCTGGGCCTGGTGCGCGCCGATCCGGTGCAGCTTGAACAGGTGCTGCTCAACCTTGCCGTCAATGCCCGCGATGCGATGACTGCCAACGGCGCCGATACCAAGACCGGCGGCACCCTTCGCATCGCCACCCGGCGGGTGAGTGCGAATGACGTGCGGGCGATGAAAAGCGAAATCCTGCCGGTGGCAGACTATACCGCGCTGGTGGTGGAAGACACCGGCCACGGCATCAAACCCTCGCAGATCGGCAAGATCTTCGAACCGTTCTTCACCACCAAGGAAAAGGGCAAGGGCACCGGCCTTGGCCTGTCCACCGTCTATGGCATCGTCAAGCAATCGGGCGGCTTCATCTTTGCCGATAGCGAGGTGGGCAAGGGCACGCGCTTTACCATCTACCTGCCGGTGCACGTGCCCGATCCGGCCGAGGCCGTGGAAGCGGCCAAGCCCAAGGGCGAGACGCGCCGCACGCAATGGACCGGCGGCGGGCGCGTGCTCTTGGTAGAGGATGAGGACACCGTGCGCGCCGTGGCCGAGCGGGCGCTGGTGCGCCAGGGCTATGAGGTGACCACGGCGGCCGATGGCGAGGACGGGCTGGAGGCGCTGTCGCGCATCATGGCCGCGGGCAGCGACATCGATCTGGTGGTCTCCGACGTGGTCATGCCCTCGATGGACGGGCCGGCCATGGCGCGCGAAATCCGCCGGGTGAAGCCCGATCTGCCGGTGCTGTTCATGTCGGGCTATGCCGAGGAACAGCTTCGCCGCGAGATCGACATCCCCAACATGCATTTCCTGGCCAAGCCGTTTTCGGTGGCGCAGATCGTGGCCGCCGTGGAACAGGTGCTGCGCGGGGAGTGATCGCGAGCAGATCCTCCCCACATCGTGGGGAGGTGGCAGGCCGCAGGCCTGACGGAGGGGCCGGTTCGCCCCGCCAACTGAGTCGCCAATCCCGCCACGATGGCAGCATTTTCCCACACCGGAAAACTGCCATGGTGAGCCTGGCTTGCAGTGTCGGACAGCTTGAAAAAGTCCCTGAAAATCCCCATGTTTGCAGCGCGCGACGGGAATCTCCTCCGCTCTGGAGAGAATTTTTCGTTCCCCCCTTGTTCCATGAGAACAGAATAAGTACATTGTTCTGTGTGTTGACGGTTCGTGTCAGCCATCTCTAGGCAAGGGGAAGCAGCCATGGCGGCGCAGCTCAAGCTCATTCAGGAAGGCAAAGAAAAGGACATGGATCGTCAGAAGGCGCTCGACGCCGCGCTGGCCCAGATCGACCGCGCATTCGGCAAGGGCTCGGTGATGAAGCTGGGTTCCAAGGAGACGATGCAGGTGGAAGCGATTTCCACCGGCTCGCTCGGGCTGGATATCGCGCTGGGCATTGGCGGCCTGCCACGCGGCCGCATCATCGAAATCTATGGCCCGGAAAGCTCGGGGAAGACCACCCTGGCGCTGCACGCCATCGCCGAGGCCCAGAAGACCGGCGGCACCGCGGCGTTCGTTGACGCCGAACACGCGCTCGATCCGGTCTATGCCAAGAAGCTGGGCGTCAACATCGACGAACTGATTGTCTCGCAGCCCGACACGGGCGAGCAGGCGCTGGAAATCGTCGACACGCTGGTCCGCTCCAACGCGATCGACATTCTCGTGGTGGACTCGGTCGCCGCGCTGGTGCCCCGCGCCGAAATCGAAGGCGAAATGGGCGACAGCCACGTCGGCCTGCAGGCCCGCCTGATGAGCCAGGCGCTGCGCAAGCTGACCGGCTCGATCAGCCGTTCGCGCTGCATGGTGATCTTCATCAACCAGGTGCGCATGAAGATCGGCGTGATGTACGGCAATCCGGAAACCACCACCGGCGGCAACGCGCTCAAGTTCTACGCTTCGTGCCGTCTCGACATTCGCCGCACCGGCCAGATCAAGGACCGCGACGAAATCACCGGCAACACCACCCGGGTCAAGGTCGTCAAGAACAAGGTCGCCCCGCCGTTCAAGCAGGTGGAATTCGACATCATGTATGGCGAAGGCATCTCCAAGATCGGGGAAATCCTCGATCTGGGCGTCAAGGCCGGCCTCGTCGAAAAGTCGGGCGCATGGTTCAGCTATGACTCGGTGCGTATCGGCCAGGGCCGTGAAAACGCCAAGAACTTCCTGCGCGAAAACACCGAACTGCGCGATCGCCTGGAAGCAGCGATTCGCGGCCGGACCGAGCAGGTGGCCGAAGGCCTGATGGCCGGGCCGGACGCCGACGACGATATCTGATCTGCGGTTGGCGAAGGTGACCTGTTTTCTGGCAGGCGTCTCGCTCCCCTCGTGAATCGGCGCGCTGTTCCAAAGGAATGGCGCGCCGTTTGCATTGTTGCGCTATGGTGGTGGCCATGACCCAAGCATCGGATTGGCAGGGCGGCGTTGGCCGCGCCTGGGCTGAAGAATGGCAGCGGACTGATCGTACCTTCGCACGATTGACCCCCGCGTTGCTGGCGGCGATCGCTGCCATGCCCGGTCGGCAGGTGCTCGACATCGGCTGCGGCGCCGGCGAATTGTCGCTGGCGGTGGCGCAGGCCCGCCCCGATGCGCAGGTGCGCGGGATCGATGTGTCCGAAGATCTGGTCGCGGCCGCGCGGCGCCGTGCCACGGGCCATGCCGATCTGCGCTTTGAGCTCGCCGATGCCAGCGTGTGGTCCGATCCCGGGTTCACGCCTGATCTGCTCGTCTCGCGCCATGGCGTGATGTTCTTTGCCGATCCGCCCGCAGCCTTTGCCCATCTGGCGCGCGTGGCGGCGCCGGGCGCGCGGCTGGTGTTTTCCTGCTTCCGCACGCCGGTTGAAAACGCCTGGGCCAGCGCCATGGCGGGCTTGGTGCCACCGCCCGCGCCGCCTGCCGATCCGCATGCGCCCAACCCCTTTCCCCCCGGCCCGTTTGCCTTTGCCGATCCCGATCATGTGCGGGCCATGCTGGCGGGGTGGACTGACCTCACCTTCACGCCCCACGATTTCGACTATCTGGCGGGCGAGGGGCACGATGCCGCCGATCAGGCCCTGGCACTGTTCCGCCGCATCGGGCCTGCCGCCTCGGCCTTGCGCCAGGCGGCCGAGGCCGACCGCGCCGGCATCGAGCAGCGGTTGCGCGCGGTGATTGCCGCGCACAGCCGCGATGGAAAGGTGTCCTTCGCCGCAGCAGCCTGGATCGTTACCGCCACGAAAGCGTAATGCGATCACGGTTAGCGATGAATCCCGCTTGTTCCTTGGCCACGCCTCGCCTAATCGGCGGGGCATGACTTCGACGAACGAAATCCGCCGGTCCTTCCTGGAATACTTCGGCTCGCAAGGCCACGAAGTGGTGCCCTCCGCGCCGCTCGTTCCTTACAACGACCCGACGCTGATGTTCACCAACGCGGGCATGGTCCCGTTCAAGAACGTCTTCACGGGTCTGGAAACGCGCAGCATTCCGCGCGCCACGTCTTCGCAGAAGTGCGTGCGCGCCGGGGGCAAGCACAACGATCTCGACAACGTGGGCTATACGGCGCGGCACCACACGTTCTTCGAAATGCTGGGCAATTTCTCGTTCGGCGATTACTTCAAGGAACAGGCGATCACCAACGCCTGGACCCTGCTGACCAAGGTTTGGGGCATTCCTGCCGAAAAGCTGCTGGTCACTGTCTATCACACCGATGAAGACGCCGCCGCGCTGTGGCGCAAGATTGCCGGCCTGCCCGACGACAAGATCATCCGCATCGCCACCAAGGACAATTTCTGGGCGATGGGCGATGATGGCCCATGCGGCCCGTGCTCGGAAATATTCTACGATCACGGCGCGCACATCGCCGGTGGCCCTCCGGGCAGCCCGGACGAGGACGGCGATCGTTTCATCGAGATCTGGAACCTCGTGTTCATGCAGTTCGAGCAGGCCGCCGGCGAAATCGTCGGCGAGTTGCCCAAGCCCTCGATCGATACCGGCATGGGGCTGGAGCGCATTGCCGCCGTGCTCCAGGGTGAGCACGACAACTATGACACCGACACGTTCCGCGCGCTGATCGCCGCGTCGGAAAGCCTGACCGGCGTCAAGGCCACCGGCGAACACACCGCCAGCCACCGCGTGATCGCCGATCACCTGCGCTCGTCCAGCTTCCTGCTGGCCGATGGCGTGCTGCCGTCGAACGAAGGGCGCGGCTATGTGCTGCGCCGCATCATGCGCCGCGCCATGCGCCACGCGCATCTGCTGGGCGCCAAGGACCCGCTGATGCACCGCCTGGTGGGATCGCTGGTCACGGAAATGGGCCAGGCCTATCCCGAACTGGGCCGCGCCCAGCCGCTGATCGAGGAAGTGCTGCAGCGCGAGGAAACCCGCTTCCGCCAGACCCTGTCGAACGGCCTGCGCCTGCTCGACGAGGCGTCGGCCGGCCTGGGCGAAGGCGACAAGCTGCCCGGCGAAACCGCGTTCCGCCTCTATGACACCTATGGCTTCCCCTATGACCTGACCGAAGACGCGCTGCGCGCCCGTGGCGTGAGCGTCGATCGCGATGGCTTTGACGCGGCCATGGCCCAGCAGAAGGCCGCCGCGCGCGCTGCCTGGAAGGGCTCGGGCGAGGCAGCGTCGAGCGAAGTGTGGTTCGACATTGCCGAGCGCGAAGGCGCGACCGAATTCACCGGCTACACCGCCACCAGCGGCGAAGGCGTGGTGGTGGCGCTGGTCAAGGATGGCGCCGAAGTGCAGTCTGCCACGGCGGGTGAGACGGTGACGGTGCTGACCAACCAGACCCCGTTCTATGGCGAAAGCGGCGGCCAGATGGGCGACGCCGGTACGATCGCCGGGCCCGATGGCCTCAAGCTGACGGTGACCGACACGGCCAAGCCGCTCGGCCGGCTGCATGCTCACCAGGCCGTGGTCGATGCCGGCACGATTCACGTGGGTGACGCCGTGCAACTGGCCGTCGATGTGGTGCGCCGCGATGCTACGCGCGCCAACCATTCGGCCACGCACCTGCTGCACCAGGCGCTGCGCAACCGCCTGGGCGCGCATGTGACGCAGAAGGGCTCGCTGGTTGCGCCCGATCGCCTGCGCTTCGACTTTTCGCATCCCACGGCGCTGAGCGCGGATGACATCACCGCGATCGAAACCGAAGTGAATGCGGAAATCCGCGCCAACGAAACGGTCAGCACCCGCCTGATGACGCCCGACGATGCCATCGCTGCCGGCGCCATGGCGCTGTTCGGCGAAAAGTATGGCGATGAAGTGCGCGTCCTGTCGATGGGCCGCACGACGGACAAGGCCTATTCGGTGGAACTGTGCGGCGGCACCCACGTGCGCGCGCTGGGTGATATCGGCGTGTTCCGCATCGTGGGCGAAAGCGCGGTGTCTTCGGGCGTGCGCCGGATCGAGGCGCTGACCGGCGAAGGCGCGCGGCAGTGGTTGATCGGGCGCGAAGACGCGCTCAAGCACACCGCCAGCCTGCTGCGCACCACGCCCGATGACGTGGAAGCGCGCGTGGCCGCGCTGATCGAAGAGCGGCGCAAGCTGGAGCGCGAACTGGCCGAAGCCAAGAAGGCGCTGGCCCTGGGTGGCGGCGGCGCCAAGGCCGAAGCGGCCGACGAAAACGTGGGCGGCGTGACGTTCTCGGGCCAGGTGCTCGAGGGCCTCGATCCCAAGGAACTGCGCGGGCTGCTCGACCAGGCCAAGCAGCGCATCGGCTCGGGCGTGGCGGTGATCGTCGCGGTCAACGATGGCCGCGCCTCGATCGCGGCGGCGGTGACCGAGGATCTCGCTGGCAAGGTCAGCGCGGTTGATCTGGTCCGCGCCGGCGTGGAAGCGCTGGGCGGCAAGGGTGGCGGCGGCCGTCCCGACATGGCCCAGGGCGGTGGCCCCGATGGCAGCAAGGCGGCCGATGCGCTGGCTGCGGCCAAGGCCGTGCTCGCGGGGTGATTTGCTGATGCTGGAGGGGTTGGTTGTTCGCCAGCCCCTCCGTCAGCCCTTCGGGCTTCCCCCGCCCCCCCAAGGGGGGGGGGGGCGGGTTTGTAAAAACCCCCCAAGTGGGGGGGGGGGCCCCCCCCC
>CAYXUN010000005.1:20382-54518 GCA_964468165.1 uncultured Novosphingobium sp. | reverse complement strand
GGGGTTCTCCTTTTGGGTGTCCCCCCTCCCAATTTGTGGGTTTGTACTTTTTTTTATCCCCCCCACTTTGGGGGGTGGGGGACCGCCGCGCAGCGGTGGTGGAGGGGCCTTTCCCCCGTTCCTTCACCGCTCCCGCAGGCGGCTGGCCTTGAGGCGCGGCGGCGCGGCGAGTTCGCCCTCGGCCATGATCTGCTGGCGGAACTGATCGCGCTTTTCGTGGATTGAGGCGATCACCGGGCCCATCGGCACGCCCAGGTCGACCAGCACCGCTTCGGACAGTTGCAGCGAGCTTTCCAGCGTTTCGGGCACGGCGTGGCTGGCGCCGGCGCGATAGAGTTGCGCGGCGTGGCCGGGATCGCGCGCGCGCACGATGATCGGCACGTCTGGCGCCAGGGTGCGCAGCTTGCGCACGATGCGCAGCGCCAGCACCGGCTCGTCCATGGTCACGATCACCGCGCTGGCGTCAGCCAGGTTGAGCCGGTCGATCACGGCGGCGCTGTCGATATTGCCGAACAGCACCGGCAGGCCGGCGGCGCGCGCGGCGCGGACCACGGCGGGTTCAGCATCAAGCGCGAGGTAGGGGCGCCCATGTTCGGTGAGCATTTCGCCGATCAGGCGACCAACGCGGCCAAAGCCAAGGATCACGGTGCGGCGGCCTTCGGGCTCTTCCACCGCCACCTCATCGGCCCCGGCACGGTTGCGCACGCGGCCGGCGCCCACCTGGCCCACCTTGGCAAGCAGCGGCGTGATGGTGAGGCCAATGGCGGTAACGATCTGCCAGAACTGCGCGGTGGCAGGCTGGATCAACTGGGCCTGGGCCGCCGTGCCCAACACGATCAGCGTGGTTTCCGAAGGGCTGGACATGAGAATGCCGGTCTCGATCGCGGTCGATCGCTCCTTGCCCCAGAACAGCAGCAGCAGGCCGGTGACCAAGGCCTTGGCCACGACGACGCCGAGCACCCCCAGCGCCAGCGGGCCGAAATTGACGGCCAGCACGCGCAGGTCGATCCCCATGCCCACGGTGATCAGGAACACCCCCAGCGCCAGGCCCTTGAATGGCTTGGTGATGGCCTCGACCTCGCCATGATACTCGGTTTCGGCGATGAGCAGGCCGGCGAGCAAAGCGCCCATGATGGGCGACAGGCCGGCCGCGCCGGTGGCAAGTGCCGCCACGATCACTACCAGCAGGCTGGCGGCCAGGAACAGTTCGGGGCTCTTGGTCTTGGCAGCCTGGGCAAACAGCGGGGGCAGGCCGAACCGCCCGAACACCAGCAGCGCGACGATGACAACGCCGCCTTTCCACAGCGTCTCGACCAGGCTGGGCGCGTTGGCTGCGGCCACCGGGGCCATGGCGCCGAGCAGGAAGATGATCGGCACCAGCGCGATATCTTCGAACAGCAGCATGGACAAGGCCGCGCGGCCCACCGGTCCCTGCGTGCCCGAGATCGGCAGCACCAGCGCGGTTGAGGAAAGCGCCAGCGCCAGGCCCAGGCCCAGCGCCCCGGCCACCGGCTGGCCCAGCAGCATGAGGCCCAGACCCACCAGCAGCGCCGAGCCGATCAGTTCCATCGCGCCCAATCCGAACACCAGCCGCCGCATCGACCACAGGCGGTTGAACGAGAGTTCCAGGCCGATTTCGAACAGCAGCAGGATGATGCCGAACTCGGCAAACGGCTCTATCGCGTGGGGATTGGATATCGTGACATAGTGCAGCCAGGGCATCTGCTGCGCCAGCGAGCCAAGGCCATAGGGGCCGACGAGAAGGCCGACGAGGATGAAGCCGATGATCGGCGTGATGCGAAAGCGCGCAAAGGCGGGAATGACGATGCCCGCCGCGCCCAGGATCACCAAGGCATCGGAAAGCGCGGAGGTGGGAAGAAGCTGGCCTGCCATGCTGCGCAGGCTAGGGGGTGGAGCGTGGCTTGGCCACCCCTGGCGGCCGTAAGTTTGTGTGGCTATTCGCTCAGACGGCGGGAGCGGTCACCTCGACCCCGGCAAACTCCCGCGCGGCCAGGTCTTCGGGCGTGATCCAGAACTGCAGGACGTGGTCGCCCAGGTGGTGGCCCAGCGCCTCGTCGGCGGAGAGTTCCAGCAGGAGCAACTGGCGGCGGATGCGGTCGGATTGATCGCTCTCCGTCTCGCACGGCGCGGCGAGCAGGCGATCGGGCACGCGGGCGTGGACGCGCGCGGCGGTGCGCACTGCCAAGGCATGGCGATAGGCGAGCCGCGCCACGAGTTCATCGGGAAAGGCTGCCGCGCTGCCGGGCAGGGCATGCAGCGTGGTTTCCACCGCGGCGACGCAGCCACGCGGCGCCACCAGGCGGGCGAGGGGGGCATAGCCCGAAAACCATTGCCAGAACGCGTCGCGCACTGGCGCGGTGACATCGGCAAAGGCCGCCTTGTTGCGCGCCAGGGCATGCCATTCGCCGCATTCGCTTTCGATCTGGGCAAGCAGCGTGCGCAGATCCTCGTCCGCCAGATCGGGCCAGAGCGCGCGGGCGGCAGCCACGCTGGTCCGTCCGGCTTCGCGCAGCAGCATCGCCACCAGCGTCTGGATGGACAGCCAATCGTGCGGGAAACCGGGCCAGGGACGATCCATCAGGCCGTGGTCGCCCAGGTTGAAATCGTTGGGTGAAAGCGCAAAGACCGCCACCGGGCTGCCTTGCGCGGCAAGCAGGGCATCGGCGGTGGCCGCGCTTTCGGGCCAGGTGAGCAGCGGCGCAGCCGGATCGTGGGCCGCCATGGTCAGTTCGATCACGGCGGGCGCGAAGGGCCAGCGCGGCAGCACTTGTGGCGCATCGGCGGCATCGATCGCCCAGGGCCAGGCCTGCGCGGCGGCATCGGCATAGGCCGGGGGCAGATCGGCCGGCGGCTCTGCCTCGGTCCATTCGGCCGCGCCGGCATCATCGATCCAGATCACGCGGCCTTCGGTTGCGGCGGCGGCGCCGGGCACGGCAGAGAGATCGGCAAAGAACAGCAATGCGCCGCTGCCGGGCAACACGCCCAGGCGGGCGCGGGGCGGCACTTGCGCACAATCCATCTGCAACAGGAAATGCAGCGGCAGGCCGGTGTGGGCAGAGCGCGGCCACTCCAGCGGCCCCGGGGTGAACGGCACGCCACCATAGAAGCTGTGCGCCCCGGTTGGTGCGGGCGGGAAGGATTGGCGAAACACCACGGCCTGGGCCAGGGCGCCGGCGATGGCGGCGGGCAACCCGCGCGGCGGGCGCGGGGCGGGCGGTTCGGCCAGGAATGGCGGGTTCGGTTGCACGGCGGCACTGGCGGCCTGGGCCGCGGTGACGAACGCGGGCAGGCTGGGGCCATCGTCCGGCATGTCGGTCGGGTCGTCGGCAGTGCCCGTGCCGGGGCCGAAGTTGCGGCGGCGCTGCGGTGGCGGCGCGGCTTCTTCCACAAGTTCGGCCTCTTGTGCGGCCAGGGCGGCGGCGCGGCGGCGGCGCACGATCAGCAGCACCAGCAGCGTGGCGAGCACGGCCACCATGGCCAGCGCGATCCCCACCATGGGTGCCAATTCCGTCATGCTACTCACTTGCCAAAGGCCCCCTTGCCCACGGCTGCTTGCGCCTGTTGTGCCCCGCAAGACCGCGTCATGTTCTGCTAGCCGGTTATTCCCCCAAAAGAAAAGGCCCCGGCAGATGCCGGAGCCTTTCTTTTTCATGCGAAATGGCGCGGGTTCAGGCCCAGGCAGCCATTTCCTTTTCCAGGTTTTCCACGATCGCTTCGAAGAACTTTTCCGTGGTCATCCAGGGCTGGTCGGGGCCGATCAGGATCGCGAGGTCCTTGGTCATCTTGCCGCTTTCCACGGTTTCGATGCACACGCGCTCCAGCGTTTCGGCAAAACGCACCACTTCGGGGGTTTCGTCGAACTTGCCGCGATACATCAGGCCGCGCGTCCACGCGAAGATCGAGGCGATCGGGTTGGTGCTGGTCGCCTTGCCCTGCTGGTGCTGGCGATAGTGGCGCGTCACGGTGCCGTGGGCCGCTTCGGCTTCCACGGTCTTGCCGTCGGGCGTCATCAGCACCGAGGTCATCAGGCCGAGCGAGCCGAAGCCCTGCGCCACGGTGTCGGACTGCACGTCACCGTCATAGTTCTTGCAGGCCCACACGAACTTGCCCGACCACTTGAGCGCGGATGCGACCATGTCGTCGATCAGGCGGTGCTGGTATTCGATGCCGGCGGCAGCGAACTTTTCCTTGAAGCCTTCGCTGTCGAACACTTCCTGGAACAGGTCCTTGAAGCGGCCGTCATAGGCCTTGAGGATGGTGTTCTTGGTCGACAGATAGACCGGCCAGCCCAGGTTCAAGCCATAGTTGAAGCTGGCGCGGGCAAAGTCGCGGATCGAATCGTCAAGGTTGTACATCGCCATGGCGACGCCGGCCGAGGGGAAATCGAACACTTCGAGATCGATCGATTCGCCGTTCACACCGTCGAACACCAGGCGCAGCTTGCCCGGGCCCGGGATCAGGGTGTCGGTTGCCTTGTACTGGTCACCAAAGGCGTGACGGCCAACCACGATCGGGTCGGTCCAGCCCGGCACCAGGCGGGGCACGTTCTGGATCACGATGGGCTCGCGGAAGACCACGCCGCCCAGGATGTTGCGGATCGTGCCGTTGGGCGACTTCCACATCTTCTTGAGGCCGAATTCTTCGACGCGGGCTTCGTCCGGGGTGATCGTGGCGCACTTCACGCCCACGCCGTACTGCTTGATCGCGTTGGCCGAATCGATCGTGATCTGATCGCCGGTTTCATCACGCTTTTCGACCGAAAGATCGAAATACTTGAGGTCCAGGTCGAGGTAGGGAAGGATCAGGCGTTCGCGGATCCATTCCCAGATGATGCGGGTCATCTCGTCGCCGTCGATCTCGACGATCGGGTTCTTCACCTTGATCTTCGCCATAGCCGTCCTGTTGCCTTGCCTGGGGAGTTGAACTTACCGCCCCCTTAGCAGGTGCGGAACGCGGCGCAAGCGCGGCTCCGGCGATTCTTGAACCGAGCTTATGTTTTGCGCCGCAGTGCGGCAACGCAGCGGCGATTCAGGGACAGCTGCGCAGATCGTACATCGCCTCGCCCACGCGCACGCGGTGACGGCGCGCGATGTGCCAGCCGGCGTCCTCGAGCAGGCGGGCAAAGCGCGCCGGGCCATGGCGGTGCAGCCAGATCACCTCCTTGCGGCGCAGGCGCATGGCCCACAGCACATCCTGCACCGAGGCGTGGTTGTAGGACAGGACGACGCGATCGAACTGGCGCAACTGCGCAAACAGGCGGGGCAGATCGGTGACATATTCGACCACGCCCAGCATCGCGGCGGCGCGTTCGGCAAAGCGGGGCAGGGGATCGGCGTTGAGATCGGTCAGGACCGTGCCGGGGCCGCGATCGACGATATCGACCGGGACATAGCGGGTGCCGGCCGGCAGGTGGTCGCGCAGCGGCATCAGGCCGCAGCCGATATCCACGACGCCCGCCTCGTGCGCCAGCCACGCCGCGGCCTGCCGGGTGCGACGGTCCCACCGATCCTGCAGCGCGGACCAGTACAGACGCCGGCACGCCAGGGTCGCATCGGTGGAAACATCGTTCATGCCTGGCACGTGGCCCGCGCCGGCCGCCGCGATCAAGCGCAGTTGGCTCGCATGTGGCGCAATTGCCGGGTAATTACCGGTCGCCGGCAGCAAGCACGGCTATGCGCTGCACTCAATTAAATTTGTAGACAATGATCGGCATCCGGCGGACCTCTGCCACGCCGTTCCATCCTGCTGCAAGGAGCCTGCCATGCCCGCCACCCGCCTTTCCCGCCGCGCTGCCCTGGCTGGCCTTGCTGCCGGAGGCGCGGCGCTGGCATCGCCGGCGCTGGCCGTGCCCGAGACAGGCAAGAAGCTGAATTTCCTTTATATCATGGCCGATGACATGGGCTATGCCGATGTCTCGTGCTATGGCCGGCGCGATTATGCCACGCCCGCGATCGATGCCCTGGCGCAGCAGGGTGTGCGCTTTACCCAGGCCTATGCCAACAGCGCCGTCTGCACCGCCACGCGCGTGGCGCTGATCACCGGGCGCTATCAGTATCGCCTGCCGGTGGGCCTGGAAGAGCCGCTGGCCCAGCGCGCGATCGGCCTGCCGCCCAGCCAACCCACGCTGCCTTCGCTGCTGCGCAAGGCCGGCTATGCCACCGGGCTGATCGGCAAGTGGCATCTGGGCAGCCTGCCCGACTATGATCCGCGATTGAGCGGCTATGACGAATTCTGGGGCATCCGCAGCGGCGCGGTGGACTATTACACCCACGCCACCTCGGGCGGGCGGCCGGATCTGTGGGACGGGGCCACGCCGGTGCAGCAGGCCGGATACCTGACCGATCTCTTGGGCGATCATGCCGTGGCGGCGGTGCGGCGCAATGCCGGTATGGGCAAACCCTGGCTGCTCAGCCTGCATTTCACCGCGCCGCACTGGCCCTGGGAAACCCCGGACGACGACAGCGAATCAAAGCGGCTGGCGCAGTCCAAGGACCCGGAGGCGCTGATGCACTTCGATGGCGGCAGCCAGAAAACATATGCCGCGATGGTGCAGCGCCTCGATCTTCAGGTGGGGCGCATTCTCAAGGCGCTCGCGGATTCGGGCCAGGCCGACAATACCGTGGTGGTGTTCACCAGCGACAACGGCGGCGAACGCTTTGCCGATACCTGGCCGTTCACCGGGCGCAAGACCGAGCTGCTCGAAGGCGGGCTGCGCATTCCCGCGATCGTGCGCTGGCCCGGCCTGAGCCAGCCGGGCAGCACCAGCACGGCGCAGATCATCTCGATGGACTGGCTGCCCACGTTCGTCGCGGCGGCGGGCGGCGTGCCCGATCCTGCCTTTGCCCCCGATGGCATCGATATCCGCAGCGCGATTGCCGGTGGCAGCCTGCCGGCACGCACGCTCTATTGGCGGTACAAGCTGCACGACCAGCAGGCGGCGCGGCGTGGCCAATGGAAATACCTGAAAATCGGCGACAACACGTTCCTGTTCGATGTCGAGGCCGACCCCATGGAGCGCGCCAACCTGAAAGCGCGCCATCCCGATGTCTTTGCCGCGCTGACCCAGGACTGGAACCGCTGGAACGCCACGATGCTGCCGCTCGATCCGCAAAGCTACAGCCATGGGTTCACGGCCAAGACCCTGGCCGATCACTTCATCGCAACCGATTGAGCGAGGTTTGCAACAGCAAGCGCAAACGAAAAAGCCCCGCCGAAGCGGGGCTTTTCATGGGTCTCCGATGGTGGGCGTAGCAAGGATTGAACTTGCGACCCCTACGATGTCAACATAGTGCTCTACCACTGAGCTATACGCCCGCACCATCGAATGTCCGTCAGCCTCTCGGCGTCGGGAGCGCCCCACTAACCGCGCCGCCGGGGCTTGGCAAGGGGGCAAATCCGGATTTTTTATGCCGCGTCGGCAAAGATGCGGTCCACTTCCATCACCAGGTCGCGCAAGTGGAACGGCTTGGACAGCACGCGCGCCTGCGGTGCCTCGCGGTTGGCCTTGAGGGTAACGGCGGCAAAGCCGGTGATGAACATCACCTTGGTGCCCGGGCTGATTTCGCTGCAGCGCTGGGCGAGTTCGATCCCGTCCATTTCGGGCATGACGATGTCCGAGAGCAGCAGGTCGAATGTCTGGCTTTCGAGCAGGGGAACCGCGGCAGTGCCGCGATCGACCGCGACCACGCTGTAGCCGGCGTTTTCCAAGGCGCGGGCGAGGTAGGTGCGCATGGCCTCTTCGTCTTCTGCCAGCAGGATGCGGATCATGTTACCCTTCTGATTTTCCATGTCGTTTTCCAGATGCACCCGGCCCATGCGTCACGCCGTGGCCGGCGTAGGCACCTGGCCGGGGGGCTGCTATAGCGCCCGGCGGGTTAACAATCTTCGGCCACGGCCATCGGCGCGATCGATGCTCGCCACGGCGGCCGCTTTGCGCGTTCGGGGTTTTGCCCAGATGCGCTTTTGACAGAACCGGCAAAGCATTGCAGCCAATGATGATGGATGCAACCGATCGTGCCGCAACCGATTCGTGCCACCTTGGGGCAAAGCCAGGCGGCACCGACCCGGTTTCCCCTGTAATCCACAGCGAAGGCGGCACGATTCCGGGCGAAGGTGGCCCGGCCTTCGTGCTGCAACAAGGCAACCCCGCGCCGATTCCGGTGATCCTGGCCGTGCCCCATGCCGGGCGGTCCTATCCCGCCGGGGTGCTGGCGGCGATGCGCCAGCCGGCGCAGGCGGCGCGGCGGCTGGAAGATCGCCTGGTCGATCTAGTGGCGCAGGCCGTGGCGCGCCACACCGGCGCGGCGCTGCTGGTGGCGCGGGCGCCGCGCGCGATGATCGATCTCAACCGCGCGCCCGATGATCTCGATCGCGAGATGATCGTGCCCGATCCGGCCATGGCGGATTTTCCACCGTTGCCGCGCGGGCCGATGGCGGCGCGCCGGGCGCACAGCGGGTTAGGGCTGGTGCCCCGTCGGCTGGTAGGCTTGGGCGAAATCTGGCGCCAGCGCACCCCGGCGGCCGAAATCCAGGCGCGCATCGCGCACATCCATCTGCCCTATCACCAGGCCCTGGCCGGCGCGCTGGCCGATCTGGCCGCGCGCTGGGGGGCGGCGCTGCTGATCGACCTGCACTCGATGCCGCCGCTGCCGCGTCGCGATTCGGGCGAGGCGCCGCCGACCTATGTCCTGGGTGATCGCTTTGGCGCGGCCTGCGCGGGCGGGTTGATGAGCACTGCCTTTGCCCACCTGGCCAGTTGTGGCGCGCGCGCCGCACACAACCGCCCTTATGCCGGCGGCTATGGCCTCGAGCGCCAGGCCCGGCGCGAGGCGGGCATTCATGCGATGCAGGTGGAAATCGATCGCAGTGCCTATCTCGATGCCGCGCTGGCAGAGCCGGGCGAGGGGCTGGCCGACGTGGTGGAGACAATGACCGGGATGGTGCGGGCGTTGGCAGCCGATGTTGCGGCGATGGGCCAGGCGGCGCAACGCTGGCCCCGCGCGGCGGAATAGCGATCCGCCCAAACCCCCAAGAAAAAACCACCTGGAGACAAGCTCCAGGTGGCCAAGGTTCAGGGAGGAGGTGCACCAAGTGCACCAATCAGATCGGGCCATGAGGGGAGCGCCGACCTGATGTGATGAAGATAGGCAACACTTTCCGGCCATGCAAGGGGGTGATGCAGAAATTTATTGCATTTACCGTGAATCTTTGTTTGCTGCGCAGCCCTTTCCTGAACAGCAAATACACTTGGCGTTAAGCATTCGGCCAAGTTCGGGTGATTCCTCACAATTTGTGACACCGCTGCGCGTCAGGATGAAGACAGACTTGCGGGCAATCCACGAAAAAAGCCCCCGCCGTTGCCGGCAGGGGCTTGTCTGATTCGGCGCGTGAGCCCGAAGCAGGGCGGCCGGCATGCCGACCGCCGTACTGGATCAGAGCGCGGGCACCGCCACCGGAGCGGGTGCCTTGCCCTGCTCGGCCTGGATGCCGAAGATCGTGCTCATCAGGTCGAGCGAGAAGATGTGCGCATAGAGCAGCGGCAGCAGGCCGCTCTGGGCCCAACCGCGCAGCACGTCGCCACGGATTTCGCGCAGCTTTTCCTGATTCACCATCTGGAAGCCGCGATAGATGAACGGCTGGTCCACACCGGTCTGCTGGATGGCGACTTCGCCTTCCATCAGCAGGTTGTGCTTCTTGAGTTCATCGATGAACGCCTGCGTGCGCTGGCCGGCCTGTTCGAACTGTTCGCAGAACTGCAGGGCCTGCTTGGTCGCTTCGCTCGGCTGGTCGCCGTCGAACAGCGGTTCGCCATCTTCGAATTCACCGACCAGGCCGCTCGACGGATCGAAGCACAGCGACAGGTCGTCGCTGTCGGGCATCAGCTTGGCCAGCATGAAGGGATAGCGGCGGGCATAGGCCGGCAGATAGACCGGCTGGTCGATCTTGCCTTCTTCGTTGACGAAGACGTTGACGCCTTCGTTCAGGCCCATCAGCGCCAGCGGCACGGGATTGTCACCCGAGGCGAAGATGATGGGGAAGTGACGGGCCGCCTGCGGGAACTCTTCCACGGTCAACGGGATGGCGTGCTGGCCGATCAGCCAGGGGGCCGACTGGGCGCCGCGCGCGCGCCACGTGGCGTGGTCGCGCGTGTTGAGGGGCATGAGGTCCTTGTAGAACAGGGGCAGGTTGGCTTGCGGCGCGCTGGCCATGAACTCTCTCCGAAAACAATAACGGGCCCGTGGCCAGCACGGGCGCGCGCCGGGCATAAGGCCTCAACCCGGCAGTGACAAGCGCAAGGCCGCGCCGGACTGGGGGTTTATCGGCCAAAACGTTCCCGATTCGGCATCGGGCTGGAATTGGCCGCCCCCCAGGGGCGCTGGTCAGATCAGCTTGCCGGGGTTCATCAGCCCCTGCGGATCAAGCGCCTGCTTCACATGGCGCAGGATGGACAGCGCCACCGGATCGCCCAGCCGCGCCAGTTCATCGCGCTTCAACTGGCCAATGCCATGCTCGGCCGAGATGGAGCCACCCCAGGCCGTGACCATGTCGTGGACCTGGCGGCTGATCGCCTTGCCGTCACCCGCTTCCCAGCTGGCGCGGTCGACCCCTTGCGGCGCGATCACGTGGAAATGGATGTTGCCATCGCCCAGGTGGCCAAAGCCGACGGCGCGGGTACCGGGCCATTGCGCTTCGAGCAGGGGCACCGCTTCCTCGACGAAGGCGGGCATCTTTTCCACCGGCACGCTGATGTCGTGCTGCACCGCCGGGCCCAGCGCGCGTTCGGCCGGGGCAATGGATTCGCGCAGGTTCCAGAATGCCTCGGCCTGGGTTTCGTTGGCGGCCATGGTGGCATCATCGATGAGCCCGGCCTCGAACGCTTCTTCCAGCACGCGCTGGGCCAGCTCGGGCAGGCGTTCGGCGCCATCGGCATCGGCAACCATTTCGATCAGCACGTGCCAGGCATGGTCTTCGGCCAGCGGCTGGCGCGCGCCGGGCAAGTAGTCGCGCACCGCGTCAAGGCTGTGCTGGGGCATCACCTCGAAGCCTTCCAGCGCCCGGCCGGCCCCGCCCGCGCCCCCGGTGTTTGGGTGGGGGGTGCCCCCCTCTCCGCCCCCCCCGCGGCCGGGGCGGCCCGCCCCCTCGACCAGGAGCAGCAGTTCGCGCGCCTGGGGCAGGCTTTGCGTGCCGGCCCACAGCACTTCGCGCGCGGCCACGGCGGGCTCAAGCTTGAGCGTGGCGGCAGTGACCACGCCCAGCGTGCCTTCCGATCCGATCAGCAACTGCTTGAGATCGAAACCGCGGTTGTCCTTCTTGAGCGGCACCAGCTGGTTGAACACCGTGCCATCGGGCATCACCGCTTCAAGCCCCAGCACCAGCGCACGCATCGAGCCATGGCGCAGCACCTGCGTGCCGCCAGCATTGGTGGAGATCAACCCGCCAACCGTGGCCGAGCCCTTGCCGCCCAGCGAGAGCGGGAAGCGCAGGCCCTTGGCCTCGGCCGCCTCGTGCAGCACCTGCAGGATCACGCCGGCCTCGCACGTGGCGCTGCGCGTGGCGGTATCGACGCTGCGGATCGCGTTCATCCGGCGCAGCGAGAGCACGACGGCGTGGCCGGTCTCATCTGGCGTGGCGCCGCCAGACATGCCGCTGTTGCCGCCCTGCGGCACGATCGGCACGTTGTGGGCCGCGCACAGGCGCACCAGGCCAGCCACTTCCTCGGTCGTGGCGGGCGAGGCCATGCCCAGGGCGCGACCGGTAAAGCGCTGGCGCCAGTCGGTCAGCCAGGGAGAGATCGCATCGGGATCGGTGGTAAAGCCCTTCGCGCCCAAAAGGGCAGCGGCGGCTTCCAGGAAAGGCGCGGTTTCCGCGCGGGGTGCAAGCGTTTCGACCATGGCCTCCGGCTACGCCGCCGCGCGCCGCGCAGCAATTCCTTTTTCATCCCGGGCGGGTTAAGGCGCGGTTCAAGCGCCGGCTGCAAGGCACGGTGCCTGCCTCTTGGAGGCGTGTCGGTTCGGGCCAGGTGCCAAGGGGGGCGCCAGGGTCACGACCATGAGGGATCGTTGGTTCTTGCCTATTTGCTGATGCCTGGTCTGGTCCATCCCTTGTTGGCCATGGCGGCGCTCGCGGGCGTTGTCATCGGGCCCGATGCCGTGGGCACGGCACCTGATGGCGCCGGCTTGCCTGCGCCGCTCGGCCACGCCATGCCCGCCGCCAGCCTGCCACAGCCGCTGCGTGATGCGGCATCGGGCCCGATGAGCGAGGCAGCGCCCGACCTGCTCGATGATCGCGGCGCGCTGGCCGATGGCCTTGCCGATGAACCTTGGCGCCAGGTGCGCATCGAGCAGCGCCTGATCATCCGCATCACGCCCGGCATCATGGGCCGCGACATGCCGCCGCCACCGCCCATGCCCCAGCCGCCGATGGTGCTGCGCGGGCGCCATGGCGGGGGCTGCGTGGCGCTGGGCGGTATCGCGGCGATCGCGCCGTCTTCTTCTGACAGCCAGATCGTCCTGCTGCTCAAAGACCGTCGCCAGGTTGTCGCCAGCCTGGAAAAAACCTGCAATGCCCGCGATTTCTACGTCGGTTTCTATGCCGAAAGAAGCAGCGACGGGATGCTGTGCACCGGGCGTGACGTGATCCATTCGCGGGCCGGGGCCAGTTGCACGATCACCCGCCTGCACGAAGTCGGCCGTTGAGCGCGTAGCCGCACGCGGCTTTCCTTGACTTTCCGGCAGGTTTCGGCATAGCGGGCCCGCATTGAGTGTCGGGTCGCAAGTGGCCCGTACCGGTGGCCTTGCATCCAGGGTGGCGGCACACGCACGGTGTCTCGTTGCCAGGCTGGCGGGCCATCCTGCTTTCGGAACATAACCTGCATGAAGTTCGCCGATCTCGGCCTCTCTGATGAATTGCTTAAGTCGGTCATCGACGCCGGCTATGACGAGCCGACTCCGATCCAGGCCCAGGCCATCCCTTCGGTCTTGATGATGCGCGACATCATCGGCATCGCCCAGACCGGCACCGGCAAGACGGCCGGCTTCGTGCTGCCGATGATCGACATTCTGGCCCATGGCCGGCGCCGCGCCCTGATGCCGCGCTCGCTGATTCTCGAGCCAACGCGCGAACTGGCGGCCCAGGTTGCCGAAAACTTTGAAAAGTACGGCAAGAACCACGATCTCAAGATGGCCCTGCTGATCGGCGGCGTGCAGATGGGCGATCAGGTCAAGGCCCTGCAAGAGGGTGTCGACGTGCTGATCGCCACCCCCGGCCGCCTGATGGACCTGTTCGAGCGTGGCAAGATCCTGCTCACCGGCTGCGAAATGCTGGTGATCGACGAAGCCGACCGCATGCTCGACATGGGCTTCATTCCCGATATCGAATCGATCTGTTCCAAGCTGCCGGCCCAGCGCCAGACGCTGCTGTTTTCCGCCACCATGCCGCCGCCGATCAAGAAGCTGGCGGATCGCTTCCTGTCGAACCCCAAGTCGATCGAAGTGGCGCGCCCGGCCAGCACGAACATCAACATCGTGCAGCACAAGGTGAAGGTGGCCAGCCGCGCCAAGCGCGAGGCGCTGCGCCATCTGCTGCGCACCGACAACGTGACCACCGCGATCGTGTTCTGCAACCGCAAGACGACTGTGCGCGAACTTGCCAAGAGCCTCAAGAGCCATGGCTTTTCCGCGGGCGAAATCCATGGCGACATGGACCAGTCGGCGCGCAACGCCGAACTGCAGAAGTTCAAGGACGGCGCGATCAACATTCTCGTCGCGTCCGACGTGGCCGCGCGCGGGCTGGACGTGAAGGGGGTGAGCCATGTGTTCAACTTCGACACGCCGTGGCACCCCGACGACTACGTGCACCGCATCGGCCGCACCGGCCGTGGCGGCGCCACTGGCCGCGCGTTCACGTTGGTCAGCCCGGAAGATGCCGAAGCGATCGACAACGTCGAAAAGCTGACTGGCAGCGCGATCCCGGTGATGACGCTGGATATCGGTGCCGCCGCCGAAGCGGAAGAGCGCCCGGCCCGCAAGAGCCGCGACAAGGCCGAAAAGCCGCAGCGCGCGCCCAAGGCGCAAAAGGCCGCTTCCGAAAAGCCGGCCCGCCGCAAGAAGGACGCGGCCCCGGCGGCAGAGGAAACCCCGGCGCGCATCGAAAGCACGCGGGAAGAGCCCCGTCGTGATGACACCCGTCGCGATTATAGCCGCCGCGACGATTACCGGGCCGATGCCGGCCGCCGCGATTCCGGTCGCCAGGGCGATCGTCGCCGCGAATACCGCAGCGAGCCGCCCAGCCCGCCGGGCGAATGGAACGGCCCGATCCCCAACTTCCTCCACGTTTCCGCGCTGTAAGCCTGTGCGCGCCGGTACGATCCGGCGCGGGTAGGCCCCGGGCCCAGCGGCCTTTGGGGCAAAGAAGCGAAATATCGCGGCATTTCATCAAGCTGTCACGTAATCCGGGATGAAGGGGCGCACCCCTTCCTGCCAGGACCAACGCCATGCAGTTTCACCGCCGCCAGATCATCAAGACCGCCATGTTTGGCACGGGCGCCTTGCTCCTGCCCGATTGGGTGCGTGCCGCCGACATGCTGGGGGCGCGCGGGTTTACCCATGGCGTCGCCAGCGGCGAGCCTGGCGCGCACGAGATCCTGCTGTGGACGCGCTATGTGCCCACCGACGGCGGCGTGGCGGATGTGGCGGTAGAGCTTTCCGAAAGCCCCGAATTTGGCCGCGCCGTGGCGGGTGGCACGATGCAGACCGGGGCGTGGCGGGATCATACCGTCAAGATCGTGGCCACGGGCCTGGCCCCGGCGCGGACCTATTACTACCGCTTCATCGCGCCCGATGGCAGCAAATCACCGGTCGGCCGCACCCGCACTTTGCCGGCCGATGGCCAGCAGCCCTGGCGCGCCGCGGTATTTTCCTGTTCCAACATGCCGTTCGGATGGTTCAACGCCTATGCCCATGCCGCGCGCAACGATGTGTTCGATTGCACCATCCACCTGGGCGACTATTTCTACGAATATGCGCCCGGCCACTATCCGCTGCCCAAGGACAGCGTGGCCGGCCGCACCGTGCTGCCCGACGCCAATACGGTGCACGTGGCCGATTATCGCCTGCGCTATGCCAGCTATCGCGCCGATCCCGATCTTCAGGCGCTGCACGCCCGCTTCCCGATGATTGCGCAGTGGGACGATCACGAAAGCGCCAACGACAGCTGGGCCGGCGGCGCGCAGCATCACGATCCGGCCACCGAAGGCGATTGGAGCGTGCGCAAGGACGCCGCGATGCAGGTCTATCGCGAATGGATGCCGGTGAGCGAGGCGCCGTGGAAAGCCTATGACATCGGTGGCCTCGCCACGCTGTTCCGCACCGAAACCCGCCTGCTGGGCCGCACCCGGCAGCCTGACGTGGCGCCGCTGTTCCAGGCGGCCGATCCCATCGCTGCGCTCAAGGCGTTCCGCGATGGTGCCTGGCAGGACCCGGCCGCGACGATGATGGGCAGCGAGCAGGAAGCCTGGCTGGCGAGCGCGATGCAGGCCTCGGTCAAGAGCGGGCGGCCCTGGCAGATCGTGGGCTTTGGCACGATCATGGGCGAAACGGTGATGCCGGCCGCAGCGCAGGACTGGGTGCGCGGCCAATCCGAACAGGCCGCCCGCTATGTCGGCAGCGGGATCATGGCGGCCAAGCTGGGCCTGCCGTTCAACTACGACAACTGGGGCGGCTATCCGGCGGCGCGCGCGCGTTTCCTGCGCAGCGTGCAGGCGATGGGTGGCAACACCGTGGTGATCTCGGGCGATAGCCACAACGCCTGGGCCTATAATCTGCGCCAGGACGGCAAGGCCACGGCGGTGGAATTTGCCGGGCATTCGGTAACCTCGCCCGGGTTCGAACACGATGTCGGCGTGGCGCCGCAAACCGTGGCAGCGGGCCTGGTGGCCGCCAATCCCGAACTGGCGTGGTGCGACACGGCGCAGCGCGGCTACATGGCGTTGACCGTCACGCCGCAGGCAGTGACCAACGAATGGGTGATGATGGACACGATCGACCAGCGCAACGCGGCCGGCCGGGTGGGCCATCGCGCCACCGTGCGGCTGGGGCGCCACGCGCTCGACGCGTGATCAGCGCTTGATCTGCTTGGGCATCAGAAACACGACATAGCCCTTGAACTGCGGCTGTCGGGCCAGGTCAGGGGGCGGCGTCCAGGCGCCGCCCTCGGCCAGGGCCACGCGAAACGGCAGCGGGAAATGCGCCATCTTGCGGAAATAGGCGTCATACCCGGGGATCGTGCTGCGCCCCTGATAGGTCTGCACCACCACTTCATCGATCACCGGCTTGAGCCGCGCCAGCGCGGCAGGATCGCCGTTGGCGCTCCAATCCATCAGGCCCGTGATTGACAGGCGCCAGGGGCGGGGCAGGTGGCTGCGCGCATCGGCCAGGAACGCGCCATAGCGATCGAGCCCCTGCGTCGCCGCATCGAAATCGATCTGCAGGCCGGCGAGGTGATTGCCGGCCGCCTGCCAGCGTTCCATGTCGGCCACGATCACCGCCCAGGTGCGCGGCGACAGGTCCAGCCGATCGATCCGCACCACCAGCCACAGCTGCGCATCGGGCAGGCGTGGCAATCCGGCGCGCAGCCGGGTGAACCGGGCCGGGCCGGGGCGGCGGCGCACTTCGCCATCGAGCAGGTAGAGCGTGTGCGCGGTCAGGTCTGCCGCTGGCCGCACGCCGGGCCAGACATAGAACGCGTCAAAGCCATGGGGATCGACCGCCGGGCCTTGCGCCTTGGCCGCCGGGGTGGCGTTGGTGGGCGCAGGAGCAGGCTGCTGGCGGCTGCCGCAACCAGGCAGCAGGGCCAGCGCGGCGAGGATGATGGCCCGGTGCCTCACCAGTAATAGCGCAGGGCCTTGGCCCAGCGGCTTTGCGGATAGCGGGCCTTGAGTTCATCATACCATGCTTTGCGCTGTGCCTTGGGCACTTCTTGCGCCTGCATCGCCTCATAACTCGTGGCCGGCCCGGAACAGCCGTTGTAGCCCGATGGCGAATAGCACATGACCGCGCGATAGAGCGCATAGGCGCGCAGGTCGGGCGCGGCGGCCTTGTCGGCGATGATCGCGGTGTAGATCGCATCGCGTGACAATGCCGTGCCGGGGAACAAGTCGCGGCCACGGCCAAGCTGGTCCACCGCATCGGACGGGGCATAGAGGGCAAAGCCGTCAAAGCCATTGAGGCGATAGAACTCGCCCAGGCACACCCGCGCTGCCGCGTTCGCCGGGGCGCGCGCCAGCGTAGCGACGGTCTGCGCCAGCGGCGGGCAAGGCCAGCCATTGCTCCACTGCCCCATGGTGAAGCGCTGCGCCGGCGGCGTGCCCAGGCCGCTGCCATACCACGAGGTCAGGTCTGCCTTGGGCGCAGACGGCACCAGCGCCAGATCGCGGCCAACATCGCCATAGGCGCCGCGCGTCAGGCCCTTGTAGAGCAGGGTGAAGCGGGCAACGTTGCGCTCTTCATCCGGCCGCGTGGCATCGGTGGCGGTGGCGCGCAGCATGGCCGGCGCTGCCATGGTTTGCAGCATCAGCTGGCGCAGCGTGGTATCGGAAACCGGAGAGGCGCTGGCCAGGGCCTGGTCGATCCGCCCGTCGCGCTGCCAGCGCAGGGCAAGGCCGAGCTGCGCCAGCTGGCCCTGCCACAGCCCCTTGGCGCCGCCCAGCAATTCCTGCCAGAAGCCGGCCTCGTTGGCGTCGTGCGCCTTGGCCAGAGCCATGCCGCGCAAGACCTGGCGGCTGAACGCCAGCGGGGTAAAGGACCGCGCCCGTGCGGCATCGGGCAGCCGGGCCAGGATCGTGCGCGGCGCCTCGCCGGCGTAATAGCTGCGCGTGGCGTCGAGCAGGCCATAGAGATCGCCGTCTGCGGCAAAGGCCGGTGCCTGCGCTGCGAGAACCGTGGCGGCAAGCGGCATCGGCTTGGCCGGATCGCTGGGGCGCATCGCCTTCAAATCGGCGATCGCCATGAGCAGCGGCGTCTTGTTCGCCGCCATGATCGCTTGGACGCCTTCGTCACGCTGCAACAGGGCGTTGTCGATTTCCTCGGCAAGGTCGGCGGCCGCCTCGCTGCTGCCCGGCGTTGCCCGCAGCATTGCTTCATAGCGCTCGGCCAGCGCCGCGTCCTGCCCGGTGAGCCACAGCACCCGCCGCCGCAGCCCCTGCGCCGAGGCGGCATAGCGCCCTTGCGGATAGGCCTTGAGATAGGCGTCGATCGCCGCGCCGGCGGCTGCGGCCTGCGCCTTGTCGACTTTGTCCAGCCCGGCAAAATCGCCGTACTTGTCGATCGCGCCGGCCACCGCACTGCGCAGCGCAACGCGGATCTTCATGTAGCTGGCGGTTTCGCGCAGCCAGGGGGAGGCGCTGGTTTCGAGGGCAGCAAAGCCCCTGCGCGCGCCTGGATAATTCCCGCGATAGAAATCATCGGCGGCCGCCAGATACTCCAGGTACTTGCCGGCCAGAACATCGGGAAACGCCGTTGGGGGCAAGGGATCGGGGCAGCCGACCTTGGCGCGCATCGCCAGCAAGGTATCACGATAGCCCTGTGGGATCTCGTCGGCCGCCAGGGCCGCGGCAAACGCGTCCTGCGCCGCCTTGGGGGCCGCGCATTGGGCGGCGGCGGTGTCACTGGCGGCCGGCTCCGGCGCGGGCGCAGTCGGCCACAGCGTTTCACGCAGGCCCTTCCAGCTGAAGAACACGTGGCCAAGCTGCTGGTCATCCCATTCCGGCTTGGCATAGGCCAAGCCCGCTTCGCTTGCCGGGGCCAGGCTGCGGATTAGCAGCAGCAGGTTGATCCGCGTATCGTTGCCGGGATTGAGCATCGCGCGGCCTTCGCAGGCATAGTCGGGCGAATCGAGCCGCCAGACCGGCGAGCACGAGCTATCGGCGCAGGCCCAGGCGACCGTTGCCGCCAGGCCGCTCGCTCCGGCCAAGGCCGCCACCCATGCCGCGCCACGCTGCCATGCCCGCATCTGTATCCCCCTGTGGCCCGATGTCAGGCCGGTTTCACGAAGCTGTCGAGCACGCGCTTTTCACCGGCGCTGTCGAATTGGATTTCCAGCTTGTTGCCTTCCTGGCTGGAAATGGTGCCATAGCCGAACTTGTCGTGAAACACCCGCGCGCCCACGGCCAGATCGGCGCGTGGCTTGCTGGCAAAGCTGGCGGCGCTGCGCGTGCTTTCGGCAATCTTGCGCGGCTTGGGATCGAACATCTGCGCCGCGGCGCGCTGCCAGCCGGGGCCGCGCGTGCTGGCCTTGGCCGGGTGATTGCGCGCCACGTCGGCAAAGGGATCGCTCGCCTCGCTCCAGTTGGCGCGCCACATCGATGCCCCGCCCGACAGGGTGGTTTCCTGCTCGATATGGTCCTCGGGCAGTTCCTCGATAAAGCGCGAGGGGATGGCGCTGGTCCATTGGCCATAGATGCGGCGGTTGGCGGCATTCAGGATGGTGCAGCGCCGCCGCGCGCGGGTGATCGCCACGTAGGCCAGGCGGCGTTCTTCCTCCAGGCTGGCAAGGCCCCCTTCGTCGAGCGCGCGTTGCGAGGGAAATACCCCTTCTTCCCAGCCGGGCAGAAACACCTGGTCAAACTCCAGCCCCTTGGCGGCGTGGATGGTCATGATCGTGACCTTGTCCTCGTTGGCCTGGGCCTCGTTGTCCATCACCAGGCTCACGTGCTCAAGGAAATCGCCCAGCGTGTCATACTCTTCCATCGCGCGGACGAGTTCCGACAGGTTTTCCAGCCGGCCATTGGCCTCGGCCGTCTTTTCGGCCTGGAGCGCGGCGGTATAGCCGCTTTCATCCAGGATCGTGCGGGCCAGTTCGGCTGGCGAGAGCGTGGCGACCTGCTCGCGCCAGCGCAGGAAATCGCGCACCAGCGCGGCCAGCGTGTTGCGCGCGCGGGCCGGCAGTTCGTCGGTATCGGTAATGTCATAGGCGGCGCGGAGCAGCGGCACCTGGTTGGCGCGGGCAAAGCGGAACAGCTTTTCCAGCGTCTTGTCACCCAGGCCACGCTTGGGCGTATTGTAGATCCGCTCGAACGCCAGATCGTCCGACGGCTGACCCACCAGGCGCAGATAGGCCAGCGCATCGCGGATTTCGGCGCGCTCGTAGAAGCGGAAGCCACCGACGATGCGGTAGGCGAGGCCGATCTGGATGAAGCGGTCTTCGAACTCGCGCGTCTGGAACTGGGCGCGGACCAGGATCGCCACGCGGTCGAGCGGGCAACCCTCGCGCTCCAGCCGCTCGATCTCCTCGCCCACGCGGCGCGCTTCCTCGGGCGCGTCCCACACGCCGATCACGCGCAGCTTGTCGCCGCCGTCGCGCTCGGTCCACAGCTGCTTGCCCAGCCGCTGCGCATTTTCGGCAATCAGGCCCGATGCCGCGCCCAGGATATGCGGGGTGGAGCGATAGTTCTGCTCCAGCCGGATCACCTTGGCGCCAGGAAAATCCTTTTCAAAGCGCAGGATGTTGGCCACTTCCGCGCCGCGCCAGGAATAGATCGACTGGTCATCGTCGCCCACCACGCAGATGTTCTTGCGCACTTGCGCCAAGAGCCGCAGCCACAGGTACTGCACCGCGTTGGTGTCCTGGTATTCGTCCACCATGATATAGCGGAAGCGGTCCTGCCAGGCTTCCAGCACATCGCGGTGCTGGCGGAAGATCACCAGGATATGCAGCAGCAGATCGCCGAAATCGCAGGCGTTGATGGTGCGCAGGCGGTCTTGATAGAGCCGGTAGAAATGCGCGCCGCGGCCGTTGGCATAGGCTTCGTTTTCCCCGGCATCGAGATCGTCCGGGCCCAGCCCGCGGTTCTTCCAGCGGTCGATCAGCCCGGCCAGCTGCTTGGCGGGCCAGCGCTTGTCATCCACGCCTTCGGCCTGGATCAGCTGCTTGAGCAGGCGCAGCTGGTCATCGGTATCGATGATCGTGAACGAACTGGTCAGCCCGACCAGCTCGGCATGGCGGCGCAGCATCTTGGCCGCGATCGAATGGAACGTGCCGAGCCAGGGCATGCCTTCCACCGCCGGGCCGATCAGGTGCCCGACGCGCTCGCGCATTTCGCGCGCGGCCTTGTTGGTGAAGGTCACGCACAGAATCTGTGACGGATAAGCCAGGCGCTGGCGCAGCAGGTTGGCAAGGCGCGCGGTGAGCGCGGCGGTCTTGCCGGTGCCGGCACCCGCCAGCATCAGCACCGGGCCATCGGTGGTCAACACCGCCTCGCGCTGCGGCGGGTTCAGGCTCGCCAGCCAGTCGGGCTCGTTGCCTGCAAGGGGGCCGGTGGAAGAATGGGGAGAAGGGGGGGCAAAGCTCGTCACGGTGGAACAAGTAGGGAACCAGGTGCGCGCGCGCAAGGCAGATTTCCCCATCCGCCCCGGTCCAGCGCCTTGGCCAATGCACCCTATTCATCTGCCATACATCAGCAAAATCACGCCTTGTCGCACGTCAAGTGCAAGTCGCACGGCTGATCGACGCAATATCACGCCTGGCCGAAAGCGCGGAAACGAAATGACAGGATCGGGCGTAACTTGGGCAATTCGGATCTTTGGAACAGGAGAAGATCTCCATGCGAAAGATGATTTTCATCAGCGCCCTGGCGCTTTCGACCGCTTCGCTGCCCGTTGCCCTGCATGCTCAGGCAGCCGCCACCCCGCCGGCAACTGACGCCGCCCCGGCAGGTCCGTTCTCAATGACGACGGAACAGAAGGGCCAGTACGATGGCTGGCCGGCCGATCTCAAGGCCAAGTATGATGCATGGCCTTCGGCCCAGCAGGAATACTTCTGGTCGCTCAATGCTGACCAGCAGAAGGGCTGGTGGGCGATGAACGATACCCAGCGTGGCCAGGTCTATGCCATGACGCCCGACCAGCGCGCCCAGATCTGGCCGTCGATCGTGGCCCAGGTCCAGGGTCGCGCCTCGGCTTCGGCCTCCGCTTCGGCGGCGGGCAGCACGCCGCCGGCACCCACCGCTGACTCGAGCAGCGCCATGGCGTCGAACACTGCTGCGGCCCCCGCACCGATGCAGGGCAGTGACAGTGGCATGAGCAGCACGGCCATGGCCAACAGCGGCCAGTATGCGTCGAACACCGACGCTACGCCCAAGAAGTATCCCGTGTGTTCGCGCACGGTGACGGATAGCTGTCGCAACCGGAACGGCGTGTAATCCGCACAAGCCCTGAAGGGTCGCACACCTGTTGCCCTGGCAACGGGGAGGGGGCGCCGGGAAACCGGCGCCCCTTTTTGCGTCGGCGCCGTGCATCTGGCCGCCAAAGCGATTGCGTGCTTGACAAGGGCAGGGCCGGCGGGAACGTCGCGCAGATCATGACTGCGCCCGCCCACCCGCTTCGCCAAAATGCCCGCATCCTTGCCGCCAGCCTGGTGGGCACTGCGGTGGAATTCTATGATTTCTACATTTACGCCACGGCGGCGGCGCTGGTCATCGGGCCGCTGTTCTTTCCTGCCCAGGCGCCCGAGGCGCAGGTCCTGCTCTCGTTCATGACGTTTGGCCTGGCTTTCGTTGCCCGGCCGGTGGGTGCTATCGCGTTCGGCCACTTTGGCGATCGTGTTGGCCGCAAGTCCACCTTGGTGGCCAGCCTGATGCTGATGGGCGGCTCGACCATGCTGATCGCGTTCCTGCCCACCTATGCCATGGCGGGCCCGGTGGCGCCCGCGCTGCTGTGCCTGCTGCGCTTTGGCCAGGGCTTTGGCCTGGGTGGCGAATGGGGCGGGGCTTCGCTGCTCGCGGTGGAAAACGCGCCCAAGGGCTGGGAGGCGCGCTTTGGTGCGGCACCGCAATTGGGGGCGCCGCTCGGCTTCCTGTTCGCCAACGGGCTGTTCTTGATCCTGGGCCTGGCTCTTCCCGAAGCCGCGTTTGCCAGCTGGGGCTGGCGCGTGCCGTTCCTCGCCAGTGCGCTCCTGGTGGTTCTGGGGCTGTGGGTGCGGCTCAAGATCGGCGAGACCGCCGCGTTTCGCGCCGCGCAGGAAGCCGCGCCGCCGCCCAAGGTGCCGGTCGGGCGCCTGATGGCCGATCATCCCGGCGCGGTGCTGGCCGGCATTGCCGGCGTGGTCGCCTGCTTTGCCATCTTCTACCTGGCCACCACCTTTGCCCTGTCGTTCGCCACGACCAAGCTGGGCTATGCCAAGCAGGAATTCCTGGCGGTGCAACTGGCGGCCAATTTCTTCCTGGCGGCGGGCATCGCGCTGGCGGGCTGGTGGGCCGACAAGCGCGGGCCGGCTGCCGTGCTGCGCGTCGGCGCGGGGCTGACGGCGCTGGTCGGCCTGGTCTTCGGCGTCGGCCTGGGCTCGGGCCACCTGCCGCTGGTCTTTGCCACGCTGGCCCTGGCGCTGTTCGTGATGGGGCTGGTCTATGGCCCGCTCGGCGCCTGGCTGCCCACGCTCTATGCCGTGCCGGTCCGCTACACCGGCATCTCGATCGCGTTCAACGTGGGCGGTATCATCGGCGGGGCCCTGGCGCCCTTTGCCGCGCAAGCGCTCGCCCAGCGCGGCGGGACGGCCAGCGTCGGCCTGTTCCTGACCGTGGCTGGCGCGGTGACGCTGGCGGGGGTGCTGTTTGCGCCCAAGCCGGCGCGCTAAGGGGCTTCGACACGCACACCCCCCACCGGGGTGAAATTAGGGATACCGTACCCCACAGCCAGTAGAAAGGCCCCACAGGGGTCCTTGGGCGGCACCCGTCCCCCCGGCGCCTGGCGAAGGGCCCGTCAGTCCTTGGTTTTCAGGCGCAGCAGCGTCAGCCGGGCCTTGCCCACCTTGCGTTCGCTTTCCACCTCGCAGGCCTTGATCTGCGGCACCTCGTCGGCATGGGTTTCCAGGGAAACCCACGTGCCTTCGCCGATCCAGCCCAGGCGCACCAGCTTGTCCACCGCCACGGCGCCTGCGCCGGTGCCATAGGGTGGATCGAGCAGGATCAGGTCGAGCGGTTCCTTGACCGGGCCGAGCGAGAGCACGGACGAAGCGCGCACGTCGGCCTGGCCCTGCACGCGAAAGGCGGCGAGGTTGGCGCGGATCGCGCGGATGGCGGCGGCATCCTGTTCCACGAACAGGCAGTGCGCCGCTCCGCGTGACAGTGCCTCGAGCCCCAGGGCACCCGATCCGGCAAACAGATCGGCCACTTTCAGGCCCTCGAAATCGCCCAGCCGGCTGGCCAGCATCGAAAACAGCGTTTCGCGCGTGCGGTCAGACGTGGGGCGGGTGGTGTCTCCGGCGGGTGCGTTCAGCTTGCGCCCGCGCCATTGCCCGGCAATGATACGCATTCGTTCAATTTTCCGATTTGGGCTGGGCCGGGCTGGTCTTGAGCGTCTTGCGGAAGCGCTCGACCAGAACCTGCGGCACTTCCTCGGCCCCGCCGCGTGGCAGGTCGGCCAGCTCGAACGGACCATAGGCAATGCGCAGCAGGCGCGAGACCTGGAGGCCGAGATGCTCAAGCACGCGGCGCACTTCGCGGTTCTTGCCTTCGGTCAGGGTCATTTCGATCCACTGGTTGCGGCCGGTGCGCCGCTCCATGTTGGCATCGATCGAGCCATAGCGCACGCCCTCGATCTCGATCCCCTCGATCAGCTCTTCCAGGCGGTCTTGCGAGATGTCGCCAAAAGTGCGGGCGCGATAGGTGCGCGGAATGCCGGTGGCGGGCAGTTCGAGCGCGCGCTTCAATTCGCCATCGTTGGTCAGCAGCAGCAGGCCCTCGGTATTGAGGTCGAGCCGGCCCACCGGCATCACCCGCGGCGTTTCAGGCGGCAGCGCGTTGCGCAGCGCGTTATAGATCGTGGGCCGCCCAGAAGGATCACGCTCGGCCGTGATCAGGCCGGCGGGCTTGTGAAAGCGGAACACGCGGGTGGGGGCGGCGGCCGCAATCAGCCGGCCATCGACGCTCACGCCCTTGAGGTTCTTGAGGATCGTTGCGGGCGTGGTGACGAGTTCATCGTTCAGGCGCACGCGCCCTTCGGTGATCAGGCGCTCCACTTCGCGGCGCGAGGCAACGCCGGCGCGCGCCAGCAGCTTGGCGATGCGTTCTCCTTCGCGGCCATCTTCGCGCGGCTGGGCCGGGGTGGGCGCGGGGCGCGCCGCCGGCTTGCCAGTGGGGGTGCGGTTGGCGATTTTGAACGGACGGTCCCCCTTGGGCCGCTCGCCGACGCGCGGCTGGGTGAGCGAGCGGGCCTGCGCCATGCCGCTGGGGCGATCGTCGCGGCGTGCGGCGGGCTTGGGTGATGCCGGCTTGGGGCTCAGCTTGCCTTCGATCTTGGTCGCCGGCCTGGCGCCGTCACGCGGCGCGGCGCGGTCTGCGCGCGGCGCGGGCTTGCCATCGGGACGGCGTGTACTTGCGGCCTTGTTGGAAGCGGCGGGCCGTCCCGGGCGGCCGCTCCTGCCTTTGGGGGGAAGTGTCATCGCCGGCCCATAGACCATCGGCGCCTTTGCGTCAAAGCGGGGCGGTGGGGCGGGGGCTTGCATACCTTGGAAACAGTTGCTCCGGGCGATTGGTTTGGCGCTGCTGAAGCCCCATCTTCTTTAGAGGAGGGGGAGAGGACTGGCTTACCACCGCAACCTTGACCGGACACCCCCGCGCGGGGCAAAGCGCGCGGCATGACCGACCAATCCGCCCCGCTCATGCTGTTCAACAGCCTTACCCGCGCGCTCGAACCGTTCGTGCCGGTTCATCCTGGCGAAGCGCGGGTCTATTCCTGCGGGCCGACGGTCTATAACTATCCCCACATAGGCAACATGCGCGCCTATGTCTTTGCCGATGTGCTGGGCCGCACGCTGTCGTGGAAGGGCTATGCGCTCACGCATGTGATCAACATCACCGATGTCGGTCACCTGACCGACGATGCCGATGCCGGCGAAGACAAGCTGGAAAAGGCCGCGCGCGCCAATGCGCAGTCGATCTGGGACATCGCCCGCCATTATACCCAGGCCTATTGGGCCGATATCGACGCGCTGGGCATTCGCCAGCCGGCGCATTGGTCGATCGCCACCGATTATGTGCCGGCGATGATCGAATTTGCCCAAAGCATTGCCGACAAGCACTGCTACGAATTGCCCGGCGGGCTCTATTTCGATGTTTCGACGGTGGCCGACTATGGCAAGCTTGCCCGCGCCGCGACCGACGAGGGCGAGGGGCGGATCGAACAGGTCGAGGGCAAGCGCCACCAGGCCGACTTCGCGATCTGGCGCAAGACTCCGCCGGGCGAAACGCGCCAGATGGAGTGGGACAGCCCCTGGGGCCGCGGTGCGCCGGGCTGGCACCTCGAATGCTCGGTGATGTCGGGCAAGCTGCTGGGCTTTCCGTTCGACATCCACACCGGCGGGATCGACCACCGCGAGATTCACCATCCCAACGAAATCGCGCAAAACCAGGCGTTCTGCTGCGCCGGCAGCCTGGCTGACCCGGCCAATTCCGGCGCGCGCATGTGGATGCACAACAATTTCCTGGTCGAACGCTCGGGCAAGATGAGCAAGTCTTCGGGCGAGTTCCTGCGCCTGCAACTCCTGATCGACCGCGGCTATCACCCGCTCGCCTATCGCCTGATGTGCCTTCAGGCGCACTATCGCAGCGAGCTGGAATTTTCCTGGGAAGGGCTGGGTGCCGCACTGACGCGGCTGAAGCGCATGGTCATGGCCGTGACCCAGTTGAAAGAGCGCGCAGACGCCGGTGTCGATGCCAGCGCTTGGCGCAGCCATGCCAAGCTCGCACCGCTGGTCGAACGCTTCGATGCGGCGATCAGCGACGATCTCAACACCGCCGTGGCGCTGACCGTGCTCGATGAGGCGATCGCCCTCAAGAAGATCGATCCGGCGTTGAAGCTGGCGGCCATCGCGGCATTTGACAGCGTGCTGGGCCTCAACCTCCTCACGCTCGATCGCGCCGCCCTGCGCCTGCGCCCCAAGGCAGCGACGATCACCGAGGATGAGATCGCCAAGCAGATCGCGGCCCGCCAGGAAGCCCGCGCCGCCAAGGACTTTGCCCGCAGCGACGCCCTGCGCGACGAACTGGCGGCCCAAGGGGTGGAAGCCATGGATGGCGATCCACTCGGCTGGGACTGGCGCCTGGGGTGATTCTTCTCCCCATCCTCTTTGGAGGAGGGGAGAGCTAACGACATATCAAAGGCTTGAGTCAGCCGTTTAGGTGGTTGGCTCACCCCTGATCGAGCAGCAGCAGTTCCAGTTCCACTTCCAGCGTGCGCTGTGGCAGCACGGCCTCGTCGGTGCGCACCACGGTCACATCGGCCACCACGGCGCCGGGCACGGTGAATTCGTGGTCGGGCAGGGCGGCGATGAGCGCCTCGCCATCGTCGCAGGCTTCCCAGCCGGTATAGCGCAGGATCACGGTGTGGCGTGCGCCCGAGAACGTGACGCTGGCCCAGGGGCGTTCGCGGTGGTCGATCAATTGCGCGCTGCGCCCGGCCAGCGCCAGCACGCTGCGCACCACGCGCGGCGCCAGGCCGCTGGCGACTCGGCGCGGGCGAGGGGCGTTGCCGGGGCTGAAAGGATCATGATTGCGCAACATCGGAAGCAATCCTTTTTGTTGAAAAGAAATGATGTTCATGAAATGTTCTTTATCTTTTCCGTCCATCGGGCGGCTGTTGCGGCTGGTCTGGATGGTTAAGATGAGGGTTTGAATCGAAGCATGAAATTTCCTCGGATTCCGGTGCAGTCCTGTGGACAAATCCCGATAAAAATCCTATAAACCGAGTGAAAGACCTAGTGTCTAGGAAAAATCCTTCGAGTTTGGACGCAGCATGGCGAAGTCTCTGGAATCTGTCGAAAGCGCTGGCGCGATAGGCAAGGGCGGCGGGGAGCCGCTCGATCCGGCGCGGGCGCGGCTGGTCGCGCTGGCGGCGGCGCGGGGGGTGTCGCTGTCGGCGCTGTCCGGGCTGATCGGGCGCAATGCCAGCTATCTGCAGCAGTTCGTGCGCAAGGGCTCGCCCCGCAAGCTGGAAGAGATCGACCGCGGCACGCTGGCGCGCTTCTTCGGGGTGGACGAGGCGGAACTGGGTGCGCCCGATCCGGTGGTGCAGGTGCCGGCAGCGCTGCGGCGCGACGGCGCTGGCGCTTCGGCATCGGTGGCATCGCCGCGGGGGCAGGCCGAATGGGCCGACATTCCCCGCCTGGCGCTGGGCGCCTCGGCCGGGCCCGGGGCACTGGCGACGGACGAGGTTCCGGTCGGGCGGCTGCGCTTCTCGAGCCGCTGGCTCAAGGCGCAGGGGCTCGATCCGGCCATGCTCAGCGTGATCGAGGTGGAAGGCGATTCGATGGAGCCGACGCTGCGCGACAGCGACGAAATCCTGGTCGACCGCACCCCGCGCCCGCTGCGCGCCGGCATCCACGTGATCCGCGTGGACGATGTGCTGCTGGTCAAGCGATTGGAAGCCGGCGCGGCGGGCATGATCCGGGTGATCAGCGACAACCCCGCCTATCCCCGCATGGAACGCCCGATGGCCGATGTGGACGTGGTCGGCCGCGTGGTATGGAAGGGCGGCAAGATCTGACGGTGCGGCGCCTTGATTTGCTAGCGCGCGCCAATAGCTTGCCATTTGGCTGCCCGCTGGCCATTTCAGGGGCATGAGCCAAACCACCACCAGCACCCTGCCGCCCATGCAAGTGGCGATCCTGCCCGTTACCCCGTTGCAGCAGAACTGCACATTGTTGTGGTGCACGGCCACGATGAAGGCGGCGGTGATCGATCCGGGGGGCGATCTCGACCGGATCAAGGCCTTGGTGGCCAAGGCCGGCGTGACGGTGGAAAAGCTGCTGATCACCCATGGCCACCTCGATCACTGCGGCGGCGCGGCGCAGCTGGCGCGCGAGTTGGGCGTGCCGATCGAGGGGCCGCACGAGGCAGACCTGTTCTGGATCGCCAAGCTGGCCGAGGATAGCGGTCGCTGGGGCGTGCCGGCGGAAATTTTCACGCCGACGCGCTGGCTCGACCAGGGTGATACGGTCACTGTTGGCAATCTGACGCTCGACGTGCTGCATTGCCCGGGGCACACGCCCGGCCACGTCGTGTTCTTCCACCAGCCCTCGCGCTTTGCCGTGGTGGGCGATGTGCTGTTCCAGGGCGGCATCGGCCGCTGGGATTTCCCGCTGGGCAATTTTGACGACCTGGTCGCCTCGATCACCGGGCGGCTGTGGCCGCTGGGCGACGACGTGATGTTCAACCCCGGGCATGGCCCGCGCAGCACGTTTGGCCAGGAACGCGCGACCAATCCCTGGGTGGGGGATGCGGCGCTCGCCTGAACGCGGCGGGCCTGATTCGCAGCGAATCAGGCCCGCGTGTGTCGTCAGGCGTCGGCTGCGATGGAAATCGCCCAGACGGCAAGGCCAAGCAGCGTGAGAATCGTGGTCAGCGTGCCGATCATGCGCAGGCGCGAAGGCTGCTTGCCATCCATGCCCACGCCGTGGGCAACGCGGCCCAGCATATAGATGCCCATGACGCCCAGCAGCCACGGGCTGCCCGGCCGCGCCAGTTCCACCAGGCCCGACAGGACCAGCACGATCGGGGCGCTTTCGATGAAGTTGGCCTGGGCGCGCATGCGGGCGACCAGCGGCGGATGGCCGCCATCGCCCAGCGCGATCTTGGCCTCGCGCCGCACCATGCCGATGCGCACCATCAGCCAGAAATTGAGAATCGCCGCCGCCCCGGCGGAAACCAGGGTGATGGGCAGGATGATCGGCATCGCGTATTTTCCCCTCTCGCGTGTTCTGCCCAGGTTTTCTGCGCCGCTGCATGGGCCAAATGCCGCCTTTGCGACGAGGCCATGCTTGCAAAGCACCAGAAAATCCGTATAGGCGCGGCCTTCGCCCGTGATAGGCGATGCCGGTCCACCCGCTCTAATCCAGAACGGAAGCCGTATGAACCCTTCGTCGTGAGATGCGGGGTTGTGCGGTGGCACGGTTTTCCCTATCGCGCCCGCAATCGTTGTAATTTTCAGGAACAGGTGCCGAAATGGCCGTCCCAAAAAGAAAGACCTCCCCGTCCCGCCGGGGCATGCGCCGCAGCCACGATGCGCTGAAGGCCGAAGCGTTCCACGAATGCTCGAACTGCGGTGAACTCAAGCGCCCGCACATGCTGTGCAACGCTTGCGGTCACTACAACGGTCGCGAAATCATCGCCGTCGGCGCCTGAGCCGATCTGACGGAGGGATGATCGGATCATGAGCTTGCCCAGAATCGCCGTCGATGCGATGGGCGGCGACGAGGGCGTGCGCGTGATGATCGAAGGCGCCGCGCTTGCGCGTCGGCGTCACGATCGCTTCAAGTTCCTGCTGGTCGGGGACGAGGCGAAGATCGTTCAAGCCCTTGACCATCATCCCAATCTTCGTGGCGCGTCGGAAATCCTCCACGCGCCCGAAGCCGTGGCCGGCGATGAACGGCCAACCCAGGCCCTGCGCCGCGCCCGCACCACGTCAATGGGATTGGCCATCGATGCGGTGAAGCGGGGCGAGGCTGGCGCTGCTGTCAGCGGCGGCAATACCGGCGCGCTCATGGCCATGGCCAAGCTGGCGCTGCGCACGATGCCCGGCATCGATCGCCCGGCACTGGCCGCCTTGGTGCCCACGCTCGGCACCCACGATGTGATCATGCTCGACCTGGGCGCGAACACTGATTGCGATGCCCGCAATCTGTTCCAGTTCGCCATCATGGGCGCAGCCTATGCGCGCATCGTCCACGGGCTCGACAGCCCGCGCGTGCGCCTGCTCAACATCGGCACCGAAGAAACCAAGGGCACCGAAAACCTGCGCGATGCCGCCGCCCTGCTCAAGCAGGCCGCTGCCTCGCTCGCGCTGACGTTCGATGGCTTTGCCGAGGCGGACAAGGTTTCGCGCGGCGATATCGACGTGGTCGTCACCGATGGCTTTTCCGGCAATATCGCATTGAAAGCGATGGAAGGCGCCGCCCGTTTCGTGGGCGATCTGCTGCGTCGCAGCTTCGCCTCGTCGCTGCGGTCAAAGCTTGGCTTCCTGATCTCGCGCCCGGCGACCGAAACGCTCAAGCATCATCTCGATCCCAACAACCACAACGGGGCGGTTTTCCTGGGCCTGAATGGCGTGGTGGTCAAAAGCCACGGCAGCGCATCGGCCATGGGGGTGGCCAATGCCGTGGCCGTGACCGCGCGCCTCCTCGAGGAAAACCTGATCGAGCGCATCGCGGCCGACGTGGCTGCGGTGGACCCCGATACGATTCGCCAGCCGGCCCGGCGCCGTGCGGCCAACACGGAAGGTGAAACCGCGCTGTGACTCTGCGCTCGGTTATTACCGGCAGCGGTTCTGCTCTGCCGCAACGTGCCGTTTCCAATGCTGAAATGGCGCAGATGGTGGATACCACCGACGAATGGATCGTGGAGCGCACGGGCATTCGCAATCGCTATATCGCGGGGGAGGGCGAAACCACGTCCTCGCTCGCCATCCTGGCCGCCCGCCGCGCGATCGAGGCAGCGGGGATCGAACCTGCCAGCATCGACCTGATCGTGCTGGCCACGGCAACGCCGGACCAGACCTTTCCCGCCACGGCCACGATCGTGCAGCAGGCGCTGGGCTGCAACGGCGGCATGGCCTTCGATGTCGCGGCGGTCTGCTCGGGCTTTCTCTATGCCATGGGCACGGCCGATGCCATGCTGCGCACCGGCATGGCGCGCCGCGCCCTGGTGATCGGCGCGGAAACGTTCAGCCGCATTCTCGATTGGGAAGACCGCACCACCTGCGTGCTGTTTGGCGATGGCGCCGGCGCCATGGTGTTGGAAGCGCGCGAGGTCGATCCTGCCGATGCGGCCGCGCCTGGCGTCCTGGCCACCCGCCTTCACGCCGATGGCGCCCACAACCAGCTGCTCTATGTCGATGGCGGTGCCTCGACCACGGGCACGGTCGGCAAGCTGCGGATGAAGGGGCGCGAGGTGTTCCGCCATGCCGTTACCAACCTGGCGGCCGTGCTGGAAGAAGTGCTGGCCGATACGGGCCATGTTTCCAGCGACATCGACTGGGTGGTGCCGCACCAGGCCAATTACCGCATCCTCGATGCCACCGCGCGCAAGCTGGGGCTGCCGGCCGAGAAGGTGGTGGTGACGGTGGACCAGCACGCCAATACCAGCGCCGCCTCGGTGCCGCTGGCGTTCGACACGGCGATGCGCGATGGGCGCATCACCAAGGGTGACCTGGTGGTGTTCGAGGCGATGGGCGGCGGCTTCACCTGGGGCGCCTGCATCGCCCGCATGTGATTCGCGCCGCGGTGGTGCCAACCGATTTCACGACCGTTTTGGAGCATGGGGATGCCTGAAACGATCTGAAACAGTCCGATCATCGCTGGATTTTTGCTGCGCAGAAAATCCATCAGGGCTTTGACGGAATGGAGTGCATTGCCTGTCCTGCAAAACGCGCTATTGTATCGGACGGGAAGGGATTTTTTTACCGGGGGGTAAAACAACCATGCGTTCTGTTGGTACGCTGACACGGGCCGATCTGGCCGAGAGCATCAATCGTCGGGTCGGTCTTTCTCGGGCGGATTCGCTCGAAATGGTCGAGGCCATATTGCAGCACATGAGTGGTGCATTGTCCGAAGGCGAGAATGTTAAGATTTCCGGTTTCGGTACTTTCCTGTTGCGGGACAAGGCCGAGCGCATCGGGCGCAACCCCAAGACCGGGGTGGAAGTGCCGATCACGCCGCGGCGCGTGCTCACCTTCCGCGCCAGCCAGATGCTGAAGGATCGCATCAGCGACGGTTCCTGATAGAATGGATACATGACGGATAAGGGCCATCTCGTTTCTCCCGAAAGTGTGATTGATGATGGCAAGGCGCCCGATGCCTTGCGCACGATCGGAGAGGTGGCCCGGCTCCTGGGCGTGAAGCCGCATGTCCTGCGCTATTGGGAAGAGCAGTTTCCGATGCTGCGCCCGCTGACGCGGGCCGGCAATCGGCGCTATTACCGTGCGGACGATGTCGCGCTCGTGGCCACTATCGACCGCCTGCTCAATCACGAAGGCTATACCATCCGCGGCGCGCGCCAGGCACTCGAGGGTGGCCTGCGCGTGAGCGCGCCCGTGGCGTTGGACAAGGCCGACCAAGGCCCGGTCTCTGCAGCGCCGGCAGCGGATCGGGAAACGGCGACCATGGCGACGGCCAGTCCCGCGCTGGAAACCGAACTGGTTGCCGCAGTGGCGCGGCTGCGCGTGCATCTGGAACAGATCCGCAGCGGCCTGGCGGCAGCGCTCGACGAGGATTGACCCGGCCGGCCAGGCAGCGGCTTTCGCGCCCCCTGCCGTGCTTCGCCCGAAAGGGAAGGGCGGAATTTTCCTGAAAAGCTGCATCATTTCATTTGTTTGCGCCGCATTGCCCTTGTGGGCAGGGGCAGGCGCTGGAACTCTGCCTGTTTGATCTGGTACGAACGGCGGCAATGATGCCGAGTGGAGAGTTTCCCATGCTGAAAAGCAAGTTCTATGCGTCGCTGGCCGCTGCCGGCCTGGCGCTTGCGCTCACCCCCGCTGCTCACGCGGCTGCGTCGAAGATGGTCGGTGGCGCCGCGATGGTTGGCACCAAGACGATCGTTGAAAATGCGTCGAAGTCTTCTGATCACACCACGCTGGTCGCCGCGGTCAAGGCCGCCGGCCTGGTCGACACGCTGAACGGCAAGGGCCCGTTCACGGTGTTCGCGCCGACCAACGAAGCGTTTGCCGCGCTGCCGGCCGGCACGGTGGACACGCTGCTCAAGCCGGAAAACAAGGCGCAGCTGACCCAGATCCTGACCTACCACGTGGTGGCCGGCAAGGTGACTGCGGCTGACCTCATCGCCAAGATCAAGGCCGGTGGCGGCACGGCCACGCTGACCACGGTGGAAGGCGAACCGCTGACCGCCATGCTCGATGGCAGCAATGTCGTGCTGACGGATGCCAAGGGCGGCAAGGCCACGGTGACGATCGCCGACGTGCCGCAGTCCAACGGCGTGGTGCACGTGATCAATGCCGTGCTGATGCCGTAATTCCGGCGAGAGACATTCCCTCCCCCACCCCTCCCGGCCCCGGCGCGGGGGGGGGGTGGGGGGGGGCACACCCCCGGGGGGGGGGGGGGGGGGGGGGGGGGGTGGGGGG